>JACAWG010000003.1 GCA_017160915.1 Aggregatibacter actinomycetemcomitans
GCAGAAGAAGCTGAAGATACCGCCGATGTGCTTGCTGCACTCGCAGAACTATCCGCTTTATCCGCTGAAGATCCCGCTGCTGACGCAGAGCTTGACGCTTGCGTTGCTGAGGTTGCTGCTGAATCCGCTGATGTTGAGGCGGCAGATGCGGAACTACTTGCATTGCTCGCTGAAGTCGATGCTTGAGAAGCGGATGTACTCGCATTACTTGCTGAAGTGCTTGCTTCTGTTGCTGAATTTTCTGCTTTTGTCGCCGAGCTATCAGCCTTACTTGCGGAAGTGCTGGCTTCGCTCGCTGAAGATCCCGCAGCAGACGCAGAACTTGACGCTTGCGTTGCTGAGGTTGCTGCCGAATCCGCTGATGTTGACGCAGCGGAGGCGGAACTGCTTGCATTGCTCGCTGAAGTTGATGCTTGAGAAGCGGATGTACTCGCATTAGTTGCCGATGTGGATGCACTTGAAGCCGAACTTAATGCCGCGGTTGCAGACGAACCCGCTTGACTGGCTGAAGTACTTGCTGCACCGGCTGAGCCTGAGGCTGCTGTTGCAGAGCTGCTTGCATTACTCGCAGAGGTTGATGCTTGAGAAGCCGATGTACTCGCATTAGTTGC
>JACAWG010000004.1 GCA_017160915.1 Aggregatibacter actinomycetemcomitans
GCTTAAAAAGGGCAAAATTACCAACTATTTTGTCTACTATGCCTGTAAAACAAAACGCCGAGCATAATATACTCGGCGTTTTTATTCTGACTAAAATCAGATATTTTGGTTAATGAACGCAGCCAATTGATTTTTTGGTAATGCGCCGACTTGGGTTGCTACCGGTTTACCGTCTTTAAACAGTAACAATGTCGGAATGCTGCGCACACCGAATTGCGCCGGTGTGGCTTGGTTATCGTCAATATTGATTTTCACGATTTTTACTTTACCGTCAAATTCTGCTGCCAAATCATCAAGGATTGGCGCGATCATTTTGCACGGTCCGCACCATGGCGCCCAAAAATCTAATAATACCGGAACTTCTGAATTTAATACGTCTGCAACAAATGTTGCATCGCTGGAATGTAATACTTCACTCATTTTCTTTCCTTATTTTGTTTAATATGTTGCTGTAAAAGTGTTCGCGCATAATAGCATAGCACTACGCGAATAACACAAATTAGTTTAATTGCTAAAAGCTAAGAAGGCAAAACTACATTGTCGCAAGGTTTGCCTTTGCCGATAGCATAAATATTGGACAAAGTAACATCGGCAATGCTGGTTAGCGCCTCTTCCGTTAAAAACGCCTGATGCCCCGTTAATAATACGTTGTGGCAAGAGGATAAACGACGGAATACGTCATCCAGGATCACTTCGTTGGATTTATCTTCAAAGAATAAATCTCTTTCATTTTCATATACATCCATACCTAAAGCACCGATTTTACGTTGTTTCAACGCATCAATTGCCGCTTGGGTATCAATCAGCGTACCGCGACTGGTGTTGATGATCATCACGCCGTCTTTCATTTTGGCAAAGGCTTCGCGATTCAGCAAATGATAGTTTTCCGGTGTTGCCGGGCAATGCAAGGTAATAACATGAGAACGTCGATAAATCTCATCCAGGCTGACATATTCTGCGCCCAATTCTTCCGCTGCCGGATTTTTGAACGGATCGAAAGCTAAAATGTGCATACCGAAGCCCTTTAAAATACGCATGACCGCAATACCGATTTTACCTGTGCCGATAACGCCGACGGTGCGACCGTGCATATTGAAACCGATCAGCCCTTCCAGGGAGAAGTTCGCTTCACGGGTGCGTTGATAAGCGCGATGAATACGACGGTTTAACGTCATCATTAAGCCGACCGTATGTTCCGCCACCGCTTCCGGCGAATATGCCGGCACACGAACAACCGTCAACCCGAGTTCTTGTGCGGCTTTTAAATCCACGTTATTAAACCCGGCGCAACGCAAGGCAATAATTTTTACCCCAAGTGCGGCGAGTTTTTCCAACACTTTTCGGCTTCCGTCATCATTCACGAAAATACATACGGCTTCACAATGTTCCGCCATTTTTGCCGTGCGCTCACTGAGCATGAAATCGTAAAATTCCAAATCCAAGCCATATTTAGCATCAATTAACTCTAAATATTTTCGGTCATAACTTTTCGTGCTATATACTGCAACTTTCATTTTGCCCTCCAAATACATTAAATTTATTTAAGCTGTGCAAACGCCTGTGCCAGATCCGCTTTGATGTCTTCCACATTTTCCAACCCGACGGAAAAACGCAACAGATTATTGGTGATACCGCGCGCAATGCGCTCCGCTTCCGGAATATCCATGTGTGTTTGGGTTGCCGGATAAGTAATGAAACTCTCCGTGCCGCCAAGGCTTTCGGCGAACGTAATCAATTTAATCGCTTTCAAGAACGCATTCACCCAGTTTTTGTCCTGCAGACGGAAAGACAACATACCGCCTTTATTCGGATACAACACATCTTTCACCTGCGGTTGTTGACGCAAAAATTCGGCAATCGCTTTGGCATTTTCTTCATGACGTTGCATACGCAATGCCAAGGTTTTCATACCGCGAATGGTTAACCAGGAATCAAACGGCGATAACACCGGACCCGCACCGTTTTGGATGTAAAACAGGCGATCACACAGTTCTTGCCCTTTCGCGACAATCAAACCGACTAAAACGTCATTATGTCCGGCAATATATTTGGTTCCGCTATGAATCACAATGTCTGCCCCGTGTTCCATTGGACGGAATAACACCGGCGTGAGGAATGTGTTATCGACAATAAGTAATAAATTATGCTTTTTCGCCACCTTGGCAATGGCATCCACATCGCATTCTTCCATTAACGGATTGGAGGGAGTTTCGATAAAAATCGCTTTGGTGTTAGGTGTAATCGCCCCTTCAATCGCCTGAACGGAAGCGGTATTCACATAAACCGGTTTGACGCCGTTGGTATTTTTGTAACAAAAATCCAATAAACGATAAGTTCCGCCATAAACATCGCTGGACACAATCCACTCATCGGGTGACGTAAATAATGACATCAATAATTGAATTGCCGCCATGCCGGAAGAACAAGCAAAACCGCGTTCGCCTTTTTCCAATTGTGCGATAGTCTCTTCTAATACCGCGCGAGTAGGATTTTTGGTTCGGGTGTAATCAAAACCGGTACTTTCACCAATGCCGTGGTGTCCGTAAGCGGTAGAAAGGAAAATTGGGGTGGAAACGGCGCCTGTGCGCTCGTCGGTGCGATTGCCGGCTTGGGCTAATAGGGTATCAATCGCATATTTTTGTGTCATAAATCCTCCGCGAAAACAAAATATTTTTATACCGCACTTTTTATAAAAAATGTGCTTCATTTTGGCATAAACTCCCATTTGATAAAAGGAGATTTTATAACTACTTGATTGCACAAATTAAAATTTAACCCCGAAATTTTTTTAACCTTTTGCATTTTTTTTCAACAAACTCACCGTTTTTTTTAATTGTTTGTTGACAGTTTTAGATAAGTCAGTAAAATGCACCGCACTAACAGCAAACGCGGGAATAGCTCAGTTGGTAGAGCACAACCTTGCCAAGGTTGG
>JACAWG010000005.1 GCA_017160915.1 Aggregatibacter actinomycetemcomitans
ATGGACGTTTCCCGTCCGAATAACTGGCCGCGCGTGGAAGAATTGTTCAAACATAACGGCTGGGCGTTAACCGAATTACATTCGGCGGCAATTTCCGATGCGCAAACGGAAGAAACATTACGTGCAATGCACAAACTCGGTTATTTATGCGAACCGCACGGTGCGGTGGCGTATGAGGTGCTCAAAGGGGATTTACAGGCGGGAGAAACCGGTTTATTCCTTTGCACCGCCC
>JACAWG010000006.1 GCA_017160915.1 Aggregatibacter actinomycetemcomitans
TAAAAAGGGCAAAATTACCAACTATTTTGTCTACTATGCCTCAATTTATTAAAAAAACACAAAAAACACCGAAACGTGAAATTCGGATTGCACAAAAACGTTTAATAGATTTAATGGAGAGACTAAAAAATGAAGAAAATGAGTCCGTTAGGCACAAATTGGTCTGAATTGGAACAGGCGATTTTCACAAAAGAAGAGCTTCAGCAAAGCGATTTGCGCGTAGCCTTAATCGCTGAATTAATTCATGCACGCCAAGAATTAGGCATTTCGCAGAAAAAGCTGGAAGAAATGAGCGGCGTAAAACAGCCGGTTATCGCCCGTATTGAAAAAGGGCAGTCTAATCCGCAAATTGAAACTTTGTTGAAAATGTTGGCGCCGTTAGGCAAAACGTTGGCGATTGTTCGGTTGTGAACCTCATTAAAAACGCCACTAAAAGTAACCGCACTTTGATCTTTTCAAATAAAGTGCGGTCATTTCTTTCAGTATTTTTTAAAACGAAATCTTAGTCTTTCAATTTCAACCACTTGCTGCTTAATGTGCCTGCCGTCATCGCGCCGTTGACGTTAAGGGCGGTACGGCCCATGTCGATGAGCGGTTCAATGGAAATTAGCAAACCCACTAACTCAAGCGGTAAATTTAATGTGGAAAGCACCACGATTGCCGCGAAAGTGGCGCCGCCGCCGACACCTGCGATACCGAAGGAGGAGATGGCGACCACCAAGACCAGCGTGGCGATGTAGCTGACACTAAACGGATCGACGCCCACGGTCGGTGCGATCATAACGGCTAACATTGCCGGATAAATTCCCGCGCAACCGTTTTGCCCGATAGTCGCTCCGAAAGTTGCCGAGAAATTGGCAATCGCCGGGTTGTTGCCCAGTTTATCCGTTTGGGTTTCGATATTTAACGGAATGGTTGCTGCGCTGGAGCGGGAGCTGAAAGCGAAGGTCAATGTCGGCATGACTTTTTTGAAGTAATCGATCGGGTTAATACCGGATAAGGCAAGTAACACACCGTGTACGACGAACATCAAAATGATGGCGATATAGGATGCCACGATGAATGTCCCCAGATTTAAAATATCCGCCCATTTGGAGGTGGCGGCAACCTTAATCATGAGGGCAAAAACACCATAAGGCGTTAAACGAATCACGAAACGCACCAGACGGCTGACCAGTTTGTTTAAGGTTTCCACCCCTTGTGCAATGCGATCGCCCAAGGCTTGGTCTTCCTTACGTAAACTCAATGCCGCCACACCAAGGAACGCGGCGAAAATCACCGTACTGATGATGGATGTCGGATTCGCGCCGGTGAGTTCGGCAAACGGATTTTTCGGAATGAAAGAGAGTAGCATTGCCGGTACGGTTAAGCCGCTGACCTGATCCACGCGCCCTAATACTTTGGCTTGCGCCGCCATTTCACGTTCGCCGGCAACCAAACCTTCTGCCGATAAACCGAATACGTAAACCATCACAATGCCGATAAATGCCGCAATGGCGGTGGTTACCAGCAATACGGAAAGCACGCTGAAGCTGATTTTACCCAGCGCACTTGCCTGATTCAGGCGGGTAATCGCCGATAAAATGGAGACGAACACCAACGGCATGACGATCATTTGTAACAAACGTACATAACCGCCGCCGACCAGATTCATCCAATCTAATGCAGTGGTAATGAGCGCTTGGTCGCCGGTGCTCTGCAACAAGGCGCCGGCACCCAAACCCAGTAATAACCCGACAAAAACCGTTTGTCCCAATTTTTGTGTTTTTTTGTATAAATAGCCCAGGAAAACCAGGACCAGTGCGAAAATCGCTAAGGTGACGATTAACATTATTTACTCCTTGAAAATAAACCAACAAATTAAATCCATTTAACCCTCGGAAATCGAATAGATTTTCGTCATAGGTTATAACCAAATGTGATGATTTTTAGCTTGTAAAACGACCGCACTTTGCGTTTTCGGATAAAGTGCGGTCATTTTTTTACGCGTTTTTACTTCACCCGATCCAATAGGAATTGCACCAGCAGGGAAACCGGTCTGCCGGTGGCGCCTTTGTTGGCGCCTTGTAGCCACGCGGTGCCGGCGATGTCGAGGTGCGCCCACGGATATTTCTTAGTGAAGTTGGCAAGGAACGCCCCGGCGGTAATTGCACCGCCCCAGCGTCCGCCGATGTTGGCTAAGTCGGCGAAGTTGGATTTAAGCTGTTCTTGATATTCTTCGCTTAACGGCAAACGCCACGCCTTATCGGCACTTTGTTGCGCCGCGTTTTCAATGGCGGCGGCGATGTCGTCATGGGTGGAAACCAAGCCGCTGTTGTGTTGTCCCAACGCCACCACGCACGCGCCGGTTAAGGTGGCGATGTCGATGACGACTTCGGGATCAAAGCGTTCCACGTAAGTTAAAGTGTCGCACAAGACTAAACGTCCTTCCGCATCGGTGTTCAACACTTCCACCGTTAAGCCGTTCATGGTGGTGAGAATGTCGCTCGGGCGATAAGCGTTGCCGTCAGGCAGATTTTCACAGCCCGCCATCACGCCGATAACGTTTAACGGCAGTTGCAACTGTGCTAATGCGTTCATCACGCCGTAAACGGATGCAGCGCCGCACATGTCGTATTTCATTTCGTCCATGTCGGCGGCGGGTTTGAGAGAAATCCCGCCGGCATCAAAAGTTAAGCCTTTGCCCACCAACACAATGGGTTTGGCGTTCGGATTCGGCGCGTTGCGGTATTCCATGATGGAAAGTTTTGCTTCATTACGGGAACCGCGAGACACCGCCAGATAAGCGCCCATGCCTAATTTTTCCATGTCGGCTTCGTTGACAATCGTGGTTTTGATGAGCGATGAGGTTTTTGCTAAATCTAAGGCTTTATCCGCCAGATAATTTGGGTTGCACACATTCGGCGGGCAGTTCGCCACATCTTTGGCAAGGCGCACGCCCAACGCGATAGCGGAGGCGTGTTGAATTGCCTGTTCGGCAACGGTTTGATCTTTGGCATCCACGTTAAAAATCACATCACAAAGTGCGGTGGATTTTTCCGCTGTTTTTTGGCTTTTGAATTGGGTGAATTGGTATAAATCCTGTTCGATGGTTTCCACCGCGAAGCGAATGTTCCAGTAAAGCGCCCGTTGATTAAGCGGAATTTCAGTTAAAAAATTGACCGCACTTTTTGCCTGCGTTTCTTTTAACGCTTGTGCGGTCTTTTGAATCAGTTGTTTGTATTGACGTTCATTAAGATCGCCGGCTTTGCCGCAACCCACCACCAGCACGCGTTCGGCGGCGATGTTCGGCACATGACGCAACAAGGCGGTTTGCCCTAATTTGCCGCTGATTTCGCCGCTTTCCACCAAATTGCTGAGATAATTGCCGGAAACCTTATCAATTTCCACCGCACTTTGGGATAGGGTTTTCTCTTCAAAAATGCCCACAATCAGGCAGTCCGCAGGCTGATTAATGGCACATTGTTGAGCACTATACTTCATTTTTTCCTCGCTTATTTTGCTGTTTTAAATGTCAAATTAAGGTATCATACGCTACTTATTATTTAGGCAAATCAAGCAATTTGCCTGTTTTAATCGAAATGAATTTAATCTCTTTTGCTTAAATTGCAAGAGAAAAATGGACGATAAAGTGATTTTAACCCGATATTTAACCAAAGAAATTTTTAAAAGCCAGATTGCGATTTTATTTATTCTGTTGCTGATCTTTTTCTGTCAGCAACTGGTGCGTGTACTGGGTTCCGCCGCAAACGGTCAGGTGCCGGCGGATTTGGTCTTTTATTTACTCGGTTTAGGTATGCCGACCATGGCGCAGCTCATGCTGCCGCTCTGTTTGTTCATCGCCATTTTGCTGACGCTCGGGCGTTTGTATGCGGAAAGTGAAATTACCGTAATGCGTGCCTGCGGCGTGGGACAGCCGATTTTAGTCAAAGTTGTGCTGTTGCTTTCCTTATTAACGTCAGGTGTGGCGGCTTATAACGCCCTTTGGCTGACACCTTGGGCGATTCACAAGCAAACGGAAATTGTGGAAGACGCCAAAGCCAATCCGAATATGGGCGCATTGTCTGCCGGGCAATTCGTTACCGCCAACAACAGCGATTTCGTGCTGTTCATCGATGACATTCAAAATAATCAAATCAATAACGTTTATGTGTTCCAAACGCAACCGCGCGGACAAACCAAGCCGTCGGTGATCGTGGCGGAAAAAGGCGAATTAAAAGCGCTACCGAACGGCGATCAGGTGCTGAATCTGCAAAACAGCGAACGCTTTGAGGGCACGGCGGCATTGCCGGATTTTCGCATTACCCATTTTGATGAATATCAGGCGTATTTAGGGCATAAAGCGGTGAATGATGATTCTGCCGAAGCGGAAGAATTAAGTTTAAGTCAATTGTTAAACGCCAAAACACCGGCGGCGAAAACCGAGTTTCACTGGCGCTTAACCTTAATCCTCGCCGTGCCGATTATGGCGCTGCTTGCCGTGCCGTTAAGCCGCGTGAATCCGCGCCAGGGGCGTTTTGCCAAGGTGTTGCCGGCATTGTTGTTGTATTTAATTTATTTCTTATTGCAAAGCTCGTTAAAATCCGCCGGCGGGGCAGGCAAATTGGATGCGGGGTTATTTATGCCGTTGGTCAATATTGTCTTTTTCTTGCTGGCGATTTTCCTAAATAGCTGGGATAGCGCATTTATGTATCGCATTCGTTATTCGTTCAATAAAAAAGCGGCAACACAGGGATAACTCGATGAATACATTAGAACGATATATCGGTAAAAGTATTTTAGGCACGATCTTCGCCACCTTGTTAATGTTGGTGGGGTTGTCCGCCATCATTAAATTTGTGGAACAGTTCCGCAGTGTCGGCAAAGGCACTTATGATATTTTGCAAGCCGTCGCTTATACTGTGCTGACTATGCCGAAAGATGTGGAAACCTTTTTCCCGATGGCGGCGTTGCTTGGCGCGCTGATTGCCTTGGGCAATCTTGCCAGCCGCAGTGAACTGGTGGTGATGCAATCTTCCGGCTTTTCCCGTATGCGTATCGGTTTTGCGGTGATGAAAACCACGATTCCGTTAGTGTTGCTCACTATGGTGATCGGCGAGTGGGGCATTCCGCAAACGGAACAATTCGCCCGTGATATGCGCTCTAAAGCCATTTCCGGCGGTTCGATGCTATCGGTGAAAAACGGCATTTGGGCGAAAGACGGCAACAATTTCGTGTATGTGCGTCGCATTACCGACGATGTGGAATTAAATGATATTTATATTTACACCTTTAATGAACAGCGTCAGCTGGAGAAACTTAAACACGCCAACCGGGCAACCTTTAACGGCGGCAAATGGACGTTGCAGCAAGTCAACGAATCGCGTATTCAGCCGGAGAACATTCAAACCACTAATCGTTTAAATGAAGAATGGCAAACCAATTTAACGCCCGATAAACTTGGCGTGGCGTCGTTACGACCGACGTCTTTATCTATTTCCGGTTTATCCAATTACATTACTTTCTTAAGAGAAACGGGGCAGGATTCTAAAAATTTCGAGCTGACCTATTGGCGTAAATTATTCCAACCGATTTCGGTGGGCGTTATGATGATGTTGGCGTTATCCTTTATTTTCGGACCGTTGCGCAGTGTGACCGCAGGCGCGCGTATCCTTATCGGGATTTGTTTCGGCTTCCTGTTCTACGTGGTGAATGAATTATTCGGTAAATTCAGCCTAGTTTACAACACCACGCCGCTTATCGGCGCGTTGATGCCAAGTGTGTTGTTCCTGATCATCACTTGGTGGCTATTGGCGCGACGACGTAATTAGGCAAAAGTGCGGTCATAAAAAACGCTGTTTTTAAAGCCCGTGATACATCGCGGGCTTTTGTTTCGCACATTAATTCAATTCATAAAATGAATGAAATATTTGAAATTGACACATATTCCTTTTCTCTTTAATTTAAACTAACATTTCCGACCGATGAAAAACACGAGGCAACTTTATGAGTTACGCAAAAGAAATTGATAATCTAAACCAACACTTAGCTGATTTAAACGGCAAAATTAACGTCTCTTTTGAATTTTTCCCGCCGAAAAATGAAAAAATGGAAAATATTCTGTGGGAATCCATCCATCGCTTAAAAGTGCTAAAACCGAAATTTGTGTCCGTGACTTACGGTGCCAATTCCGGTGAACGTGAACGTACTCACGGCGTGGTGAAACGTATTAAACAGGAAACCGGTTTGGAAGCCGCGCCGCATTTAACCGGCATTGATGCCACTCCGGACGAATTGCGTCGCATTGCCAAAGATTACTGGGATAGCGGCATTCGTCGCATTGTGGCGTTGCGTGGTGACGAACCGAAAGGCTACGAGAAAAAACCGTTTTATGCCGCCGATTTAGTGGCATTGCTGCGTGACGTGGCGGATTTTGATATTTCCGTGGCGGCATACCCTGAAGTTCACCCGGAAGCCAAATCGGCGCAAGCGGATTTAATCAATTTAAAACGTAAAATTGATGCCGGCGCCAATCATGTGATCACACAATTCTTTTTCGATATCGACAGCTATCTGCGTTTCCGCGACCGTTGCGCGTCTATCGGCATTGATGCGGAAATCGTGCCGGGGATTCTGCCGGTGACCAACTTCAAACAATTGCAAAAAATGGCAGCAATCACCAATGTGAAAATTCCGGCTTGGATGAGCAAAATGTATGAAGGTCTGGATGACGACCAAACCACCCGCAATCTGGTAGCGGCGAGCATCGCCATGGACATGGTGCGCGTGTTGTCCCGCGAAGGGGTAAAAGACTTCCATTTCTACACCCTAAACCGCAGCGAACTTACCTATGCCATTTGCCACACGCTAGGCATTCGCCCGAGTTTATAAGTTAAAAAACGCAAACAGAAATGACCGCACTTTAGGCTTTAAAAGGGCTTAAAGTGCGGTCATTTTTTTCGATGGATTTTAGCCCTGTTGTTTTTTCAATAAAGAACAAAGGAACAGGAATGTAGAGCAAATGACCACGGACGGACCGGCGGCGGTGTCGTAGTAGGCGGATAAGGTCAAGCCGAGGGAGACGGCGATCATGCTGATGAAGACGGCGATAATTGCCATGGTTTCCGGCGTGCGGGCGAAACGTCGGGCGGTGGCGACGGGAATAATCAGCAGTGAGGTGATGATCAATGCGCCGACGAATTTCATGCTTAAGGCGATGGTTAAGGCGGTTAAGATCATCAGAATAAAACGCATTTTTTTCACGTTAATGCCTTCTACTTGCGCCAGTTCCGGGCTGATGGTTGCGGAAATTAACGGCTTCCAGAAATAACATAATGCCGCCAATACAATGATTGCGCCAATGCCGATATACCCTAAATCCTGATAGTTAATTGCTAGCAAATCGCCGAACAAATAAGACATTAGATCCACCCGCACATTTTTCAGCAAACCGACCGTAACCACGCCGATGGAAAGGCAACTGTGGGCGATAATGCCGAGCAGGGTATCGACGGAAAACTGGGTGTTATTTTCCAGCCATACCAGCGCGATGGAAAGCAATAAGGTGAGTACCAAAATGGCGATATAAGGATTGATTTGCAGAAAAATTCCCAGTGCCACGCCGAGAAGTGCCGAGTGAGAAAGGGTGTCGCCGAAATACGCCATTTTGCGCCACACCACGAAAGCGCCCAGCGGGGCGGTAATCAGTGAAAGAATGATGCCTGTCAGCCAGGCGGGAAAAAGAATATCAAACATAATGTCGGTCGTTATTGAGGTTGTTTTGGTTCCACGCGGCAGATATTGCCGTGCATATCGTGTCGGTGATTGTGATGGTGCGTATAAACGGCAATATTTTTGGAAAATTGATCGCCAAAAAAGTGAATAAAGGTCGGATCGTTGGAGACGGTTTCCGGTGTGCCGGCGCAGCAAATATGCTGATTAATGCACAACACTTCGTTGGTATCCGCCATCACAATATGCAAATCGTGCGACACCATAAGAATCGCGCAATTCAGGTTTTCGCGGGTTTGGTGAATGAGCTGATACAGCTCCGCCTGTCCGGTCATATCCACGCCCTGAGTGGGTTCGTCCAATACCAATAAATTCGGTTTATTTAAAATGGCACGCGCCAGCAAAACGCGTTGCATTTCGCCGCCGGAGAGCTTTTGCATACTGTTGTGGATGAGGTGGCTAATGGATAATAACGCCATTGCCTGCTGAATATCCTGCGGGCGAATGCCTTTTTTCAGGGATAAAAATTTCTCCACGGTGATCGGCAAATTGGGATCCAGATGGATTTTTTGCGGCACATAACCGATACGAATATTTTTATTGTAAATCACTTTGCCGGACGTGGGTTGTTGGAGTTTCAGCAACACTTTCAATAAAGTGGATTTGCCGCCGCCGTTCGGTCCGACGATGGTGATGATCGAATTGGGGTAAACGGTCAGGTTAATATTTTGCAGCGCGATTTGTTGCCCGAATTTCACATTGATGTTTTGTAACTCGACTAAAGGCAGTTTGATTGCATTAATTTGCATTTTTAGGTTCGGTTGAAGAAAAATTGCGCTAAAAATAACTTATTTTTTATGATTTAACAAGTTCCCCGCCGATTTATGTGTATAATTGCGCCATTTGTTTGGCATTTAGTATTTTTCGCTGAATTTTTTAACATTTGTTTGGTCATAAATACACTTAAACCATAATCCGTAGTCAAGGAATCAACGTCGTGCAACATGTAAAACTGGCAAGAGATCGCCGTAAAAGAAAATCGCGTATTAAAGCGATTGTTTTTTTTATTGCGCTTTTTTCTATTTTTACCGGACTTTTTTTGCATTTGAATGATTCCGCTTCCGAAAAAATCGACACCGTCGATAATCCGACTTACTCCGAATCCTCCTCCAAAAATGGCGATTTTGCCGACAATAGCGATCAATTTCAGGATATTTTGTCCGACGATCTTTACCCGGCTTCCGCCTACACCATGTCTTTCGCCAATGAAGTTTCCCATGAACTGCAAATTCTGGCGGATACACTCGGCATTAGTACGGTGGATAATAACGCGACTTCTTATGACGATGATGTCGGCAAAGACGATGAAGTGGAAGAAGTTAAAACCCATGACGAATTTGATGATTTGGATAAATTGCCGGATGATGCGAAAAGTGCGGTTACCAGTATTTTAGATGTTGCCGATCAGGCGATTCGGATTAAAGATCAGTTCAGTCACACCGTGGTTAAAGGCGACACCTTAAAAGACGTGTTGGAATTGTCCGGTTTGGAGGATGACACCAGCAAACAACTTATCGCCTCTTATCCGGAGCTGAAACATTTGCAGGCGGGGCAACAATTCTACTGGATTTTAAATAATGACGGCGAACTGGAATATTTAAACTGGTTGGTTTCCCAGAAAAAAGAACACATTTATGAACTTCAGGCGGACGGTAAATTTAAACGCCAAATCGTAGAGAAGAAAAGCGTTTGGAAACGTGAAGTATTGCGTGGTGAAATGGAAGGATCTTTCGTCAACAGCCTGAAGAAACTCGGTTTGGATAATCGTCAGATTTATCAGCTATTCTCTGCGTTACAATGGCAGGTCAGCCTGAAACAACTGAAAAAAGGCACGAAGATTTCGATTTTGGTTTCCCGTGAATATCTGGAAGACAAACGCACCGGACAAGGGAATGTGGAAGCCATTCATATTGTGAGCGGCGGCAAGAGT
The DNA here is from genome assembly GCA_017160915.1 of Aggregatibacter actinomycetemcomitans. Taxonomy (GTDB): domain Bacteria; phylum Pseudomonadota; class Gammaproteobacteria; order Enterobacterales; family Pasteurellaceae; genus Aggregatibacter; species Aggregatibacter actinomycetemcomitans_B. Next base: position 9,701 of record JACAWG010000006.1, read on the forward strand.
TATTATGCGATCCAAGCCAGCAATGGTCGTTATTACAATCGCCAAGGGGAAACTTTAGGCAAAGGTTTCGCCCGTTATCCGCTACAACGTCAGGCACGGGTTTCATCTCCGTTTAATCCGCGTCGTCGTCATCCGATTACGGGACGTATTGCACCGCATAAAGGGGTGGATTTTGCGATGCCGACGGGAACGCCGGTGATTGCGCCGGCAGACGGCACGGTAGAGAAAATCGCTTATCAGGCTTACGGTGCCGGTCGTTATGTGGTGCTACGCCATTCCCGCGAATATCAAACCGTGTATATGCACCTCAGCAGACCGCTGGTAAAAGTGGGGCAAACCGTGAAGAAAGGGGAACGTATTGCCTTATCCGGCAACACCGGCGGTTCCACCGGTCCGCATTTGCACTACGAATTCCACATTAACGGACGCCCGGTTAATCCGCTTACCGTTAAACTTCCAGGTGGCAACAGCGGCATGGGCACGGCGGAACGTAAACAATTCCTTGTTAAAGCCAACGAAGTAGAACGCTTGTTGCGCTGATTTCAAACCTCTCTCTAAAAAAGTGCGGTCATTTTTTTAAGTGTTTTTTAAATAGCGGAATTATGTAGCGAATACACAAAACGGTTGTTGAGCTCACTAACCGCAAGCTCATCAACCGTCTCAGTAACCGCAATTTCAGCTTTATTCAACGGTTATATCATTTCGAAAAACACTGAAAAAAATGACCGCACTTTTCTTTTACTTGCATTTCTTTTCTTTGTATCTCTCAAATCACCAAATTTTCATTTTAAATCAATATCAAATTTAATCTTATATGTTTCAATTGAAATATTTTTAATTCGAAATGAAAGTTATTTTAATGAAATGTGACTTAGATCACGTTTTTAAGTTTTATTTTGAAATAGAATACTTTCAATGATTAATCATTTTGATTGGTCAGATGTGAGTTATCTTTCAATTCAAACTATGGGGTTGCATTTTATGGAATACATTACTCACGCGGCGGAATGGTTTATCGGGCTTTTCCAAAAAGGTGGTGAAACCTTTGTTGGTATGGTCACGGGAATTTTGCCGTTACTTATCTCTCTTCTTGTTGTCATGAATGCCTTGATCAAATTTGTCGGTCAAGAACGTATCGAACGCCTTGCACAACGCAGTGCCGGCAATCCTATTTCACGCTATTTGATTCTTCCCGTTATCGGTACTTTCGTATTCTGTAACCCGATGACATTGAGTTTGGGGCGTTTTTTACCGGAGCGTTATAAACCGAGTTATTACGCCGCCGCCTCTTACAGTTGCCACTCCATGAACGGTTTATTCCCACATATTAACCCGGGCGAATTGTTCGTTTATTTAGGCATTGCCAACGGCTTGACGACGTTGGGTCTGCCGCTGGGTCCGCTGGCGGTGAGCTATTTGTTGGTGGGCATGGTGACCAACTTCTTCCGTGGCTGGATTACCGACTTTACTACCGCGATTTTTGAAAAACGCATGGGCATTAAACTCGATCGTGAAGTTCACTTATAAGAAGGAATCGGAATATGAGCAAAGCATTATATATCGAAAAAGGCAATGGCGGTTGGGGTGGTCCTTTAACCTTGCCGGTCGTTGAAGGTAAAAAAGTGTTGTACATGACGGCGGGTACCCGTCCGGCAATCGTGGATAAATTGGTGGAATTAACCGGTTGGGAAGCCGTTGACGGTTTCAAAGAAGGCGAGCCTGCCGGCGAAGAAATCGGTATTGCGATTATTGACTGCGGCGGCGTATTGCGCTGCGGACTGTATCCGAAACGTCGCATTCCGACCATCAACATTCACGCCACCGGAAAATCCGGTCCGTTAGCGGAATTTATTGTGGAAGACATTTATGTGTCGGCAGTGAAAGAAAACAACATCAAACTGATTGATAGCGATGCGCCTGTCGCTGAACAGGCGACGACTTCCGAACAGGCTGCGCCGGCAACACAAAGTGCGGTAAAAGATTACGACAGTTCGAAAAAAATCACCGAACAAAGTGACGGTTTGCTGGCAAAAATCGGCATGGGGATGGGATCTATCGTGGCGGTCTTTTTCCAAGCGGGACGTGACACCATCGACACCGTGCTAAAAACCATTCTACCGTTTATGGCTTTTGTTTCCGCCTTAATCGGGATCATTATCGCTTCAGGTTTGGGCGACTGGATTGCAAACGGTTTAACACCATTGGCAAGCAGCCCAATCGGTTTGGTGACCTTGGCATTAATTTGTTCCTTCCCGTTACTTTCCCCGTTCTTAGGCCCGGGCGCGGTGATTGCACAGGTTATCGGCGTGTTAGTCGGGGTTCAAATCGGTGCGGGCAACATTCCGCCTGCCTTGGCATTACCGGCGCTATTCGCCATCAATGCACAAGCTGCCTGCGATTTCATTCCGGTAGGACTTTCCATGGCTGAAGCAAAACAAGACACCGTGCGCGTCGGGGTGCCGTCCGTGTTGGTAAGCCGCTTCTTAACGGGTGCACCGACCGTGTTAATCGCATGGGTTGTTTCCGCCTTCATTTATCAATAATCCATTTCCCTCATCCTTCTTCCTCGTAAGAAGACAACGATTCCGCTTTCACCAGAAAGAAGGATTGGGGGGCGTTTTTTCTCTAAAGGAGAGCAGATTATGGCTGTTATTTATCAAACCACCTTCAACAAAATCGGCAGTTTTGCCCGTGATGCGCTGGACGAAAATATGCTGATTACCTTCAAACAAGGCGCACCGGCGGATTTGGAAGACTATTGCTTTATTCATACCCACGGTGAACTCACCGCCGATATTCTGGCTGGCGATGTGTTGGAAATCGACGGCGTTGAATACCCGATTACTGCCGTGGGCGGTGTGGCTTCTTTCAATTTGAAAGAATTAGGGCACGTCACTTGGCGTTTTGACGGGGCGGAGAACGCCGAATATCCGGGAACGATTCATGTGCGCGGTGAAATTCCGACGGCGATTGATGTCGGTAGCGTTTTAAAAATTCATCGGGCTTAAACAGTATTCAATAAAATTAAGGAGTTATATCATGACAAGTAAAGTAGCAATTGTTATCGGTGGCGGACAAACACTGGGCGCTTTTTTATGTGCGGGATTGGCGGAAAACGGCTATCGCGTTGCCGTTGCGGATTTGAACGGTGAAAATGCGCAAACAACCGCAGCGGAAATTAACCGAAAAACCGGGCAGGAGGTTGCCAAAGGTTTTCAGGTGGACGCGACCGATGAGGACAGTGTGATTCGTTTGGCGCAAGATGTGGATCATGCCTTTGGGCGCGCCGATTTGCTGGTGTATAGTGCCGGAGTGGCAAAAGCTGCGCCGATTACGTCTTTTCCACTGAAAGATTTTGAGTTCTCCGTTAAAGTCAATTTAACCGGTTATTTCCTGTGTGCCAGAGAGTTTGCCAAATTGATGGTGCGCGACGGTATTAAAGGGCGTATTATTCAAATCAATTCCAAATCAGGCAAAGTGGGCAGTAAACACAATTCCGGTTATAGCGCGGCAAAATTCGGCGGTGTGGGATTGACACAGTCATTAGCACTGGATCTTGCGGATAACGGCATTACCGTCAATTCATTGATGTTGGGCAACTTGTTGAAATCGCCGATGTTCCAATCGCTGATCCCGCAATATGCGAAAAAACTGGGCATTCCGGAAAGCGAAGTGGAGCAGGTGTATATTGATAAAGTGCCGCTTAAACGCGGTTGTGATTATCAGGACGTGCTGAATGTGTTACTGTTCTATGCAAGTGACAAAGCCTCCTACTGCACCGGTCAATCCATTAACATTACCGGCGGTCAGGTGATGTTCTAATATCATTCATGGGCGGTTCTTGGAGCCGCCTTTATTTTAGGGGCTGTGGAGGTTCATTTTGCGTTTGAGTTGTCGCCTAAAATAGGCACAATCGCGGCGCAATTTGAAATTAATAGCAATCTATTAACGAAAATTGCAACAAAGAGTGTGCCTATTTTAGGCACAACCCGAAGGGCTAGGTCTATTTTTCGCGATAACGGCGTTAAAAGCGGCTTGCTTAGAATAACTAGGCTTCGCCCCTTTTGCCTTGTTCTCACAAAAAATAGACGCTAGCTCAAATGCAAAATGAACCTCCACAGCCCCTAAGTTCATTCTGGAGTTCACTATGGAATTTTATCTGGATACTGCCAACGTTGAAATCGTCAGAAAATTACACCGCACTTTTCCCCTCGCCGGCGTAACAACCAATCCGAGTATCGTGGCAAAAGAAGGTCGCCCCTTGTTTGACGTGTTGGACGAATTGCAGGCGCTTTTCGGTGATAAAGGTCAGCTGTTTGCTCAAGTGATCGGGCGCAATGCGGAGCAAATGGTGGAAGAGGCGTTAACCCTGCGTGAACGCATTCCTTCGCTGGTGGTAAAAATCCCCGTGATTCCCGAAGGGTTGGCGGCAATCAGAAAACTAACCGAACTGGGCGTGCCGACGTTGGGAACGGCTGTTTACGGTTCCGCACAAGGATTATTCTCCGCCCTTGCAGGGGCAAGATATGTGGCGCCTTATGTGAACCGAATTGATAGCCAAGGTGGCGACGGCGTGGCGGTGGTGAGCGAATTGCAAACCTTACTTGACTTACACGCGCCGCAGTCTATGGTGCTGGCAGCCAGTTTCCGTACGCCGCGACAAGTGTTGGATTGCTTATTGGCGGGTTGTCAAAGTGTGACCGTCGGTCCGGATATCGCCTTGCAATTTTTATCTGATCCGGCGGTTTTTGCCGCGTTGGATAAGTTCGATAGCGATTGGCAAAGTGCATTCGGGCGCAAAACCTTATAAAATGAAATATCTACAATATCTAATTAAATTGCTTTCAAAATGTGAGATAATTTATGCAAAATACAACGAATACGCTGATTTTTATTGCCGTTGGCGCCTGGCTATTACAAATCCTCCTCGGCTGGTGGCAGGTTTCCCGCTTCAATAAAGCGTTTGAGTTGCTGTGCAAACAAGGCAAAGTGGGAATTGGTCGTACAAAAGGGCGGTTCAAAGCAAAGGCGGTAGTCGCCGTTGCTTTTGATGAAAATCGCTACGTCACCGATTCGATTATGATGAAAGGGCTGACGGTGTTTTCCCGTCCGCAGCCGATTCCCGCACTAAAAGGATTACACTATGATGAGATTCGTCCTGACGTGATTTTCCCCGCTGATCGTAATGCGCAAGAGGCACTCGCCGAGGCAATCCGATTAACATGATATTTTATTGCTATGAAACCAAGAGAAAGACAACAAGCTATTTTAGATTATCTGAAAGACCACGGCAGAACGCCCGTGGAATTGCTCGCCGAACATTTTAAAACCACCGGCACCACCATTCGCAAAGATTTAACTGCGTTGGAAGACGAAAACAAGGTATTGCGCACTTATGGCAGCGTGGTTTTAGCCAACCATTCCGTGAGTGAAGAGTCCGAATTGCCTATTATCAATAAGGCGAACATCAATCTGGAAATCAAACGGAAAATTGCGCAAGCGGCGGTAGGGTTGCTGAAAGACGGCGACTCCATGATTGTGGATTCGGGCAGTACGGTGTTACAAATGATCCCGTTTTTAGCAAAGCTGAAAGATCTCACCATTATGACCAACAGCCTGCATTTTATTAACGCGCTGACCAATCTGGATTGCGATCATGAATTATTAATGTGCGGCGGCACTTACCGCGCGAAATCAGGATCGTTCCACGGCATCTTAGCGGAATCCACCTTTGAGAAATTTTCCTTTGATAAATTGTTCATCGGCACCGACGGTTTTGATTTGAACGTGGGCTTAACCACCTTTAATGAAGTGCACGGCGTAAGCAAAGCCATGTGCTGCGCGGCAAGAGAAATCATCGTGCTGGCGGATTCCTCCAAATTCAACCGCCGCAGCCCGAATGTGGTTTGTCCGTTGGAAAAAATCGATGTCATTATCACCGACAATAACCTCGATCCTCAGCTGTATAAAATCCTCACGGAAGAAAAAGGCATTCGGGTGATTCTGGTTTAAGACGTACCAAAAGTGCGGTGGTTTTTTGAGGTGTTTTTAAAAACACTCGGAAAAACCACCGCACTTTTCTTTTATAACGCGAATAGAAAATAGCGGCTTTTCTTTGGCGAAGCAAAGCAAATCGCCAATATCACATATGATGCACCACCAATCGTTTCCCTTGATGTTCCAACACTTCCGCGTCCAGATTAAATACCGTTTTTAAATTCGCTTTGGTGATGATCTCTTCCGGTGTGCCGATCATGGCAATTTCCCCGTTTTTCATGGCGACGATGGTGTCCGCATAGGCGGCTGCCATGTTGATGTCGTGAACCACCATCACGGTGGTGAGCGCCAGTTCGTCGGTGAGTTGGCGCAACAGGCGCATGAGTTCGCGGGCGTGGAACATATCCAGATTATTGAGCGGTTCGTCCAACAGAACATGATTGGTTTTTTGGCAGAATGTCATGGCAATCAGCGCCCGTTGTCGTTGCCCACCGGAAAGTTCGCTTAAGAAGCGGTAGGCGAACGCATCTAAATCAAAGCGTTTTAGCGCCGCCTGAATAATGCTTTTGTCTTCTTCCGTCGGTCTGCCTTGATGGTGCGGGTAGCGCCCGAAAAAGAGCAGATCCTGCACGGTAATGCGGCTGTGAATCACATTGTCTTGGGTTAAGATCGCCAGATTTTGTGCAATGGTGCGCGATGGCGTCGTGGCAATATCCATCTCATTTAACCAAATTTTGCCCTGCTGAATGGGATTGAGACGGGCGATTAAAGATAACAGGGTCGATTTCCCCGCTCCATTGGCGCCGATGAGGGCGGTGATCCCGCCGTTGGGAATGGTGAGGTTGATGTTATTTAGAATGGTGGCATGACCGATCTTATAAGTTATATTTTCAATTTTTATCACGATGAATTCCTTTATTTTGCCCGTCTTAACATTAAATAGATAAACACCAAACCGCCGACGAATTCAATGACCACACTGAGTACGCCTTGCATTTTCATGACCTGCTCAAATAAGGCTTGTCCGCTCACGAGGGTGATGGCGGATACCATAAATGTCATAGGAATACGTTGGCTGTGGTGCATGGTTGGGCTGATGGCGTTGACGATGGCGCACACCAATAAGCCTAAAAACAGAATCGGACCGACAAGTGCGGTGGAAACGGAGACCAAAAATGCGCAGCAAATCAGAAGTTGACGGCTGAATTGGTGGTATTCCAAACCGAGCCCGATGGCACGATCCCGTCCGAGTAATAACACGTCTAATTTAAACCGTTGCCGCCAAATCCAGATGGCGCTGATAAGCGCAATTACCGTGCCGATCCAAAGTAACGTCGGGTTGACCGTGTTAAAGCTGGCAAAGGAAGAACCTTGCGCTATGGCAAACTCGTTCGGGTCGATCATGCGTTGCAATAAATTATTCAGGCTGCGGAACAACACGCCGAAAATAATGCCCACTAAAAGCATGCGCGCCAAGTCGCTGTTGTTTTTGGTTAAGGTGCGGAATAACAATAAGGCACCGAACAGCATTAACAGCGTTTCAAAGGCGAATTTGCCGGCGATATTTAATTGTGTGAAGCCGATGCCGCCAAAGGAGAAAACCAAAATGCTTTGCACCAATAAATATAACGAATCGAAACCTAAAATGCTCGGGGTGAGAATCGGGTTGTTGGTCAGGGTCTGGAACAATAGCGTGGAAATGCCGATGGTGTAAGCCATGATGAGCAATAATAGGAGTTTTTTGCCACGGAACGGTAACACGAAATCCCAGTTGCCGTTGGCGTTGTAGCTCATGAAAAATACACAGGCGAACGTCAGCAACAGGCAAAGGAGGGTCATTCTACGATTATTTCCCATGGGCGTTCCCCTTAAATAATAAATAGAGGAAAATCAAGGTGCCGACAATGCCGAACACCGTTGAAATCGGCACTTCATAAGGCGCGTTGATGACCCGTCCTGCAATGTCGCACATCAATACCAAATTCGCACCGAGCAACACCACGGAGGGTAAATTATGACGCAGACGATCGCCGGAAAGGCGGGAAATAATGTTCGGTACGACTAAACCGATAAAAGGAATTTGCCCGACAGTCACCACCACAACTGCCGTGATCATCGCCACGACGATTAAGGCAAACCACGTCATTTGGCGATAATTAATACCTAAAGCGGTGCTGATATTGCGCCCCAAGCCGGTAATGCTTAGCTGATCCGCCATAATATACACCACGACGGCAAGAATGGCGGTAAGCCACAGAAGTTCGTAGCGCCCTGCCAGAACGGCGGAAAAATCCCCGGCAAACCAGATGGAAAGCAGTTGTATGCTGTCCGTTTCATAGGCGATGAACGTTGTAACGGCTTCAATGATGTTACCGAATACAATTCCCACCAACGGCACCATCAGGCTTTGGTGTGGGGGAAGTCTTTGCAGTAATAACATAAAGACGCCCATGCCGATAAGCGCGCTCAGCGTGGCTATCGACATTTTGAGAAGCAGTGCGGCACTAGGAAATAACAGACTGACCAATAATACGCCCACCGCCGCGCTTTGGCTGGCACCGATCATGCTGGGTTCAATAAAGCGGTTTTTCAACACGATTTGCAACACCATTCCCGCAACGCCAAGTGTGGCGCCCACTAAAATCACGGCGGCGGTTCTCGGCAAGCGGCTGATAAGCAAAACCTGCATTTGCTCCGGTTGGGAAAAAAACTGTGACCAATGAAAATCCGCAACGCCGACGGTAATGCTGACGACGGCGAGCAAAAGGAGAACGACAAAATTAATTCGATTCAGAGTGAAAATGTTCGACATGGTATTAACACAAAAAAGGTTCTCTCCCGAAGGAGAGAACCGTTAAAAGATTCGACGGATTATTTTTTCTCAAAGGCGGCTTTGATGTTATTTAAATCCATTTTTAATTGTTCCGCACCGCCCGATGCAAGGTAAGACGCGCTACTTAAATACACGATATTGCCGTTTTTCCAGGCTTTGGTATGACGAATTAACTCGTTATCCAATACTTCCTTGGCGCTTTTACCTTCCTCTCCGATAGCAGAAATGCGATCTAACACAAATAACCAATCCGGATTGGTTTTCTCAATAAATTCAAAGCTGATTGGTTGACCATGCCCGCTGACATTTATGCTTGGATCTGCCATCGGCACGCCGAGATCATCATGAATAAAGCTTAAACGATAGCCTTTACCGAAGGCGGAAATTTTGCCGCCGTTAACCAAAATAATTAAACCGTTGCCCTTGCCTTGCACCGCCTCTTTGGTTTGTTTAAACAGGGTTTCGATTTCCGATTTTAATTTATCCGCTTCCGCTTGTTTATTAAATAACTTGCCGAAGCTATCAATGCGTTGAATACCGCTTTCAATCAATTTGTCGCCATTATCCGTTAAGTCCACGGTTTTGGCGATGGCGCTCACATCATCAAATTTTTTCGCCGTACGGGTGCCGACAATAATTAAATCCGGTTTTAATTCATTTAAGGCTTCCAGATTCGGTTCAAAAATCGTACCGACATTTTTGGCTTGCGCTAAGGTTGGTTGCAAATAAGGAAGCAGTTTGCCCACATCCGCCGCACCGTCCACTTTCACGCCTAAGGCTTGCAAGGTGTCCAAACTGCCGGTATCAAACACCGCAATCTTTGCCGGCGGTGCATCCAATGTCACCTCACCGCGTGCAGTGGGAATCGTGACTTCTTTTGCCAAAGCGGATGTCGCCACCGCGATACAGGTTAACGCCAATAATGTCTTTTTCAGCATCCTAAATCTCCTCATTTTGTGATTGAAAATTATTCTCATGTATTCTAACGGGATTTATCAGAAGGTAAATGTAAATTTTCATGTTATGAAAATTATTTTTTTCAATTCTTAGAATTTCGGTAGGTTATTGCATTTTTCATCTATATAATTGAGAACCATTCTTAATGGCAGCGATGGAGTTATTATGCTTAAAAAAACAAAATTAGCCACATTGATTGCGGCGATTTGCACTTATCAAAGTCCGGCAATGGCGGAAGAGACGAATCAATTAGAGGAAATTTCCGTTGTTGAAGTCGAAACCAGCGACACTCTGGTGAACACGAAAGTCTCTCATCAAGAGATGATTTTGCGTCAACCGAAAGACATTAAAGATCTTTTTTCCAATAAATTAGACGTGAATGTCAGCCAATTACAAACCGCCCGTTCCGGTGGGGAAGGCGTGAATATCCGTGGTTTGCAAGGCAACCGCGTGACGACAACGATAGATGGCATTCCGTTGCCTGAAGCACAAGAAAGCAAACATTTTATTTCCTACGGGGTGGAATTCGGACGCGCCGATTATGTGGATGTCAGCGGTTTGCGTAGTGCGAACGTGCAATATGCCGGTTCTGCCAACAGTTTGTCGGGCAGTGTTAATTTTGCCACATTAGAACCTTCTGATTTGCTGAAAGGGCGTCAGTTGGGCGGTTTTGTCGGTAGCGGTTACAACAGCGCGGATAATTCCGTTTACGGCACTGTTGGCGGCGCAGCGAAAGCGGGTCAGTATCAAGGCATGGTCATGACCACCATTCGTAATGGCGATCAAACCAAAAATAAAGGCTCAAACGCAGGCACCGGCGTGAATCGTACCGAAGCAAATCCGGCGGATACGCAAAATAATTATGTTCTCACGAAGCACTATTATCAGTTAAACGATCAACACCGCATTGGTGCCGCTTTTGAATATCAACGGAAAAAAATCAAAACCGATTTACTGACGTTAAATGATACCAACATTGATCAACGAACCGGGATTCAAACAAAAGGTAATGCCATTGATCGCGTAAAACGTACCCGTTTTTCACTAAGCCACGATTACAACAACGAACAAGGCTGGCTGCAAAATGCGAAAACGCAAATTTATTATCAAAATGCCGGTTCGGATAACTATCGCTATCGTTTAGGCAGCAATAATTATCGTTTTGAAGCGTCGGATGTTAACTATAAAACGTACGGTATTAATACCAATTTAATGAGTTTTATTGATGGCACCATCCCGCAAATTTTGCGCTATGGCGTCAGCTACAATCACACAAAATCCACCAATTATTTGCATTATGAACGTCCTGCTTACGGCAATTCGAGACAAGCCTATTTTAATGGCAAACCGACCTCGGACACCAAACAGGATAAATTCACCGCTTACTTTGAAGATGAAATTGCATTTGGAAAATTCGTGGTGACGCCACAAGCGGGATTTGTGCATTATCGAATGAAACCCGAAGGAAATCACAGTGAAGTAGCGCAATTCCAAACGGCAAAACGCACGGAAACGAAATTTGCGCCTAAATTAAGTCTGGAATATCGCGCCGCGCCGGAATTTATTCCGTATTTGCAATATTCCCGCGGGATAAGAACGCCGTCACCACAACAATTGACCTCTTATTTCTTTGAAAGCGTAAACTATTTTGTGCCGGGATTAGGGCCGCAAACCGCCAATGTTGCGGTAGTCGGTAATCCGAATTTGCGCGCTGAGACCGCCGATAACTTTGAAATCGGGGTGAAAGGCGAAAATGACAGACTGCAATATTTGGTCACAGGCTACTATAACCACTATAAAAACTTTATTGACTGGGTTTCCAAACCGACGAGCGGCTACACCACCTTTATTCAATACGACAATTTGGATAAAGCCAAAGTGTACGGTTTCACCGCCGACGTAAAATGGAAGTTTTATGAAGATTTCTATGTTACGAAAGGGCTTTCCTACGCACGCGGCAGAGCGACCAACAATGGGGTGAAAACGCCGATTAACAGCATTCAACCGTTAAAAGTGAAACTCGGTTTAGGTTATGAAGGCGAAACTTACGGCGCCAATATTCAATGGACTTATAACCGTGGCAAATCCGATAAAGACATCGAGCAATCTTCCGCCTACCTTTATAACCCGACGGGCGGCTATTCTCTGTTTGATTTGGGCGTTTACTGGAAACCGGTTGAGAACTTAACCTTAACGGCGAATGTGAATAACCTGTTCGATAAAAAATACTGGAACTGGAACGACATTTCTTACCTTGCCCTGTTGAGCAAAGCGACACAGGATCAAGGTCGTCCGGCAAGCAGTATTCCGTTGGCAATTACTTCCGCCAACGCGGATCGTTATAGTGCGCCGGGACGCAATTTTAACGTCGGCATTCGTTATGAGTTTTAAAAACACCTAAATTTTCGACCGCACTTTTCGTTAATCCCGATGTTGGTTCCAAAAGTGCGGTCATTTTTTTCGATGAATTTTTTATTCCCTTTCCGATGGAAAAAACACCTTAAAAAACCACCGCACTTTTCCTTTCAAAGCTCCGTCAAATTGCCTTACAATAACGCCGTTTATTCCCTAAAACGAAGGATCTTATTATGATGAATCGAAGACGTTTTATTCAAATCGGTGCGGGCAGTGTTTTGGCGCTGAGTTGTCATTCCATGGTGTTTGCCAAAAGCGGGAATCAGGTGGATTTGCGTATTATCGGCACCACCGATATTCACAGTTTTTTGACGGATTTTGATTATTATAAAGACGCGCCGACGGAGAAGTTCGGCTTTACCCGCGCGGCAAGTTTGATTCGCCAAGCCCGTGCGGAAGTGAAAAACAGCGTGCTGGTGGATAACGGCGATTTGATTCAGGGCAACCCGATTGCCGACTATCAGGCGGCGGTGGGCTATAAAGAAGGCAAGCCGAACCCGGCGGTCGCCTGTTTGAATGCTTTGCATTATGAAGTGGGTACGCTGGGCAATCATGAATTTAATTACGGCTTGGATTATTTAGCCGACGCCATCAAACAGGCGAATTTCCCTATCGTAAACGCCAATGTGGTGAAAGCGGGAAGCGAAGAGCCTTATTACACGCCTTATGTGATCCAGGAAAAAACGGTGGTGGACAATCACGGCAAATCCCATCAGTTAAAAATCGGTTATATCGGTTTTGTGCCGCCGCAAATTATGGTGTGGGATAAAGCCAATTTAACGGGCAAAGTGGAAACCCGTGACATTGTCAAAACCGCACAAAAATATATACCGGAAATGAAGCAAAAAGGCGCGGATATTATCGTTGCCTTGGCGCATACCGGTCCGTCCGATGAGCCGTATCACGAAGGCGCGGAAAATTCCGCTTTCTATCTTGCCGATGTGCCGCATATTGATGCGGTGATTTTCGGTCATTCCCACCGTTTGTTCCCGAATAAAGAATTTGCCAAATCACCGAATGCGGATATCGCCAAGGGCACGGTGAAAGGCGTGCCGGAAAGCATGGCGGGTTACTGGGCGAACAATATCAGCGTGGTGGATTTGGTATTGAGCGAACATAACGGCAAATGGATGGTAACCGACGGCAAGGCGGTGTTGCGCCCGATTTATGACGCGGAAAATAAAAAGCCGCTTGCAGAAAATGACGCAGAAATGACCGCACTTTTGCAAGAAACCCATGACGCCACCCGCAAATTTGTGGCGCAGCCGATCGGTAAAGCCACCGACAATATGTATAGCTATTTGGCGCTGGTGCAGGATGATCCGACCATTCAAATCGTCAATCAAGCGCAAAAAGCCTATGTGGAAAATGTCGCGCCAAGCGTGCCGGCAATGGCGGGTTGGCCGATTTTAAGCGCGGGCGCGCCGTTTAAAGCCGGTGGTCGGAAAAACGATCCGACGGGTTACACCGAAGTGAACAAAGGCGAATTGACCTTCCGCAATGCGGCGGATTTGTATTTGTATCCGAACACCTTGGTGGTAGTGAAAGTCAGCGGCGAACAATTGAAAGAATGGTTGGAGTGCAGTGCGGGGATGTTTAAACAAATCGATCCGAGCAGTGACAAACCGCAATCTTTATTGGATTGGGAAGGCTTCCGCACCTATAACTTTGATGTTATCGACGGCGTGAATTACGAATACGATTTAACCCAACCGCCGCGTTATGACGGCGAATGCAAACTTATCAACCCGAATGCGCATCGCGTGGTGAATTTGACCTACCAGGGCAAAGCGGTGGATCCAAAAGCGGAATTTTTAATCGCCACCAACAATTATCGCGCCTATGGCGATAAATTCCCGGGCACCGGCGATAAGCACATTGTTTATGCGTCGCCGGATGAAAATCGTCAGGTGCTGGCGGATTACATCAAAGCCACCAGTGAAAAAGAGGGTGCGGTGAATCCAAGTGCCGACAAAAATTGGCGTTTTGTGCCGATCAAAGGCAACGCGAAATTAGACGTTCGCGTTGAAACCTCGCCGAGTGAGCAGGCGACGCAATTTATCAAAGAAAACGCGCAATACCCAATGAAACAGGTGGGCACCGATGAGGTGGGATTTGCCGTGTATCAAATTGATTTATCGGGCAAGTAATTTCTCAATAACAAAAGGCATCCGACGGATGCCTTTTTTATCATGAAAGTGCGGTGGTTTTTACGGGTGTTTTTTTGTTATTCCGCCGGGAACACAAACGGGTTTAACCCGCTTTTCATGAACCCTTTTTTCTCCATTTCCATATCCAGAAAAATGGACGCCAAATCGTCGGCGATGACTTCCATTTTCGGATCTTTTTCTTGGTATAAGGCTTTTAAATAGCTGTGACAATTGCCGCAGCTTTCACTTCGAATCGCCGCTAAATATTCATCGAAAGACCAATAATCCAAGTCGCTGCTTTGTCCGCAGTTGGTGCATTGGTTGCGCACCATGTTCCATTCGCTTTCGCACAAGGAGCAGTGCAGGTAACGCAGTCCTTGCTTCGCGCCGAAATGAATCATGCTGGCGGTCGGTGCGGATCCGCAAACAGGGCAGATGTGCAGATTTTCGGTGCTTTCCTGCTTCGCGTTGTGAGGGATTTGTTGCACTAATTGTAGCCAATATAACGATAATGCCGCCCACACGAAAACCGCTTTGTCGCTGGAAATGACGGCAAATTCCTGCGCAAGAACCTTGTCGGCGAGCTCTTCCAGTTCGCTGTCCGCCGCTTTTTCCAGCCATTCGATGGTGGTCAGGATTTGCTCGTTGGCGGAAGGTTTTAATTTCGCCAAAAGTGCGGTCAATAATTCACGCCAAATGGGATCCCGTTGCCAGGTTTTCACATCTAACGGTTTGTTTCCCGATTGTTCGGCAGAGAATGCCTGTAAACGCGGATCTTGCGGAATCGGCATGGTTTCAAAGAGTTCCAGCTGCGCATCGGCAATGGCGGCGGCGAACAGCAAATAATCGGCAAGAGGGTGATCTTGCGCCAATTCTCTTAGGCGTGCAGCACGGCGTTGATATAAATTTTTCGGATTGGAGAAAAGGAGCGGTGGGGTGACATAAGACGCCGCCGCTTGTTTAATTTCGTTTTCGGGAAGAATTCGGATGCTCATAATTTTGTGGTTAATAGAAAGTGAAAATTCGTGCTTATTATAGGCGCATAAATTCGCCGTTCAATGACCCTAACGGGTATTTTTATTTCTTTGCCAGCCATTGCTTAATACGATTTACGCCTTCCTGCAAATGCTCGATATTGCGGGTGTAGGCAAAGCGCAGGTAGTGTTTCGTACCGTTTTGCCCGAAATCAATGCCCGGTGTGGTGGCAACTTGAATCTCATGTAACATTTGTTTGGCGAATTCATAGCTGTCGTTGGTATATTTCGACACGTCCGCCCACAAATAAAACGCCCCTTGCGGTTTAAATTCGATAGTGAAAATGTCTTTTAGTGCGTGATACAAAAAATCACGGCGTTGTTGAAATTGTTGTTTCACCTGCGCCAGATGGGCTTCATCAAAGGCTTCCAGGGCGGCGTATTGGCTTAAGGTCGGTGCGGAAATAAAAATATTCTGTGCGATAATTTCCGCTTCGCGCACTTTGTCCTGTGGTACGATAACCCAGCCTAAGCGCAAGCCCGGCATACAAAAATATTTGGAAAACCCGTTGATGACATAGGCGTTATCGTTAAATTGCAATGCCGTTGCCGCCGTTTCGTCATACACCAAACCGTGATACAACTCGTCGGAAATAAAGGCGATATGGTGTTCGCGGCAATAATCGTTGAGGGCTTTTAGGCGTTCGGCGGTGTAAATATTGCCCGTCGGGTTTGCCGGCGAGGAAATTTGCAGCGCTTTCATTTGGTGGCGTTTTAACTGCTCTACGCTTAATTGATAGCAATCCTGCTTATCCACCGGCATGAATTCGGGCTGAATGTCCATCATGTAGGCAAAATTTTTGTAGCAAGGATAAGAGGGATCCGTTAAACCGAGTTTGTCGCCGTTATTCAGCGTCAGCGTGTAAGCCACCAAAAACGCGCCGCTGGTGCCGGGCGTGAGCACAATGCGATTCGGGGCAATTTTCACTTGATAAGTGCGGTCATAATAATCGGCGATTTTTTCCCGTAACGCTAACAGCCCAAGGCTTTCCGTATAACTGAAGTGATTTTGTTCCACCGCTTTTTGTAAGGCGGCCTTCACGTTATCCGACGGCGGCAAATCCGGCTGTCCGATTTCAAAATGAATGGCGTTGGGGTATTTCGCCGCTTCCCGTACAATATCCATCACAATGAAGGCGGACATTTGGTCATAACGCATAATTTTTCCTTTTTTTTATAAAAAAGCGTTGCGCTTAATACTTTCTTAATTTTTGTTTTGTTTAATAGCTCGCAACAAAGCAAGGCTTTGTTACTTACAAGATGAATTTAATTGAGGAGATTTCAAATGAAGAAACGTAGTTTAGCAACAATTTTAGTATTATCAACCATCGCTGCCACCGGTGCGTTTGCGCAAGGCGGTTTCCAAGACCCGAATGCGCCGAAAATGGAACACCATAAAAAAGGCGATTTCAAACGCGGCGGTTTTGTGAATACCGATCAAGCGGTGAGCAAAGCCTCCGAAGCCGGTTCCTGGCAAGATGATCAATACATTATTTTGCAAGGGAACATTGTAAAACAAGTGGGCAAAGATGACTTTATCTTTAAAGATGCGAGCGGCGAAATCCAAGTGGAAATCGAACGCAAAGCATGGCGCGGACAGGATATTTCCCCAAGCGACGAAGTGAAACTTTACGGCGAAGTGGATAAATCCTGGAATAAAACCGAAGTGGATATTGATCGCGTAGAAAAAATTGTAAAATAATCCAACCCCCAAAACAGAAAGTGGCGATGAGCCACTTTTTGTTTGTTTTTACATAACGAATACCTAACGTTGAAATTGCGTTTGCGGAGTTATCAAAGCATTAGCGATTTCAACCGTTATACGACATAAGACTTCCGTTTCGACAAGCTCAACGATGGTCTTGTGTTATTCTCCCTCCAAAAAGTGCGGTAGGTTTTTTATGCGGATTTTATTAATTGAAGACGATCCTTTAATCGGTAACGGCATTCAAATCGGGTTAACCAAATCCGGTTTTGCGGTAGATTGGTTTACCGACGGCAAGACCGGATTGGAAGCGGCGCAGTCGGCGCCTTATGACGCGGTGGTGCTGGATTTAACCCTGCCCAAAATGGACGGGTTGGATGTGTTGCAGGCGTGGCGTAAGAACGGACAGGACGTGCCGGTGCTGATTCTCACCGCGCGGGATACGTTGGACGAGCGTATTACCGGCTTGCAACGCGGTGCGGACGATTATTTGTGCAAGCCTTTTGCGTTGGCGGAAGTGGTGGCGCGTTTACAGGCGCTGATTCGTCGTCGCTACGGACACGCCAACCCGATTATTCAACATAGTCGGGTGAAATTCGATCCGAACCAGCGGAAAGTTTTTTTAGGCGAGCAGGAAATCGCCTTAACCACCCGGGAATACAAACTCCTGGAACTCTTCATGCTGAATAAAGAACGCGTGCTGACCCGCGATTTTATTGAAGACAAACTTTATAACTGGGATAATGAAGTGAGTAGCAACGCGTTGGAAGTCCATATTTACAACCTGCGCCAAAAACTCGGCAAACAATTTATTCGCACCGTTCACGGCGTGGGCTATGCACTGGGAAAAAATGATGAAACTGAGAAAGTGGAATAATTACAGCCTGCGTTTTCGCCTGATTGTCACGCTGTCTTTGGTATCGGTGTGCGTGTGGCTGATTTCCACGGCGGTGGCTTGGTTTCAAGTGCGCAAAGAAGTGAACCAAGTATTTGACGCACAACAGATTTTATTCGCCCAACGATTGGCTTCTTCCGATTTGCGCACTATTCTGGTTGGTCAGCATCGCGGTAAGCCGTCGAAAAAACGCCATGGGTTTAAAAGACCGGATTATGAAGATGATGCCTTAGCCTTTGCGATTTTTGCACCGGACGGCGATATTTTATTAAGTGACGGCGAAAATGGGGAAAACTTTATTTTCGCGCCGGCGCGCGGCTTCAGCAAATCCCGCCTACGGGAAGATGATGATGAGTGGCGCATTTTCTGGCTTCCGGTGGGAGACGGACCGCTCATGATTGCGGTGGGGCAGGAACAGGAATATCGCGACGATTTAGTGAATAAAATGGTGTTCGGGCAAATGTGGATTTGGTTTGCCGGCTTGCCGTTTTTATTGCTCGCCCTCGGGTTGATTATTCGTAAGGAATTAAAAAGCCTGAAACAAATCGGCGAACAAGTGGCAAAACGTACGCCCGATGACGCGTCTTTGCTGAAAACCGAAAATATCCCGACGGAAATTCTGCCGCTCATTCAAAGTTTGAATCAATTTTTTGACCGAACGTCTTCCATGTTATTGCGCGAACGACGTTTTACTTCCGACGCTGCCCACGAATTGCGCAGCCCGCTTGCCGCTTTGCGTATTCAAACTGAAGTGGCGCAAATTGCCGGTGATGACGCTGATATGCGCGAACAGGCGTTGGATAATTTGACCCAAGGTATTGACCGCGCGACGCAATTAATCGAGCAATTATTGACCCTTTCCCGTTTGGACAGTTTGCAGGAATTGGACAACTTACAGGAAATTCATTGGGAGCAAATCATTCCGTCGCTTATCGGCGAACTGTATTTCCACGCGGAAAAACGCCAAATCGCCCTTGAATTTGAAGAAATTGCCGTGCCGGCGGTGAAATTAGGGCAACCGTTATTGCTTTCTTTAATGTTGCGCAACCTCATCGACAACGCCATTCGTTATTGCCCGCAAGGCAGCTGCATTAAAGTGCGGTTAGAAAAAAACAAGATTTCGGTGGAAGACAATGGCGGGGGCGTGGAAGATGCCGATCTCGCCAAACTCGGACAACGCTTCTACCGCCCGGCAGGACAAAACGAAAAAGGCAGCGGCTTGGGCTTATCCATCGTCCACCGCATCGCCGAACTGCATTATTACAAAGTGCGGTTAAAAAATACCACGGATCCGAACGGCAACCGAATGGGCTTGCTGGCGGAGATTTTGTTATAGTCGGTTTAAAAAAACACTTAAAAAATAACCGCACTTTGCTCTTTTGAAGCAAAAAAAGTGCGGTTTATTTTTATCGCATTTTAATGATCAATACCCCACCGTTTTCCCTTCCGGGTTGCGCGGGTCGGAGTAGCCGTAGAAGCCGTCTTCGCGGGCTTGGATGATTTGAACGCGTCCCATCGGGGCTTTTTCTTTAATGGTGTAGCCTTGGGCTTTCAGGATCGCTAAGGTATCCGGGCTTAGGCCTTCTTCCACGCGTAATTCGTCAGGCAACCATTGATGGTGGACGCGCGGGGTGACGATGGCTTCCGCCGGGTTCATGTTGTGATCCACGGTGTTGATGATACTTTGCAGCACGGTAGTGATAATGCGTGCGCCGCCCGGGCTGCCGGTGACTAACCAAGGTTTGTTGTCTTTCATGACCAGGGTTGGCGTCATGGAAGATAGCGGGCGTTTTTGCGGGGCGATGGCGTTGGCTTCGCCGCCGATTAAGCCGAAGCCGTTCGGTACGCCCGGTTTGGCGGAGAAGTCATCCATTTCATCGTTTAACAAAATGCCGGTGCCTTCCGCCACAATGCCGCTGCCGAAATTGAAGTTCAGCGTATAAGTCACCGCCACCGCATTGCCGTTTTTATCCATGACGGAGAAGTGGGTGGTTTGGTCGCTTTCATAAGGCTGCGGTTGCCCCGGTTTGATTTCCGCCGCCGGTTTTATTCTCGTTTCGTTAATGCCTTGTGCCAATTGGTCGGCATATTTTTTAGAAGTTAAACCTTTCATCGGAATTTTTACGAAATCCGGATCGCCCAAATATTCAGAGCGGTCGGCATAGGCGAGCTTCATGGCTTCCGCCAGATAATGAATGGATTTTGCGCTGTTCACGCCATAGTCGGCGAGAGGGTAACGTTCCAGAATATTCAGAATCTGTACCAAATGAATCCCGCCGGAGCTTGGTGGCGGCATGGTGACCACTTTGAAACCGCGATATTCGCCTTCAACGGGTTTACGTTCAATGGCTTTATAGCCTTTGAGATCCTCCATGGTAATCAAACCCTGGTGTTTTTCCATTTCGGCGACGATTTTTTTCGCAATGTCGCCTTCATAAAAGGCTTTGGCGCCTTGTTTGGCGATAAGTTTTAAGGAATCCGCCAGATCTTTTTGCACCAGCAGATCACCTTCTTTTAAGGGTTCTCCATCTTTAAAGAAAATGGCTTTGGATGACGCCCATTTGCCTAAATTGTCTTTTTCTTCTTTCAGCGTATTGGCGAGCATCGGACCGACGGTAAAGCCTTTTTCCGCTAATTGGATAGCAGGTTCAATGACTTGGGCGAGAGACAGGGTACCCCATTTTTTCAGGGCGTATTCCATGCCCGCAACGGTGCCCGGTACGCCGACGGCGAAGTGCGTGTAAAGAGAACGTCCGTCAATGACATTGCCGTCTTTGTCTAAATACATATCTCGATGGGCTTTCAGCGGGGCGGTTTCGCGGAAATCCACGGAGAAGTTTTCGCCGCTTTTGGCGTCATGTAGCACCATAAAACCGCCACCGCCGATGTTACCGGCGTTCGGTAATACCACGGCGAGGGCAAACCCAACGGCGACTGCGGCGTCCACCGCATTACCGCCTTGGCGTAAAATTGCCGCGCCCACTTCACTGGCTAAGCCTTGCTCACTGGCAACCATGCCATGCTTGGCATAAACAGGATGAAATATGTCGTTAGCGCTGTCATAACGGGCTGCCGCCAGTTCCGTCGCGGTCATGGCAGGGGCTTGCTGATTCGCTATAGCCGGGCTGCCTACGGCGAGGGCAATGGAAAGCGCTAAGCTACTGAGTAAGCATTTTGTTGTGAATTTCTTCATATTTTCTCCTGTTGTTTGTGAAATAACCGCTTTGAGATTAACCTAATTTTGATGATTAAAACAACAAGAGATCGCAAAATGCAGGGGAAATTTGTGACTTAGATCATGTTTTGATACTTTTTCTAATATTTAAGATAAATAAATTTTATGAATAATAAATGAGGGTAACGCGTGCGGTGGTTCGTGTATATAAAAACACACAAAAAAACGACCGCACTTTGATCTGCTCCCCAAAAGTTGGACAGATAACTAAA
>JACAWG010000007.1 GCA_017160915.1 Aggregatibacter actinomycetemcomitans
TCAATACGGGCGTTTTCTTCCTGCTGACGTTGGGCTTCAATAGCGCGCTGACGTTCTTCTTCTGCCGCTTTCTGACGGGCGATTTCCTGCTCGCGGGCTAGACGGTCAGCTTCTGCTTTTTGAAACGCTAAACGTTGAGCTTCTTGATGTTCACGTTCAATTCGTGCCGCTTCTTCTCTGCGTCTTTGATCCTCAAGTGCGTATTGGCGCTCTTCCTCTTCCGCTCTTTGGCGGGCAATCTCTTGCTCTCGGGCAAGGCGCTCACGCTCGCGACGGGCAAGTTCTTCAGATTTTTTGCGGGCTTCTTCTGCCTTCTGATTTGCAATTTCTTCTTCGCGGGCAAGGCGTTCTGCTTCTAAGCGCTCACGCTCTGCATTCGCTAATTCTTCTTTTTTACGCTGTTCTTCAATCGCTTGTTGGCGAAGTATTTCATCTTCTTTTTGAGGTGAAACTACTTGCTTTTGTTCAATCAGGGCTCGTTTTACACGGGCAACTTCAGCTAATTTACTTTGTTCGTCAATTGCGCGTTGAAGCTCATTTGCTTTAATTTTTTGGCGGGCGATTTCCTGTTCATTAGCCAGACGTTCCGCTTCTTTTTGTGCTGTTAGCTGTTCTTCGGTTAAACGTTGCTGGGTGGAATTTCTGAGTTTGGCTGCGGCAAGCGCTTCCGCGACTTTACGATCTTCTTCCGCTTTTTGGCGTGCTGCTTCTTGTTCGCGAACTTGACGTTTAGCTTCTAAATATTCACGTTGAACAAGTTCTGCATTTTTTTGTGCTAATTCTTGTTCTTTAATTTGGCTTTGTTGACGTTGCTCTTTTACTTGCGCGATTGCACGGGCTTCCGCTTCTTTTTGTGCCGCCTCGGCTTTTTGACGGGCAAGTTTTTGTTCGGCGGTAATACGCTGAATTTCCGTTTGATAAGTATTAACGGCTTCTTTTTGAGAAGGGGATGTGCTGTTTTGTTTATTCTTTTGGGTATTGGTTTTATTTTTTGTTTTAGCTTGAGAAGATTGTTGATTATTTACCTGAGTATGAGACTCTGACGCAAATGCCGGTTGATTAAATACCAATGCGATGGCAGCTGCGATAACGGAATAACGAAAAGGTTTTAGTAGCGTTTTCATAGGGCTTAGGATTATGTAAAAATAAAGTTCTAAATATATTTATAATGCTGTACTTTTAAAAAAAGAATACAAATTAAATTTGCGTCATTATATTCCCAATATTCTTTTTTTAAAATATATTTTTAATCATAAATAGAAATGTAAATATAAATATAAAAGTGCGGTGTGTTTTGTAAAAGTTTTGTAAAACACACCGCACTTTTTGTCTATTGAAATTAATTAATGCGTGCTGGTACTGGTTGTGGTTCTGTTAGCACGCTTACGATCCGTTTCCGTTAATAATTTTTTACGAATACGGATAGATTGCGGGGTAATTTCAACCAATTCGTCGTCATCAATAAATTCAATGGCTTGTTCAAGACTGAATTTAATCGGTGTGGTTAATGCAATTGCATCATCCTTACCGGAGGCGCGCATATTGGTGAGTTTCTTCCCTTGCAGGCAGTTGACGGTTAAGTCGTTGGAGCGACTGTGAATGCCGATAATTTGCCCTTCATAGACTTCGGTACCGTGATCGATCATCAATTTACCGCGTTCTTGCAAGCCCCATAAGGCATAAGCCAAGGCTTTGCCGGTGGCGTTGGAAATTAATACGCCGTTTTTACGCTGCCCGATTTCGCCCGGTTTGACATCATCATAATGACTGAAACTGGAGTAGAGCAGTCCGGTACCGGAAGTCATGGTCATGAATTCGTTACGGAAACCGATTAAGCCGCGGCTTGGGATCACGTATTCCAAACGGGTGCGACCTTTGCCGTCCGGTACCATGTCTTTCACTTCACCCTTACGGATACCTAAGGCTTCCATAACCGCGCCCTGATGTTGTTCTTCAATGTCAATTGTCACTTGCTCAAAAGGTTCTTGTTTATGACCATCAACTTGTTTGAAGATCACTTTCGGACGGGACACGGCTAATTCGTAGCCTTCGCGACGCATATTTTCGATTAATACGGACAAATGCAATTCGCCGCGACCGGAAACGCGGAATTCATCCGGGTTAGGGGTTTCTTCTACGCGTAACGCCACGTTGTGTACAAGTTCTTTGTTTAAGCGCTCTAAAATTTGGCGGGAAGTCACATATTTGCCTTCTTTGCCGCAGAACGGCGAGGTGTTGACGCAGAAGAACATGGTGACGGTCGGTTCATCAACGCTTAATGCCGGTAAGGCTTCTACGTTATTGATGTCGCAGATGGTATCGGAAATATTCAGCTCGCCTAAACCGGTAATCGCTACGATGTCGCCGGCGCTGGCGATGTCTTCTTCGTAACGTTGTAAGCCTAAGTGACCTAACACCTGTCCGATTTTACCGTTGCGGGTTTTACCGAAACTGTCGATGATAGTGACGCTTTGGTTCGGTTTCACCGTACCGCGTTTAATGCGACCGATACCGATAACGCCGACGTAGCTGTTGTAATCCAACTGTGAAATTTGCATTTGGAACGGTGCGTTGAGTTCGACTTTCGGCGGTTCAACGTGTTCTACGATGGCTTCAAATAATGGTGTCATATCGGCTGCCAGATCTTCGTGATCCAAGCCCGCCACGCCGTTTAATGCGGAAGCGTAAATAATCGGGAAATCCAGTTGTTCGTCGGTGGCGCCAAGGTTTACGAATAAATCGAATACTTGATCCACAACCCAATCAGGACGGGCGCCCGGGCGGTCAACTTTGTTGATGACTACGATAGGTTTTAAACCGTGGGAGAAGGCTTTTTGCGTAACAAAGCGGGTTTGTGGCATCGGGCCGTCGAAGGCATCCACTACCAATAATACGGAATCCACCATGGAAAGTACGCGTTCCACTTCGCCGCCGAAGTCCGCGTGTCCTGGGGTGTCCACGATGTTAATGCGGTAATCGTTCCAGTTAATCGCGGTATTTTTCGCCAAGATAGTGATGCCACGCTCTTTTTCTAAATCGTTGGAATCCATGACGCGCTCATCGGCATCGCCGCTACGGGAGGCTTCTAATGTGCCGGATTGTTGTAATAATTTATCCACTAAGGTGGTTTTGCCATGGTCAACGTGCGCGATAATTGCGATGTTGCGTAATTTGTTAATATCGATTTGATCTGTCATTGAAAATTCTTGAGGTGAGTTAAAAATTCTGTGTTTTTCGACCGCACTTTTGTCTTATGGAAGGCGGAAGGGCGCAGATTATACAACTTTTTACCCTAATCAGCTATTAAATAATGGTGGAAAATTTGAACGAAATCAGAAGAAAAGAGACAAAAACGGTGATCACGATCACGTTAAAAATTCATGAAATAAAATAAAGCCTGTATAAAGAATGATTGTGTTTTTGATTTTTTATATTTTGATTTGGTGATTTTGTTAGATTTTATCTAATTATTTATTTTTATCGTTTGTTTTTGTTTAAAAATCACTTGAATTTTATGAATGGTATGCTATTTTTGTACGCGTTCTTTTTTTCATTTTACCCACGTCTATTACAGAGGATTTACTTATGTCCAGCGCGATTGAGAATGTATTTAAGCTCATTGAAGAAAATGACATTAAATTTGTATTACTGCGTTTTACCGATATTCAAGGCAAAGAACACGGCGTATCCCTGCCGGTGAATTTGATTGATGAGGATTTATTTGAAGACGGCAAAATGTTTGACGGTTCTTCTGTAGAAGGCTGGAAAGCGATTAATAAAGCGGATATGTTATTAATGCCGATTGCCGAAACCGCCGTAGTTGACCCTTTCGCACAAATCCCAACACTTTCCCTTCGTTGTAGTATTTTTGAACCGACCACCATGCAGAGCTATGATCGCGATCCGCGTTCTATTGCGATTCGTGCGGAAAACTATATGCGTTCTACCGGCGTGGCGGATCAAGTGTTCTTTGGGCCGGAGCCTGAATTCTTCTTATTTGATGACGTCCGTTTTGATGTTTCAATGAACGGCAATTCTTATCAAGTGGATGACATTGAAGCCGCCTGGAACAGTAACAAACGTTATGAAGACGGTAATAACGCTTATCGTCCGTTGAAAAAAGGCGGTTATTGCGCAGTGGCACCGAATGATACGGCACACGATATTCGTTCCGAAATGTGTCTGTTAATGGAAGAAATGGGCTTGGTCATTGAAGCGCACCACCATGAAGTGGCGACTGCCGGGCAAAATGAAATCGCAACCAAATTCAACAGTCTCACCTTAAAAGCGGACGAAACCCAGATTTATAAATATATCGTGCGTAATGTAGCGTATGAACACGGCAAAACCGCTTGTTTTATGCCGAAGCCGATTACCGGCGATAACGGTTCGGGTATGCACTGTAATATGTCTTTAAGCAAAGACGGCAAAAATATTTTCCAAGGGGATAAATATGCCGGTCTTTCCGAAACAGCGCTTTATTACATCGGCGGCATTATTAAACACGCCAAAGCCTTAAATGCGTTCACCAACCCAAGCACCAACTCTTACAAACGTTTGGTGCCGGGCTTTGAAGCGCCGGTATTGTTGGCTTATTCCGCCAGTAACCGTTCCGCTTCCATTCGTATTCCGGCGGTGACCAGTCCGAAAGCCATTCGTGTTGAAGCCCGCTTCCCGGATCCGCTTGCCAACCCGTATTTGGCGTTTGCCGCTTTGTTAATGGCGGGCTTGGACGGTGTCGTGAATAAAATTCATCCGGGCGATGCCATGGATAAAAACCTGTACGATTTACCGCCGGAAGAATTAAAAGATATTCCTGCGGTTGCCGGTTCATTAGAAGAAGCGCTCAACGCATTGGAAAATGACTTTGAATTCTTAACGCAAGGCAATGTGTTTACCAAAGATTTCGTTCATGCCTTCATCGGTATTAAACGTAAAGAAGTGGAACGTTTAAACATGACACCGCACCCGGTGGAATTTGAAATGTATTATTAAGTTGAGTCAAACAAAAAAGGCGGTTTCAGACCGCCTTTTTTATCGTTATCGTTTTATCGCTGTTTTATCATAGAAAAGTGCGGTCGAAATTTAATGTGTTTTTCGACCGCACTTTTTCCTCTAAATTTTCGCGCCCAAGCGTTTACGCATTTTGGTATTGAGAATTTCCACAAATACAGAAAAGCCCATGGCGAAGTAAATGTACGCTTTCGGTACATGAATGCCGAAACTTTCGATGATCAAGGCAACCCCGATTAGAATCAGGAAGGCAAGCGCTAAGATTTTGAATGTAGGGTGATTTTCAACAAAATCGCCGATAGGTTTAGCGGCGAACATCATCATGCCGACGGCGATAATAATCGCGGTTACCATGATTTCGATTTGGTTTACCATGCCGACGGCGGTGATGACGGAATCCAGCGAGAACACAATGTCCAACAACGCAATTTGAATTAACACGCCGACAAAGCTGACTTTTTTGCTGATTTCATGATGTTCTTCTTCCGTGTGCGGTGTCATGGCTTCACGGATTTCATTGATACTTTTAATGATTAAGAACAACCCGCCGAAAAACAGGATTAAGTCCCGCCCGGAAAAGCCTTTGCCGAAGAGATCAAAGAGCGGTTCCGTAAGCCGCATCATCCAGGAAAGGGTTAACAGCAGTAAAATACGGGTTCCCATGGCAAGACCTAACCCGATAATACGTCCCGGTTGACGCTGTTTCGGTGGTAACTTGGCGACCAAGATACTGATTAAAATAATGTTGTCGATACCCAACACGATTTCCAGTGCCGTGAGGGTGAGTAAGGCAATTACTGCCTCGGGGCTCAATAGCCATTCAAACATAATGCTTCCTTAATGTACAAACAGGTGCGCGATCATATAGCTTTGCGGGTGAAATGAAAAGCGTTAAATGGTTTGTTGCACAAATTGTTGCAGAATTTGATGGGTAAATTCTTTGCGCAAATAAAAACCGAGGGGGAGCGTGTCGATAATTTCGCCGTTTTTACCAATACCTTTGGTGAGAGCCTTGCTATTGGCGGCTTTCGGGCGGAGCTGCAACACCTCGCCTAAACGGGCATTAATTTTATCCAATTGCCCCAGCACGATGTAATCCATCAGTTCTTCCCAATCCCGTTTTAACAGGGCTTCTTGTCGCTCGTCGGGTTGCCATAAAATCGGTGCGCCGACATGTCGTTCCGCGAGCGGAATGTGGCGACTGCCTTCAATGGGAATCCAAAGGACGCAGGACAATTTATGGCGTACATGGGAATTTTGCCAATTCACGCCGCTGTTTTGAATAAGCGGCGCGAGGCTCACAAAGGTGGTTTCCAACGGATAGCCTTGTTCGTTGATGGGCAGCGTTTTCAGCTCGATGCCTAAATGGCTGAAATCCTGTTCCGCTTTACTGCCGGCGGTAGCACCTAATGCCGTTTCAAGCAGCATACCGACCCAGCCTTTATCACGTTTTAAATTCGGTGGCACAGGAATATGCAATTGTGCCGCCAATTCACCGAAAGTGAGACCTGCAATGGACTGCGCGCGGGCGAGTAATGCCTCGGTGGTTTGCGGGATCATTGATGATACTTCTTGAAAAAACGCGGTTTAACGATCTCTTTGCCTTTGTCGATATAAGGAATGTTTTCCAGTTGCAGCAAAAAGCGTTTGGCAACCAAACCGCCGCCGAAGCCGGTAAGGGTTCCGTCTTTGCCCAAAATACGATGGCAGGGAATAATAATGCTGATAGGATTGCTACCCACCGCACCGCCTACCGCACGCACGGCTTTCGGATTATTGATGCGTTTTGCCAACTCGCCGTAACTGGCGGTTTGCCCATAGCCGATTTGACGCAATGCCTGCCAAATTTGTTGTTGAAATTCGGTGCCTTGTGGTGCCAGCGGAATATCCGCGAAGGTTTCCGGTTCGCCGTTAAAGTAACGGTCAAGTGCCGCGCATACTTGCGCAAAAACAGGCAATTCGTTCTTTTCCTGCCATTTGGGGTTCGGGGCGAATTGCTCCAGTTCAAAATCCAGATGGGTGAGATGTTCGCCATCGGATAACATTAATAAGTTACCGAGTGGTGAAGGGTAGTAACGATAAAAAAGTGCGGTCATATTTTTCCCTGTTTCGCGGCGTTATGTAGTTGTTGCACAAAGCTGAAATTACGGTTCCTGAGCCTGTCGAAGGATGAGTAATTTCAGCCTATTCAAACACAAAACTCATGCTTCGACAGGCTCAGCAACCGTTTTGTGAATTTGCTACATAAGCTCGCTGTTTCGTAAAAAACAAAAGCGTACCGAAGTACGCTTTTATTATGCGGGATTTTCCCTCAATTAGAAACGGTAATTTAGGTTTAAGCCGTAGAGGTTAGCAGTCGCTTTAGTGGTGTAGTCTGCTTCTACAACCAACAATCCTTTGATGTTTTGGGTTTCAACAAAGTGTTTTTTCTTGCCGCGTAAATGAGCGAATCCAACATCAACAGATAAATCAGGCGTGAAATTATAGGTCGCACCTACGCTGTACCACATGCGATCGGTATCCGGAATAGAGGCAGATAAGTGGGTTTTACTTGCTGCCTTATCGTAAGCTAAACCTGCACGTAATGTTAAATCATCGTTTAGATGATATGTTGTACCAATCGCAAAACGGGAATTATCTTTGTATTCTTCTTTTTTGCTGAATGCTTCATAACCTGAACCGTCGGTGTATGTGCCGCGTAATTCTTTGAAACGACTCCATTCTGTGTATTTATAGCTATAGTGGACAGCCCAGTGTTCGGTTAATTGATGAAAACCTGAAAGTTCCCAATAAGCAGGTAATTTGAGGGTTAAACCGCCTTCACTCACATACGAATCTAATACACCATTATGCTGTTGTAGACTAAGTGCATTATGATCTTTGAAATCAATATCAATTTTAGAATGGTAGGCTAAACCGAGGCGATTATTTGGATTGAATTCATATACCAAACCAGCATTCCAACCAAATCCCCAAGCGTTATCTCTTAGATGAACCAATGAATCGGTTTTCTCCAATTTCTTCAAATTATTGATGGTACTTTGTGCTAAATTATCAGCCACCGCCTGGGGAATCGCCGGGTTTTGCGCTTTGATTCTTGCGCTTAATAAACCTTTTACCGTGTTTTCGCCCATAGCATTAAGCATATTTTTTACGCCGGTGATAGCAATACCTGCTGTGCGATCAATCTCTGCTTTGGTGTACACACCATTAATACCTAAACCTGCCGTTAAATTATCATTAATACGATAAGAACCACTAAGGTTTAAATTAATAGCGGTTAAATCTGTGATACCGCCAAAAATACCTGCATCATAATCACGAGAGTATTCACTTTTTAGACCAAAGTTAACATTCATTCCCGCACCTAAAGCAAATTTATCATTGATAGGGGATACAAAATACATATTTGGAATGAATGCCCCTGGCACAACACTGTGGGCGCTTGCATTACCGGTAGCAAGAACATTGCCTCTGACGGAGGCCGCCACCGGACCATTCATGTGAATGCGGGAATCCACATAAACGCCACCGGCAGAAAATTCGTTTTGTTTGAACAGGCTCATTAATGCCGGGTTGGTTGCAACCACGGCGGCATTATCTGCAATAGCGGCTTCACCGGCATAGGCACGGCCTAAACCGGAGGTGGAAACTTCGGCTAATTGGAACGCTGCAGCAGAGGCGCCGCCGGCAGCAGTTAATAATAGCGCGGAGATAAGGGTTTGAGTAAATTTGCGGGTTGTCATTTTTGTACCTTTTATTGAATTGGTTGTCGTTTCTTAGGAAAACGCGTCATTCTAAAAAAACAGAGGAATGTGGAGCAATCTTCTTTTCATATTTTGTGTAGTGTTCAGACCAGTGGACAAAGAAAAGTGCGGTCGGATTTTGTATTAAATTTGAATAATGCTAAAATAGTTGAAAATTTCAATTCTTTTTACAAGGAGATATTATGAGCACATTGAAATGTCAGGCGGAAGAAGCAAAAGTTTGTTGTTGTGTCGATGTCGGTACGGTGATTGACGGCTCCGACTGCACAGTGGATTTTGAACAGGTTTATGCAACGGAAGATGCGGCAAAAGAAGCATTAAGCTATTTAACCGAAAAAGCCAAAGCGGCGGAAAGCGATCCATGCAAAATCAGCAGTGAAATAAGTGCGGTGGAAAACGGCTTTAAATTAAGTGCCAAATTTGAGTTTAGCTGCCAAGCGGAATCCATGATTTTCCAACTTTCTACCCGTTAATGGATTTATTTCAACGAAAAAGGCTTAAGTTTTTCAACTTAAGCCTTTATTTTTGAAGAGGAATTAAGCCTCTTCGCTTTCTTCCGTGAACCGCTCGATACGCGCACCTAATGCACGCAATTTTTCTTCGATACGTTCATAGCCGCGGTCGATGTGATAGATACGATCCACAATGGTCTCGCCGGTAGCGATACAGCCTGCCAGCACTAAGCTGATAGACGCACGTAGATCCGTTGCCATAACTTCCGCACCGGATAAATGGGAAACCCCGTGGCAAATGGCGGTGTTGCCCTCAATTTCCGCTTTACCGCCCATACGAATCAACTCCGGAATGTGCATGAAGCGATTTTCAAAAATGGTTTCGGTAATGATGCTGGTGCCGTTGGCAACCATGTTTAATAAGGTGAACTGCGCCTGCATATCTGTTGGAAAGCCCGGATAAGGTGCGGTACGAATATTCACCGCTTTCGGACGATTGCCCCACATATCCAACGTAATGGTATCTTCGGTGACATCCACCTGTGCACCGGCTTCGCGTAATTTATCAATCACCGCGTCTAAGGTGTTGGCTTTGGTGTTTTTACACACAATGCGACCGCCGGAAATGGCTGCCGCCACTAAGAATGTCCCGGTTTCAATACGATCCGGCACGATGCTGTGTTCACAACCGGTTAAGCGTGTTACGCCTTCGATCGTAATGGCATCGGAGCCTGCGCCGCTGATTTTGGCGCCCATTTTATTTAAGAATTCCGCCGTGTCGGCAATTTCCGGTTCGCGGGCGGCATTTTCGATAACGGTGGTGCCTTTTGCCAAGGTGGCTGCAATCATAATGGATAGGGTAGCGCCCACGCTAACTTTCTCCATCACGATACGGGTGCCGCTTAAGCGTCCGTCCACATAGGCTTTGACATAACCGTCTTCAAGCGCGATTTTGGCGCCGAGACGTTCTAAGCCGCTAATGTGCAAATCTACCGGTCGGGCACCGATAGAGCAGCCGCCCGGTAAGGAAACCTGACCTTGATTGAAACGGGCAACTAACGGTGCCAATGCCCAAATGGAGGCGCGCATGGTTTTCACCAAGTCGTACGGCGCGATGAAATGATCGATTTTGGAGGCATCTAAACGAACCGTACCGGATTCATTTTGTTCTACGACTACGCCTAACTGACGTAAAATTTTCAGCGTGGTTTCGATATCTTTCAGATCAGGTACATTGGTTAGGGTGACCGGTTCCGTTGCTAAAATTGCGGCAAATAAAATCGGCAATGCCGCATTTTTCGCACCGGAAATATCCACGGTTCCTTTTAAACAAGATTGTCCGTAAACTCGAAATTTTTGCATAATAATTTCCTATGAATTAGGCGGGTTGATTAAGTAAACGTTCGCGTTTCCATTTTTCGACGGTATAAGTACGGATGGAAAGCGCGTGAATTTCATTGCTGGAAATGTGATTTAAGAGCGGTGCATAAATCATTTGTTGCTGTTTGACTTTAGAAAGCCCTTCAAATTGATCGCTCACGGCGATGACACCGTAATGTGCGTCTTCGCCTTGTACATACACTTCATCAAGATTCAGTGCTTCTTTTAAGATTCTTTCGATTTCTTGAGTTTCCATTAACTATTTCCATCGGTTTTACTAAATTGCGCAATCCAGTCCGATAAGCCGAACAGATCTGCGAGTGTCAATAATTGGGACGGCGGATTTTGCAAAATTTGTTTCCGTTCATTTGTTAATAAGGTTTGGTTATGTCGCAGAAAATCGCATAGCAACGCAAACCCAGCGGAATCAATACGATTGACTTGGGACAAATCCCAATGAACATCAAGCATTTCCGTTTTTCGTTCCAATAAAAAAGAAGCACGTTGCTGCCAAAGCGGCAACAACGTGTTTCGAGATAGCTCCCCTTTCAGGCGGAGCGTTATCTTATCATCATTTTGGTCTGATTCCCAATGTAAACTTTGTGTTGCTTGCATTGATTATTTGCTCAACGTAATTGGGGTATCGGCAGATTTTTGTAATTGTGCGGTCAACGCATCCAAGCCTTGTTTGCGGATAATCGGGCTCCATTCCTGCTGTTTGGTATTCACCATGCTGGCGCCGCCGGCAGTCATGTCATACACCTGCCATTGACCGGTTTTGCTGTTTTTATACCAATAAAAATCCACATTTAACGGCGGTTGATTATTCGGCTGTGCCACTTTTACATTCACAATGGCAAGGCTGCCGGATTCTTCTTTCATCTTACCGATTTGAATGCTTTGGTCGGTATAGAGCGTTAATACTTGCGCATACACCTGCTCAATGTATTTATCCAACACGGCGAAATAACGTTCGCGTTCTTCTTGGGTAACGGTTTTGTAGTTTTGCCCTAAAATTTTAGAACCCGCATATTTAACATGTACGTACGGCATTAAATCCTGACGTACGATGGTTTTTAAATAGTTCGGATCCTGTTTGATTCGGCTTTGATTCGCTTTAATGTCGCTGAATAATTTATCGGAAACCTGTTGTGTTAAGGTTTGCGGGTTATCTTCCGCCATGGCTTGCTGCATCGCAAAAAGTGCGGTGAAAATTACCAGCGTTTTTGCCAACCAGTTTTTTAACTTGATTTTTAACATCCTCTGCTCCTTTTCGGTTGAGTTAACTACTTACTTTCTGCGGCTGCGTTTGTTTCCTCTGCCGCCTTTTTGTCTTTGTCACCATATAAAAACTGTCCGATCAAATCTTCCAACACCATGGCAGATTTGGTATCGACAATTTTATCGCCATCTTTCAACATCGCAATTTCGCCGTCGTTAAAACCGATGCTTAGTGCAATATATTGTTCGCCCAATAAACCGGAGGTTTTGATGGATAACGAACTGGTTTCCGGAATTTCATTGTATTCCTGATTAATGGCGATGGTGACTTTCGGTAAATACGTTTGCGGATCCAAAGCAATTTCGGATACTCGCCCAATCACAACGCCGCCCACTTTAAGCGGGGCGCGTACTTTTAGTCCGCCGATATTATCGAAAGTTGCATAAACACGGTAAGATTTTGTTTCGCTAAACCCCTGTACATTGGCTACTTTTAAGCCTAAAAAGACAAGCGAGCCGATGCCGAGGAGTAAAAATAAACCGACCCAAAATTCATATTTAATTGTTTGTCGCATAACGTTTCCTTACAAACAGAAATTAATTCGCACCGAACATAATGGCGGTCAGTACGAAGTCTAAACCTAATACTACTAATGACGCGTGCACCACGGTTCTGGTGGTGGCTTTGCTGATGCCTTCCGAGGTCGGAATACAGTCGTAGCCGTTAAATAGCGCAATCCAAACCACTGCAACGGCGAAGAACAGGCTTTTGATAAAGCCGTTGAGAATGTCGTGACTCCAGGTGACGGAGCTTTGCATGACCGACCAGAAACTGCCCGAATCCACGCCTTTCCAATCCACGCCTACCAAGGAGCCGCCCCAAATGCCGATGGCGATAAAAATAATGGAAAGAATCGGCATGGCGATGAACCCTGCCCAAAAACGCGGGGCAATAACCCGACGTAGCGGATCCACCGCCATCATTTCTAAACTGGATAATTGCTCCGTGGCTTTCATTAAGCCGATTTCGGCGGTTAATGCGGAACCGGCGCGTCCGGCGAATAAAAGTGCGGTCACTACCGGACCTAATTCGCGCAGGAGCGATAATGCCACGAGTTGCCCCAAGCTGGTTTCCGCCGAGAAATCCACCAATACCACATAGCCCTGCAAACCTAACACCATGCCGATAAACAAACCGGACAACATGATAATCAATAAAGACTGCACGCCGAGGACATGGAGTTGTTTGATTAATAACGGGAAATGCTTGTTAATTTGCGGTTTGCCGATAAGCGCTCCGAACAACAAAAAGCCTGCGCGACCCATTGCGCGGGCAAAATTAATGGCGTTGCGTCCGAGGGCTGAAATTAAATCGGTTAGCATTCAAACAACTCCTCAATGTAATTTGGCGCAGGGTAGTGAAAACGTACCGGACCATCCGCCTGCCCTTGTAAAAATTGTTTTACCTGCGGATCTTGGCTTGCCAATAACTGTTCTGATGAACCTTCGGCGATCACGTGCTGATCGGCGATAATATAAGCGTAATCGGCAATGCTTAACACTTCCTGCACATCATGGGAAACCACGATAGATGTCAAATTCAGCGCTTCATTTAAGCGTTTGATTAGGCTGATAATCACGCCCATGCTGATGGGATCTTGTCCCGTAAAGGGTTCGTCGAACATGATTAAATCCGGATCTAACGCAATGGCGCGGGCAAGAGCGGCACGACGCGCCATTCCGCCGGAAAGTTCGGAAGGCATTAAATCGGCGGCACCGCGCAAGCCCACCGCTTCGAGTTTCATTAAGACGATTTTCCGAATCAATGACGGCGGCAGATTGGTGTGCTCGCGAATAGGAAATGCCACATTATCAAAGGTGGAAATATCGGTAAACAACGCACCGGATTGAAACAGCATGCCCATGCGTTTACGCACGTCATAAAGTTCGCTGTTGGATAATTTGCAAATATCTTGCCCGTCGAACAGAATTTCACCTTCGGAAGGCATCAGCTGACCGCCGATGAGTTTCAAAAGGGTGGTTTTCCCAATCCCTGACGGCCCCATAATGGCGGTAATCTTGCCTCGGGGAACGCGCAAATTCAGATCGTGGTAAATAATCCGTTCGCCGCGTTTAAAAGTAAGGTGTTTTACTTCAATTAACGTTTCGTTCATAAAACCTGATAGGTAAAGGCTTGAGTCGCCTTGGCTGAATAAAAATAAGTTGCGATACTCTATGAAATCCGAATGAATGTCAAATAGAATTACATTTCTTTAATCTCTTAAATATCCGTTCTTGGACTGTGTTTTTAGCGAAATGTTCCTGATGCGGACAAGGAAATCTTGTGATGAAAAACGCCGGCGAAAACGACCGCACTTTATATTGCTTTTTTATCGTTTTCAGCAAAATTATGCTATCATTGCGCCTTATTATTAACCGTTATAACGGAATTTGTATTATATGAATATTCGTTTGAATATTATCTTAGCCGTGATTGCGCTGGGTTTATTAGCCTGGTTTTATAGCCTGAATCAGGAGGACGAAAGTCTGAAAGATCTGATTAAAACGGCGGATAGTCCGGAATATGTCGGGCAGAAAATGAGTACCACCGTGTATTCGCCCACCGGCAAAAAACAATATTTGGCAACCTCCGAAAAAGTGGAACATTATACCTCGGACGGGCACACGGATTTTCAGCAACCAGTCGTGTTGTTGCTGGATATTGAAATTCAAAATGCCGATAAAGAAAGCTGGAAACTCAGTGCGGATAAAGCGCGATTGACCAAAGATAATATGCTGTATCTGGACGGCAATGTCATCGCACAAAGCCTTTCCGCCCAATCCCGCTTACAACGCATTGAAACCCAAAGTGCGGTGGTCAATTTGACAACGCAGGACATCAGCTCGGATCAAATGGTAAAACTTAACGGGCAGAATTTTAATTCCACAGGCTTAAAATTAACCGGCAACTTGCAACAGCAAGTGGCTACATTAAAAGAACAGGTGAAAACATATTATGAAATCAGTAAGCAATAACATTTTTCTTGCTTCCGTGTTAACGCTGGTGTCCTTGTCCGCTTTCGCGTTGAAAGACGATACCAATCAGCCCATTAACATCGTTTCCGATAACCAATCTTTAGACATGACCAGTCGGGTAGTGACATTCACCGACAACGTGGTCATTACCCAAGGTTCTATCGTGGTGAAAGCGAATAAAGTGATCATCACCCGTCCGGAAGAAAATTCCAAGAAAAAAGACACCGTTGAGGCGTTTGGCAATCCGGTGACATTCCATCAGCTGATGGACGACGGCAAGCCCGTGGACGGCAAAGCCAATAAAGTGTTTTATGATTTAGGCACGGAGTTTTTAACCTTAACCGGTAATGCCGAATTAAAACAGCTGGATAGCAAAATCAACGGTAATGTGATCACTTACGATGTGAAAAAACAACAACTGAAAGCTAACGGTTCTTCCGGTTCACGCGTCACCACCGTGTTAATTCCGGCTCAACTCAACAATGCAAAAGGAAAATAGAATTCATGGCGATTCTGTATGCTGAAAATTTAGCGAAAAGCTATAAAAACCGCCAAGTGGTTTCCGATGTGAGTTTAACCGTGAATTCCGGAGAAATCGTCGGTTTATTAGGGCCGAACGGTGCCGGTAAAACTACTACGTTCTACATGGTGGTGGGTTTGGTAAATCATGATCAAGGCAAAATCCGCATTGACGAGGAAGACATCAGCCTGTTGCCGATGCACAATCGCGCGCAAAAAGGCATCGGTTATTTGCCGCAGGAAGCCTCCATTTTCCGCCGTTTAAGCGTGTACGACAATTTAATGGCAGTGTTGGAAATACGCAAAGATTTGACCGCACTTCAACGTCGCGAGAGAGCCGATGAGTTAATTGAAGAATTTAATATCGGTCAT
This sequence comes from Aggregatibacter actinomycetemcomitans, assembly GCA_017160915.1. Lineage (GTDB taxonomy): Bacteria > Pseudomonadota > Gammaproteobacteria > Enterobacterales > Pasteurellaceae > Aggregatibacter > Aggregatibacter actinomycetemcomitans_B. The sequence continues at coordinate 15,761 of JACAWG010000007.1, forward strand.
ATCCGTGATAATTTAGGGCAATCTTTGTCGGGCGGGGAACGTCGTCGGGTGGAAATTGCCCGCGCGTTGGCGGCAAATCCGAAATTTATTTTGTTAGATGAACCTTTCGCCGGTGTTGACCCGATCTCGGTGATTGATATTAAGAAAATCATCAAAGATTTACGCGATCGCGGCTTGGGCGTATTAATTACCGACCACAATGTGCGCGAAACGCTGGATGTGTGTGAACGCGCTTATATTGTGAGCGCCGGTAAAATGATCGCCACGGGCACACCGCAAGAGATTATGAACAACAAATTGGTAAAAGACGTTTATTTAGGCGCCGATTTCCAACTTTAGCTTATGAAATTTACTGAATTATTAACGCCGGAAAGTATCCGTCAGGGCATGATTTTGTCCAGCAAAAAGCGTGTGTTTGAGTCAATCGCACACATTGTGGATGAAAAATTGCAATTGGAAAACGGTGAACAATGCTGTTTTGAGTGCTTGTTCAGTCGTGAAAAACTGGGTAACTCCGGTCTCGGTGGCGGAGTGGCAATGCCAAAAGGGCGTTTGCCGGCAGAAGCCCAACCTATCGCCGTCTTCATTCAATTAGACTCGCCTATTGACTATGACGCATCGGATCACCGCGAAGTGGATTTAATCTTTGCAGTGCTTATTCCGGAAAATATGTGCGCCAATTATATTCAATGCCTGCCGAAATTAGCGGAAAATTTAACGGATAAATCCTTGTGCAAACAGTTACGGGCAGCGAAAAGTGCGGATGAAATCTGGCAAATTTTTCTCCATTATGATCAATGTGCCGAAGCAAATGAAGCGATTCCTACGGCGCAATCCGACGAACAGGATGTAACGGAATCGCAGGCGTAATTTTACTCAACGAAAAAGCTGAATTAACGGGGGTATTATGGAAATTATCATCATTAGTGGTCGTTCCGGGGCAGGGAAATCCGTCGCATTAAGAGCCTTGGAAGATATGGGCTATTATTGTGTGGATAATCTCCCTCTGGATTTATTGCCTCAGCTGATTCAGATTTTGTCCGCCGGGCAACCTGCCGTCGCCATTAGTCTGGACATTCGTAATCTGCCGACTTCCCCACAAATCCTGGAAAATACGATTAATGATTTACAGCAGGAGCATAATGTTAAAATTATTTTCTTGGACGCCGACACCAGCACATTAATTCGCCGCTATAGTGATTCCCGCCGTTTGCACCCGCTATCCACACAGGATCTTTCCCTGGAAGCCGCCATTGAGGAAGAGCGTAATCGCCTCGATCCTCTCGTGCAGCAAGCCAATTTACTGATTGACACCGCCTCTTTATCTACCCACGAATTAGCGGCGCGTCTGCGGGAATTTTTACGCGGACATTCCGATAAAGAATTGAAAATCGTGGTGGAATCTTTCGGTTTTAAATATGGTATTCCACTAGACGCAGATTATGTGTTTGATGTGCGTTTTCTGCCGAATCCGCATTGGAATCCGGGATTACGCCCGCTAACCGGCCTGGATGAAGAAGTGGCGGAATTCTTAAATAAGCACAATGAAGTGCATCAATTCATCTACCTCACCCGTTCTTATATCGAAACCTGGCTGCCGTCGCTGGAGCAGAATAACCGCAGTTATTTGACCATTGCTATCGGTTGTACGGGGGGCAAACACCGTTCCGTTTATATTGCCGAACAACTGGGAAAATATTTTCAGGACAAAGGCAAAAACGTCAAAATTTTGCATTGCTCACTGGCAAAGCATAAAAAATAATTCGTTTATTTCTTCTCTAACCGATTAATTTGGCTGATGATAATCCCGTCGGCAACGCGTGTTTGGATTTGCTCGCCGATGTTCACCGCATGAATTGATGTAATGGTTCGGTTATGTTGATTTTGTGTGATGGAATAGCCACGCGCCAGTACCTTCAACGGGCTTAAGCTGTCTAATTTGCCACATAAATGCGCCAGCTGTTTCTGCTGTAGTCCCAGTTTCAAATTCATCTCGGAATTTAACCGCACTTTAAGTTGTGTCAGCTGTTGTTCCTGTTGTTGTAACTTTAACGGCAACGGATTTTTATATAACCGCGTCGAAAGTGCGGTCAGATTTTCCAACGTTTTTTGCCAACGATGGCGCAAACTTTGCTGCAAGCGATGACGTAATTGGGCGATAAGTTGCTGTTGAATACGTAGTTGCGCTTGTGGGTGTCGGTTTTGCAGGCGTAAAAAAAGATGCTGCAATTGCCGTTTCTTCTCGACAAAAATGCGATCCAAGGCGATTTCAATGCGCTGTTGGCGATATTGCAACTGCTGTAATAATTCCGTTTGATTACGGCTTACCAGCTCCGCCGCGGCAGACGGGGTCGGTGCGCGTAAATCGGCAACAAAATCGGCAATGGTAATATCGGTTTCATGACCGACGGCACTAATGATCGGAATGGCGGAATGAAAAATCGCGCGTGCCACAATTTCTTCGTTAAAGCACCATAAATCTTCCAGCGAACCGCCGCCGCGCCCTACGATTAATACATCCGCTTCTTGTCGCCGGTTGGCAATTTCAATCATTTGCGCAATTTCAGCCGCCGCTTCCTTACCTTGTACGGCAGAGGGATAAATAATGACTTTCAGGCTCGGATCACGGCGTTGCAGAATATGCAAAATATCCTGCAACGCCGCGCCGGTTTTAGAGGTAATAATGCCTACCGCTTTACTAAAGTGCGGTAGGTTTTTCTTGTGATTTTGAGCGAACAATCCTTCTGCCGCCAATTTGAGTTTCAGTGCTTCAAATTGTTGCATCAGCAAACCTTCGCCGGCAAGGTGCATACTTTCGATAATCAGTTGATAATCGCCACGCGGCTCATACAAACTGACATTGGCGCGCACCAACACTTGCATGCCGTTAGACGGACGAAAACCCACCCGCAGGTTTTTCATGCGGAACATGGCGCACCGCACTTGGGCGTTTTCGTCTTTTAAACTTAAATACCAATGCCCTGAAACCGGCTGGGTGAAGTTAGAAATTTCCCCGGTGAGCCAAACCTGCCCGAGCTGATTTTCCAGCATCAGGCGAACGGACTGATTTAACTGGCTGACCGAGTAAATGTTGTCGCTCATAAGATTACTCGGTTAACAACGCCCAGCCGTCGTCTAGCCAATTACAAATGCTATCGACTAACACTTCCATAGAAATTTGTTGATCTTGCAGACTGCCGATCAAACGGGTTAAGAACGCAAAATCAACGGTTTGACCGTCGGCAAGTTGTTTCAAAATTTCCGCTTCGGCGTAGGTCAACTCATCCAGCCATTCGTCGTTGGCATAAATACGGAACGGATCCTGGGTATAAACCAGTTTGCAATTATTGTCTTGACGCAATTTGCCGCCGTGTTCGAAGGTTTCTAACACTTCTTCCGGATCGGAGAAACCGGCTACTTCCAGTAATTCATAGCGTCGGCGGCTAACGGTTGTTGCAAGCGCTTGTTGGAATAAGGCGTCGAATTGCGCGGAGTTTGCCAGCTGTTGTAAAAATAACGCTTTCATTTGTTGCGTATCTTGCGGGGTTAATTCGCCGGTTTTTTGTTCCGACGGGCTTAAGCGGAACGGGATAGCCAGTTCATTCAGCTCAAGACTTGGATGGCAAAGGTGATTTCCAATATTTTCCAGTAATTCCGACGTGTTCGGGTAACGTAATCCGAAGGATACGGTTAAGCAGTCATCTTGCGCTACGCCGTAGTGAGCCATGCGGGAAGGCACGTACAGCACGTCACCCGGTGCCATCACTTCGTCTAAAATCAGTTCGCCCATGTCGTCAAAAATGCGAATCGGTTGGTTCGGTTTGAATTCTGTGGTCGGTTCGCACCATTTGCCAAGTTGCCAACGGCGATGCCCATAAGCCTGCACCAAAAAGACATCGTACTCATCATAATGTTTGCCGACAGAACCGCCTTGTGGCGCGAAAGAGACCATAATGTCATCACGTTGCCATTGCGGAATAAAGCCGAATTTGCGCCATAAATTGCCTAATAGCGGCGACCATTGCTCCATATCTTGTACTAAAACCGACCATTTTTCAGGCAGGTTATCAAAATCTTCTTTGGATAACGGACTGGTGCGCAATTCCCAATTATCATCGGAATGTTGCTTGATTAAGCGTGCGATCGCTTCTTCCGTTTTGGCTAATTCGGTGATATCGCGCGGTTCAAGCATACCGATAATTTCCGGTAAACCGCGACGAATTAATAAGGGTTTTTTCTGCCAGTAATCGCGTAAAAAGATTTCCGGTGTAATATTTTGGGGTAAACAAAATGTGTTCATAGACATTCCTTCAATGTATTGGATGAGTGTTATTATTTTTTCTTTGCCTGTTCTTCCGCACGTTTGCGCCGAATTTCTTTCGGATCCGCCAACAGCGGACGATAAATTTCAATGCGATCACCGTCTTTCAGCTGCTCCGTTAATTTCACGGGACGGCTGAAAATGCCGATTTTATTTTCGCGTAAATCAATGTCGGTAAATTGTTGCAAAATGCCGGATTGCAAAATGGCGGTTTGCACCATCGTGCCTTCATCTACACTAAACGATTTCAGATAATGATGATCGGGAAACGCATAGGCAATTTGAATATTGATTTTATTAACCATAGATTTGTTTTGCTCGCTGTTTAAATGCATCAATCATTTTATTGGTTAAATGGGTGAAAATCTGACCGAAGGCAAATGCAACCAGTGGGTTTGAAAATTCAAATTCTAAATAAAGTTGAATCTGACAGCTTTTCTCATCCAGCTCGGTGAACTTCCATTCACCCTGCAGAAATTTAAACGGGCCGTCAACTAATTGCATTCTAATTGATTGATTTTCTTTCATTGTATTACAGGTAGTAAACTTTTGTCGAATTCCCGCTTTGCTGATTTCCAATTCGCCGGTTAATTGCACCGCACTTTTATTTAATGTGCGGCTACCGACACAGCCCGGCAAAAACTCGGGATAACGCTCATAATCATTTACAAGCCGATACATTTGTTGTGCGCTGTATGCAACGAGCGCCGATTGATTAACAATAGTCATACAGATTAACGTTGTGGATGAAAAAAGTTGGTATATTATAAAGGAAATATCGCAGAAACATGAGGAGATTAAAATGAATTGGGTCTGGTTTGCGATCGGCTCCGCATTTTTTGCCGGATTAACGGCAATTTTAGGCAAATTAGGTGTGGAAGGGTTGAATAGTAATTTAGCGACATTTATTCGTACGGTGGTGATTTTATTTGTGATTGTGGCGATTATTTCCATGCGTAACGAATGGCAATTGCCTCAACATATTGCGACAAAACCGGTGATTTTCCTTGTGTTATCCGGGGTTGCGACGGGGCTTTCCTGGTTGTGCTATTATCGCGCCTTACAACTTGCGCCGGCGTCTTGGGTCGCACCTATTGATAAGCTCAGCGTGGTTATTGCCATTGTGTTAGGCGTGACCATCTTAGGCGAGCCGGTGAGTATGAAATTATTGATTGGGGCGGGATTGATTCTTTCGGGCGTATTAGTTTTGGCGTTTTAAAAAACACATGGAAAAAGCACCGCACTTTTTAGGTTTTACGGATAAAAAAATAGCTCCCGTTTGGGAGCTATTTTCATATTCTGATTTGAATTAGCCTTTATAGTTGTAAACGTGTGCAACTAAGTCTAATACTTTGTGAGAATAACCGGTTTCGTTGTCATACCAAGATACTAATTTCACGAAAGTATCGGTTAATGCGATACCTGCTGCCGCGTCAAATACGGAAGTTAAAGAACAACCGTTGAAGTCGGTAGAAACTACGGCATCTTCAGTGTAGCCTAAAACGCCTTTCATTTCGTTTTCGGAAGCACGTTTTAATTCTGCACAGATTTCTGCGTAAGTTGCAGGTTTTTCAAGGTTAACGGTTAAGTCAACAACGGATACGTTCGGAGTAGGAACACGGAACGCCATACCGGTTAATTTACCGTTTAATGCAGGAATCACTTTACCTACGGCTTTAGCCGCACCGGTTGAAGATGGGATGATGTTTTGGGAAGCACCACGACCACCACGCCAGTCTTTTGCAGATGGACCGTCAACGGTTTTTTGTGTTGCGGTTGTCGCGTGAACGGTTGTCATTAAACCGTCTTTGATACCGAATTTGTCGTTGATAACTTTTGCTAATGGCGCTAAGCAGTTAGTTGTACAAGAAGCGTTGGAAACGATATCTTGACCTTTATAAGCATCAAAGTTTACACCGCGTACGAACATTGGTGTGCTGTCTTTGGAAGGACCGGTTAAAACCACTTTTTTCGCGCCGGCAGTGATGTGTTTACGGGCAGTTTCGTCAGTTAAGAATAAACCGGTTGCTTCAACTGCAACATCAACACCGATTGCACCCCAGTTTAAGTTTGCAGGATCACGTTCAGCCGTTACGCGAATCGCTTTACCGTTTACGACTAAGTTGCCGTCTTTCACTTCAACTGTGCCGTCGAAACGACCGTGAGTTGAATCGTATTTCAACATATACGCCATGTATTCAACGTCGATTAAGTCGTTGATACCCACAACTTCAATGTCATCACGAAGTTGAGCTGCACGGAATACGATACGGCCGATGCGACCGAAACCATTGATACCAATTTTAATTGCCATAAGATTTCACCTTATATTTTTAAGTTAAACGAAAAGGTTTAGGTTGGCTATGACTCCGCCTACCAATTTTGCGGGAGATTATAACACGCTTTCTTTAATTTGAGAATGTGTCTCTGATCGGATGAAGAGAAAATGTCCTTGGCAGGAGGTGAAAAAATTCTGTAAAAAATGACCGCGCTTTTGCTGATTTTTTATTGGCTTAGGGGCATAATAGGCAAAATTAATTAGAGAGAAACATTATGTTACAAGGCAATTTATATATCATTTCCGCACCCAGCGGCGCAGGTAAATCCTCATTAATCGCCGCATTGTTAAAACAAAATAATCGCCACCAAATGATGGTATCCATTTCCCACACCACCAGACAACCACGCCCCGGCGAACAGGAAGGCGTACATTATTATTTTGTTTCTCACGGGGAATTTGAAACCTTAATCGAACAAAATGCGTTTTTAGAATATGCTAAAGTCTTCGGTGGCAATTATTACGGCACGTCTTTATTCGCCATTGAAGAAAATTTAGCCAAAGGCATTGATGTTTTTTTAGATATTGATTGGCAGGGCGCACAACAAATTCGTAAAAAAGTGCCCAATGTTAAAAGTATTTTTATTTTGCCGCCGTCATTGGATGAATTGGAAAGACGTTTAATCGGACGCGGACAGGACAGCGCGGACGTAATTGCCGACAGAATGGCGAAAGCGATGAGCGAAATTTCTCATTACGATGAATATGATTATGTGATCGTCAACGATAATTTTGAGCAAGCGCTTGTGGATTTGCAGGCAATTCTGCGTGCCGAGCGATTGACATTGGCGCATCAGCAGCAAGAAAATCAAGGCTTGATTGAACAACTACTGGAAAAATCACCTGCATTCTAGTACCATACTGACCCTTTATTGAATTCAAAAACAGATTTAGCAAATTGGAGTAATTTATGGCTCGTGTAACCGTGCAAGATGCAGTAGAAAAAATTGGTAACCGTTTTGATTTAATTTTAACCGCTGCCCGTCGCGCAAGACAGTTGCAGCTACATACGCGTGAACCTTTAGTGCCGGAAGATAATGATAAACCGACCGTTATCGCGTTGCGTGAAATTGAAAAAGGTTTAATTAATAACGAAATTTTAGATGCGCAAGATCGTCATGAACATTTGGCGCACGAAAGAGTGGAAGTGAACGCCGTTTCTTTGTTATCCGAGTAAAGTGCGGTAAAAATTTAAAACGTTTTTTAGTCGGTCGGGTGTGTTTTGTATTTATTCGAAGGTTTACATCATATTATCCAGGCATATTTGCCGCCTGAACAGATTGAATTGGTTAAACGTGCATTTGTGATTGCCCGCGATGCACACGAAGGGCAATCACGCTCTAGCGGCGAACCTTACATCACCCACCCGGTCGCAGTCGCTTCTATCATCGCTGAAATGCGATTGGATCATGAAGCGGTTATGGCCGCTTTATTACATGACGTCATTGAAGACACGCCTTACACGGAAGAACAACTGAAAGCCGAATTCGGCGCCAGTGTCGCGGAAATCGTTGAAGGCGTTTCAAAACTCGACAAACTCAAATTCAGAACCCGTCAAGAAGCGGAAGTGGCGAACTTTCGTAAAATGATCCTTGCCATGACCAAGGATATTCGCGTGGTTCTCATCAAACTTGCCGACCGAACCCACAATATGCGCACCCTCAGCGCATTACGTCCCGACAAACGTCGTCGTATCGCCAAAGAAACCCTGGAAATTTATGCACCGTTAGCGCATCGCTTGGGGATTGAGCACATCAAAAACGAACTGGAAGATCTTGGTTTTGAAGCTATGTATCCGCAACGTTATGCCGTGTTGCAAAAAGTCGTACAAATTGCGCGTGGCAATCGTAAAGACATGATCGAACGTATTTCCGACGAAATTAAAGGGCGTTTACAGGATGTGGGCATTCAGGCGCGGGTATTCGGGCGTGAAAAGCATTTGTATGCCATCTACCAAAAAATGCGCTTAAAAGATCAGCAATTTCATTCCATTATGGATATTTACGCGTTCCGTACCGTGGTGAACAATGTGGATACCTGCTATCGCGTGCTTGGGCAAATGCACAGCCTTTATAAACCGCGCCCGGGGCGGGTAAAAGATTATATTGCCGTGCCGAAAGCCAACGGTTACCAGTCCTTACACACGTCTATGATTGGTCCGCACGGCGTGCCGGTGGAAGTCCAAATTCGTACCGAAGAAATGGATCAAATGGCGGAAATGGGGGTCGCGGCGCATTGGGCGTATAAACAGGGCGGTCGCAATGATAGCACGCCGGCACAAATTAAAGCGCAACGCTGGCTGCAAAGTTTAATTGAACTACAACAAAGTGCGGGTAATTCTTTTGAATTTATTGAAAGCGTAAAATCCGAATTTTTCCCGAAAGAAATTTATGTGTTTACGCCGAAAGGGCGCATTGTGGAATTACCGAAAGGCGCAACGCCGGTGGATTTTGCCTATGCGGTACATACGGATGTAGGCAGAAATTGTGTCGCAGCCAATGTGGATCGTAAACCTTATCCGTTATCACAAGCCTTGGAATCCGGTCAAACCATTGATATTTTAACCTCGCCGAATGCCAAACCCAATGTGGCTTGGCTCAATTTCGTAGTGACCGCTAAAGCCCGTTCCAGCATTCGCCACGCTTTAAAAGACTTGCGCCGTGACGAAGCCATTGAATCCGGTAAACGCCAATTGGCGCACGCCTTAAGTCCGTTAAAATTAGAAGAGCTCAATCTTGAATACACCCAAAATGTTTTGGCGGATCTGAAATTAGCAAGCCTAAACGACTTGTTTATGGAAATTGGTCTGGGCAACCAAATGAGCACCGTTATTGCACACCGTTTGTTGGGTGAAGCCATTGAAATTGATACGGATGGCAATCCTGATAATCACGGACCGTTGGAAATCAGCGGTAACGGCGGTTTATTAACCACCTTTGCGCAATGTTGCCATCCGGTGCCTGGCGATCCGATTATCGCTTATGCCAGCCCGGGCAAGGGGTTGGTGATTCATCATGAAGCCTGCTCGAATTTAAAAGATCGTGAAAATAACCCGAAAAATTATATGTCCGTCGATTGGGAAAAAAGCGACACGCAAATTGAGTTTGAAGCCGAATTGCGTATTGAAATGATCAATCAGCAAGGTACGTTACCGCATTTGATGTCAACCATTTCCGCGATGGATAGCAATATTCAAAGCATTTGGACGGAAGAACAGGAAGGTCGTTTGTATCAGATTATCGTGTTGCTAACGGTCAAAGATAAGAAACACCTCTCGCACATCATTCGCAAAATCAAATCAATGCCTGAATTAATCAGCATTGAACGCAATATTAATCAATAAATGAATACCCAATTATTAGATGCGATTCCGTTAACGACAATTTCCGGTGTCGGTGCCGCCGTGGCGGAAAAGTTAGGTAAATTGGGGATTTTTAACCTACAAGATCTGCTATTTCACCTTCCGCTTCGTTATGAGGATCGTACCCGCATCACACCCATCGCCGATTTGCAGGCAGAGCAGTACGCCACCATTGAAGGCGTCGTGCAAAGTAGCGAAGTGCAATTCGGTCGACGACCGATGCTGATGGTTTATCTTTCCGACGGCACCTCTAAATTGGCGCTGCGTTTTTTTAATTTTAACGCCGGCATGAAAAACAGCTTGCAACCCGGTGCGCGGGTGAAGGCATTCGGCGAAGTGCGTCGTGGGCGTTTCATGGTGGAAATCCATCATCCCGAATATCAAATTATTCATGACAATAAACCGCTGGTTCTGGCGGAAACCCTCACGCCCATTTATCCCGCTACGGAAGGATTGAAACAAACCGCTTTGCGAAAATTAATTGCGCAAGCCTTGCTGGTGTTGGATAAAACGCCTTTAGCCGAATTGTTGCCGGCAGAATGTAATCCGCACCCTTTTGATTTGAAATCCGCTATTCAGTTCCTGCATAATCCGCCTCCCGATGTGTCGCTGAGCACCTTGGAAGAAGGTAAACATCCTGCCCAGCAACGGCTGATTTTTGAAGAATTGCTGGCATATAACCTGGCGATGCAAAAAGTGCGGTCAGGAATTCAAGCGAATTTTGCCGAATCGCTACACTATCAATCGGATTTAAAACAGCGTTTTTTGGCGCAGTTGCCGTTTCAGCCGACAAATGCACAGTTGCGTGTGACGGAAGATATTGAACGGGATGTGGCGCAATCTTACCCGATGATGCGCTTGGTGCAGGGGGATGTCGGCTCCGGTAAAACCTTAGTGGCGGCGTTAGCGGCACTGCTTGCCATTGATAACGGTAAACAGGTGGCATTGATGGCGCCGACGGAAATCTTAGCGGAACAACACGCCGTGAACTTCCGCCGTTGGTTTGAACCGCTTGGCATTCAAGTGGGTTGGCTGGCAGGAAAAGTCAAAGGCAAACAACGGGTTGCCGAGTTAGAGAAAATAAAAAGCGGTGCGGTACAAATGGTGGTGGGAACGCACGCGTTATTTCAGGAAGAGGTGGAATTTCATCGTTTGAGTTTGGTGATTGTTGACGAACAGCACCGTTTTGGCGTGCACCAACGACTCATGCTACGGGAAAAAGGCAATCAGGCAGGCGTGTATCCTCATCAGTTAATTATGACTGCCACACCGATTCCGCGTACGCTTGCTATGACCGTATATGCGGATTTGGATACCTCGATTATCGACGAATTGCCACCGGGGCGCACGCCGATTACCACCATTGCAATTTCCGAAGATCGTCGCGCAGACATTATCGAACGGGTGAATGTGGCGTGTACGCAGGAAAAACGGCAGGCCTATTGGGTTTGTACCCTGATTGATGAATCGGAAGTGTTGGAGGCGCAGGCGGCGGAAGCGGTGGCGGAAGATCTCCGTAAAATTCTACCGCACTTACGCATCGGCTTGGTACACGGGCGAATGAAACCGAATGAAAAACAAGCGGTGATGGCGCAGTTTAAACTTGCCGAATTGGATTTATTGGTTGCTACGACGGTGATTGAAGTGGGCGTGGATGTGCCGAACGCCAGTTTAATGATTATTGAAAACGCCGAGCGCCTGGGTTTGTCTCAGCTTCATCAGTTACGCGGGCGGGTCGGGCGTGGCAGTACTGCCTCTTTTTGTGTGTTGATGTATAAACCGCCGCTCGGTAAAATTTCGCAAAAACGCTTACAAGTCATGCGTGACACGCAGGATGGCTTTGTGATTTCGGAAAAAGATCTGGAAATCCGCGGGCCGGGGGAGGTACTTGGCACGAAACAAACGGGAATTACCGAATTTAAAGTGGCGAATCTCATGCGTGATCGTAAAATGCTGCCGACAGTGCAATTTTATGCAAAACAGCTTGTAGAAAAACACCCGCAAACGGCAGACTTGTTGATTCGCCGTTGGCTAAATAATCGTGAGATTTATAGCAATGCCTGATTCCATTTTTGCCCGGTTACATTGGTTGGCGGAAGATACGCCACAGGCGAAGCAACTGCCGTCTTCAGTTCAATGCTGGTTGTTTGATAAACAATCGCTGACCGTTAAATTAAAGCGGGCTTGTACGCGATTTGACGTGAAAGTGCGGTCAGAAAAATGGATAGAAAAAACATTTGAAAATGAGACCGCACTTTTGCCGACAGAAGCCTATTGGTGCCGGGAAGTTTTGCTGTTTGGCGATGGAATCCCTTGGGTCGAAGCCCGCACGCTCATCCCTAAGGCGTTATTTACCCGTTATCAAGGCTTATCAACACTCGGTAACAAGCCTATCGGCGAATGGTTATTTCAACAAGCGCCGAACAGACAACTCATTCAATGGGCGCAAGATCCTCAAAGCGGATTATATGCCCGTCGTTCCTTGTTTTTAGTCCAGAACATGCCACTGTTAATCAGCGAGCTTTTCCTTGAGAACCGCCTCATAAGCGAATAAAATGACGAAAATTTTTCCATTAAATTGATTATGGACATCCAAACAAAACCCACAATTCTTTTTTTTGATTCCGGCGTCGGCGGCTTTAGTGTTTATCGTGAGGTTAAACAACTTTTGCCTGACTATCACTATTTGTATTGCTTTGATAATGCCTATTTTCCTTATTCCGAGAAGCCTGAAGAAAAGATCATCGAACGTACGTTAAAAATCTGTCAACACATAGATCAGATGTATTTTCCGGATCTTATTGTTATCGCCTGTAATACGGCAAGCACCGTCGTATTGCCCGCATTGCGCGAACATTTTTCCGTCCCGATAGTCGGTACCGTACCGGCGATTAAACCGGCGGCAACGCAAACAACCACGAAACATATCGGATTACTTGCCACCAAAGGAACGGTAAAGCGAAAATATTTATCTGATTTGATTGATAAATATGCCGCTGATTGCCGTGTGGAAAAAATTGGCAGTACGAAGTTGGTGGAATTGGCTGAACGTAAATTGCATGGTTATCCTATTGATTTAAATGAAATTAAATCTGAAGTGCTAACGTGGGTTACTATGAGTGATTTAGATTGTGTGGTGCTGGGATGTACGCATTTTCCTCTAATAAAATCAGAGATTCAACAATGTTTGCCGCAAGTCAGCTATTTTATTGATTCGGGCGCCGCCATTGCAAAGCGGGTAGAATCCTTGCTTAGTGACGTAAAAGTGCGGTCAAAAAATCAAACAAATAATCAGGTGTTTTGCACCAAAATGCTCGCACAAGAAGACGGTTTACCAAATTTAATTCAGTCTTTAGGATTTGAAACGCTGAGTTTATTAAATGTCGATGGTAAGGTTTTAGGGGAAATTTGACAAAAAATAAGCAATCAAAAAGATTTTTACAAAAAAATCGCAAAAAGGGGTTGCAAGG
>JACAWG010000008.1 GCA_017160915.1 Aggregatibacter actinomycetemcomitans
GAAACAAGAAAGAAGGCACGCGTCGGGAGACGCGCGCCATCGGTCTATTTATTTCGGCAGCCCTGTCTGCGGGTCTAACCCTGCCTGTTGTGCCAATCTGCGTACCAGTTCGTCCGACGGTTTGACGGGGGCTACGCCTTCGGCAAAACGCTGGATGGCGATTTTACCGTCCCAAGCGGGCAGTTTGGCAGGCGGCAGCGGCACGATGTCGTCCAAATCCTGAACGTTCAGTTCGGGTTTCAGATGGGCGTGGGTATTTAAATAGCTGTAAATAATCCCATATCGGCGCGAACGTTCTTTGTCTTCGGGTATACCCCATTGTTTATATTTGCTTTTAGGGTTTTTACTGTAAAAAATATCTCTTGCTGATAGCGCAGAAGTACCCTTGCCGGCTTTAGTGCCTTGATGGGCATAAAACAATGCTTTTTTGTAGTCTTTTAAATTGGTATATGCGGCTTCCGCCATCAATGCAGCGTCTGCATTGGGATACATTTGTTCAGCGGCACACTCTTGCAATTTGTTGCGTATTTGTATCCTGTATTGATGGCTTGCATCATCATTAATTTTCATAATTAACTCACGTACCTCGTACTGGGCTTTGGCATTGCCCAAATCTGCCGCCTTACGCAGATAAATCTTGGCATCGTCCGCACCGTGTTTGGGACCGTAGCCCACCGCAATATAGCGCGACCACCAGTAATGCGCACTCGCAGGCAGTATCTTCATCAGTTTCTCGTTCCAATAAATCCCTTCGCCGCGCCGTTCATGGGTTTCGATATTGATGTCCTTGCTTTTCAGCAGAATTTCCTGCAGGGTCAGGTTTGCCTGCCAATGCCCGTTGGCGGCGGCAATGCGGTAATAGGGCAAATAGCGGTCGAGTACGCCGGGTTTGGGCAGCCAGCGGTTTTTGAAATCGTGGTAGAGCGCGTAGCGGTACAGTTGGTCGGCTTCCTGCGGCAGTGGCGGATACTGTTCCTTCACGCAGGTAAATTCGAGATTTTTGAGCTTGGCGGAACGGGAGGTCATGATTTTGCTTCCCATTTTACTGTTGTGAAGGACGTTGCCGACAGATTCGGTCAGATCTTTGCCTATACCGCAGGCAACCAGCATCGGCAGGCAGATTAATACGACGGGTGCTATTTTGATATTCATTTTTTGGTCTCCTAATTTAGGTCTAATGTGAGTAGTCGGTTTTTTATTAGTTAAACAAATTCCATAAAGAGCATGGCGAGTTTTTTTTCAACATCCTTGCCGACGCACGCCCGGAAAAATAATC
>JACAWG010000009.1 GCA_017160915.1 Aggregatibacter actinomycetemcomitans
TAAAAAGGGCAAAATTACCAACTATTTTGTCTACTATGCCTTTTTTATGCTAAAAACGTTTTGATTTTGGACCGCACTTTGGCGTTTATCCCTGAAAGTGCGGTTGTTTTTCCCGGCGTTTTTTTTATTCCGCCGCTTCATTGGAAGGCCAGGAATTCACTACCGCTTTCACCAACGTCGCCAGCGGAATGGCAAAAAACACGCCCCAAAATCCCCACAAGCCGCCGAAAATCAAGACGGCAATGATAATGACCAACGGGTGCAGATTGACCGCTTCGGAGAACAAAAACGGCACCAGCAGATTTCCGTCCAATAATTGCGACACAACGAAGGCGATGACGATGTACCAAAACGTGTGCGTATCGCCGAATTGGAAAATCGCCACCAACACCACCGGAATCGTCACCAGCACGGCGCCGATGTAAGGCACCAATACGGAAAGCCCGACCGCCACCGCCAACAATAACGGGTAATTCAGCCCGAAAATCAGGAAAATCGCATACGTTACCATTGCGACCACTAAAATTTCCACCAACTTACCGCGAATATAATTGGCGATTTGCTGTTGCATTTCCACCCACACTTTTGACGCCAAGGTGCGATTACGCGGTAAGAAACGGCTCACGCCGTCCATTAATTGGCGTTTATCTTTCAACAGGAAAAACACCATTAACGGCACCAAAAACGCGTAAATCCCCAGCGTCACCAAGTTCATAATTGACGCCAGAGACAGTTTTAACGCCGATTCGCCCAAGCCCAGGATTTTCTCTTTCACCGTGCCGAAAATGGATTCCACGGTTGGCGCGTCAATGATGTCGGGGTAACGTTCCGGCAAAGACAGCAGCCACTCATTAAACCGATTAAACATGTGCGGCAAATCGCTTAATAAATTGACCATCTGCGTCCACAAATTCGGAATCAACACCAAAACCACCAAAAACACCAAGCCGGTAAAGGTGCCGATCACCAGGCAGGTGGCGAGCAAACGCGGGCATTTCAGCTTCTCATTTAACAAACGTACCGGCCATTCCAGCAGGTACGCCAACACAATCGCCACCAACAACGGCGCAATTAAATCACTGAAAAAATAAATGGCGACGAAACCGAAGAACAAAATAGCGAACAAGCCCATGGCTTGCGGGTCGCTAAACCGTCTCCGATACCAATTTTTTAACATTTCAATCATGCGATTACCTCTATAAATTTTGCCTGATTATAAGGTAAAATCCCGGCAAATTACATTAACACAGGGAATTTCTATGTCCGTTATTATCTATCACAACCCGCGCTGTTCCAAAAGCCGTGAAACCTTGGCATTACTGGAAAATCATCAAATTCAACCGCAAGTCGAACTGTATTTGCAAAAAACCTATTCCGTTGCGGAGCTGCAAGCCATCGCCGATAAATTAGGCATTAGCGACATTCGCCAAATGATGCGCACCAAAGATGCGCTGTATAAAGAACTCGGTTTGGATAACCCGACGCTTACCCAACAGGACTTGCTACAAGCCATTGCGCAACATTCCGCGTTATTAGAACGTCCAATCGTGATTAACGGCGACAAAGCCAAAATCGGACGCCCGCCGGAAAGCGTATTGGCAATTCTGTGAACCACCACGAAAAACGCTTTGAAAAAGAACCGCACTTTTCGCGCCATAAAATAAACCCGACGCAATGTCGGGTTTATTCATCACAACACTCGAATTACCACTGGTAACCGACGCCAACACCGCCGCCGACATCGCCTTGGGTATTCGCATTCCCTTGTAATTTCAAGATCACTTTGCCGTTATCGCTTGAGCGGGAATAACCGACCGCAAACGCATTTTGACCTTTGAATGTACCGCCGGCAGCCGCTACCATGGATTTACCCGGAATATAGGCTTGCGGTAAACTTGCCGCCGCATTAGCACCGGCAATCCCCGCACGGGCTTCACGATTGACTTTGCCGATACGGTTGTTGACGTTTTGGATGTCATTCTTCAATCCACCCAATTGACTCACATTTACCGCGTCCGTCGGGTTAACACCCGGTGCAACGTTGGTAATGGTTTTATTACCGGCATTGATACCGTCCGCTGTCACGCTCGGTCCGTTGGCAATAGTTAAGCCGTTATTATTCAAGGTAGTATCACCAACAGTGACGCTGCCGGTATTGTCTAATTTGACATTGTTTGCCAAATTCACTTTTAAGCCGTTAGCGCCGTCGTTCACCACACGAATATTATTTGCAGTGGTTGAATCGGTCGCGCCGCCTTTAATGTTCAAATTAGCCCCTAAAGTGCGGTTCACTTTTTCACCGTCATCGCCGGTAAAGGTTAAACCGTCATCTAAAGTCGCCACTTCACGTACATTGGCGCTACCATCGGTGTATTTAATCCGCTCGATTGGGTTGCCGCCATCTTTGTCGGCGATCGTGGTTGTGCCTTTTTCCGGGGTAATGGTAATCGTAGCCCCGTTGCTACCATCAGCACCTTTCGGACCGACTAAAGCAATAGAACCGTCTTCCCCTTTGACGGTAACGGAAGCGCTATTTTTACCTTTCACGCCAACAATGCCGTTCACACCATTTTGACCGTCCTGCCCTACTTCAACTTCATGCGCTGTCAGTTTATCGGTGGTTGAAATCGTGAAATCACTGCCATCCTGTTTAAGTTTAATATTGTTACCGGCAATGTAATTTACCGTGCTGCCCGGTTTAACCAAGGTAGTTGCCGTACCTTCAACTTCACCGCCGTTTGCCGTTGCCGTGGCAGACCAACCGCTGTTGTTAATGATATTGGCAAGCGTTGTCGCATTGACTAACTTGCTGCCGTCATTGTTGGTCGGTTCGTTAACTTTGCCGTCGGCGCTGTTGGTTAATTGCGTAGTATTCACGGTAACATCATAGGCATTGCCGTTTTTTGTCACGGTCACACTGCCATCGGAGTTACCGATATTTACCGCCGGCAAGGCAGAAACATTCACCGATAATTTACCATCACTATCCTTAACGATGGTTTTATTGTCGTAATCCACATCAAAGGTCACATTGGTTACGCCGTTTTCATGCTTAACCACGGCCGTTGTGCCATTGCCATTCACAAAATTCATTTGGCTACCTGCGCCGATGTTGCCTTTTACCGTGCCATCATTGTCACCGACTTTCCAATAAACGGAGTTAATGGCGTTGGCGACATTTTCCACGGTAGCCACTTTGGCTTTTTCGGCATTTTCTACCGTCACTTTTCCTGCGTCATTGCCTGTGGTTTGGGCGGCGGTAATATTGCCGGTATTCACGGAAATGCCGTCATTGGTGACGTTAATGGTTGTACCGTTCGGTTTCACATTAAAGGCAACGGTTGTGCTGCCGGTTGTTGTGTCATGATTAACCACGGATTCCGTACCGCTGCCATTCACAAAATTGACCTTATTCGACGGTTTGACTAAATCGCCGGCAGCGGCGGTATTATTTCCACCGATGCTCCAGCCTGCATTGTTCACGGTATTTGCCACTGTCGTCGCATTCACCAGCTTGCCCGCATCCGTACCTGTCGGCACGACAACCGCCCCGTTCGTTACGGTTAAATCCGTCGTTTCAACCGGTGCGGCGGTTTTTACCTTAAGATCAATGGTGCTGACCGAACCGTCAGTGCTTGGTGTAATTTCCACAGAGTTATCCGAACTCTTGAAATTCACCGTGTCATAAGGTTTCACAAAATCAACCGCACTTCCGCCAGCCTGTAAATTCCAACCGGCATTTAACACATCCCCAAGGGTTGCCGCATGGTTATATTGGCTTGCGGTTAATGTCGGCATAGCTTGCGCAGTGGTCAGTGCCACGGCGCTGCCGTCTTTAGGGTTGGTTGTAGAACTGAACGTATCCGGCAGGGTACTTTTAATGTTCGCCAAGGTCATCGGTGAAGTCACGTTGCTGCTGCCATCGTTCATCGAAGCGATAACATCGGCGTTCGGTACGACCGTTGAGGTCACATTGCCCGCATCGTCCACTTCATAAAATTTGCCGTCCGGTTTCTTCACCGCTTTTTTGCCGCTTGCTGTGGTATAAACCACCGGCATTTGATCGCGTAACCCGCTTGCCACTAAATACAATTGGCTGCCGTTAATAGCGTCGGTAGAAGTGGCGCTGATTTGACCCGCAGCAACATTCACCAACTGGCGTTCTCTACCGGTTTCCCCGACACTCACCACACTGCCCGACTGATTCGCGGCAAAGCCGCCATAATACACGCCATTTACAGTAGCTTCGTTACTTGCAACTGCCGCTTTTGTCACAGAATTCGCCCCTAACGCCACGGCATTAATATGGGTTGCAGACGCATTTGCTCCTAACGCTACGGCATTAATTTGGGTTGAGGTGGTATTCGCACCGAGGGCAACCGCCGCTTCGGCGGAAGCATTGGCGGCATGACCATTCGCCATCGCATAATTACTACTTGCCTTGGCTGAAGAACCTGTCGCTAAGGAATACCATGCTCCGCTGGCAGTGCTTGCATTGACGCCCATGGCGGTGGAATGCGGACCTGCCGCATTGGCAAAGGCACCTACGGCAGTGGTATTGGTGCTTGTTGACGTGGAGTTCATACCGATAGAAACCGCACCCGAACCGCTGGCATTAGCACGAGCACCACCGGCAAATGCACCGGTGTTTGCAGATTTACTTAAATAACCGACGGAAGTGGATAACCAACCGGTGGATGAGGTTTCACCACCAATCGATGTCGAGCCTGAGGCGGAAGCATTGGCTTTAATACCAAACGCAGAACCCTGACCGCCGGAGGCTTTTGCTCCGTCACCAACTGCCAAATCAGACGAGCTCAGTGCATTAGAACCTAAACCAATGGCGATACTATATAATCCTTCCGCTTTCGCTTGGTTGCCCACGGCAACGGCATTCTTTTTCGTTGCTTGTGTATCCACACCAATAGCAACGGAACTAAAACTGGTGGTTGCATTGATACCGATAGACACACCGTGCGCTTCCGATTTGGCGCCAAGACCGATTGAGGTTGCGCCTCTGCCGCCGGAAACCGAATCACGACCAATGGAAATAGAACCTTCAGACGCGGGATCTTCCGGCGTACAATCCGCACAAACCTCACCGACCAACTTAACCGTCGCATTCTGACCGATAGCAATTGCTTCGCGGGCACCATACCCCACGCCGCCTCTGTCTTCAAATGCAACGGAAGCGCCTGTACCGATAGCAATAGAGCCAGGTGCTTTCGCCATATTATTGTTGTAGTTTGATTCCTGAGAAATATCTGTATCACTATGGGTTGCCGCCACACTGATAAAATGTTGGTTATCCGGCTTAACATCAGCCGCCGTCAGCGGTGCCGCTAACAATGTGCCCGGCACAGCCGCACCCATCACAAGAAGCGCCATAGACGTTAACGCGCCCTGCTTGGCAATGTCAGTACGTCTATCGGTTTCGGAGGAAGTTTTGCTTTTTTGACGGGATAATTCGGAGACAGCAATCCAGGATTGCGTTGCTTGGTGCCAAACCACGCGGAAGACTTTGTTCATATAAAATGGACCTTATAAATACAATAAAATGAAGTTATTAAAATACAATAACCAACGAGTACAACAGGAAAATTGGCGGGATTTTATAGAAAAGCGGAGAGAAAAAGAAGAGGATAAGCAGGAAATTTACATAACTTGAAGATTTTCTTTTTTATCTATGAAATTTAAGCGGTTAGAAAATGAGGGAAGTCTGTTTAGCCACAAGATTCCCCCATCAAAAAAAACGCCGTGAAAAATGACCGCACTTTATTCTTTAGCCAACCCCAGACTCCCGATTTTAATACCTAAATGCCCCAACGCCACCGGGGAAATTTGTTCGCTTAAATAAATGAATAATTCGTCCAAATCGGTGAATGTTTTTTTAATTTTAATTTGGTCTTCCACTTTGCGGGTAAATTCGTATGTTGTCTCGTTGCCGTTGATGTGCGCTTCTAACGTAATATAAATGGTTTCAAAAAAATGACTTTGCGCGCCCTCTTCACCCGGGTCGCTGATTCTGACGTTCCATGTGTTGTTAAATAAAACTTCTGTTTTTGCTGTCATAATAACCTCTTTAATATCAATATATTGCACAAAATAAACGGAAAGAAAAAAGCCCGATAATAACATCTCTGATCAGAGAAATCTTATTATCGGGCTTTTCGTAATAACGATTTGCGTGTTTCGCTTTACGCTGATAACTGCCTTTGCCTTTCTTGTTACGCTCAATGCGTTGACGAAAGAGTTTGTCGTGTAATAACGCCTGAATGGCATTATCTTTGATCACCCCGCGTTGATGCTGATACGTCAGCGTCCCTTGCACGTTTTGAGGCGGAGTTTGCAAGGCATGTTTTTGTTTTGCCATGATTTTTCCTCTTGTTAAGATTAATACTAGGTTGCTTTTTAACGGCTAAAAAACGGCACACATTATATACGATTCCGCTGAAATTGAAAGCCGTCACGCCAATTTGCACGGTTTGACACGGCATCGACACACATTTCTTTGTCGCCTTTTTGTACTAAAACAAGTAGAATTAGCCGTTTTTATTTTACGATAGATGATTTGAGAAAATTTATGAGCACTACCCCCAATATCGGCTTTGTCAGCCTTGGTTGTCCGAAAAATTTAGTGGATTCGGAACGCATTTTAACGGAATTACGTTCCAACGGTTATAACATCATTCCGAGCTATGAAAACGCCGACTTGGTGATCGTCAACACTTGCGGTTTTATTGACAGCGCGGTGCAGGAATCACTGGAAGCTATCGGCGAGGCGCTGGAAGAAAACGGCAAAGTGATTGTGACCGGCTGCCTTGGCGCCAAAGAAGACCAAATTCGCCAGGTACACCCGAAAGTGTTGGAAATTTCCGGCCCGCACAGTTATGAAACCGTCATGAATCAGGTGCACAAATATGTGCCGAAACCGCAATATAACCCTTATGAAAGTCTTGTGCCGGCGCAAGGGGTGAAGCTGACGCCGAAACATTATGCGTATTTGAAAATTTCCGAAGGCTGCGACCATCGTTGCACCTTCTGCATTATTCCGTCCATGCGCGGCGATTTGGACAGCCGTCCGATTACGCAAGTACTAGACGAAGCGAAGCGCCTGGTGGATGCGGGCGTGAAAGAACTGCTGATCGTTTCGCAGGACACCTCAGCGTATGCTTTGGATCAAAGCAAAGAAAATCAAAACAAAACCGTGTTCTGGAACGGCATGCCGATTAAAAACAACCTCATCAGTTTGTGTCGCCAGCTGGGCAATCTCGGCGTTTGGGTACGTTTGCATTATGTTTATCCGTATCCGCACGTGGACGAGCTAATTCCGCTCATGGCGGAAGGCAAGTTGTTGCCTTATTTGGATATTCCGTTGCAACACGCCAGCCCGAAAATTCTCAAGGCAATGAAAAGACCGGGCAAAATCGACCGCACTTTAGAGCGCATTCAGCAATGGCGCGAAATTTGCCCGGAACTCACTTTGCGTTCCACCTTTATCGTGGGCTTCCCGGGAGAAACGGAAGAAGATTTCCAAATGCTGCTGGATTTCCTCAAAGCCGCCCAACTGGATCGCGTGGGTTGCTTCAAATTCAGCCCGGTAGAAGGCGCGCCGGCGACGGATATGGCGGATCAAGTGCCGGAAGAGGTGAAAGAAGAGCGCTTCCATCGCTTTATGCAAGTACAACAAGAAATCTCTGCCGCACGCTTACAACAAAAAATCGGCAAAACCCTGCCGGTGATTGTGGATGAAGTGAATGCGGAAGGCGTGATCGGTCGTTCCATGGCGGACGCACCGGAAATTGACGGCGTGGTGTATGTGGAAAATCAAAGCCAAAGTGCGGTCAATATCGGCGACGTTATTTCCGTCGCGATTACCGACGCCGACGAATATGATTTATGGGGAACCTGCTAACCAATCCAAAAGGAAACGACCATGTCCGAAACGCAAAAACCAAGTTTAATTCGCTTTGAAACGGCGGTTGCAGAAAAAAATTACGAAGCCGCCTGCACGGAATTGCTGGATATTCTCTACAAAATCGATGCCAATTTCGGCGGTTTGGAAAACATTGAATTTGACTATCCGCAACAGCTGGAACATTTGGCGCAGGATCGCATGATTTATTTCTGTACCCGTACGGCTGCTGCAGTGACGACGCTGTTTAGCGATCCGCAGTTGGTGTTATCGGAATCGGGCGCCAATCGTTTCTTTGTGGTGCAACGCTGGTTAAATCTGATTTTTGCCTCCTCGCCGTATATTAACGCCGATCACATCCTGCAAACCTATAACCGCAATCCGGACAGAGAATCCATTTACGACATTTACCTGGAACCGAACAAAAACGCGCTGATGAAATTTGCCGTGCTGTATTTGCCGGAAGCCAACGTGAACCTGAACCTGGATGCCATGTGGGAAGCGGATCGGGACATTTGCGGTTCCTTGTGTTTCGCCCTGCAATCACCGCGTTTTATCGGCACGCCGGCGGCATTTTCCAAACGCGCGGCGTTGTTGCAATGGTTCCCGGAAAGGCTGGCGCAGTTTGAAACCTTGGATCATTTGCCAAGCAACATTTCGCATGATGTTTATATGCACTGCAGCTACGACATTGCGGAAAACAAACACAATGTGAAGAAAGCGTTGAATCAGGTCATTCGCCGCCACATTTTAAAGTGCGGTTGGCAAGACCGACAAATCACCCAAATCGGCACCCGTAACGGTAAACCGGTGATGGTGGTGGTGTTGGAGCATTTCCATTCCTCCCATTCCATTTATCGCACCCATTCCACGTCGATGGTTGCCGCGCGGGAGCAATTTTATCTCATAGGCTTGGGCAATAATGCGGTGGATCAAGCCGGTCGCGACGTGTTCGACGAATTCCATGAATTTGACGGTACCAACATTCTGGAAAAACTGAATTTCTTAAAAACCATTTGCGAAGAAAACCTGGCGGCGGTGTTGTATATGCCGAGTATCGGTATGGATCTCGCCACCATTTTCGTCAGCAATGCCCGTTTTGCACCGATTCAGGCGATTGCTCTCGGACATCCTGCCACCACCCATTCGGATTTCATCGAATATGTCATCGTGGAAGACGATTATGTAGGCTCGGAAGATTGTTTCAGCGAAACCTTGCTACGTTTGCCGAAAGACGCCCTGCCTTATGTGCCGTCCTCTTTGGCACCGGAAAACGTGGACTATTTGCTCCGCGAGAACCCGGAAGTGGTGCACATCGGCATTGCCGCCACCACCATGAAATTGAATCCGTATTTTCTGGACGCATTAAAAGCCATTCGCGATCGCGCCAAGGTGAAAGTGCATTTCCATTTTGCGCTAGGGCAATCCAGCGGAATTACGCATCCCTACGTGGCGCGTTTCATTAAAAGCTACCTGGGTGATTCCGCCACCGCTTACCCGCATTCGCCTTACGATCAATATCTGCGTATTTTGCATCACTGCGACATGATGGTGAACCCGTTCCCGTTCGGCAACACTAACGGCATTATCGATATGGTGACACTGGGTTTGGTGGGCGTGTGTAAAACCGGTGCGGAAGTCCATGAACACATTGACGAAGGTTTATTCAAACGCCTCGGTTTGCCGGAATGGCTGATCGCACACAGCGTTGACGATTACATCGAACGTGCCGTCCGTCTGGCAGAAAATCACCAGGAACGTTTGGCATTGCGTCGCCATATTATTGAAAATAACGGCTTAAAAGCCTTGTTCAGCGGCGATCCAAGCCCGATGGGCAAAGTGTTGTTGGAAAAAGTCACGGAATGGCGCAAAGCGCATTCCCTGTAATCGCAAAAAGGATAAAAGATGCAACCGATTAAAATTCTGTTCGTTTGCTTAGGCAACATTTGCCGCTCGCCTATGGCGGAATATCTCATGCGGGAAAAAATCAAACAGGCGCAGTTACAACATAAAATCATCACCGATAGCGCGGGCACGGCAGGCTGGCATGACGGCGAAGATATGCACTGCGGCACCGCCGATATATTGGATCAGCATAAAATCGCTTCCAACGGTTTTGTCAGCCGTAAAGTGCGGTCAAAAGATTGGACGGATTTTGATTATATTATCGCCATGGATAACGACAACCTGCGCGATTTGGAAAGGCTGTTCGGCGCTCATCCGGAAAAACTGTTTCAAATCACCGCACTTTGTCCGACGTTCGGCATCGACCATATTCCCGACCCTTGGTACACCAAAGACTTTAATCAAACCTACGCCTTGTTGGATCAATGCTGCGACGCTTTATTGGCGAAAATTCGTCAGGAACATCATTTGTGATAAAAATGTTAAATTTTATGCGTGCGTTTTGTGATCTCCCGCACGTTTCTTTCCGGTGGAATTCGGTAAGATAATGACAGTATAACCATCGTTATACTAACTTAACTTATGATGAGGTGTTTATCCTATGTTTCCGGAATTCAGAGACTTAATTACAAAACTTAAAACCGAAAATGCTTATTTTGCCAATCTATTTGATAAACATAATGAACTGGACCAACGTATTAAAAACATCGAATCCCATATTGAATTGGGTACGCACAATGAAGTGGAAATGTTGAAAAAGGAAAAATTGCGTTTGAAAGATCAGATGTATGAAGTGCTGAAAAAAGCTGATGCTAAATAAGCAGTGTCACTAGCCTAAAATAAAAGACCGCAACGTAAAAAGTGCGGTCTTTTTTTAAGGTGTTTTTTAGTGTTTGCCGCCACAGCCGCAACCACCTTCGCCATGATGATGGTGGTGATGGTGATCATGATCGTGGTCGTGGTCATGATGATGGTGATGACCGCCGCAACCGCAGCCGTGACCTTCTTCATCGCTGTCGTGACCATGACCGCCGCAGCAACCGCCTTCCTGGTGTAAATGACCGTGTGCGATTTCTTCTAACGTCGCTTCACGGGTATCAACCACTTCGACGGTGAAATGTAATTCCTGACCGGCTAACATGTGGTTGCCGTCAACCACGACGTCGGTGTCGCCCACTTCGGTAATCACCACCGGCAACGGGCCCATGTCGGTATCGGCGATAAAACGCATACCCACTTCCAAATCATCGACGCCGACAAACACATCTTTCGGTACGCGTTGTACCATATTTTCGTTGTATTCGCCGTAACCTTCTTCCGGTTTTACGCGGACTTCAAATTTATCACCGACGGATTTGCCTTCTAACGCATTTTCCAAGCCGATAACTAAGTTATTATGACCTTGTAAATATTGTAACGGTTGGTTTGCCGGGGCTTCATCCACCAATACGCCATCTTCGGTACGAACTTGATAAGCAATGCTTACCACAACATTTTTTGCAACTTTCATGGTTTACCTCATTTGTTCAAAGAAGAATTTCTGCGCAAAATACCGACGCAAAAAAACTCTGTCATTTTATAGAAAATATCCTCGGGGCAAAAGCGATTAGTTCAATAACTTAATTTGCGCGCTCACCGAGGCTTTTAATTCCGCTTTACCGTTGGTGTCCAGATTCACTTCACTCGCTGCTTCCGAAGAGAAAGATTTCATATTGGCAACCGGCATCATACGTTCACCGAAATAAGGCATTTCGTTTCTGCCATCCAGCCCCATACTGATCACTTCATACCCTTTGGCATTAAGGGAGGTCTGAATTAACTGCGCTTTATGTTGGAATTGCGCCAGCACGCTTTTCAATATTTCATCTTCAAATTTCGCCGCCGCTTCTTTGGATAATTTTTGGGTCACATCGGCAATGGCTAACGTGTCGTTTAAATCGGAAATCACTTGGGACAACGCGGCAAAATCTTTACTTTCCAACACTAAATCGGCACGTTCAACCCAACCGGTTTGTTTTCCTTTGTTGTCATAACGCACCTGTGTGCTGCGCGTATTTTTCTTAATTTGCACCGCACTTTGTTTTTTAATGACATCCAATGCGGCGTTCACTTTTTCATTAATGGCTCGGTTCAATTCTTTTAAATTTTTATTTTCCTGCTTCACGAAAAGGGTGACTTCCATGACGTCATAATCCACTTCTTTCGTGACTTCGGTGTTAAAAGAAATAATGTTCTTTTCCGGCTCATCGGCAGGTTTTGTTTCGGCATTGGCGCTTAAAGCGACGCTTAACGGTAACAATAATAAGGCTAAATTTTTAAATTTCATGGGTGTCTCCTATAAAGACAAAAAAGTGCGGTGGTTTTTACCAATGTTTTTTTTAATGTTTAACGAATTCATCGTCATCATCTAAGGCATCATCTTCGTCAAAAAATTCACCATCATCGCCATATTCGTCATCATCGGCGTTCGGATCTTCAAAATACGTGCCCCAGCCGTCGTAACCGCCTTGGTATTTGGCAATTAACGGCAACAATTCTTTTTGTTGTGCATCAATGATTTCAGGTTTTAATTCCACTTCGCTGATAATATCGCAACAGAAAATCACCTTACCGTTCTCTTCCTCAAACTCCTCCGCTTCGGACACTTCATAACCGGCTTTAAACGCCTCCATGGCGATTTTTTCCAATTTATCAAAATCATGATGGGAAATATGATGTTCAATAATATAAAGCGCATTTGGATCGCTACCGTCATTTAATAAATCGGTAATAATCTCGCGGGTTTCCGCCTGTAATTCATCTAAATTCGTCATAATTTATCCTTGGTAAGAAAGGTGAAGGGAAAACGGGATATGTTATGCCATAAAGAAAAATCTTCCCGAATTGAGAAGATTTTTCTTGGCTAAAAAATTATTTTTTGAGGAGATCACGAATCTCGGTTAATAATTTTTCTTCCGCTGAAGGTTCTGCCGGCGCGTCTTCTACCACTTCCGGTTTTTTCAGTTTGTTTAACGCTTTAATCATCATGAAAATGGCAAATGCGATAATGATGAAATCAAATACGTTTTGAATAAATACACCGTAGTTTAATGTCACGGCAGGAATATCACCGTTTGCCGGTTCCAATACGAATTTCAAATCTTTAAAGTCAACGCCGCCGGTTAAAATACCTAATACCGGCATAAATACGTCGGCCACCAATGAACTGACGATTTTACCGAAAGCACCACCGATGATCACACCGACTGCCATATCAACAACATTGCCACGCATGGCAAATTCACGAAACTCTTTAATGAAACTCATAAAGCTCTCCTAAGACTTGTTACAAAAGATAATGTGAAAAAGTCACATTATTGGTTAAAAAGACTGCACATTATAGATAGTTTATTTAAGAAGCACAATTTTTTCCGCTTATTTAGATGAAAAATGCGCTTGGTTGAAATAATTTTTCCAGGTCGGAAATATATTTCTTATCGCTTAAATACACGACCACATGATCCCCTTCCTGAAGAATAAGTTGATTATCACCGATAATAACCTCGTTCCCACGCAGAATTGCACCGATAATGGCACCGGTAGGTAATTTTAAATCGCCGATAAGACGACCGATAACATTGGACGTGGTTTCATCGCCATGAACAATGATCTCCAAGGCTTCCGCCAAGCCGTGACGCAGAGAAACCACATTTGCCACATCGCCTTTGCGCACGTGTCCGAGCAGCGCGGAAATGGTCGCTTGTTGCGGCGAGATGGCAATATCAATGGTGCCGCCCTGAATCAGATTGATGTACGCCATGCGCTGAATCAGCACCATGGCTTTTTTCGCGCCGAGCCGTTTTGCCAACAACGCGGACATAATATTGGCTTCATCGTCACTGGAGAGGGAAAGGAAAACATCAATATTTTCAATATGTTCTTCAAACAACAGGGATTGGTCGGAGGCGTCGCCGTTAAACACCAGGGTTTTCGATAATTTTTCCGCTAATACCGCCGCCCGTTCGGCATTGCGTTCGATGAGTTTTACCGTGCAGTGATCTTCCAACTGCTTCGCCACGCCGGTGCCGATGTTACCGCCGCCCACAATCATAATGCGTTTGTACGGTCTTTCCAGACGTTGCAATTCGCTCATGACCGCTTTGATGTGCGCCGTCGCGCAAATGAACGTCACTTCATCACCCGCTTCAATAATGGTTGAACCTTGCGGACGAATGACTTTATCCTGCCGTAAAATGGATACTACGCGGCAATCCACATGAGGAATATGTTCCTTCAACGTGG
Organism: Aggregatibacter actinomycetemcomitans; assembly: GCA_017160915.1. GTDB lineage: Bacteria > Pseudomonadota > Gammaproteobacteria > Enterobacterales > Pasteurellaceae > Aggregatibacter > Aggregatibacter actinomycetemcomitans_B. The sequence continues at coordinate 14,102 of JACAWG010000009.1, forward strand.
AAATCGGATAGCCCACCAAAGGTCCGCCGTAATACGCCTTTACCACGACCAAACTGATTTTGTCTTTGGCTAAATGCGCCACCTGCAACGCACCGGGATACTCTATCAAACGCACAATATCCTTGGTGACCAGATTCTCCGGCGAAATAATATGATCAATGGGAAGCACGTCAGGATTGAATAATTTCTCTTTTTCTTTCAAATATTCGCCGTTACGAATACGTGCAATTTTGGTGGGCGTATTAAATAGCGTATAAGCAATTTGGCAAGCCACCATGTTAATTTCATCGGAACCGGTGACCGCAATTAATAAATCCGCATCAGGCGCGCCCGCCTCGCGCAATACTTTCGGGGATGACGCCAAGCCTTGCATCACGCGCAAATCATGCTTGTCCTGCAAATGCTCCAAACGCATAGATTCATCATCAATTAACGTAATATCATTATCTTCGCTGACCAAATTCGCCGCCAAGGTAGAGCCCACTTGCCCGGCGCCTAAAATAATTATTTTCATTCGATTCCCTCCGTGACCACGCGTTAGCTTTCGCGTTTAACCAATTTCGCGTAATAAAAACCGTCGCCGCCATCCGTTTGCGGAATAAACTGAAAACCGACCGCACTTTGGTTGCGCGCCAACACCTCTTCCGGCAAATTCAATGCCGCGAGTTGTGCGTCCGGCGTGCGTTGTAAAAATCGTTCAATTTGCCGGGCGTTTTCCTCTGCCAACACGGAACAGGTGGCGTATAACAAGACCCCGTTCGGTTTTAAATACGTCCATAACGCCTGCAGAATTTGCTCTTGTAGTGCAACCAACGGTTCGATATCCGCTTCTTTGCGCAGCCATTTAATATCGGGATGACGACGAATCACACCGGTGGCGGAACAAGGTGCGTCTAATAAAATGCGGTCAAAACACACCGCACTTTTCCCCAATTTCGTCAACCATGCCTGCGGATTTGCCGCATCGCCGCATACGACGGTCGCCTGCTGCTGCATACGCGCCAGATTTTCTTTTACCCGCTGTAAACGGTTTTCTTCCACATCCAACGCGATGACCTCCGCCTGCGGTGCCAGCTCCAAAATATGGGTGGTTTTGCCGCCCGGCGCCGCACAGGCATCTAAAATCAGTTCGCCGTTTTGCGGCTGTAACAACAACGCCGCCCATTGGGCATGGAGATCCTGCACCGTCACGCCGCCTTCGGCAAATAACGGCAAATGCTGCACGGCGGTCGGCTGCGTTAATCCCAACGCCTGCGGATGGGACGTGATCTGCGCGTCCATTTGCTGTGCCGTCAATAAAGTGCGGTACATTTCCAAGCTGTTTTTTTGCGTGTTGACGCGTAACCACATAGGCGGTTTTTGATTATTTGCTTCAATAATCTCGCGCCAGTTCGGGGACTGTTTTTTCAGCTTATTGACCAACCAATCGGGGTGTAGCGTTTGCCAGTGTTTATCGACTTTTGCCAGAAGGCTTTCCTGCTCACGTAAAAAACGACGCAACACGGCGTTCACCAAACCTTGAAAACTTTGTAATTGCAATGCTTTGGTAGTGTTCACTACTTCATCCACGGCGGCATACGCCGGAATGCGGGTGTACAAAATTTGATACAACCCGACCAACAGCAAGCAATGCACAATACGCTTTTTACCGCGCAAGGGTTTATCAACCAACTGCGCAATAATCTGCTCCAAACGGGGCAACACACGGCATACGCCAAAGCAAATTTCCTGCAGCAATGGGAGGTCTTGCGCTTTGACGGTTGCCTGCGCGTCAGGCAACAGGGAGGAAAGCGATTTCCCCTGCTCCAGCACCTGAAAAAGAATCTGTACCGCTGCCGTACGGGCGGAAAGTGCGGTGGTTTTTGCCGACGTTTTTGCGTTGCTCGTTTTCATTATGGCAACACCTTGCCAACCTGAAACCAGTCGGCACGCCCGTTTAACAAATCCTGTGCGGACATAGGTTTCTTACCTGCCGGTTGTAACTGTAACAAATTCAACACGCCGTCAACCGTCGCAATTTGAATGCCGTGCTTATCCACCGATAAAATCATTCCGGGGGCTTTATTGGTATGTGGCAACACGGCGGCTTGGTAAACCTTCAGGGTTTGCGGATTGCCTGCCCCGTCGGTTAGTTCCAGATAGGCGATAGGCCAAGGGTTAAAGGCGCGAATATTGCGTTCCAGTTGCGTCGCCGATAACTGCCAATTCAGTTTCGCTTCCTCTTTTGATAACTTTTCGGCGTAATTACTCTGCGCGTCATCCTGGTGTTCGGCGGTAAAAGTGCCGTCGGTTAAATGATCCAACACCTCAACCAACGCTACGGGAGCAATTTCAGCCAACTTAGTATATAGACCGGCGGAAGTTTCCTGCGCTGTAATATCACAATACACTTTGTGCAACATATCCCCCGTGTCCAAACCTGCATCCATTTGCATAATGGTTACGCCGGTTTGTGTATCACCAGCCCAAATCGCCCGCTGAATCGGCGCCGCACCGCGCCAACGCGGCAACAGAGAACCGTGCACATTGAGACAGCCATACTTCGGCGCATCCAATACCGCTTGTGGCAAAATCAAACCATACGCCACAACTACCATGACATCCGCCTGAAGTGCGGTCAATTCTGCCTGCGTTTCCGCTTTGCGTAAGGATTTCGGTTGATAGACGGGAATTTGATACTGCTCGGCTAACTGTTTCACCGGGCTGGCTTGCAATTTCTTTCCCCGACCGGCGGGTTTGTCCGGTTGCGTATAAACCGCAATCACGTTATGGGAAGAATTGAGTAAGGCTTGTAAATGCTGTGCAGCGAAGTCCGGCGTGCCGGCAAAGATAATATTGAGTGGTTTCATCATGTTCTGCGTCATAGATAAATAAAAGTGCGGTGAAAAATTACCGCACTTTTTAGAGATTCACAATTATTTTTGCTTTTCCATCTGTTTTTTCACTTTAATCAGCTTTTCTTTAATTCGCTGACGTTTCAATGGCGAGAGGTAATCCACAAAAAGAATACCGTTTAAATGATCGATTTCATGCTGAATACAGATTGCCAACAAGCCATCCGCTTTTAAAGTGAATTCTTTGCCATGACGATCCAGCGCTTTAACAGTGACTTTCTCTTTACGCGGCACTAGCGCACGAAATCCGGGAATAGACAAACAGCCTTCTTCAATTCCGGTTTCACCTTCCGATTCCAAAATTTCAGGGTTAATCAACACCAATTGGTTTTGTTTGTCACCCTCAATATCGATAGTGATAATACGCTGTAAAATATCCACTTGCGGTGCCGCTAAGCCAATTCCTTCTTCTTGGTACATGGTATCGAACATATCGTCAATAATCTTACGCGTATCGTCATTGACCTCCACAACCGGATCGCAAACCACTTTAAGATGATCTTCGGGGTAAATAAGTACGTTTAAAACAGTCATAGTTTCTCTTGGGATTGAAAATAAGTGCGCTATTGTAGCGTTTTTCTAATAAAATTCCTACGCTCAAAAAAGCAAAAACCCCCGATGCACTCACATCAGGGGCTCCTATC
>JACAWG010000010.1 GCA_017160915.1 Aggregatibacter actinomycetemcomitans
AATCCGTTGGTCGAAGGTTCGAATCCTTCACGACCCACCAATTTCAAATCTGATTTTATCCTTACAAAACACTTTAAAAATACACCGCACTTTTTGCTATTTTGTATGGTTTTTATTTTAGCCATAACAACATCCCTCTTTTCATTTCTACCACTTTTTAATTATTAAAAGCGATTTCATCCATCGTTTTTACAAATTAAGTTTTTTGATTTAAATCATATAGTTCCCCCCACTTTTAACCGATAATCCCCTTCCCTTTTTTATTTTTAAATGTTGGAGGATGATTATGAAAAAATTTGCACTGAAAGCGGCGATTGTCGGTTATTTAGGGGTTGTAGGATACGTTCATCAGTATGATAAAGGACAAATGGAGAAATTGTTGGCTGAAGGCAATTACTCTGCCGAACAACAAAAAATCGCAAAAGTCTTTTTTAATAACGGCTGTCAATATTGCCATACACCAAATGCGGAACTGCCGTTTTACGCCCATGTGCCGTTGGTTGATTCCATGTTGCAAAATGACATCAAAGAAGGCAATCGCGTATTTCTGTTAAATAAGTTACTGGAAGGCTTAAAAGATCCGAGCAAATTATCGGAAGTGGATTTGGCAAAACTTGAACGGGTAATTGAAAATGACGAAATGCCGATTGCCAAATTTCTTCATATTCACTGGGGAAGCCGCCCTGATGAAGACGAAAAAACCGCCTTGTTAAACTGGATTCGGGAACAACGTAAAGCCTTTTTACCGGCAAATACCGAAGGCACCGACAACCATCGTTTGATTCAACCGATTCCCGATGAAATTATGACCGATGCAGCAAAAGTTGCCCTTGGGCATAAGCTCTTCATGGATGGTCGTTTATCCGGCGACGGTACGATTCAATGCCACACCTGTCACCAATTGGACAAAGGCGGTGTTGACCGTTTAGATACGTCCACCGGCATTGATGGCAAAAAAGGCGGCATTAACGCACCGACCGTCTTTAACGCCGCATTTAACTTCGTGCAATTCTGGGATGGGCGTGCCGTGGATTTAGCCGACCAAGCGAGCGGGCCGCCATTAAATCCGGTAGAAATGGGTTCCCATTCCTGGGAAGAGATTGTGGCGCGATTTGAACAAGATGAAGCCTTTAAACAAGAATTCTTACAAGTTTATCCGCAAATCAGCAAAGAAACCCTCACCAATGCGATCGGCGAATATGAAAAAACCTTAATCACGCCGAACAGCGATTTCGATCGCTATCTGAAAGGCGATAAAAACGCGTTAACCGCGCAACAAATCAAAGGTTACGAGTTATTTAAACAGCACAAATGCGACACCTGCCACACCGGCGTGAACATGGGCGGGCAATCTTACGAATACATGGGGATTTACGGCGATTATTTTAAAGATCGCGGCACACCGCTCACCGATGCCGACCAAGGTCGTTTCGCGCAAACCCAAGATCCGTATGATATGCACCGTTTCAAAGTGCCATCACTGCGCAATATTGCGTTGACCGCGCCTTATATGCACGATGCGTCGGCAAAAGATCTGAAAGAAGCCGTTCGTATTATGTTGAAATATCAAAGCAATGCCAAACCGCAGCAACAAGACATTGATGATATTACGTCATTCTTGGAAAGCCTCAATGGTGAGTTTGAAGGCAAGAAATTACAATAAGCCCGGCTAACAAAAAGTGTGGTGGTTTTTCAAGGCGTTTTTAAAACGCTGTAAAAATCCACCGCACTTTTTTTCGTTGTAATGGCTATTCATCAAAGGCTTTCAATGCCGCCAACAACTTCTCACCAAAAGGCTTTCGCCACCCCGTCAGCAGCTCGGGCAAATCATCTTCAGTATTTTTTAACCAATGCCATTTCATCAGGCTTTCCAAATTGCGTTTGCCGGCGATAAGTTCTTTCGGCAAATTCGGCGGGGTGATTTGGATTAAATGTTGCTGCAAGGCTTTCAATGTGGATTTATAACGCGGATCATCGGCGAGCCGTTGAATCGGCGGCGGGTAATCTTCGGGCGCGATACGTTTAACCTGATCGATAATTTGTAGCAATTTCTTACCGTGAATACGCACTTCCGCCATGCTTAACCCCAGTTCCAACAATGTAGAAGTATGCTTCGGATTGCTTTTTGCCACTTGCCATAAATTTTCTGCGCGCACCACAAAATTTAGCGCAAGATCGCGCTTCATCGCCTCTTCCATACGCCATTTCGCCAGCAGTTTCAGGCGCATTAATTCCAATCGATTTAATTTCCACGCGTTGGGAATGGCGAAATAAGCGTTATCGGGATCTTTGGTTGTCTGCGCCCGTTTGTTCAATAAAAATTCACATTCATTTTCCACCGCACTTTGCCACTCGGTTTGCGCCAGCTGTGCCTGCATTTGTTCATACAACGGCAACAAATACCACACATCCGCCGCCGCATATTGCAGCTGCGCATCCAATAACGGACGTGCCAGCCAATCGGTGCGGGACGCGCCTTTGTCAATTTCAATTTGGAAATAATGTTGCACCAAGGTAGCAAAACCGGTGGAGCCGGCAAAGCCCAGAAAGTGCGCCACCACCTGCGTATCGCACATCGGGCGCGGCAGCTGTTGGAAATAATGTTGAAACACGTCTAAATCTTCGCTACAGGCGTGCAGGACTTTGACTACATTGGCATCTACCAGCAATTCAATAAACGGCGAAAAATCCTGAATATGCGTCGGATCAATTAAGGCAACTTGATCACCGTCATACAGTTGAATTAAACCCAGTTTCGGATACAGGGTCCGTACCCGCACAAATTCAGTGTCTAATGCGACCGCACTTTGCTGTCGTGCCGCCTGACATACGCGTGCCAATTCGGCATCATCGGTCACCACCGAAAAGTGCGGTGGATTTTGAACTTCTTTTTTAAGTTGAGACATAATGAAATAACAAGAGAATGCCCTGCGACATTCTCTTTTCCTGATTAATGTTTTTGAAATGACGATTTAATCCGCCGGACGCTTAGCCAGCTCCTCGTCACGCAATACGCGACGCAAAATCTTGCCCACATTGCTTTTCGGCAATTCCTCGCGGAACTCAATATCTTTCGGGATTTTGTAACCCGTTAAATGTTCGCGACAATGTTTACGCAGTTCATCGCGGGTCAGACTTTCGTCTTTTTTCACCACGAAAATTTTAATGGTTTCGCCGGAAACCTCATGAGGCACGCCGATGGCAACCACTTCGGAAACCTTGCTATTCAGCATCACCACATCTTCGATTTCATTCGGGTACACGTTAAAACCGGATACCAGAATCATGTCTTTTTTCCGATCTACAATGCGCAAACTGTAACTTTCGTCCATGATCACAATATCGCCGGTCGCCATCCAGCCGTCTTTAATCACTTCGGCGGTGGCTTCCGGGCGCTGCCAATAGCCTTGCATAACCTGCTCGCCTTTCACCCATAACTCGCCCGCTTCGCCGATAGCGGCTTCGGTGTCGTCTTCTTTGATAATTTTAATATCCGTATTCGGTACCGGCACACCGATACTGCCATTATGTTTCACCACATTCACCGGACAGGCGGCAATCAACGGAGAACATTCCGTCATGCCATAGCCTTCAATGATGTTACAACCGGTCAATTCATGCCAGCGGGTGGCTACGGCTTGTTGAATCGCCATACCGCCGCCGACGGAAAGTTTCAATGCGGAGAAATTCACTTCTTTGAAATTCTCGTTGTTTAACAAGGCATTGAATAAGGTATTCACCCCGGTAATCGCCACAAAGCGGTGCTTTTTCATTTCTTTCACAAAGCCTTCAATATCGCGCGGGTTGGTAATCAACACGGCAGTCACACCTAACTCAATGAATAATAAGCAGTTTACCGTTAGCGCAAAGACATGATAAAGCGGCAACGCGAGGATCGCCAGGCGTTCTCGTCCACGATCGCCCACAAACGGATAAGCAATCCATTTGGCTTGGAACACGTTCACGATAATATTGCCGTGAGATAACATCGCCCCTTTCGCTACACCCGTAGTGCCGCCGGTATATTGCAGGAACGCCAAGTCGTCCCGTTCCATTTGCGGGCGCACATATTGGCGATATTTCCCCACGCTCAGCACTTCACGGAAAGTTACCGCATTCGGCAGTTTATATTTCGGCACCAGCTTTTTCACATATTTCACCACGAAATTCACCAGAGTGCGTTTACCGAAAGAAAGCTGATCGCCCATGCGGGTTAAAATCACGTGCTTCACGGCGGTGTTAAACACCACTTTTTCCAAGGTGGAGGCAAAATTCGACACCACCACAATGGCTTTGGCGCCGCTGTCCTGTAGCTGGTGTTCCAGCTCGCGCGGGGTATAAAGCGGGTTCACGTTGACCACCACCAACCCGGCGCGCAACACCCCGAACAACGCAATGGGATATTGCAGTAAATTCGGCATCATTAATGCCACGCGATCGCCGCGTTCCAATTTCAATTCATTCTGCAAATAGGCGGCAAAAGCACGGCTACGTTCTTCCAATTTACGGAACGTCAACACCTTGCCCATATTAATATAAGCGGCGCGATCGGGATGTTCGCGCACCGCTTTTTCAAACATATCTAAAATCGAATCGTATTCCGAGGTGTCTAATTGACGCTCCGCACCTTCCGGATAATTTTTAAACCAAGGTTTTTCCATTGTCGTTCCTTAAGGAGATTTGGTTATTGTTAATCGGGTTAATTAATATAAACTGTAGCGCACGCGCGGTTGGGCCCAAAAGAAGCGGGACGAAAATCCCCAGCCGTAAGGGTAAAACGGTGCGTAATCATAAATGTCGTCAGGGTCGTAATAATATTCTTGCACCAGTTTCCAAATGCGGTATTGATCGGCTTGAACCACAGGATAGCTGTAATCCGCCTGATCAATTTTGCCCTGTTCTTTTCCGCTCAGCACGCCGCCGACTGTCACATACTGATCTTTCAGATTTTCCGGATCCACAAAGCCGTTTAAATAGGCGATAAAGCGTCCGTTGCTGTAGCTATCCACGATGGGTTTTGCGGAAAAATACGCCACCGTTTGATTCAATACTTCAATTTTGGTTTTATCTTTCAATGCCTTGGCGGAAACCACTTTACCGCCCAAACGCACTTTCAGGCAGCGGCAATCGTAATCCTGCGCCTGCACATTTTTCAGATTTAACGCTTCGAACTGTTTGGCTTCCAAACCTTGCGGCGCCGACACGCAGCCGGCTAACACAAGAGAAAGTGCGGTGAAAAATAAAAGTGTTTTTTTGTTCATTTTAATTTTCCTCCCGAAAGGTCATTAAAACTTATTCCCGTCCCGGTAATTTCTTCCAAGTGACTTTGTTACGCAAGTAAATCGGCTCGATTTCTAACGGGCTGATGGTCTCGCCGGCAAACCACATCGGCAGCGCCAAATCCAGCATATACAACGCGGAAGGCAGGGTAATATCGGTGTGTTTACCCAGGTTCGCGATGAGTTGCGGGTACGCCGCCCAGCCTGTGCCGGCTAACACCGCATTATCATGTTGGTGTTGTGCCACCTGTTCAAGCACTTTCGACGGGCTGCAAACCTGCTCGGCAATCATAGGCGCCCAAGATAAAAACGTGCCGAAATCCGACCGCACTTTTTGCGCCTGCCAATAGGCGAAATACACTTCATTCATGCGCGCGTCAATGGCGGTCAGCACATTCTCCGCCTGATATTGCACATAAGCGGCTTGTGCCATGGCGGCTAAGTTGGACACGGGGATCACCGGCAAATTGGCGCCGAACGCCAACCCTTGCGCAATGCCCGCGCCGATTCGAACACCGGTAAAACTGCCAGGGCCGCGCCCGAAAACCAAGGCATCCACCTGATGGAGTTTAATTCCTGCCTGCGCCAAAATTTCATCCACCATAGGCAAAATATGCTTGGTATGTTCACGTTGCGCAAATTGTTCCGAATGTATCTTTTCTCCACCGCGTAACAAGGCGACGGAGCAGGCTTCAGTTGCCGTATCTAAAGCAAGCAATGTGACGTTTTTCATCGTTATTTTGATTCTTCTTTATTAATTGTTGTGAGGAATTGTACCACTTTGTGCAAATCCCGCGTACGTTTAAAATTCGGCAAACTGCGTAAAAAAGTTTCGCCATAAGAACGCATCACCAAGCGATTATCGCAAATAATGACCGCGCCGCGATCGGTGACGTCACGAATTAAGCGCCCGACCCCCTGTTTCAAGGTAATCACCGCTTCGGGAATCTGAATATCATTAAAGGGATCGCCGCCTTGTAAACGGCAATCTTCAATGCGCGCTTTCAGCAAGGGTTCATCCGGCGCGGTAAACGGCAGTTTGTCAATAATCACCAAAGACAACGCGTCACCGCGCACATCCACGCCTTCCCAGAAACTGGAGGTCGCCACCAGCACGCTGTGGGATTGCGAAATAAATTGTTCCAACAAAGTGCCTTTCGCCGTTTCGCCCTGTAACAAAATGGTCAGTTCGCTGTGTTCGCGGAAATATTCCGCCAAACTGCGCATCATGGCATAAGAGGTGCAAAGCACGAAACAACGCCCTTGGTTGGCTTCAATAATCGGCAGCAGCATTTTACCTAATTGACCGAACGTGCTGCTGTGGTTGGTTGCCGGCAGATAACGCGGCACGCAAAGCAGGGATTGTTGCGCGTAATTAAACGGACTCGGCAGAATTTTCTGCGTCGCGTTTTGAATGCCTAACCGATGACAGAAATGCTCAAAAGTCCCGCCCACTTCCAAGGTCGCCGAAGTGAAAATCCAAGCGCATTTTTGCTTCGCCATTTGCTCGCCGAATTTATCCGCCACGGTCAGTGGCGTAATATGTAAACCGAATTGACGCCCGATACATTCAAACCAATAGCAATAGCCGGTAATTTCCGTTTCCGTGAGGCGTTTCAGCAAATTTTGTAACTGGGCGATACGCTCAAAAATGCTGTCCAGGGTTTGCGAACGCCCCAAGCCGAGCTTCACTACTTCGGCGGTGAAATTGAGTTTTTCTAATAAAAAATCAAAGGATTTTTTGACCGCACTTTGTTGTAACATTTGCCGCCAATTGCCACGCAGATTGCCTTCGCCCAGAATTAACCGGAAATCCTGCACGATTTTTACCAATTGATCCGCCGCCACACCGAGTTGTTTCATGTCTTTCACTTCGGTGCGGTAAGTAATTTGAATATCTTTGCACAAATCAAACAGTTGGCGTGAAGTGACCGATTGCCCGAAATATTGACTGGCAATATCAGGGAGCTGATGGGCTTCGTCAAACACAATCACTTCCGCATTAGGAATCAATTCACCAAAGCCGTTTTCTTTTACCGCCATGTCGGCAAAAAATAAATGATGATTAACCACCACCAAATCCGCATTGAGCGCTTTTTTCCGCGCCAGCGCCACATAACAATCGGCATAATTCGGACAATCGCTGCCAAGGCAGCTTTCGGCGGTGCTGGTTAATTGCGGCAGGATCGGGCTGTCTTCGGCAATTTCGATACATTCGGACAAATCGCCGGTTTTCGTAGCATTGCGCCATTTACGCACTTTGGATAAATCATGTAACACGCTGCGATCGCCCAGTACGCCCCGCGCAATGACCTGTTCCAGCCGTTCCAAACATAAATAATTGGCGCGTCCCTTTAGTAATGCAATTTTACCGCTGTAACCCAGGGCTTTTTGAATGGCAGGCAGGTCGCGATTAAACAGCTGATCCTGCAAGTTTTTGGAACCGGTGGAAATAATGGTTTTCTTTTTCGCCAACAGCGCCGGCGCCAAATAGGCAAAGGTTTTGCCCGTACCGGTCCCGGCTTCCACCACCAGCGCGCCGTGCCGTTCAATGGCGTCGCCCACCGCCATCGCCATGTCCTGCTGTTCCGCGCGGGGACGAAAGCCCTTGATGTGTGCGCTTAACTCGCCGTCATGGGAAAATACCTTGCTAATTTGTTCCGAATACGCCATTATTTTTTTCATCTGTTAAAAAAGTCGGCACAGTATAGCAGATTTCCCTTCTTTCTGAATCAACAAGGACAAGATGATGATCAACATTCAACGACAACAACAAATCACGCCCGAACTGAGCTTATATACCTATAACGAGATTCCCGTTTTACATTTACAACACGCCGTCGGCACAGCAAAAATCGCTTTACAAGGGGCGCATTTATTCAGTTGGCAGCCGGCGCACAGTAAACAGGACGTGCTGTGGTTAAGCGAAATCGAACCCTTTGAAACCGGCACGGCAATTCGCGGCGGCATTCCTATTTGTTACCCGTGGTTTAACAATGCCGGCACGCCCGCGCACGGTTTCGCCCGCATCAGCCTGTGGCAATTAAGCGACTACGACATTCGCGCCGATAAAGTGCGGTTGGTTTTTTCGTTGTTTTCCGCGCACAATGTGATTTTAGCGAAAGTGGAAATGCTTTTCGGCGAACACTGCGACCTGCGCTTTACCCATTACGGCGAAGCGGGAATAGAAAAGGTGCAACTGGCGCTACACAGTTATTTCAATATCGGCGACATCAGCCGTACCGACATTGCCAACCTGCCGACGGAATGTTTCAATTCCCTCACCCGTCAAACGGAAAGCGTTCCGTCACCGCGCCATATCGCCGAAAATGTGGATTGCATTTACAGCGCGCCACCACAACCGACGGAAATTCATGACCACGGCAATCAACGCACGATTATTGTGGAACATCACAATGCCGGCGATGTAGTACTGTGGAACCCATGGCACAAACCAACGGGCAACATGACGGAAAACGGCTATCAAACCATGGTTTGCGTGGAAACGGCACGGATCAATCGCTATCTTGACGCGGGGGAAACGGTGGCTGTGAGATTGCGTGTGAAATAATGAATGACTTTTTAGTTATTTCTGACGTGTGTTCCCGATACCTGAAAATAAGCACGCGTCAGGAGACGCGCGCTATCGCTATTACAGGGGAAGCGTTATTGACCGAATGCGCCGGTAAAGACAGAAAAAGTGCGGTGGATATTGAACGTGTTTTTTTGAGTTCAAAAAACACTTGGAAAAATAACCGCACTTTTGACGAGATATGAATAATTACGCCGGCGCGCGCCACCTCACGCGCGCCTTTTCTTAAAAAACATTCAAATGAGAAACACTAAAAAAACCGACCGCACTTTGCTATAATGCGCCCCGTTAATTTCACTTAAAAAATAAGAGACAACCATGACCGACTTTCCCTATATTCGTGACCTCAACGAACATAACCTTAACGACATCCTGCAACTTTCCCAAAATTATCCGTTAGTCATTACCTTTTATGCACCAAGCCATGCCGATTCCGTGGCGTTTGTTAAAACGTTGGAAAGCTACGCCGATCAATACCAAGGGCAGTTTGTGCTGGCAAAAGTGGATTGTGAAAAAGAACAAATGGTGGCGGCGCAATTCCGCATTCAGGCGTTGCCGACTACGTATTTATTCCGTGACGGACAAGCGTTGGATGCGTTTCAGGGGGCGTTGGATAATGCCACGTTGCAACAGCGTTTGAGTGCGATTTTGCCGAAAGAGGAAGAAATTAAGTTTAATCAGGCGTTGGAATTGCTCGCAGTCGAAAATTACGAACAGGCATTGCCGTTGTTAAAAGACGCCTGGGAGTTGTCCGACCAGAAAAACAGTGAAATTGCGCTGCTCTATGCGGAAACCTATATCGCCATGAAAAAAACCGAGCCGGCGCAACAGATTTTAAATAAGATCCCGCTGCAGGATCGCGACAGTCGCTGGCAGGGTTTGCAGGCGCAAATCGAATTATTGATTAAAGCCGCCGACACGCCGGAAATCCAGCAATTACAAGAAGAATTTGCCCGACAGCCGACGAATGATCTTGCTTTAAAACTGGCGTTGCAATTACATCAAGCCAACCGCAATGAAGAAGCATTGGATCTGTTATTTAAGATTTTGCGTCAGGATTTAGGCGCGGAAGAAGGCAAAATCAAACAGGAATTTTTGTCTATTTTAGCCGCCATCGGCAATAATGATCCCGTGACTAATAAATACCGCCGATTGCTCTATTCGTTGTTGTACTGACGGGAAATCTTCTATAATGCCTCCGTCCGTTCAACTATTATTTTAAAAAGGATTAGTTATGTCTGAGATTAAACACGCTCAATTACTCATTTTAGGATCCGGCCCTGCGGGTTATACCGCCGCAATTTATGCCGCGCGTGCCAATTTAAAACCGGTCTTGGTGACCGGCTTACAACAAGGTGGGCAATTAACCACCACCAGTGAAATCGAAAACTGGCCGGGCGATTTCGGTGAAACCACCGGTCCGGAATTGATGCAAAGAATGTTGCAACACGCGGAAAAATTCGAGACGGAAATCGTCTTCGATCACATCAACCGCGTCGATTTGTCCTCCCGCCCGTTCAAATTATACGGCGATGCACAAACCTTTAGCTGTGATGCGTTAATTATCGCCACCGGCGCCTCCGCCCGTTATTTAGGCTTGCCGACGGAAGAAAGTTATAAAGGCCGTGGCGTTTCCGCTTGTGCTACCTGTGACGGGTTCTTTTATCGCAATAAACCCGTTGCGGTGATCGGCGGTGGTAATACGGCGGTGGAAGAAGCCTTGTATTTAGCCAATATCGCCAGCGAAGTGCATTTGATTCACCGTCGCGACAGCTTCCGCGCGGAAAAAATCCTCATTGATCGCTTATACAAAAAAGTGGAAGAAGGCAAAATCGTTCTGCATACCCACCGCACTTTGGATGAAGTGTTGGGCGATAACATGGGCGTAACCGGCGTACGTTTAAAAGACGTGCAATCCGGTGCGACAGAAGACGTGATGTTAGACGGCGTATTCGTCGCCATCGGTCATGCGCCGAACACGGAAATTTTCCAAGGTCAGCTGGAATTAAACAACGGCTATATCGTGGTGAAATCAGGCTTAGAAGGCAATGCCACTGCTACCTCCGTGGAAGGTGTCTTCGCCGCCGGTGATGTGATGGATCACAATTATCGTCAAGCGATTACCTCTGCCGGTACGGGTTGTATGGCGGCATTGGATGCCGAGCGTTATTTAGACGCGCAAAAATAAATCAGACGGGCAGCGTGTCCCGTCAATAAAATCATGATGTTATAAAACGGTGGGCTTTAAGCCCACCTTACGTTTTTCTATCTCTTATAAAAAACCGCAACTTATGGACAAATCCCGTCAAAAATATTTGCAGCAATGGCTACGCACCCAGCAAAAGCCGATTAAAAAATATTTGAACCTCAACATTCTGCTTGCCTCTCTTTCCTCCGTCATTTTGGTGGTGCAAACCTATTTACTGGCGTCATTGCTGTATAAACTCATTATTCTTAATGAAGCGGTTAGCGGTCTTATGCCTTATTTTCTCGGTTTGGTGGCGGGCTTTGCATTGCGCGCGCTGATTTTATGGTTACGGGAAAAAATCGGCTTTAAGTGCGGTCAATTATTACGAAATAGTATTCGCCAACAAATTCTGGATAAAATTCATCAGGTGGGACCTGCCACCATTAACAACAAACCGGCGGGCAGCTGGGCAACGATCATGTTGGAACAGGTGGAAAACCTGCACAATTTCTACGCCCGCTATTTGCCGCAACAAGCACTTTCCGCCATTGTGCCGATCATCATTCTGATTGCGGTGTTTCCGCTGAACTGGGCGGCGGGTTTAATTTTAATGGGCACCGCACCGCTGATTCCGATTTTCATGATTTTAGTGGGCAAAGCGGCGGCGGACAGCAGTCAAAAGAACATGGACACCCTCGCCCGTTTAAGCGGGCAATTTTTAGATCGCCTGCGCGGCTTGGAAACCTTACGTTTATTTGACCGCACGGCGGAACAAACCCGTCACATTGAAGAAAGCACGGAAGACTTCCGCGAAACCACCATGGACGTGCTGAAAATGGCGTTCCTCTCCTCTGCCGTGCTGGAATTTTTCACCTCCATTTCCATCGCACTAATGGCGGTGTATTTCGGTTTCAGTTATTTAGGACAAATTGAATTCGGCACTTACGGCACGCCAATCACGTTGTTTATCGGCTTCTTCTGCTTGATTCTCGCGCCGGAATTTTATCAACCGTTGCGCGATCTCGGCACCTATTATCATGACCGCGCCGCCGGTATCGGGGCAGCAGATGCCATTGTGGATTTTCTGGAAGCCGATTATTTAATCGCCCAAGGCGATAAAAAAGCGGCATTTGAAGAAAAAAGTGCGGTGAAAATTTCAGGTGAAAATCTGGTGGTCTTGTCGCCGCAAGGCAAACCGCTGACGGAAGCTCTGAATTTTTCTATTCCGCCATGTAGCCATATTGCCATCGTTGGGCAAAGCGGCGCCGGCAAAACCTCGCTCATCAACGCCATATTAGGCTTTCTGCCCTATCAAGGCAGCCTGAAAATCAACGGACAGGAATTGCGCGATCTGGATTTAATGCAATGGCGTAAACATATCGCCTGGGTGGGGCAAAACCCGTTGTTGCTACAAGGCACCATCAAAGAAAATTTATTGCTGGGTGATATTCAAGCCGACGAACAGGAAATTGATCATGCCTTGCGTTTGGCACAAGCAAAAGAGTTTACCGATCGACTTGGTCTGGAAGCAGAAATTAAAGAAGGCGGAATCGGCGTTTCCGTGGGGCAGGCGCAACGTTTGGCGGTGGCTCGAGCGCTGTTGCGCAAAGGCGATTTGCTGTTACTGGACGAACCTACCGCCAGTCTGGATGCTCAATCGGAAAATCAGGTGTTACAGGCATTACAACAAATTAGCCAACAACAAACCACGGTCATGATCACCCACCGTATTGAAGATCTGAAACAATGCGACAATATTTTGGTCATGCGCCACGGGCAAATTATCCAGCAAGGGCATTTTGATCAACTGCAACACCAAGGTTTCTTCGCCGAATTATTGGCACAACGACAACAGGATATTCACTAATGCGCGCATTATTGCCTTTTCTTCGTTTATTTAAATTTGCCAAGCTGCCGTTAATTTTAGGCGGCTTGCTGATGATTTTAGGACTGGCTTCCAGTATCGGGTTGCTCACCCTTTCCGGCTGGTTTCTTGCCGCCACCGCCATTGCCGGTTTCGGCTCGCTATTTAACTTTTTCTACCCGTCCGCCAGCGTACGCGGCTTGGCAATCGGGCGCACGGCGGCACGCTATTTTGAAAAAGTGGTTACCCATGACGCCACCTTCCGTGTATTGGCAAAACTGCGTGTGCAGGTGTTTAGTAAAATCATTCCGCTAAGCCCTGCGGTGCTCAACCGTTATCGTAACAGCGATTTATTAAACCGCTTGGTTGCTGATGTGGACACCCTCGACAGCCTATATCTTCGCCTCATTGCGCCCTTTATCAGCGCCATCGTGGTGATTGCGTTCATTACCCTTGGTTTGAGTTTTATCAACGCTCCGCTCGCGCTGTTTATCGGTTTCACGTTACTGGCGCTTTTACTGGTTATCCCGACGATTTTTTACCATTTGGGTAACAAATTCGGTGCCAAACTCACTCAATCCCGCGCCCTTTACCGCACGCAATTTATTGAATTTATTCAGGCACAAGCGGAATTATTGCTGTTCAACGGCGAGGACAAAGTCAAAGAAAAACTAAACCAAACGGAACAACAATGGCAAACCTACCAACAACGGGAAGCCAATTTATCGGGATTTTCCACCGCACTTTTATTGTTTGCCAACGGTTTGCTATTATGTGTCACCTTATGGTTTGCCGCCCAGGCGGATTTGGGCAACGATGAATACCGCATGGCGTTTATCGGTTTATTTGCTTTTGCCGCCCTCGCCTCTTTTGAAATCCTGATGCCTATCGGCGCGGCATTTTTGCACATCGGGCAAGTGGTCGCTTCCGCCGAGCGGGTGACGGACATTATCGAACAACAGCCGTTAGTTGATTTTTCCGGCACGCAAGCAGTGGAAGCCGATAACCAACAGCCGTTATTGCAAATCC
Source organism: Aggregatibacter actinomycetemcomitans (assembly GCA_017160915.1). GTDB lineage: Bacteria > Pseudomonadota > Gammaproteobacteria > Enterobacterales > Pasteurellaceae > Aggregatibacter > Aggregatibacter actinomycetemcomitans_B. The sequence continues at coordinate 13,953 of JACAWG010000010.1, forward strand.
AAAATCTGCATTTCACTTACCCGCAGCGAACCAATCCGGCGTTGATTGATTTCAGCCTTAACATTCAAGCCGGCGAAAAAATTGCTATTTTAGGCAAAACCGGCAGCGGTAAATCCACCTTGTTGCAATTACTGGTGCGTAACTACGATGCCAATCAGGGTGAAATCTTATTGGCGGGAAAAGCCATTCAGACATATAGCGAAAGCAGTCTGCGCCAGCAATTTTGCTTCTTAACCCAACGGGTACACGTTTTCAGCGACACTTTGCGCAACAACCTGCAACTTGCCAATCATGCTCCGCTAAGCGATGAAAAAATGATTGCCGTGCTACTGCAAGTCGGCTTGGAAAAACTCGTGAATCAGGAACAGGGTTTGGATTTATGGCTGGGTGATGGCGGTCGTCCGTTATCCGGCGGTGAACAACGCCGTTTGGGCTTGGCTCGGGTGCTATTAAATGATGCACCGATTTTACTGTTAGATGAACCGACGGAAGGTTTGGATCGTGAAACGGAACGCCATATTTTGCAGGCAATTTTGGCACATAGTCGGGGAAAAACGTTGATTATGGTGACGCACCGCTTAACGGCGATTGAACAATTTGATCAACTGGTCATGATTGATAACAGCCGATTAATCGAACAAGGTGTTTATCAGGAGCTAATCAATAAAGAAAACGGCTTTTTCAAGCAATTGACACAACGTATTTAAATGGGGAAGACCGGAAAGGTGGAAACCTTCCCGGCTTGATCTCGGCACACGAAAATTCTGACTCTGGCTGCTTTCTTCCGAACCTGACCTGGTAAACCAGACTTCATTGCGAGGGACCGAAAAGGTTTCCATTGAATTAACCGCAAGATTTCACACCGGCGATTAAGTGTTCGCATTATGCAATAAGCCCCGCCGAATTGCAAATGTTATCTCCGAATGAAAGGGAAAGTGCCCGAACTTTAAACAAACGAGGAAAATAATGACCGCACTTCATCAACTTATCGACCTGTTAAAACTGGAAAAAATCGACGATTTACTCTTTCGCGGCGAAAGTCAGGATTTAGGCTTTCGCCAGGTTTTCGGCGGACAAGTCGTAGCACAAGCTCTTTCCGCCGCCATTCAGGTGGCGCCGACGGATCGCTTTTTACATTCTTGCCATGCCTATTTTTTATCCCCGGGCGATAGCCAATATCCGATTATTTATGATGTGGAAATTCTACGCGAAGGCAGAAATTTCACCGCCATGCGCGTCAAAGCCATTCAGCACAAATCACCGATTTGCCACATCACCGCCTCCTTCCAAACCTTGGAGAAAGGCTTTGAGCATCAAAGTGAAATGCCCAAAGTGGACGCCCCTGACGCACTCATGTCAGAAAGCTCGGTGATCCAGCAAATGGCGCAAATGATTCCGGAAGCGGTACGCGATAAATTTACGGCGGAACGCCCCTTTGATATTCGCACCAAATACCTGAATAACCCGTTCCACGGGCGCAAACTGCCGCCGCAACAATTTTCTTGGGTGCGTACCAATGGCGAAGCACCGACGGATTACCGTATTCAACAATGCCTGCTCGCCTATTTTTCGGATTTTCACTGCATTTTGACCGCACTTCATCCGCACGAAAAAGGCTTTTTGCAAAAAGGCATGAAAGTTGCCACCATCGACCATTCCATTTGGTTCCATCGTCCTTTCGATATGAACGACTGGTTGCTGTACGCCATCGAAAGCAACAACGCCTATGCCGCCCGTGGTTTGGCGCGCGGTCAGTTCTTCTCCGCCGACGGCAGACTCATCGCCACCACACAGCAGGAAGGACTGATTCGTTATCTTCCGGAAGAACAATAAAAAACGGAGTTTTTTGTGACCGCACTTTATTCCGCTAACGATTTCTGGCATGCCGTAACCACGGCATTGCAAACAACGGATCCGCAGAAAAAATGCCGTTTAACGGATCAACTTTATGATGAAATACTGCCACAGATTCAACTTACGGAAGCAGCAGATTTTCCTGAGGTGACACCGAAAATGGAGCTTGCCGGCATTCCGCCGAAACCGCGGCTGGTTGCACCGAAAGAAGTGCCGAAACGTTCTTTTGCCACAACCGAAGGTTATGCCGCCACCCTGCACGCCATCGCGCATATTGAGTTTAACGCCATTAATCTCGGCTTGGATGCCGCCTGGCGTTTTGGACGCAAGGCACAACTGGAACTGGGCGAAGGCATGGCGTTTGTGCGCGATTGGCTACGCGTAGCGCGTGAGGAAAGTAAGCATTTTTCCTTGATTAACAATCACCTTCACACACTCGGTTATCAATACGGCGATTTTGAAGCGCATGCCGGATTATGGGAAATGGCACAAGCCACCGCGCACGATATTTGGGAGCGTATGGCGCTGGTACCGCGCGTATTGGAAGCGCGCGGGCTGGATGCAACGCCGGTGTTACAGGAAAAAATCGCGCAACGTAAAGATTTTGCGGCGGTGAAAATTCTGGATGTGATTTTAACGGACGAAATCGGTCATGTTTATATCGGTAACCATTGGTATCACGCCCTTTCCGCTAAGCGCGGGCTAGATGCCATGAAATGTTTCACCGAGTTATTACATAAATACCGTATTGTGATTTTTAAAGGCGTGATCAACACGGATGCCCGTTTACAAGCCGGCTTCACACAACACGAACTAGACTGGATTTATGAAGTGGAACAAACGTTAAAGTCTTATATTAAATCCTGAAAAAATGCCTGATAACGAAACTTATCAGGCATTTTGTTAGAAACGCACACCGGTGCCAACACCGAAACCTACGCCGACACCATTGGAACCGCCACCAGCGCCGACGCCCACGGAACACGCCGTCAGGCTGAATAGAATAAATACTGCCACGATAAATTTTTTCATGGTTTGCCTCTTTTCACTTTTTCCACATTCCTAAATAAACGATATACCCCAATTAAATCTTTTTTGGCAATGTATTTAAAGGGCAACAATAAATAATACAAAAAACGATAATGGCACACGGAAGACATCATATCCTGCCATTCCTGCAGTTCACAATTTTGTTGGTAGCCACGCATAACCATGCGAATGGTTTCATCGGAAATATTTTCCTCACGACATAAATTATAAATAAACAAAATCAAATCGCGGGCTTTTTGATGAGGCAAGTCACGCTTTGTTGCGTCCACTTCAAAATCAATAAATAACACTTCGCCGTCACGCCATAAAATATCCCGAATTGCCGGGCGCCCGTGTACCAATCCCTGTTGATGCAACTGCGCCAAGGCTTTGGCGCAATCCAGCAGAATCTGTTGTTTGGTTTGCATTGGAATATCGTCATTAATCCAATTCACCACGCTCTTACCGCCATCTTCCAGCACCAGATAATCTTCGCCGAAAGCGGCTAATTTCGGCACCGGCGCTTGTCGTTGAGCAAGATACTGTAAACTGTGGATCTCGTTTTGAAATGCCTGCTGCGGATGTGGTTTTAGCAAATGCCACACGCCTTTTAATTGCTCCGGCTGTTTCAGCCAATAATTTTTGTTCCCGTAGGTAAAATAATAGACCCGCTCCCCTTTATGTTTCGCCAAGAGCTGCCGAACATATTGCTCAAAGGAAAACGTCGCTGAGTCTGACATAATAAAATCCCTATAAACGAAAAGTGCGGTCAAAATTAACCGCACTTTTAGCGTAATCCTGCCGATTATTTCTTAATTAAACTTAATTTTGCCACCCGATTGCCGGCTAATTGACAATCCATTTTATAAAATTGGTTGCCGTTTAAACGCACATCGGCAGTTAAGCGGGAATCGCTGTTGGCGTGATTGGCGGAACTGCGGAATACGCGTGAAGTTTGCGCCACCTGTTGAATTTTCGCAATGCAAAGGTAGTTTAATTTGGCGTCGTTACCGGTTTTCACGTTAGCCGCGCCTTTGTCCGCATTGTTTGTGCCCAACATTTTGTGCAGCTTCGTCGCTTCGGCAATCAAGGCTTTTTGTTCTTGGTTTGCCGCGTCAATGTGGTGAACGTTGCCATTTTCCTGCACAACGGAAACTTTGCCGCCTTTATAGAAAAATAACTTATTGTTGCTGCCGTTGCTAACTTTAATCAATTCCGGTTGTCCATTTAAGTAAGCTGTGTATTGCGTATTGTTGTTGACATACTCAAATGTCGGCAAAGTTTCCGCTTTTTGCAGCAAGGCTTTCACATCGGCACTCGCCGGCGTCGCTTCAGTGACGGAACCCGGCGTACCCGCGGTTTTCATTTCGGATAACGAACCGCACGCCGATAACAGTAAAATTGATGAGCATAAGGTCACCTTGGTGATATATTTATGCATGAAAATAAGCTCCTTGAGTTGATAAAAGTGCGGTCTAGTTTAACCGTTTTTTTATTTTTTTTAAACCTTACGATTTGGAGAACACCTATGTTTGCTTGGTTAAAACCGAAATTTGTGACATTACTTTGTGCATTTTTGCTGACCTCAACATTATCAACATCCGCATTTGCCCTTGCCATCGGCGAAAATGAAATCAATCAATTGTTGGCTCGGCACAATAATTATAAAAATAATTACGGCATTCCCGGTCTTGCCAGTGTGGATTACAATCTGCACGATTTCAGTGCCAGAATCGGGCAATCTGCAGAAAAACGCCTGGAATTGAGCGGCATTATCGACGGTTTATTCAAACTGCCTACCGATCAGTTTGCCGCCAAATTGAATCTCACCTTCGATACCGTGCCTTATTATGATGCGCAAAAAGGCGCGATTTATTTGAAAGATATTCGCGTACTGCGTTGGTCCGGCTCACCGGAACAATACATGGGACAAATTCAAAGTCTGGTGCCGTTACTCACCAACAATATCGCCACCTATTTGAGCAACACGCCGGTTTATACCTTAGACGAAAAAAATCCACGGGATATGATGATTAAACAAGCCGCCAAAGCCATTCGGGTAGAACAAGGCAGATTGGAAGTGGATACCTTTGATAATTTGCTAAAACCATAATCTCAGGCAAAAAGAAAGGCTGAACAAAGATTCAGCCTTTTTTATTGTGTTAAATATTAACGGGATAAAAACAACGCTGCGGCGCCACGCACGCCGCCGGAATCGCCGTATTTGGCTTTTTTAATCACCGGCACTTTGGCGCTACGCATTAAATGCGGCGGTAAGGCTTTCGGCAAGGCGTCGTATAAATAATCGAAATTGGACAATCCGCCGCCGAGCACGATTAAATGCGGGTCAAAGGCGGTAATGATGTTACCGATGGAAATCGCGGCAAGCTCCACAAAAACGCCGACAAAATCCACCGCACTTTTATCGCCGGCGTAGAAACGCTGAATAATTTCTTTGGCGGATAGGGCCTCGCCTTTTAAATCGCGGTATAACATTTCAAAACCGCGACCGGATAAGTAGGTGTCCAAACAGGCTTTATTGCCGCAACCGCAATCGTAAATCGGCGCCTTGTCCCAGCCGAGCAATTTCAACGCATGGTAGTTCAATTGCAAATGCCCTAACTCGCCCGCCATGCCGGTTTGCCCGGAATGAATCTTGCCGTTTAACACGAAACCGCCGCCAAATCCGGTGCCTAAGATTAAACCTAATACGGAAGGATATTGGGCGTTTTCCGCGTCCCAGGCTTCCGACAAGGCAAAACAGTTGGCGTCATTTTCGGCGCGCACTTCGCGATCTAAAATAGCGGATAAATCGCGCAAAATAGGCTTGTTATCCGCCACGCGAATATTGGTGATTTCCGCGATGCCGGTGGCTTGATTCACAAAGCCCGGAATGCCTAAGCCGACGGAACCTTTACAGCCGAATTTTTCGTCGGCTTTTTTCACCAAATCGGCAATGGTATTCAGCCAATCTTCATAGCTGGTTTTCGGTGTTTCCACCCGTTCGCTATATTGCTTCTCCAACTGCGAGTTAAACACCGCCAACTCAATTTTGGTTCCGCCGATATCTAATCCGTATAACATCTGTTTCTCCTGTTAAAATACCTAAAAAAACGACCGCACTTTTTGGCAAACTTATTCCGCTTTTTGGAAATACCGCTTTTTGGCTAAAAACGCGAACATTACCCAATGCACCAGCCACGCCATTAACACGGAAATCAATAAATCTATCGGGTAATGCATACCGAAACGCAGGCGACTAACCAACATCAATAGCGCCCAAATGCTCATAAAGCCGATTAATAATTTTGCGCGCCCTTTTCTGTTGCCGATTAATTGTACAAAGCCCACGGTTAACATCAGCCAGCTGGCGGCAAAAATGGTGTGTCCGGAAGGGAAAGAATAGCCCACTTCATCGGCATAATGCCCTTTAATCCATTCAGGCACCGAAGGTTGGGTTTGATAGAATTGGTCAACGATTTGCGCCCGCGCTTTACGATCTTGTGCATAAAAAGCGTCGGTGCCCGTGCCGGTTTGTTCGGCGATGTAAGTGACGAAAGGGCGCGGTTCGGCAAACGCATTTTTTAAACCGGATTTTAACCCTTGTGTCACTACCATCGAAAAAGCCATTACAGCAACAGCTAAAATCCATTGTTTACGGTTGGAAAATAATGGTAAAAAGAGCAACGCAAAAACGCCGCAAGTGATAATGGCATAAGGCACGCTGCCGGTTTCCGTGAGCCAATATAAAGGATGTTCGTAATCTTCAAAAACCTGATTTCCGCTCCACTGCCACGCGGATAACCAGACAAAAACAGGGACAAGACAAAGCAATAGCGTATATAATGACAATCTTTTTAACATATTCATAACCATAAATGAGAATCGGACTGCCATTTTATCATCAGAATTCGGCAAAAGAAAAAGAATAAGGACAAATTAAGGACAAGTTATGGCAAAAATTGAATTGGTTGCCCAAGCAAATTTACCGACGGAATTCGGTCTGTTTAAAATCGTGGGCTTTGAATTCCCCGACACAAAAAAAGAACACGTTGCGTTGGTTTTAGGCGACATCCGCAATTCGGACGAGCCCGTATTGGCGCGTATTCATTCCGAATGTTTAACCGGCGACGCATTACACAGCCTAAAATGTGACTGCGGTTTCCAACTGGCGGCGGCGTTGCGTCAAATTCAACAGGAAGGGCGCGGCGTATTAATTTACCACCGTGAAGAAGGCAGAGGCATCGGCTTAATTAACAAAATCCGCGCATATTCCCTGCAAGATCAGGGCATGGACACCATCGAAGCCAACCTGGCTTTGGGCTTTGCCGCCGATGAACGCAATTTTGGCGTATGCGCGGATATTTTTGATTTACTGGGCGTAAAACAAATTCGTCTGCTCACCAATAATCCGGACAAAATCGAAACCATGAAACAGGCGGGCATCAACGTGGTTGAGCGGGTTCCGTTAAATGTGGGTGAGAATCGTTATAACACCGCCTATTTGGATACCAAAGCGAAAAAAATGGGGCATTTTATCGTGCATAACGGCGAACAGCATTTAATGGAATGTCCGTATTGCCAGGAAGAAGTGCCGAAAAAATAACGCCAAAATCCACCGCACTTATCTCATTTTCTTTAAGCACAATCCTAAAATCGGGTTGTGCTTTTTTTATAAACTTAACTCAAATTAGCTACTTTTTAGGCAGAAAATAACGTGCTAGCATATAAACGATAATTATTCTCATAAAAGAACGCGAATTCTTAAAGGAGTAAAATATGCAACGACGCGAATTTCTTAAATTAACCTCCGCCTTAATGCTCGCCGGCGCCATGCCGAAAGCCTTTGCCGAAAACAAGCCGGCATTTACGGTTTACGGCGCCCCTGCCCTCCCCAGTTTAACCATTGCCGTTGCCACCTTGCAGGGACAGCTTGCCAAACAAATACCTGTCGATTTGAAACTTTGGCGTAACCCCGATCAACTGCGTGCCGGCGTTTCCAGCGGTGAATTTAAAGTCATGATGAGCCCGAGCAATGTGGGTGTCAATCTTCGCAACCAAGGGCAAAACGTGGGCATGATTAATATTCTGACCACCGGCATCACAAATTTTGTCAGCAAAACGCCTTTATCGGAATTAGGGGATTTAATCGGCAAAAAAGTCATCGTGCCGTTCAAAAATGATATGCCCGACATTATGCTGCGCGCCCTGTTGCAACAATTTAAAATCAATGAAAGCAAGGTAAGTATTACCTACACCGCCGCCCCTGCCGAAGCGGTGGGGTTATTCCTGAGTAAAGATTATGATGTGGCGTTCTTGGCGGAACCGCTTACTAGCGCCTGTATTTTAAAAGGCAAAGCGATGGGCGTAAATGTGGAGCGCAGCCTGAATATTCAACAACTTTGGGCGGAGGCATTTCATGGTAAGCCATTAATTCCGCAAGCGGGCATTATTGCCAACGTCGATTTTTATCGGGAAAATCAACCGCACTTTGACACATTCCATCAAGATCTCAGCGAAGCCCTGAGCTGGATCCGCGCCAATACGCAACAAGCGGCGGAAATCGGCACAAAATACTTTCCTGCGCCGGCACCGGCTATTGCACAAGGCTTGCCATTCGCCAATTTAAGTGTCATTAAAGGAAGCGAATTAAAGCAGGAAATTATGCAGTTTTACGAAATTCTGCTGCGCCTTAACCCTAAACTATTAGGCGGGAAATTGCCTGATGAGTCCTTCTTCTTATGTTAAAAATCAATAAGGTACGCAAACCGCAGGCGCCGTTCTTTGTGATTCTTGATTATTTATGGAGCGGTTTTGCCACTCTGGGCATTTGCTCGGGATTTGTGGCGTTGTGGCAATTAGGTAGCATGACATTCAGTGAATTTATGCTGCCTAGCCCCTTGGTGGTGTTTAAACTGGCGGCGGAGTTATTAAGCCAATTCACTTTTAATCAACTTGATATTTCCCTCAAGCGGGCATTGATCGGTGTGATCTCCTCATTAGTTTTAGGCTTAACCTGCGGCATGATCGCCGGTTCCTTCAAAACGGTGATGGCGCTGCTCAAACCGATGATTACCATCTTACTCGCCATGCCGCCGATCATTTGGATTGTCATGGCATTATTTTGGTTCGGGTTCGGTGACGTAAGCGTATTGTTCACGATTATCATCATTATCGCCCCACTCACCTTCGCTTCCGCCGCCATTGCCGTTTCCAGCGTTGATCAGCACGCCATCGAACTTTTCGATGTGTATAAACTTAATCTCTACAAAAAAATACGTTATTTATACTTACCGCACTTCACCCCTTACATCATCTCCAGCGTCAACATTGCCGTCGCCACCGGCGCCCGCGTGGTGATTATGGCGGAATTATTGGGCGCCAGCGACGGTATCGGCTCCCGCATTGCCGATGCGCGCGCCATGTTGGAAACCTCCACCGTAATGGCGTATGTATGTTTGGTGATTTTATTTGTGGCATTATTTGAATATTTCATCACCAAGCCGTTGGAAATCTTATTCATGCCCTGGAGAAGATAATGCTCAGTTTACAACAGGTTCGTTATCAGATTTTTAATGATGTCATTGTGGATAATTTCAATCTGGTTTTGCAACCGGGCGAAGTCAAAACCCTGTTTGGACCGAGCGGTTGCGGCAAAACCACCGTACTGCGTTTAATCAGCGGGCTGGCGAAGCCAAAGTGCGGTCAAATTTCCAACCGTTTTCACAAGCTCGGTTTCATGTTTCAGGAAAATCGCCTTTTAAATAACCTGAATGCGCTGGAAAATATCCGAATTTTTATGACGCAACCGGATAATCAACGTATTTTTAACTTAGCCGCAGAAATCGGTTTACATCCCGATGATCTTAAAAAATATCCCGCCGAACTCAGCGGAGGCATGGCAAAACGGGTGGCGCTATTGCGCTTATTTTTAAGCGATTGCGATTTAGCCTTGCTTGATGAGCCGTTTGTGGGGCTGGATCGCGATTTGCGCAACAACTTAACCGCAATTTTAGCCAATCGAATCAGCGAACGAGGATTGGCTTGCTTATTGGTGACGCACGATCGTTTTGAAGCTGCAAGGTTAAGCCATGAAATCCTGCTGCTCAGTCCGAAAGGTATGCACGTAAAACAATCCATCTATTTGCCGGAACCGCTTAATCAGCGGGATAATCGTTACGAAGAAGAAATCGTGGCAAATCGCTTCAACGGAGTGGTGTATTATGATTAAACGTCCTCAGTTTCTTTTTATCGCTATTGCCAATCTGTTCATCATCGGCGTCTTTTTTTATTCCACTGCCCTTGCCGATTGGCTTTTAAGTAGCTACAACATCCTGCTGGTTTATCTCTCCTTTGAACTCAGCACGACACTTTGTCAGCAGGCGTTACAACAAGCCGCTCAAGACAACATTTTTTTCGTGCCCAATCGGGTGTACCGTAATGTGAAAATCCTGTTTTTGCTTTGTTATGTAGTCTCACAAATCAGCCTTCAACCAAGCGTAAGCGGTTTTTGGGCTATTGCGGTCGGTTTGTTATTTATGGCGGATTTGCGGGAATTTCACTATCGGGAACTGCTCAAATTGCCAGTGATGTTATTTTATGCGCTCCAGGCATTTGGTGGCATCACCTATTTATGGCTCGGCTATTTACAACTTAGCGCACAAGCGCCCAATGCTGCCTTGTACGCGCTTTTTCTGCTTTTCAGCCTCCCGTTAAGCCTGTTTTATTTGTCCAATTTACGCACAACAAATCCCTATTAAAAATAGGGCAATTTTTACGCAAACAGTTTTCAAAAACTTGAACCCGCCAAAAATTTACATAAAATGCTTCTCATTTCTATTTTAATAACCATAAATAAAGACCCAAATTCTTATGTTTAAAACCCTAAGCAAACTGATTTCATCTTCTATTTCAATGGCATTTTTAGTGGTGTTAGGCTGGTCAACGGCTTACGCCTATGGTTGGGGACAATCTTATTTTTACGGCTTCCCGTGGTGGTATGTGGATGTAGGCACAGGCAATGTGGCGCGCAGTTTCGGCTATGTAATCTGGGTCAGTATCATTCTTCTCGGCACTTATTTAATCGGCTTATTCGGGCTAAAAAAAGCCAAACCTTATATGACGGACGCTTGCCTCAGCCTGCTAAGAACCTATATTTTATGCACCGTTTTCTTTATCCCCGGCGTCATCGGCTATATTTTAACGGTGGGAAAAATCAGTTATCTTTTTATATTCACTTACATCCTCACCACCTTTATTTTCACCCTGCTATTTAAAAATTACATCCGCCGCCATATCAGCACCCTTTCCATCGACGCCGTAGTGAAATTTCTTTATCGAAATAAAAGTTATGTGATGCTATCCACTTACTGCTATTTTGTGATCTGCGCCTTTATCGTCGGCTACTGCCGCCCGCATTTCAAAACGGTATTTGATTCCTTGGAAATTGAAGGCAAAGCCTATTACGTTTTAGCCAAATACAGCGACACCTTCATCTTAGCCAAAAGCGTTCACGCCACGAACGGAAACTTTTATCTCTACAAAATCGACCCCAGCTCCCTATGCCACGTCCAAGTGGTCAACCTGGAAAACATACCCAAGCAACCTGAATAAACATCTGTTTTTTTGACCGCACTTTTATTGAATGGAATCGAAAACATTCTGTCCTCCAAAAGTGCGGTCATTTTTTCAAGTGTTTTTACTTCGGCTTATTTAAGCCGTCCACTTTGATGTCTTTTCCTTTTGAGGCGATGAAGGCTTTGGTTTCTTTCATCATGGCTTGTACGCGCGGATCGGTCCATTTGACGATTTGATTTTTATCATCGCGTTTGTCCGACCAAATAATGACGCCGTCCATGTGCTTATGGCTGATTTCCAACATACTGCGCCACGTTTTAGCATCGATAAATTTCTTAAAATGCGGGCTTTTGGAGGCGGAATAATATTGCGGCCAGAGGTAGCCGATAACCGGTTTGTTAGGAAAACGTTGACGGATTTCTTTTACGGTAATCTGCACATCGCGCTCCCAGTTTTTCACGTCCGGATCCGCGATGTAAACCACGGGATTTAAATAGTCGCAAGTGGCGGTTGCCAGGTGGCGGCGTTTGCTGAATTCGCGCCATTTGGCTAACACGGCGTCGTAAGATTCCGTCGGGCGGAAAAAACGAATAACGCTTAAATTTTCCATGGGCAAGCCATAGTTACAACTAAACGCGCGTGGGTTTTCCTGCTTAAAGATTTTGTACATTTGCCCGAAATCCGTCGCCAGTTGATCCGGCGTTAATAATTGTCCGTCCTTGTTACTGAACCAGGATTCAATGTCGGTGGAAATCATGCGGTAGCCTTCGGTGTGCGATTTTCGCGCCAGTTCGCGGATGCGTTGAAGGTTTAACACGCCGTGTTTACGTTTGCCGGCGGGGTCAGGTTTGACCAGTTCGGATTCGTACACCAGAAAAACTTTAGATAATTTTTCGGCAGTCAAATCAGGCTTGCCTACATAATCCATGTGATCATAAATGATGAAATCTTTTGCTGTCGTGATGTTTGCAGTTAAAACAAGTGCTACCGCCATTAAGCCTCGCAGGGCGGATTTCTGCATAGTTACTCCCTCCGTATATCGGATTAATCATATTTTGCTTTCCAAAAGTGCGGTGAAAAAAACCAACGTTTTTTAGGCGTTGGTTTGAACAAAAATAGTGCTGAAAACAAGGGAAATCATTTTGTTATTGATTTGTTAATTTCAGAACACGTTTTTATGACCGCACTTTATCCGAGCAGTTCCGATTATTTATGTACCATTGCACGGTTTTTCGCATTCCGGAGGAGAAATTTTCTTGTGGCTGCCAGCCTAATTCTTGTCGAATCTTTGTGGCATCAAGGGCATAGCGGCGATCGTGACCGGGACGATCGGTGACGTGAACAATTAAATCGGCATAATGCGTTACGTTCATCGGTTTATTCGGCACCAATTCTTCCAAGAGATCACAAATGGCGTGAATCACAGCCAAATTCGTTTTTTCGCAATGACTGCTGATATTGTAGCTTTCGCCTACGTTGCCTTTCATAAGCACCAAATACAAGGCGCGAACATGGTCTTCCACATAAAGCCAATCACGAATCTGCTGTCCGTTGCCATAGACCGGTAGCGGCTTGCCATTCAGTGCATTGGAGATCATGAGCGGGATCAGTTTTTCGGGGTATTGGTATGGACCGTAATTATTGGCGCAATTGGTGATGATTGTCGGCAAGTCATAGGTGCGCTGCCAGGCGCGAACTAAATGATCGGCAGAGGCTTTTGACGCGGAATACGGGCTACTTGGCGCATACGCGGCGTCTTCCTTCGATAAGGTGTGATTTTCCGCCACATCGCCATATACTTCGTCGGTAGAAATATGTAAAAAACGGAATCTCGCTTTTTTCTCGGCTGTCAATTTTTCGTAATAATTACGGGCAGCTTCCAGCAAAGTGTAAGTGCCGATAATATTGGTTTGCATAAACGCGGCGGGAGCGTCAATCGACCGATCCACATGGCTTTCCGCCGCCAAATGAATGACGGCATCAGGACGATATTGCCCCAATAGATGCGCCATCATTTGCCCATCGCAAATATCCGCCTGTTCAAACTGATAACGCGGATGGGTTTCCACGGCGTGCAAGGCACATAAATTGCCGGCGTAAGTGAGCTTGTCAACATTAATGATATTGTGGTCAGTATATTGAATCAGCCATCGAATCAATGCCGAACCGATAAAACCGGCACCGCCGGTAATGAGAATTTGCATAGATTAGTTATTGTTATAGAAGGATTAATTCGCTTTCACCTGATTAATCGTGTCGCTCTCCCAGCCCACATATTCACCGGAAAATTTTTCCGCCAAACGATCAAACTGTTCAACATAAGCAAAAATTTCATCCGTATCCAAAGACATTTCCTGTTCGATTTTAACAATGTAAAAACTTTCTTTGTCTTCCTCGTCAGAATCTGAAAAGGTAATAGGCGCGTTGCTGTAACTCATGGTGTTGAAAGAAATGTCACTGAGATTGGTTTCTTCCATGAATTGATACATCAGCTGTTCATCGGCAAATTGAAAGGTATGTTCAATGAGATAGTTATCCGCCAAATTTCTGCCGTTTTGCAACAACATATCGAGAATTTCTTCCGTAACATTGAGCTTCATTTCTAATGGCGACGGCAACAAAAAGTCAAAATAAGTATCCCAATTCGGATCATCCTGCACGCCCGTGTGATCAATATGTTCCTTGAATTGGTCAAGCACATCAAAAAGTGCGGTCGGTTCATCACAATAAAAATGCAACTGCAAATGTCCGTCACCAATGATATGCCCGGCATAAAGTACATCGGATAGTGCCGAAACCTGAATCAGAATTTTGAACAATTCCGTGATGACACGATGATGTTCATCCAAGGTTGGCATGGCACTTTCATCGGGCTCATAAGGCAAAGAAACCTGCACGACCTTATTGTATTTTTGCGGAGAAAACACCTCAAAAATATCCAAATTAACCGTGCAACTGGCGATTTTGCCGTTAATTAATGTGCGGTAATTTTGCCAATTCTGTTCGGGATTTTTCAACGGCATTATTTAAACTCCGCCCAAATCGGTGCGTGATCGGAAGGTTTGTCCATGGCGCGAATATCCAAGGCAATACCGGTATCCACACAATGTGCCACCAAGGCTTTATTTGCCAAAATGTGGTCAATACGCAAACCACGGTTGTCGTCAAATCCTTTGGAGCGATAATCAAACCAGGAGAATTTATCATTAACCGTCGGATTCATGTGGCGGAAGGTATCTTCCAAGCCGTACGCATATAAACGCTGATACCATTCGCGCTCTTCCGGCAGGAAAGAACATTTACCGGTACGCAGCCAACGTTTACGATTTTCTTCACCGATACCGATATCTAAATCGGAGGGGCTGATATTCATATCTCCCATGATAATGACCGGGTTTTGTGCGTTATGATCCTGCTCCAAATAACGCTGTAAATCCGCATAAAATTTTTGTTTCGCCGGAAATTTGGTCGGATGTTCACGACTTTCTCCTTGCGGGAAATAACCGTTAATGACCGTAAGCTGACCGAATTTCGTCTCCAAATCAATCATGATGATCCGCTTTTGCGCTTCCTCATCATCTGTCGGAAAGCCTTTTCTGACGGACAACGGCGCCTGTTTACTCAATAACGCAACGCCGTAATGCCCCTTTTGCCCAAAATGATTGACGTGGTAGCCGAGATGATCCACCAAATCATAAGGAAAGACCTCATCCGCCACTTTGATTTCCTGTAATCCCAGCACATCCGGTTGATATTTATCAATAATTTCTTCTAATTGATGTGGTCTGGCTCTTAATCCGTTTATATTAAACGACATGACTTTCATGTTTTGTTCCTTTGTTTTGTGTTAGGACAACATTATACTTGCAACAAACAAAAAAGCAGAAGTCTATTCTGCTTTCCTATTCTTGAGCGATTGAAAAGTTAAACTTTAATAGGCTCCATTGCGTTCCAAAACAGCCTTAGGTGTTCTACACAAAATAGCAAAATCGTTCCATAGTGACCAATTTTTAACATACCAGGCATCAAAATATACTCGCGTATCATAATCCACATTATTACGTCCGCTCACCTGCCATAATCCGGTCATTCCCGGTTTTGCCATTAAGTAGTAATCCACATCATCTTTATAGTATTTTAACTCCTGTGAAACAATAGGTCTTGGTCCCACCAAGCTCATTTGTCCAATTAACACATTAAATAGTTGTGGCAATTCATCAAGACTAGTTTTTCGCAAAAATCGACCCAATTTCGTTATTCTGGGGTCGTTTTTAAGTTTAAAATCCTTTTCCCACTCTATTCTTGCTGCTGGACTTTTATCCAAGAATTCTTTTAATAATGCACTTGAGTTTGAACGCATAGATCTAAATTTCCAACAACGAAATTTTTTACCATTACGCCCAACTCTTTTATGTTTATAAATAATATCCCCGCCGTCTTCTATCTTTATACCTATACAAATAATTATAAATACCGGAGAAAGTAAAACAATTAAGGATAAAGAAACCAGTATATCCATTATTCTTTTGAGTATTCTAGACGATCTTTTTGCCAGATTATTATTAATACGAAGTAACATGACTTCGTAACTAAAGATAAAAGACATATCCGTACTATATAACGGTAAGCCTCTTAGTGATGGAATTACCGATACCGAACGATAATGATGTCTTGCCAAGTAACGCAACCAATTATCCCGCTGAATATCTTCATTATCCTCTAAGGCAATAATAAATTGATCACTTGTCTTTATGTTTTTTTGCCAAATATATTTTTTATTTTCGTTTATCACCGGCAGAGATAATATTCTTTTATTCTCTGTTTGTGGTCCAATGAAAAATCTTACTTTCAATCCTAAATATTTTTCGCTTGTTAATGCCTTATACGCATCCAAAGCATTTTTACCGGTTCCAATAATTATTGTATCTTTGAGGTACCATCCCAAATTAATTAAATAATTTTTTATAATAATCCTTCCTAAAGGAACAAGCATAAGCGTTACTCCCCATATAAGGACCCATCTATACCTAGAAAAATTAATATTTGAAAATACTACAATGGTTAGTTCTATAATAGAAAAAATAATGAGAGTGTTAAGAATTTCTCTTAATTCATACCAGAAAGGCTTTCGGTAAGTATAGTGTCTTAGTTTAATCCAAAACCATATAACACAAAGAATAGAAATAAAGAGGTGGATCAATCCACTATAAAAAATATCATATCGTGGAAATAAGAAATTTTCATTTATAATGCTAACAAACCATAATCCGATACCAAACGACAAGATCAAAAATAAGAAATCTGTAGCAGCAAGAATATATTTACATATAATTTGTTTTTTCACTCTTTTCGCCCCATCAGTTTTCTTTTTATAAAGCTAATCCCTTTCAGAAGTATGTTTTGCCTTTCTAAAGAAACAACCCTAACTTCTTTCAATCGAACTTCATTTTTTAATAACCAAACATTAAACAAACGTTCTGCAAGGAAACCATATACCCTCTTTTGATATGGGTTGTAGTTTGAGACATCAAGAGTTGCTTCTAATTCAAACAAAATTGTAAATAGCCAATGGCAATAGCTTTCAAACAGTTCCCGTTTTATAACAAACATATTGTATAAATAGAGAGTTTTCCCCTGCATGACCCGCTCAAAAGACGTTAGGTAATCTGGGTATTTATTAGCCAAAATTTGTCCAACTGCCTTCAAATCCTCAATATAATGCGCATGTTGATAGTGAGAATACACGGTTTCAATATAGTAATTTCTCTTACGGGGAACCAAACAATCAACATCTTTAAGCAAGATTGCCAATTCTTCAGATGAAGCAATCCTCTTGCCTTTTAGCAGCAACTCATTTCCAGCAAAATAGCGGCGATAATGAACTAAACCGACATATTCCATATCAGCAAAAAAATTATTTTTCCATGCCCAATATAAAGCCGTTAGTTCACAATAAGACTGATTTTTATTGGAAATATTATCCTGAGTATTATCAGATAAGATATTTAAATCAATGTGAGTTAGATTTTTTCCCACATGAATGGGGACATAATATGAAGTATTTGGAAATTCATATTTCTTATGGGTTGCAATAAGAATCTTGAGAGTACTCATTTATTATAATAGTTTTTTATGATAAACGAAGTTACCGGTAAATCCATGCCATATGGCTTTCCAACTAAAGATAAGATTAGATATACTTGGTTTAGTAAATAAAAAGAACCATGTTGTTTTTAATAAAAAACACAAAGCATAAAATACATTTTTATGTTTCAAATAAATACCAATAGAGTTTCGACAAAAACAATATAACTTCAATCTAGAATTCGCATTATTAAATCTTAATTTACCAAAGAACATTTCAACTGACGAGGAACTACTCGCGGGATGATAAAATATAGCATTGACAACCGTAAATATTTCAGCACCCATTTTTTCCATCCTTAATGTATATTCTTTCTCATCTCCCCAAATAAAATAATCTTTGTAAGGAAGACCTACTTTATCAATTAATTTTCCGGAAATTAATGTCCCGTTAAATGGTAAAATTAATTTATCAATTCGATTATTATTTTGTTGAAAAGACATTAAAGAATTATAAGAATCAAAGACTTTTAAAGAATTGGGTAACCGAAGTGAAAAGCTTAACTTTTCTTTAGTTTCAGAATCTACTACAACAGGACCAATATAACAGTTATCCGATACATAACCCAATAACTTCTCTAAGCAAAAAATACTTGGATATCCATCATCATCCATTAACCATATATAATCATATCCTTGCTCATGGGCGAATTTAATTCCATGATAAAAACCGCCTGCACCACCTTGATTATGATCTAAATTAATTAAAGTAACATTTTGCTTATCTAAATAGGTATGTTGTTGCAAAAAATCTATTGTACCGTCTGTACTGGCATTATTGACAATGACAATATGATTCAACAAACAACTTTGTTGCTCCAATGCCTGTAAGCATCGGAGTAACAATGTTTTTCGGTTATATGTAACGACAACAGCACAAATAGATTTTTTACTATTCATTACACATCCATATTGACATAAAACGCTTTAAGTGCGGTCGATTTTTCTAGCGATTCTTTTACTGCATCCGCCGTTTCCAATGCTTCTTTGATGGTAACATCCATATCAAGATAGCGATAAGTACCTAAGCGTCCAACAAAAGTTACGTTACTCTCTTGATTTGCTTTTTCCACATATTTTTGTAATAGCGTTTTATCTTGTACTAAACGAATCGGGTAATAAGGAATATCTGATTCTTCACAGAGACGACTAAATTCACGGTAACAAACCGTTTTGTCATGATGTTCCCACGGTGCAAAATGCTTATGTTCAGATATTCGGGTATAAGGCACATCTTCATCGCCATAGTTAATTACCGCATTACCTTGATAATCCCCTTCGTCACGGAAAACTTCAAAATCAAGAGTACGATAACCTAAACGTCCCAGTTCAAAGCCGAAATAAGCATCTAACGGTCCGGACCAGAAAATATGATCAAAGTCTGCTTTCATGCTTTCAGAGAAAGCTGTATTTAATTTTACTTTAATATTTTGATGTTCAAGAATAGCTTCAACAATTACTGTATAACCGTCTTTCGGCATTCCCTGGAATTTATGGGCAAAGTAATTATCGTCATAATTAAAACGAACCGGCAGACGCTTCAGAATACTTGCCGGCAATTCTTTTGGTTCAACCCCCCATTGCTTCTTGGTATATCCATAAAAAAAGGCTTTATACAAATCTTTCCCCACAAAACGCATCGCTTGTTCTTCAAAGGTTTGCGGATCGGTAATTGACATATCTGCCTGCGCCTCAATTAATGCTTTAGCTTCTTTTGGCGAACAGGTTTTACCAAAAAATTGGTTGATTGTGTGCAAGTTAATGGGTAAAGAATATACAGCTCCTTGGCTTATCGTTTTCACCCGATTCACAAAAGGCATCCATTCACCAAACCGGTTAATATAGTTCCACACCCGCTCATTATCCGTATGGAAAATATGCGGACCATAAACATGTACCATTACATCTGTTTCTACATCACGTTCCGAATGACAGTTGCCTGCCACATGATAACGTTGATCGATTACAGTAACTTGATAGCCTTGTTGGGCTAACTCACGGGCAATGACGGCATTAGAAAAACCGGCACCGACTAAAAGAAATTTTTTCATTATATTTTCCTTAATTTATTTAGCCTTAAAAATAATATTCCAATAATTTTCATCAAACTTGTTAACTTTCATATACCCTACAATTTCCGGATACTCTTTTTTCACATTTTTAATAGTTTTTATTAGATCTTTTAATAATCTTAATGTCTTACTAAGAGAATACTCACAATAATAACCAATATGCCCATCAGCATTGTATAAAAAATATTTTTTATACCCGTAAAGAATAGTAAAGTTACCATTATGCATTGATAACATAGGAAGTTTATTGTTTTTAAGTACTTCTCTTTTCCAAGGTAAAATTAACCTTAACAAACGAAACATTAATTTAATATATTTTTTCTTCCCCCTAGACATTTGTGGGCGTTCTTTTTCAAAGTATGGGTCAATGTCACTCGTAATATATTGCATTTCAGGGGTATATTCTCTACCTAATTTAACAGGGTAATCCCCATTCCCTGATAATACAAATTCAGGAGAAAGTATTTCTTTATATTTTAATGAATCTTGTAACGCTTTAATCCTAATTTCCGCTCTAGAATAATCCCACATCAAAATATCTCTAACTACAAGTTGGAATGTACGTTTAAACGAAATTTCCATTTGTTTTTTAGATACACCTAAAAATGCAAAAGCATAAATTTCATTTCTCATACTCAAATAGTCTGTCATAAATAAATGTCTTTTTATTGAAAAGTCTTCATGCCATACAAAGAGCGTAGGGAAAACTGATAATTTAACTCCATTTTTTTGAAGATATAATGATGAGCAAATATCATCCCATTTAAAGAAGAAATTAGGCAAGATGGGAGTCTCTTTAACTTCTGCCATATAGAACCACCATCCACTAAAATCAGGATTACCTTCAGAATATAAAGCGTCATATTGTGGATTATTAAGGTTTTTAAGATAATCACCATCATTAATAGCTGTGAAAAATCGGTTAATTTCCCAAGGTAATCGACCTCCCTGTTCATGAATTTTATCTTTCTTTGTATAATGGAACATCATACCACCGTATGCTTTCTTATCTTGAGAAATTTGTGCAATAGCTAATGCTCGGAACACAATTTCAGGAGATAACAAAATATCATCATCCATAAATAGGATATAATCAGTATCATTTTTATGAGCTTCCATTAGCCCACGCATGAACCCACCAGTACCACCTAGATTGGCTTGAGAAATTAATAATAATTTTTCCGAAAATTCAAAATTATCTTCTAATAAAGTATTACCATTATCTACAACAATAGTTCTAAATTTAAATTTATCTAATGGCGGATAAGATAAGACGGAATTAATATTATTAATTATATACTTCTCTTTTTTGAATGTTGTAATGCTTAAATCAACAGTTTTTTCTTTTACAATACTTTTATCAACACACCATTCTGCACTTAGAATCTCAAATTTATCTCTGGTTGATAACTCAACAGAATAACGCTTTGTTCCATTTTCTAAAGGGAATGGTCCTAAAATTATTTCACCATTTATTTCTTGTTCATTACTTTGATAAGCAATTTCATTATCCCATAATGTTTTTTTCATTACTTTTAAATCGCTAATCTTACCATTAAGATTTAGTTTTAAATAAACGTCCTTAGCTTTAGTATTTAATAAGAAATGCTCTGCAGGAAAACTATTAAATACGCTTAAAAACTCAATTTTTGCCTCTACATTAAGAAAAGTTTCTAATGAAATACCTTTTCCTTTTGGATGACAAATATAGTCTTCACCTGATGTCTGATAAAACATGTGTTCTGGCAAAGAAGAAAAATCAAAAACGAAGTTCTGGATAGTGAACATTTTAATTACCTTTTAAAGTATAGTTTTATTAAGTATTTTACTTTCACAACTCTAAGATTAATAATAGAATCATAAAAGTAATTTAAATATATTTTCATCAAAAATAATCTTTATAATTTTATTGTACCTCAATATAGAAATCAGAAATATAGGACAACACTAATTACAAAATTAAGCGCCTTAATTTTCTCTATTGTAGAGAATCTCAAATAATTCTTCTTTTCTCATGATTTCTAGTTAATTATGTTCGTATAAAGGAGTAATATTCTCAGTTTTCCCTACTGCTTTTACTACGCCTTTATCAATCCAAAGTACATTTTGGCAAAGTTCTTTTACCTGTTCGATAGAATGAGACACAAAAAGCAACGTTGTTCCACCAGAAAGCATCTCTTCCATACGTTTTTTGCATTTTTCTTGGAACGCTGCATCTCCAACAGCAAGAACCTCATCAACAATTAAAATATCCGGTTTAACAATAGTGGCTACCGCAAAACCCAAGCGAGCAGCCATACCTGATGAAAAATTTTTGATTGGTACGTCAACAAAATCTTGTAATTCAGAAAACTCAATAATTTCATCAAAATGTTGTTGCATAAATGATTTTTTATGCCCAAGCAAGGCTCCATTTAAAAAAATATTTTCTCTTGCTGTTAGTTCACCATCAAAACCTGCACCTAACTCAATTAAAGGCGCAATTGTACCTTTAACTTCAACAGAACCTTTATAAGGTTTTAGAATGCCACAAATAAGTTTTAATAAAGTAGACTTACCTGAACCATTTGAACCAATTAGCCCCCAAGATTCTCCACGTTTAATTTCAAGATTAATATCTTTTAATGCTAAAAACTCCTGAAACATGAGTTCACCTTTTAGCATCCGAATAACATATTCTTTTAACCCGTTGTAACTCTCTGTCGCTTTATTAAAACGTACAGTTGCATTACTAACCTTAATAATTACGTCACTATTCATCATATATATAAAATAAATTCATCCTGTTTTTTATTGAAATACCACGCCCCAAAGATTAAAAAAACAAACGCTACTAAAAAACCGATTAACATTGAATATAAATCAGGGCTCTTCGCATATAATACAATATTCCTGAATTGCTCAATATACCAATACATTGGATTCAAACCTTTATAGATATCTTGATATTCTAAAGGAATAATGGATACCGGATAAAATAAAGGCGTTAAATACATCCACATTGATGTAAATACGCCCCATAAATACTGAATATCACGAAAAAAAACTGTTGCTGCTGCTAAATACAATCCCACGCCTAAACTAAAAATAAAAACTTGTAACACAATTAATGGAAAATATAAAAGTTCCCAAGAAAATACAGCTTCTGTAAAAATCATAACTAAAATGAGAGCTCCCAGTGAAAACACTAAATTTACCAAGGAACTCCCCACTTTTGATACTGTAAAAATATATTTAGGAACATAGGTTTTTTTGATAAGAGACGTATTACCAATAATGGATCCAACTGACATACTGGTTGCCTCTATCATAAAGTTAAACATGACTTGTCCGGTAATAAGATAAAGAGGGAAATTAGGAATATCAAACCTGAATAGATTAGAAAAAATAACAACTAAAACCATCATCAACATCAGAGGGTTTAAGATACTCCAAAGATATCCTAAATAACTTCGTCTGTATTTTAACTTGACATCTCTTACAATCAATTGTTTCAGAAGCTCATCAAATGCATAAAAACGACGAAATTTACCTATTAACCCCATACCAATCTACCCCTCTTTGCTTAATAAGCTTAAAAATCTTGTGGATTTTACATTAAAATCCGTCTTAAAACTATATATACAGATCCATAATTATAGATTGATCGCCTCACCCCCCAACCCTTTGCTCAATCCTATCAGCAAACATTCCAATACTCACGGCAAAATAATTGGATTTATTCCAGTGCAGTAAGGTGCGGAAGTTGTTGGTAACAAGGAAGGCGCGACCGAGTTCTTTATCTGGTCTTACCAGCCATAAATCCGGTGTACCGGAAAGTGCGGTCAGTTTTTGTTGCGTTTGTGGGGTTTGGTATTTTAGGGTGACGCCCATATTTTGCCAGTCGCGTAAAGTGCGTTTTTTATTGTCTTCCGTGCCGGCAAGCGCCATGTCTAACGGTTGGGTTAGCGCAACTTCTACGCCCCATGGCAGGTTTTCGTTCCAGCCGACGGTGTGTAAATAATTGGCGATGGAGGCGAAAACATCGTAATGATCAGTCCAGATATTTTTCTCGCCGTCGTTGTTGCCGTCTGCGGCATAGCTGAGATAAGAGCTTGGCATGAATTGGGTTTGTCCCATGGCGCCCGCCCATGATCCCAGCATTTTATGGCGTTGAATATGATCACGCTGTAGCATTTTCATGGCGGCGATAAATTCTTTGCTGAATAAGGCTTCGCGACGTCCGTCAAAAGCAAGGGTGGCTAAGGTGGATAACACATCGTAATTGCCCTGATAATAGCCGAAGCTACTCTCCATGCCCCACAAGGCTAACAGATAATTTTTCGGTACGCCGAATTTCTTTGACGCATTTTCAAGCTGCGGCAATTGTTCCCAATAACGCGCTTCCGCCGTATCCACTTTATTTTCGGTTAATACGCGATTTAAATAATTGGTCGTGCCGTTCGGATTGATGATCGGCGGGGCATTTGGATCGCGCTTGCGAATTCTGCCCGCTTGCTGATCGTCCAAATCCACGGATTTTTGAATGTAATTAATATTATTTTGTGCATTCAATACGTCGGCAGAAACGCCTTCTGTCGCCGCTTTGCCTTTCAAAAAATTCACATAATCGTTGAAGTTATCCAAGGTGCGGGGCTTGCTATACACCGCAGTTGGATTCACAGCCATGACGGAATTCGTTGGCTCGGAGGGTTGTGCCGGTGTATTGGAATTGGAGGAACAGCCCGCCAGGAAAAGTGCGGTCGAAATTCCGGATATTTTTAAAATGTAGTTTAATTTCATCATGTTATTTTCTTAAAAAGGTTTGATAAATGTTTTTCAGTAATGACGTCGGTAATAATCTGGCGCCGGAACGCAGGGCAAAGGTGAATAGCCCGGATAAGAATCCCTGAATACCCAAGCGATGTTTTAGCTTAAATAAACGCCATTCCGCTTTGGCTTGGTTTAAACCACGACGCCGCCCTACCATGCCGTTGCCGACGCGCGCATAGACCAAAATATCGGGCAAATTCGCCACACGTTGTCCTTGTGCCACAAGTTTGATCCACAAATAATAATCTTCCTGTAAATCCTCATATCCGCCACAATTTATGACCGCACTTTTTTGATACGCCACCGTCATGTGATTAAACGGGCAGCGTTTTTGGGTAAATGTAACAATATCTTGGGCAGAGGTCGGCACATTTCGATATGCCACTATGTCATGGATATTTTCACCGAACTCGGCAATTTGCCCGCCGAACACAATAGTGTCAGGATGTTGTTCAATAAACGCCACCTGTTTGGCAAAACGTTCCGGCACGCAAATATCATCGGTATCCATGCGCAAAACCCAATCGTGCGAACAATGTTTTAAACCTTCGTTGAGGGCGTTGCCTAAGCCTAAATTCTTCGGCAATTTCACCAAATTAAACGGCAGTTTCGATTCAAACTCGGCAACCACCGCCTCCAATTCAGGCGTCACCGCGCCGTCAAACACCAGCACGATTTCATTAGCAGGACGGGTTTGCGCCACCAGGCTTTCCAAACATTCTCTTAAATATTGTGGATTTTCCTTAATATATAAGGACATTAACACTGAAAATTTCATTACTAACTACTCTACTCTTTTCTTCTTCAATGGCACATATCCGGAGATACATGAAATCAATGAATCTTTTACATAAACCGCTTCAAATTAATCGCCAATTTCGGTGAAATCAGCACCACCAAGGCAATGATTAACTGTTTCAGACTTTTGGTCTGTTTAAAAATATCAAAATAGTATGCTGCCGCTTTGCGGGATAAATTCATGATATGCGGATAAGCCAAAATATAACTGGCATTAATCTTGAAATTGCGCGCCTGTTCCGCCGTTTTTACATAATGCTCACGAATGTAATCAATAGCTTTCTCGGTATTGGTGGTATCCGTGGAAACGCTTGCCCGTTTAGTGTGAAAGGTGCAATAGGTCAGCGGTTCATTCACTTTGCAAGGCGTGAATTCGGGTTCCTGCAACAATTTCAGCAGGAAATCATAATCTTCCAAAGAACGAAGTGCGGTGGATAATCCGCCTATTTTTAAGAACAGATCTTTCTTCACGCCGATCATCGGCATACCGCCGATTTTATTTGCCAACAAAATGCTTTCAATGCTGATGTGTTGCGGGTCAATGGGATGCGTGACATAGGTAAAGCCTTCATTCACCATTTCACATTTCGCCGGGTGATAAATAAAGTTAATATCGGCATGATCGGCAATAATATTCGCCAATTTTTCACATTTATCATTAGCGAAACGATCGTCATCGTCTAAAAACAATAACCAGTCATGCTGTGCATGACGCGCGCCGACATTACGACTTTCCGCCGCGCCCTGATTGGTTTCGTTGCGAATCACCCGCACGGGGAAAGGATAAGTTTGCGCCACCGTAACAGGTTCTTTCGAGCAATCGTCCACAATCACCACTTCAAAATTATGCACGGTTTGTCGGCTTAAACTTTCCAACAGCGCCGGAATTTCCTCTTTTCGATTATAAGAAGGAACGATGATACTGAACATTATTTCGCCTCCTTTTGTTTGAATAACACAAGTTGTTTGCCGTGCGAACCGAATAAAGAGAAGAACATCAACATCACGAACATAATGCCCGGGAAGGCGAAAGTGTCGGCTTTCACGTTGCAGGCGGCGAGAATCACCAACGCGGAAAGAATAAACTTCCAACTGCCGTCAAACCAGTTTATCGCCACTTTGCGCACAAAATAGAAGGTCACTAAAAAACACACCAACGCATAAGTCACGCCGCCGTATAAAATCTGGCGCAAGAAACCGGAATCCGTATGCCCGTAGTAACGCCCCACTTCCGTTTGCCCCGTCATATAAAGTCCGTCGCCGGAAATAAATTGTTTTACTGTGGGAATAAATAAATGTTTTTCCACTAGCGTATCCGTGGAAGAACTGACAAGCCCCGCGCCATGCAATAAATTAATGACCGGTTCAAGGGCGTGCGCCACATATTTGTTATCCGGCAGGAAATACGCCAGCAATAGCAACAACACGGCAAAAGAAATTAACGCCGGAATGTACCGCACTTTGAAATACAACAAAATACTCACCGCCGAAAGCAGCAAAAAGGTTCTGCCGGAAAGCAGCCCGATACACAGCATAAAGAAGATAATCAAACTTGGAATGCGGTTATGTTTCGCGTTGTAGGCAAGCAGAAAATGAAACAGCATTAAATAGAACAAACTCAGCTGGAAAAATGCCGCCGATGTCACGTTATACAAGCGATATTCCTGTTCGGAACCATAAAACCGCGCCGGTAATAGCGCGTTCGTGGCGAGCAGGAAATCAACCATAAAAGACACGCCGAAGAGTGCCAATAAGCCCAGGACAAACTGTATCACTACGCCGATTTGCAGATCCCGCACCATGTTTTGCTGCCCCTGCGCCTCCGCATAAAAAACGTTATAAATGCCGATGCCCAAAACAAATAACACCAAGCCTTTCACATACATCATGATGACGGAAAGATCGTGCGTGCCGTTAATCAACAAGGGAATCGCGCTAAACAGAATCAAACCGCACAACACGGCAAGGCTGTCTAAGGGCAGGATAACGCCGTTGGTTTGCTGTTTTTTTACCAATCGATACGCCAACACCGCCAAGACAACCAGCCCGGCGATGAACGACATGCGCAGAAAATGGAAGAACCAAGGATCATAAATGTAAAACAGATTAAAAAGTGCGGTCATTTTTTTCGTTATTTTCCTAAATTCTTCTTCACGGCTAACAGTTTTTTCAACGGATATTTCAACAATTTCTTCACCAAATTATTGGATTTCGACCCGCGCACGGCTTCCAAATTACTCACCAGTTGCGGATTTTCAATCACCATCAACGGGCGCACCACCTGATTGTTCAGCTTAAATTGGGTTTCAAATAACAGAAAATCATCGGCGAGCCAAAACGGGGTTTCCTGTTCCAAAATGGCAAGAAACGTCCGTGCGGCGGATTTTTTAATTAAATACGCCACGGTGCCGGCAAAATAGCTTTTATACGGATAGGCATAAGTGACGGCGTCCACGTTGGCGCGTAAAAAGGCAAACGTAGTCGGATAATTGATTTCCAGTTCCACATCATCAAACCCGGCAATTTTGGATTGCCCGACAAGCAGAATGTCCGCCGTGCAATGTTGCGCCAAAAGTGCGGTCAGATTTTCAGGTAAATTTTGATTGAACAGCGCATCGTCTTCACATACCAAAGCATAATCGCTTTCGGCGACGTTTTCGTCGGCAACGATTTGGCGGTAAACTTCAAGGTGGCTTAGGGTGCAACCGATTTCGCCTTTGGTTACTTTTCGTCCGTAATGCTGCTCAAATTTGACCGGATTAAACACCGCTGACAGCGCGTCCCATTCCTTTTGCATGGTATTAATCGCCGGAAAAACCGAAAAATCCGCAGTACCGGGCTGTGCAAAAAACAGCTCACGACGCTGAACATCTTTATCTAGTGAAATCAAATACTTATTCATAATCATCTCAATTAAAATCTGTTGTATATTTGATTATGCGAAGCCCAAATAGTTGCATAAAAGATTGCTGATTATACTAAAGAAAACTATAATCCCCCACCTATTTCACGGAAAAAAGCCAAGATTGACTCTCATCATGTCCAACAAAACCATCGCTAAAAACACCCTGTTTCTCTACATCCGAATGCTCTTCAATATGGGCGCCATGCTGTATATTTCGCGCGTGGTGTTACGGGTGCTCGGCGTAGAAGATTTCGGGATTTACAACATTGTGATGGGCGTGGTGATTTTGTTTTCGTTTTTCAACGGCACCATGACGGCAACCACCCAGCGTTTTATTAACGTGGAAAAAGCCTCAAACGACGTCGGCAGAGTAAATCAGGTATTTAACATCAGCATTCTGAACCACCTGTTTATTATGTTGGTCGTGGTGATTCTGGCGGAAACGGTGGGGTTATGGTTTTTAAATCATAAATTGAACATTCCCGCCCCGCGCATGAATGCCGCCAACATTGTGTACCAGGTGGCATTGCTCATTGCGCTGGTGGAAATCATTAAAGTGCCGTTTAACGCCATGATCGTGGCGCACGAGCGAATGTCCTTTTATGCCTGGCTCGGGTTGGCGGAAACCGGCTTAAAACTGGGCGCGATTTTTATTCTCACGCAAATAGAAAACTACGATAAATTGATTTCTTACAGTTTATTGCTGCTGTGCGTAAGTTTATTGGTTTTCTCGCTGTATTTTCGTTTCACCCGCAACGCTTTTCATGCGGAAACCCGCTTTCGCTTTCAAAAAGATCTCGGCAAAACCAAAGAAATGATGAGTTTTTCCGGCTGGATGCTGGTGGGACAAGTAGCTTATGTGGGTTCCACCCAAGGCTTAAATATGGTGACCAACCTCTTCTTCGGCGTCACCGCCAATGCCGCCGTGGGCATTGCCACACAAGTGGATACGGCGGTGTACAGTTTCGTCAATAATTTCCAAGTGGCGTTCAATCCGCAACTGGTGCAGTCTTACGCCGCGAAAGACTACGATCGCAACAAAAAATTAATTTTAGGCACGTCAAAATATTCCTTCTATTTAATCGCCATTTTATCGGCGCCGGTACTGTATTTCAGTCACACATTACTCACCCTTTGGCTGGGCGATCATGTGCCGCAATATTCCGACAAACTGGTGCAAGCCACCATTGTTTGTTCCTTAATCAGCGCCATGGCGGGCTCCTTCTGGATGACGGCGCTTGCCATCGGTTCGCACACCATCAAACGATACAACATCGTTTTGGCAACCATTGACCTATGCACCGTGCCCCTCGCCTATTATTTATTCACGCTCGGTTACAATCCGGTGTTTGCGTTCATCGGCAAATTCTGCACCGCCTCACTCATGCAAATTTACCGTCTGTATTTTATTAACAAAAAAATTAAATTTAATCGAAAAGAATTTGTCTCATATTTACTGAATATCGGCATTATTTTTGCCTTTTTATTGAGTTTAATTTATTTATCGGACACACAACGCACCTACTCCCTCATGGAATTTATCGGTGAAGCCGTCCTTATTGAAGTCGTTCTGTTTGCGCTCATCCTGCTCATCGGATTAAACAAAGCGGAAAAAAACGTCTTATTTAGCTATTTATTAAAAAGAGTGAGAAAATGAATCAACAACTTATTGATTTAAAACATAAGCTGGCGCCCATTGCGGACTTAATCAAAGATAAAAACGACGTGTTTTATCTGGATTATCCGTTACATTTAAACGTGGGCGATTTATTGATTTATCACGGAACGGAGCAATTTTTTACCGATCACAACATTCATGTGACGTTAAAACGTAGCGAATACGATACGGATATCGACGAAATCAAGCAAAAAATCACGCCGAATACCACGATTTTATTGCATGGCGGCGGTAATTTCGGCGATCTTTACCCGCAACATCAAAATCTGCGCGAAGCCATTGTTCAAACATTCCCGAACAACCGTGCCGTTGTGTTACCGCAAACCCTGTTCTATAAAAACCCAAAAACGCTGGAAAAATCCACCGCACTTTTCCGCCGACACCCCGATTGCCATTTGCTGGCACGGGATGAACGCACGGCAAAAGCCTTTGAACCGTTTTCCGAAAACGTGTATTTATCACCGGACATGGCACACGAACTGTATGGCACCTTGCCTACCAAAAATACACAAACCGGAAAAGCCCTTTATTTCCTACGCAAAGACATTGAAGCCAGCGATATTGAAAAAAACATCACCGCACAATTGCCTGCCGGTAGCCACATCAAAGACTGGGATGACATCTTATCCAAACGCGACAGCCTGGTTCTCGCGCTAAGCTGGCGTTTAGCCAAATTTGCCAACACATATCGATTGGGATGGTTAAAAGATCTCGTCCAGTTCGTCTGGAAAAATTACACTCTGCACATTGTAAAACGCGTGGCGCAGGATTTTCTCAGCTACGACAACATCACCACCACCCGCCTGCACGGGCATATTTTTTCCAGCCTGTTGGAAATCCCTAATGTCGTCTGCGATAACGCCTACGGCAAAAATACGGGCTACGCCAATTTATGGACCAAAGGGTTGGATTTTGTGACGTTTTATAAATAAGCAGAAAATCCTATTCAGAAAGCATACATCATAAAATGTGTGCTTTTTTATTGAGGATAGCTTTTTATTGTGCAATAATCTGTACAATGTTTTTATTAAGGAGAATAACATGAATGTAATAAGTTATTCTGCATTCCGTGCAGAATTAGCAACAACACTGGATCAGGTTGTTGCGGATCATAGTCCTGTCATGATTACCAGGCAAAACGGCAAACACGCTGTTGTAATGAGTTTAGAAGATTTCGCAGCTTACGAAGAAACGGCTTATTTATTACGTAGCCCAAAAAATAGAGAGCGTTTATTAGCCTCTATTGATCAACTCAATTCAGGTAAAATCATCGAACGGGAACTCCAGGAATGATTTTAGCTTGGACGGAAACCGCCTGGGAAGATTATCTTTATTGGCAGCAAGTTGATAAAAAAACGTTGTTGCGCATTAATAAACTCATCCAAAATATCACCAGAACACCTTTCGAAGGCTTAGGCGATCCTGAACCTTTAAAACATCAGTTATCCGGGTTTTGGTCTAGAAGAATAGATAAAGAGCATCGTCTTGTATATCAAGTATCGGATAGCCATTTAACGATTATTCAATGCCGCTATCATTACTAAGAAATATACCAACGCCCTTCTAAGGCGTGGGTCAAAATTCGGTTATCATTACTAAAAGACTTTTACCATGTTAGAACTCAAAAAACTCCTCACCGCCATGCTGTTGCCACCATTTAACGTATTGATTTTATGGTTGCTTTCCTTGTTTTTTTCATTAATCCGATGCAAAGCCGTAGGGCGTTTATGCGCGTTGCTTGGCATTTTGATTCTTTATGTGGTCAGCATTCCTTATACGGCGCAAATCCTTAAAGACAGTTTGGTGACGGAAGATCATTTAACGTTAGAGGATTACAAGCAGGCACAAGCTATCGTGTTACTGGGCGGCGGCGTACGTGACAGCAAAGAATTGTATGCGCCCCTCACCTCTTCCGCCACGCAATTAGAACGTTTGCGTTACGCCGCTTATTTGCAAAAAGAAACGCAGTTACCGTTATTAATCAGCGGTGTCAGCCCGACAGGCGCTTCGGAAGCCAAAGTCTCCGCACAGGAATTGTTAGATTTCTTTAACGTGCCGACCAAGTGGTTGGAAGAAAAATCTCTGACAACGAAAGAAAATGCCTTATATACCAGACAGCTGTTGGAAAAAGAAGGCATCAACAAAATCATTTTGGTGACCAACGAATGGCATATGCAACGCGCCAAACTGTTATTTGAAGGACAAGGATTTCAAGTGTTGCCGGCAAGCGTTGGGGAAGGCGTTACGCGGGAGGCTTATCAGTTAAATATGATGCATTTTGTTCCACAAGCGGGTGCCATGGCAAAAAATATGCAATTACTGAAAGAATGGATGGGTTATTTGAAAGAAAAATAAACGCCGCGATTTTTGACCGCACTTTACCGCGAAACAATCGAAGAATGCGCCAGAACTAAGGCGCATTTTTTGTATTTTCATTTTTGATTTGCGATCACCGTCGCAAAAAACACTGAACATGATTCGCCTACGGTACGCTTTGATTTATGCTCCTTTTTATTTAAAGGAATCCGTATGCGCCATTTCAACCTATTTTTCGCCCTTTGCTTTTTTAGCCTTTTTTGTTACGCAGAAAAACCTGACTTAATGCTGTTAGAAAGCTATAAGAACCAAAATGTGACAGGATGGGTCATGAGCGAAAAATTAGACGGTGTACGCGGTTATTGGGACGGCAAACAAATGTTTACCCGTGGTGGTGTGCAACTGAATCCGCCCGCTTACTTTCTGGAAAAATTCCCGCCTTTCGCCATCGACGGCGAATTATTCAGTCAACGTGATCAATTTGCCGACATTTCTTCTATTGTTCGGGCCTATCAGGACAAAGGCTGGCATAAATTAAAGCTGTATGTCTTTGATGTACCTGACGCCGAGGGGGATTTATTCGCCCGCTTGGCACAATTAAAAACCTATTTGGCGCAAAACCCAAGCGACTACATTGAAATTATTGAACAAATTCCCATTGAGAACCCGCAACATATTCAACAATTTTTGCAGCAGGTGGAACAGCTCAAAGGCGAAGGCATCGTCATTCGCAACCCCAATGCACCCTACGAAAGAAAACGTAGTTCGCAAATACTCAAATTAAAAACCGCACTTGATGAAGAATGCACCGTTGTCGCCCACCACAAAGGCAAAGGGCAGTTTGAAAATGTGATGGGATCACTCACTTGCGAAAATCATCGGGGGCAATTCAAAATCGGCTCGGGTTTCAAGTTGGATGATCGTATTAACCCTCCCCCAATCGGCACCGTCATTACGTATAAATATCGCGGCTTAACCAATAAAGGCAACCCCCGATTTGCGACCTTTTGGCGGGCAACCGGGCAAACGCAGACACCTTAAAAAACGTTCGTAAAAACGACCGCACTTTATTGCTATTCAGTTAAATTTCAATGTGATAGAATGCGCGCGATTTAATCACTTCATAAGGAACTCAAACAATGAAAAAATCAGCTGTCGCATTAGGCGTCATCGCTATCTTAGGCGGAGCCTGGGTGGGTGCCACATGGTATTCCGGCAAAACCGTCGAACAACAATTTCATACGCAAATTAATAAAGCCAATGCAAGTTTAGACGCCTTCTTCAATTCCCCGAACGTTCAATCCACCGGAACCGTAAAAATTGACCACGTTAATATTCAACGCGGTGTTTTTAGCTCCGACATCAGTTACGACTTGGTTATTACGTCAAAAACAGATAACAACATCACCACCGTTCCTTTTAACGGCAAACTTTATCACGGTCCGTTACCAATCAATCATCTGAGCCATTTCAATGTTAAACCGGCGATGTTTTCTGCCGAAACCGAAATCAGCAAAACCGAAAATACCAAAGAATGGTTTGGCAAAAAGGATAAAACCCCTTTACGCGCCGATTATTCCGTCGGTTATGACAAACAAGTGACAGGAAAACTTGATTCCGATGTTGACACGCAAATTGACGGCGGTGAGATAAAATGGCAGTTCATCGCGAATTATCAGGTTGATAAAGATGGTTTCGGTCAGTTTGAAACCGTATTACCGCATTTCAAATTGGTAGCACCAAGTAATGCTATGGAAACAGAAGCTGAGCCGAAATTATTAGTAATGGAGTTTAATGATGGCAAAAGCACGGTGAAATGGAATCGTGCTTCCGCCGAATTGGATAAAATCATTATCGGTAAATATGAGAGCAAGTTGGGTAGTCTTAAAGTTAATGGCAAAACGGGAGATGACGACTTTAACTTAGACGTGAAAGATGCCAATTACCTCATTAACGGTGATATCAAAGATAACTTTGTTGATTATGGTCTCACCTATAAATTTGGTGAAATCCATCTGACTTCAGGCGGGGAAAACTATAAGCTCATTAATGATGCTGTTTTCAATTTACAATTCAATCACTTAGCGGCAAAACCACTGAATACGCTGTTTACCGAGATGGTTAAAGCGACACAAAAAGCCGGTGATGAGCAATCAGGTCCGTCCCCGGAAGTCATCGCGGCATTCAAAGCACTTGGTGAAAATAATATGCAAGCCAAAATCGATCCGATTTCCCTGTCTAATAAAGGCGGAAAATTGGCGGCAGACTTAGATATTCAATTGGCAACGGGCGATGTTGAAAGCAAAATCCAAGCCGGAAAAGTGTTAGAGGCCTTTAATCAATTTGCCGTGAACCTGAATTTAGACAAAACGGCAATGTTGAATTTAATTACGCAGTCTAAACAACTGGAAGCCAAGTTAAGCAAAGAAGAGGCCGAAAAACAGGCGCAAGAAACGCTCGACGGATTGTTGCTGATGGTAAAAATGAACCCGTTATTCGTAGAAGATGACAAGAGCGTCAAACTCAATGCGAAATTAGAAAATAACAAGATCAACCTGAACGGCAATATGCTGTCCTGGGAAGAATTTGTTGTCTTGTTCATGGCGCCAAGCATGATGCCACCGGAAGAGTCTGAGGATTCGGTAGAATCAGAAGAATTGGAAATTCAGGAAGAACCTGAAATGCCGGAAATCAAATAATTGACATCAACAAAAAGTGCGGTCTTAAAAATACTTAAATTTTTGACCGCACTTTTCTTTCATGACGACAACGTCAAAATTACACTTTCTCCAACTTCGCCAAATGGGCAATCAGCCATTTAATGCCCTGATTCTGGAAAGCAATTTGCAAGCGTAAATTGTTGTCCGCACCCTCCACATTAATCACCGTACCGAAACCGAATTTTTCGTGTTTCACTTTTTGTCCCATTTTCCATTGGCTTTCAGTGGCAAGAGGCACAGCACTTCCGATTTTCGCTTGATTTAACGCACGGGTGACGGTGCCACGTAAACGGATTTCCTGCAAACATTGCTGTGGTAATTCGGTGATAAAACGGGAAGGCAAATGACGCTCTTCCTTGCCATATAAACGGCGGCTTTCCGCATAAGAAATAGTAAGTTTTTGTTTGGCGCGGGTAATCCCGACGTATGCCAAACGGCGTTCTTCCTCCAAGCGCCCCGCTTCTTCAAAAGAACGGAAACTCGGGAACAATCCTTCTTCCACGCCAATCATAAACACACGCGGAAACTCCAACCCTTTCGCCGAATGCAACGTCATCATTTCCACACAGGCTTGATGTGGCGCGGCTTGCTCCTCGCCCGCTTCCAATGAGGCGTGAGTTAAAAATGCCGTGAGATCCGTCATGTCTTCCGCATCCTCGGGTTTGATAAACTCACGGGCGGCAGACACCAATTCTTCCAGGTTTTCAATGCGCACCTCCCCTTTTTCACCCTTTTCCTGTTTATACATTTCATACAATCCGGAGTGCTTAATCACAAAATCCGTTTGCGCAAACAACGGCATTTCTTCCGTATCCCGCTGCAAAGAATGAATTAATTCCATAAAGCGCAACAACGCCGTAGCGGCGCGCCCGGCAAGTTTGTTCTCCTGAAGTGCCAGATTGGTGGCTTGCCATAAGGTAATTTGATGTTCGCGGGTGAGATTGCGCAGGGTGTCTAAGGTGCGATCGCCGATGCCGCGCGGTGGCGTATTAATAACCCGCTCAAAAGCGGCATCGTCCTGTCGATTGGCAATTAAGCGCAAGTAAGCCAAGGCATCTTTAATTTCCTGCCGTTCAAAGAAACGCATTCCGCCGTAAATACGATACGGAATTTGCGAACGGATTAACGCTTCTTCAATCACCCGTGATTGGCTGTTACTGCGGTATAAAATGGCACAATCATTTAATTTGCCGCCGTCTTCAATCCAGGTTTTAATTTGTGAAGCCACAAACAACGCTTCATCCAATTCATTGAAGGCGGCATAAATGCCCACCGGCTCGCCCTGATTGCCTTCCGACCACAAATTTTTTCCCAAACGATTACTGTTATTGGCGATCAATTCATTAGCGGCTTGCAAAATGTTCATGGTGGAACGGTAATTTTGTTCCAAACGAATGGTTTGCGCGTTGGTAAAATCCTTTAAAAACAGCTGAATATTTTCAATTTTTGCACCGCGCCAACCGTAAATAGATTGGTCGTCATCGCCCACAATCATCACCTTGCCGGTTTTACCCGCCAGCAAGCGAATCCATTCGTATTGAATTTTGTTGGTATCTTGAAACTCATCCACCAAAATATGCTGAAAACGTTGTTGATAACGTTGCAAAATCAGCGGCTTATGTAAAAACAGTTCATAAGAGCGCAATAAAATTTCGGCAAAATCCACCAGCCCGGCACGATCGCAGGCATCCTGATAAATTTGATAAACTTTGATCCATTCCCGTTCCTGACGATCGTTGTGATCATCAATGTGATTCGGGCGCAACCCTTCGTCTTTTTTATTATTGATATACCAACAGGCTTGCTTCGGCGGGAAACTTTTTTCGTCGAAACCATGCAGTTTCATTAAGCGTTTAATTAAACGCAGCTGATCTTCCGAATCTAAAATCTGGAAATCTTGCGGCAAATCCGCATCAAGGTGATGGGCGCGTAGCAATCGATGGGCAATGCTGTGAAAGGTGCCGACCCACATACCGAACAGGCGTTGATTGCCATCGGATAACACGGATTCAATACGATGACGCATTTCCGCAGCGGCTTTATTGGTAAAGGTCACCGCCATAATACTGCCCTCGGAAATGCCTTCAACACCAATCAACCACGCGATGCGGTGTGTCAGCACGCGGGTTTTACCGCTCCCCGCCCCCGCCAGCACCAAATAATTCCCCAAGGGCGCACTCACCGCCTCCCGTTGTTTATCGTTCAGCCCGTCTAATAATTCTGCAAAATCCATACCTTATCACTCATAAATACTGTTTTTTTGTACAGGCTGAATTATAGCGATTTCTACTCAAAATACAATGAAAGAAAAGGCTGGGGAAAAGTGCGGTCGTTTTTCACGGTGTTTTTTACATGAAAAAGCGCACCATCATGATGCGCTTTAAATGAATGGATAATGCGGATGTTAGAAAATGATGCTACCGATTAAGGCGATGATAAAACCGACAAAACCGATGGAAGTTTCCAACATGGTCCAGGTTTTTAACGTGGTTTTGGTGTCCATTTCCAAGAAA
Organism: Aggregatibacter actinomycetemcomitans; assembly: GCA_017160915.1. Lineage (GTDB taxonomy): Bacteria > Pseudomonadota > Gammaproteobacteria > Enterobacterales > Pasteurellaceae > Aggregatibacter > Aggregatibacter actinomycetemcomitans_B. Next base: position 51,371 of record JACAWG010000010.1, read on the forward strand.
CGGCTCATTAACCAGAAACCGCTGTCATTCACATGGGAGAATACGGTGGCGCCGGACGCAATGGAAATCACGATAAAGCATAAATCCAATTGGCTGAGATCGGTTGCGGCAGCAACGGTCGGCGCGATTAATGCGGCTGCGGTGGTAAGCGCTACCGTTGCCGAGCCTTGTGCCACACGTAATGCCATGGAAATAATGAAGGCGGCGATGATGATCGGCATCCCGGTATTTGACAACATGGCGGATAATTCATCGCCGATGCCGCTGGCACGCAACACGCCACCAAACATACCGCCGGCGCCGGTCACCAAAATAATGGAACAAATCGGACCCAACGCGCTGTTACAAAGGCTTTCGATTTGTTCATAACTGCGTTCTCCGCGCAACAAGGCAATGGCGATTAACAAGGTAATTAACAACGCAATCGGGGTTTTGCCGATGAGACGCAGACTTTCAACCCACAAGGAAGATCCGTCAATCACTTTCGCCACGCTGAGGGTATTTAACCCGGTATCAAATAAAATGAGGAAAATCGGTAAAACCAAAATGAACAGAACGCGCCCGAACGCCGGCGGATTTTGCACGGCGGTTTCGCTGATGGCAGCGGTATTTAAAAAGGTTTTCGGCAGTTCCACAAAAAACTTTTTACTGATGTACATACTGAACAAATAAGTGCCGATGTACCAAGTCGGAATCGCGCAAATTAAGCCCACAATCACCATCAAGCCCATATTCACGCCGAGTAAATCACCGGAAGCCACCGGACCGGGATGTGGCGGCAAAAACGCGTGCATGACCGCAAAAGCACCGGCAACCGGGAAGGCATAACGCAAGACGGAACCGCCGAAGCGTTTTGCTACGCTGAAGACGATGGGCAACATGACCACTAAACCGGCATCAAAGAAAATCGGAAAACCGAATAATAAGGCGGCAACCCCAAGCGCAAACGGCGCTTTCTTTTCGCCGAATTTATTAATCAACGTATCCGCAAGCACTTTTGCCCCGCCGGTCACTTCCAATAAACGCCCGATCATGGCGCCCAAACCGACTAATAACGCTACGGAAGCCAAGGTGTTACCGAAACCGGTTAACATGGTCGGCAGGATTTTATCCACAGGAATTCCGGCGGCAAGTGCAGTCAGTAAACTGACTAAAATTAACGCCACAAAGGCGTGCATTTTAAATTTGATAATTAATAGCAGAAGCAACAACACCGCTACGATCATGATAAAAATTAACATAATAATTCCTTATGCTGACAATGTTATCGGTAACATACCTTTTTGCCGGCTTTTGGTAAATAAACACCGTTTAAAAATGTGATCACAATCACAAAAAATTATATTTATGCCACATATTCAGCAAAGAATGGCATTTTTTATCATATGAATATTGTTACCGATAACATTTTTGCGTTAAGCTAAGCCCCATTCAGAATTATCACGAAAAAGGAAATCACGATGGCAACAGGCAAAAGCATTATTCTAATGGGCGTTTCCAGCACAGGAAAAACATCGGTGGGGACGGAAGTGGCGCGCCGTTTGGGGATAAAACTGATTGACGGCGATGATCTGCACCCGCGCGCCAATATTATAAAAATGGGTGAAGGACACCCGCTCAATGATGAAGATCGGGCGCCTTGGTTGGAGCGTATTCGGGATGCCGCCTTTAGTTTGGAGCAAAAAAGCGAAGTGGGCATTATCGTGTGTTCCGCTCTCAAGAAAAAATACCGCGACCAAATCCGTGACGGCAACCGCAATGTGAAGTTTCTCTTTTTGCAAGGATCTTATGATGTGATTCTGGAACGTATGCGTCAACGCAAGGGGCATTATATGAAAGAATCCATGTTGAAAAGCCAGTTCGATACGTTGGAAGTGCCGGGGGCAGATGAACCGGATGTGATCCCCGTTGATATTGACGCCGCTTTTGAAGAAGTCGTCGAGCGTTGCGTTCAGGCGCTGAAACCTTATCTTTCCTAAGGCAAAAAGTGCGGTTGTTTTTCTAAGTGTTTTTGAGATTGAAAAACGCTTGAAAAAAGGACCGCACTTTTAAATGCTTTCGCCTAAATGAATCTGATAGCCTAGGTTAATAATCGCACTTTGCGCGGGAATATCGTTAATGCGAGCCAGTAATTCCTGTGCGGCGATTCGTCCGATTTCCAGGCGCGGCGTGATGACCGTGGCAAGTTGCGGTGTGATGGATTGCCCCACGTCATGCCCGTGAAAGCCGGCAACGGCGATTTGTGCAGGAACCTTAATGCCTAAACGCTGGCATTCGAAAATCGCGCCGATGGCGATGTCGTCGTTAGTACAAAAAATCCCGTCCAACTGTGGAAATTTGGCTAGTGCCTGATGTAACAGCTCTCCGCCCAAGGTAAAGGAAGAATGCGCTTTGGTGGCGATAACCTGTGGCGTTAATTGATGTTTTGCCATGGCATTTTCATAGCCCTGTTGGCGTAATCGGGTGCGTTTGTCCTGACGGGCGGCAAAATATGCCACATTGCGATGCCCGCGATTAATCATGGTTTCCACCATGGCTTGTGCCGCCGCGATATTATCAAAACCGACGACCTGCTGAATACCCACTTCCGTCGTATCCATAATTTCAATCACCGGAATATTCGCCACCTTGAGCATTTTTTTGGTTCTTTCGGAATGGTGACTTTCCGACAAAATAATGCCGTCCACGTTATAGGAAAGCAGACTTTCAATGCGCTGTTCTTCCTTTTTTTCGCTGTAGCCGTAGTGCGCCAACATGGTTTGATAGCCCGCTTTATCGGTCACCTGTTCAATGCCGCGAATCACATTGGCGAACACCTGGTTGGTCAGTGACGGCACCAATACGCCGATCGCCCGACTCTTGGCATTGGACAAAATGTCCGGCGCGCGATTGGGAATATAGCCGAAACGTTCAATGGCTTCCGCAATGCGCGCCTGTGTGCCGTTCGCCACGGAATCGGGGTTGCGCAAATAGCGGCTGATGGTCATTTTCGTAATGCCGAGATAATCGGCAATGTCTTGTAAGGTGGGGCGTTTATGTTTATTCATAAGAAAAAGTGCCGTTAATACGTGGCATTATTTTAGTCCAAGGCAGCGTTAATCACAAATCCGTAACCGTTCTCTACCGCTGTAAACCGTGGCGCGCCCTGCTCTGGCAAAGCCTATCAGGGTTAAGTTATATTGTTCCGCCATTTGCACTGCCAAATCCGTTGACGCCGAAATCGCCACCAACATTTCCACGCCGGCAGACACGGTTTTCTGAACCATCTCATAGCTGGCGCGGCTGGTGACGACGATAAAACCTTGCGGTTTGCCCGCTTTGGCGTGCCAACCGAGTAATTTATCCAACGCCACATGGCGCCCCACATCTTCCCGAATGGCAAGTAATTTACCGTCTAAAGAAAAAAAACCGGCGGCGTGTGTAGAACCGGTTTGTTTACCCAATTCCTGCGATTTCTGCAATTGTTCTAAACAATCGTCCAGCTGCGCCACATCGAAGGTTAAAGTGCGGTCTAATTTCGCCACGTTTTTATAAACCTGCTGCAACTGCTCTGCGCCGCAAATGCCGCAACCGGTTCGCCCGGTTAAGGTACGGCGATGATCCTTTAACGCCACAAAACAACGGGTCGCCAATTCAATTCTGGCTTCAATGCCGTTGCAAACCTCTTCAATATCAATACCATAAATATCGTTCGGTTTCTCAATAATGCCTTCCGATAGCGAAAATCCCATGGCGAAATCCGCTAAATCACGGGGCGAACACATCATTACCGTATGGGAAATATCGTTATAAACCAGTGCCACGGGAACTTCTTTTGCGAGGGTTTCTTGTTTCTCGGAGATGACAATTGTGTTTTGATTTTGTTTCTCGTTTGTTAATTTTTTAATAAAAAAAATTATTTTTTTTGTGATCCAGCTCAAATTTTTGCCCCTTTCTAGCCATTATTAATTATAGATTTCTGTAGAAAAAATCGGTATCCTAGCCAACGCTTTAAATAGGTAGTCATGTATTCTAATTGTTACATCATTGCCAAGTGGCGTTTCGCTAAATTTTAATACAAATTTAACAAGAACGACCATCAAATTATCTACTCAAAACGAATTTCAAACTATCAAACTGAAAACAACAACAAATTTTGTTGATGTGGGGAGTATTTATGCAGATCAGTAGAAGAAAATTCTTTAAGGTCTGTGCCGGAGGAATGGCGGGAACATCCGTTGCGATGTTAGGCTTTGCGCCGTCAACGGCCTTGGCTGCACCACGCGAATATAAATTATTGCGTGCCAAAGAATCACGCCAAACCTGTACATACTGCGCCGTAAGCTGCGGTATGTTGATGTACAGCACAGGAACACCATCCAATACATTAAGTAGTCATACGAGTACCAATACCCGTTCTAAATTATTCCATATTGAAGGCGACCCGGATCACCCGATCAGCCGTGGCGCATTGTGCCCTAAAGGTGCCGGTGCGTTAGACTTTGTTAATAGTGAAAGTCGCTCCTTATATCCTCAATATCGCGCACCGGGTTCCGACAAATGGGAACGCCTTTCCTGGCATGATGCGATTAAACGCATTGCCCGCCTGATGAAAGATGACCGCGACGCCAATTTTGTCGAGAAAAATGAAGCAGGCAATATCGTCAACCGCTGGACCAGTACAGGGATTATGACGGCATCGGCAATCAGTAATGAAGCCGCGCTGCTAACCCATAAGTGGATTCGAATGTTGGGGATGCTTCCGGTATGTAACCAAGCGAACACTTGACACGGACCAACGGTAGCAAGTCTTGCTCCATCATTTGGTCGCGGTGCCATGACAAATAACTGGGTTGATATCAAAAACGCCAATCTTATTCTTGTTCAGGGCGGTAACCCTGCCGAAGCCCACCCTGTTGGCTTCCGTTGGGCAATTGAAGCGAAGAAAAACGGTGCGAAAATCATCGTTGTGGATCCGCGCTTCAACCGTACGGCTTCTGTTGCCGACTTACATGCACCAATTCGTTCCGGCTCCGATATTGCATTCTTAATGGGTGTGATTCGTTATTTGCTGGAAACCAATCAGATTCAACATGAATATGTAAAACATTATACTAACGCCTCTTATTTGGTAAACGAAGGCTACAAATTTGAAGACGGTTTATTCTCAGGTTTTAACGAGGAAAAACACAGTTACGACAAATCCACTTGGAACTACCAATTTGATGAAAACGGTCATCCGAAACGTGATATGACGTTGCAGGATCCGCGTTGCGTAATTAATGTTTTGAAAGAACACGTTGCCCGTTATACGCCTGAAGTGGTTGAAAATATCACCGGTGTAAAACAAAAACTGTTCTTACAAATTTGTGAGGAAATCGGTAAGACCTCCGCGCCGAATAAAACCATGACGCACTTGTATGCGTTAGGCTTTACCGAACATACAATCGGTACGCAAAATATTCGTTCCATGGCGATGATCCAATTGTTATTGGGCAATATCGGTATGCCGGGTGGCGGGATTAACGCCTTGCGCGGTCACTCTAACGTACAGGGTACTACCGATATGGGCTTATTACCGACCATGTTGCCGGGCTATATGCGTTTACCGACAGAAAAAGAAAGCTCATTCGATCAGTTTATTAATGCGATTACGCCGAAAGACATCGTGCCGAATCAAATTAACTACTATCGTAATACGCCGAAATTCTTCATCAGTATGATGAAAACCTTCTATGGCGATAAAGCAACCAAAGAAAACGGCTGGGGCTTTGATTATCTGCCGAAAGTGGATCGCGTATATGACCCGATTACTCATGTGAAAATGATGCACGACGGCGAAATGCACGGTTGGATTTTACAAGGTTTCAACGTATTAAACTCATTACCGAACAAAAACAAAACCGTTGCCGGTATGAGTAAATTGAAATACTTAATCGTGCTGGATCCGTTACAAACCGAAAGTTCCGAATTCTGGAAAAACTTCGGTGAATCCAACGATGTGGATTCGTCCAAAATTCAAACGGAAGTCTTCCGCTTGCCGACCACCTGTTTCGCAGAAGAAGACGGTTCCATCGCGAACTCCGGTCGTTGGGCGCAATGGCACCAAAAATCCTGTGACCAACCGGGTGAAGCTTTACCGGATGCGGATATTTTCTCCATGATTCGTGAAGAAATGCATGAGCTTTACAAGAAAGAAGGCGGTCGCGGTATTGAGTCGTTTGAAGCAATGACTTGGAACTATGACATTCCGCATTCTCCGTCTCCGACAGAATTAGCCAAAGAACTGAACGGTTATGCGCTGGAAGATTTGTATGATGCCAACGGCAATCTGATGTACAAAAAAGGTCAATTGCTGAACGCTTTTGCCCACTTACGTGATGACGGTACGACAACCTCCGGAAACTGGCTATATGTCGGTCAGTGGACGGAGAAAGGTAACCAAACAGAAAATCGCGATAATTCCGACCCGTCCGGTTTAGGTTGTACCCTAGGTTGGGGCTTTGCATGGCCGGCGAATCGCCGAGTGCTTTATAGCCGCGCCTCTTTGGATATTAACGGTAATCCTTGGGATAAACACCGTCAACTGATCAAATGGAACGGTAAAAACTGGAACTGGTTTGATATTGCCGACTACGGCACTCAACCGCCGGGTTCCGACACCGGTCCGTTTATGATGTCCGCCGAAGGGGTGGGACGTTTGTTTGCTGTTGACAGAATCAATAGCGGACCGTTCCCAGAACACTATGAACCGATTGAAAGCCCGATTGATACGAATCCGCTTCATCCGAATGTCATATCGGATCCGACGGTGCGTATTTACAAAGAAGATCGTGAATTTATCGGTTCAAACAAAGAATATCCGTTTGTGGCGACAACCTATCGTTTAACCGAACACTTCCACAGCTGGACGGCACAATCTGCCATTAACATCATCGCACAACCGCAACAATTTGTGGAAATCGGTGAAAAACTGGCAGAAGAAAAAGGCATCCAAAAAGGCGACATGGTACGTATTAGCTCCAAACGGGGTTATATCAAAGCCGTTGCCGTTGTGACCAAACGTCTGAAAGCGTTAGAAGTCAATGGTAAAACAGTACACCATGTGGGCATTCCGATTCACTGGAATATGAAAGCATTAAATGGCAAAGGTAACAGAGGTTTCTCAACCAATACGTTAACGCCATCTTGGGGCGAATCCATCACACAAACCCCTGAATATAAGACTTTCCTGGTGAATATCGAAAAAATAGCGGAGGCCGCATAATATGAGAGCAATGGATGTACAAACGCAAGACGTTATTAAGATCTCCGCGACTTCAGGATTAACCCCGGCACCACAAGCACGTGATCATAAAGTCGAAGTGGCAAAGCTGATCGACGTCACCACCTGTATCGGTTGTAAAGCCTGTCAGGTGGGCTGTTCGGAGTGGAATGACATTCGCTCCGATGTCAATGCACAGTGTGTCGGTATTTATGATAATCCGGTGGATCTTAACGCAAAAGCATGGACGGTCATGCGCTTTAATGAAGTGGAAGAAAATGATCGTTTAGAATGGTTAATTCGTAAAGACGGTTGCATGCACTGCACCGAACCGGGCTGCTTAAAAGCCTGCCCGTCGCCGGGAGCGATTATTCAGTACGCCAACGGTATCGTGGATTTCCAATCGGATAAATGTATCGGTTGCGGTTACTGCATCGCCGGCTGTCCGTTTAACATTCCGCGCATGAATCCGGAAGATAATCGCGTCTATAAATGCACCCTTTGTGTGGATCGCGTTTCCGTCGGTCAAGAACCGGCTTGCGTGAAAACCTGCCCGACAGGTGCGATTCGTTTCGGTTCCAAGGAAGAAATGAAAGTATATGCGGAGCAACGCATTGCCGATTTGAAATCCCGTGGTTACGAAAACGCCGGACTTTATGACCCGGAAGGGGTTGGTGGGACTCATGTCATGTATGTATTACACCACGCCGACAAACCGGAATTGTATAACGGTCTGCCGAAAGATCCGCACATCGACCCGACAGTCACCTTATGGAAAGACATTCTGAAACCGGTCGCCGCGGTTGCTATGGGTGGTTTAGCCTTAGCTGAAATTGGTCACTACCTCGTCGTAGGTCCGAATGTTGAGGAAGATGTGGAAGATCATCACGAAGAATTTGAAGATGAAGACAAACGCGGAGGTACTCAAGATGAATAAGGGTAAAATTGAAATCACCAATGATACTCGTATCATTCGCCATCGAATCCCTGCGCGTCTCAGTCACTGGTTCCTTGTGATCAGTTTCTTCTTAACCATGTTTACCGGGGTGGCGTTCTTCTTCCCCGATTTTGCCTGGTTAACGGAAATCCTCGGTACGCCGCAATTGGCACGTGCCATTCATCCATTCACCGGTATTTTGATGTTTATTGCGTTCGTGTTCTTATGTTCACTGTATTGGCATCACAATATTCCGGAGAAAAATGATATTCGCTGGATGAAAGGCATTATTGAAGTGTTGAAAGGTAACGAGCATGCCGTTGCCGATAACGGGAAATACAATCTGGGGCAAAAAATGTTGTTCTGGACGCTGATCCTTGCCATGTTTACCTTAATGGGTTCAGGTATCATCATGTGGCGTCAATACTTCTCCCACCACTTCTCCATTCCGGTGCTACGTATTGCCATCTTGCTGCATTCCGCCTGTGCTTTTATGCTGTTTACCGGCATTTTGGTGCACATGTACATGGCATTCTGGGTAAAAGGTTCCATCACCGGTATTGTGGAAGGTTGGGTAACGGTCCGTTGGGCGAAAAAACACCACCCGAAATGGTATCGTGAAGAAGTGCTTCCCGAACTGGAAAAAGATGTTGAACGGGAAGAGAAAGGCGAACCGACCAAAGCGATATTTAAGAAATTTAGTTAATCAATTTAATTAACAAAAAGTGCGGTGATTTTTCACCGCACTTTTTTATTCCTCAGCTTATGCCGACATCACCGAAATGGCTTTAATCTGCGCATAAACCAGTTGCCCCAGTTGCAATGCCAAATCGTGGAACGACCATTTACTGATACTCGCCCAAATATGCTTGCCGCCAATATCCAGCTTGAGATCAACGCGGTTTTCCTGTTCCTGAATTTTCACAATGCGACCGTATAAGATATTCCGAATGCTGGATTTTTCCGCTTTATGCAGGCTGATGGAGACGTCGGAGCTATGAACGCAAATGCGGACGTTTTCATTCATTTCTGCTGCCACCTGGTTAATCCAAATCTTCTGATCGCCGATAGAAAGTGCGGTCATTTTATAAGACGGATTGTGCATAAAAACAGGCAGAGAAAGCACCGCACTTTGTTCGTTTTCCTGTTTCCAAGGCAAGAACTGCGGGCTTTCCCAAATGTTTTCCAGCATATCGTAAGCCTCCACGTTGCCGTCGGTTAATAACACGACCCGCTCCGCTAGGCGCAACAGTTCATCAATGCTGTGCGTCACGTATAAAATCGGAATATTAATTTCCTTGGATAACCGTTCCAAGTAATTCAGCAATTCCCGCTTGCGCGGCAAGTCTAAGGCGGAAAGGGGTTCATCCATTAATAAAATTTCCGGATCCGTCAACAATGCCCGCCCGATTGCTACGCGTTGTTTCTCTCCGCCGGATAAGGTGATCGGATAACGTTTTAATAAATGCCCAATCCCTAGCAATTCCACAATGTAGTCAAATTCATCCTTGCTGGTGTTTTTCATGCCGTAGCGCAAATTGCCTTTCACCGTGTAATGAGGAAATAAGCGCGCGTCCTGAAAAACATAACCGATATTGCGCCGATTGGCGGGAACACAAATTCCCTCTTCCGCCTCAAATAACACACGATCATTTAACGCAATCACGCCCTCATCCGGATTAATTAACCCGCTTATCAAATTGATCAAAGAAGATTTCCCCGAACCGGACAAGCCGAAAAGTGCGGTCACGCCTTGCGATGGAATTTCAAGCTTCGCCTGTAGGGATAAATTGCCTAATTGTTTTTTTACATCAATGTACAGCATCGCTTTGTCCTAATCTTTTCTGCATCCGTTTTGCCAGCCACTCCGATAACAACAGGGAAACCAAGGATAAAATGATGGCAAAAACACATAAACGGGCGGCTTGTTCTTCCGCGCCGGGCGTTTGAATGAAAGAATACATTGCCAAAGGAATGGTTTGCGTTTCACCGGCGATATTGGAAACGAAAGTGATGGTTGCGCCGAATTCACCCAAGGAGCGGGCAAATCCCAATACGATGCCGGCTAAAATTCCCGGCAAAGATAGGGGCAAGGTGATGGTAAAAAATACCCGCCAAGAGGAGGCGCCCAAGGTTCTGGCGGCTTGTTCCAATTTTAAGTCGATGCTTTCCAGCGAGAGACGAATTGCCCGAACCACTAACGGAAACGCCACCACGGCAGCGGCTAATACCGCGCCGCGCCAGCTAAAGCCGAAAGTCAGCCCGAACCATTGGTATAAATATTTGCCGATGAAACCGTTGCGCCCCATTGCCACCAGCAGCAGGTAACCAATCACCACAGGCGGCAACACCAAAGGTAAATGGATGATACCGCCGACGATGGATTTTCCGTAAAATTCTTTACGCGCTAACAACCACGCCACAAAAATCGCAAAAGGCAGGCTCCAAATCATCGCACTGACAGACACTTCCAGGCTCAACCGAATGGCGTCGATTTCTAATTGGCTTAAGCCTAATAACGTCAGAAACTGTGTAAGCAAAATCCCGATTCCCTTTATAAATAGCCCATAAACAAAGCGTAGCACAATGGCTACGCTTCAGACGTCAATTGAGTGCGGTTATTTTACCGAGAAACCGTAATCTACAAAGACTTTTTTCGCTTCAGGCGATTCTAAATATTTTAAGAAGGCTTGCGTTTCCGCATTATTGTGATCTTTTAAAATGGCAACCGGATAATTTGCCGGTTTGTAAGAATCTTGTGGGAAGACGCCGACTGTTTTGACTTCTTTACTCACTTTCGCATCGGTTGCATACACGATACCCAACGGAGATTCACCGCGTTCAACCAAGGCTAATGCGGCACGCACATCTTTGCCACGGGCTAATTTATCTTTCACTTTGTCCCATAAGTTTAATTTGGTTAAGGCTTCTTCGGCATATTGACCGGCAGGCACGTGCGCCGGGTCGCCAACGGACAAATAAGCATCTTTTAATTGGTTAATCCATTCGCCTTTAGCAATATCTACGTTTTCTAATTTGCTGTCTTTTTGTGAAATGAGCACCAGTTCGTTACCCACCAATAATTTTTCACTTTCTTTCACGGTTAAATCTTTATCGGAAAGGTATTTCATCCATTTGCCGCTGGCGGAAATAAATAAATCGGCAGGCGCGCCTTCTTCAATTTGTTTGGCTAATGTGGAAGAGGAAGCAAAGGAAAACACAATTTCTTCTTTCGGATTCATTTTTGAATAATCGGCGGCGACCTGTTTCAAGGAATCGGTCATGGACGCCGCGGCAAACACGGTTACCTTAGCTTGAGCGGAAAGTGAAAGGGCAAAACAAGCGGCAGCGAGACCGGCAGCAATTTTTGAATATTTAGACATAATGCAAACTCCATTTTTGGTTAGTAAATAAATTATATATCGCGCAGATTATACAACGATGAACGCAATATAAAAATATGTTTGAACAAGAAAAGATCACAATATTGCGTACGCGCCAAACGATTTATCGGCGTTCTTATTCGGGACAAAATATAGTATGATGTGCAACCGATAAACCATGTCATAAAACGACATATTCCACAGCGAATTTTGAGGGGGAAACCATCATGCGAAGTACCGAAATTTTACTCACCATCAAACTGAAACAACAACTCTTCGCAGATCCGAAGCGAATCCGTTTATTAAAAGAAATTGAAAAATGCGGTTCCATTAACCAGGCGGCAAAAAATGCCAAAGTCAGCTACAAAAGCGCTTGGGATCACCTTGAAGCCATGAATAAAATCAGCCCGAAACCGTTACTGGAACGTAATATCGGCGGTAAAAACGGCGGCGGTACGGCACTCACTGTTTATGCACAACGGTTGTTGCAACTTTATGCTCTGCTTGAACAAACCCAAGAAAAAGCCTTTAGCATTTTGAAAGACGAGAAAGTCCCGCTCAACAGTTTGCTTTCCGCCACCGCGCGCTTTTCGTTACAAAGCAGCGCACGCAATCAGTTTTTCGGCACCGTTCAGGCATTACGTTTTGAAGATGTGCATTGCTTCGTGGATATTGCGTTGGAGGGCTTTTCCAAACCGCTAACCGTGTCGATTACAGAAAAAAGTGCGGTGCGTTTAAAACTTGAATCCAACAAGGAAGTGATGTTGATGTTTAAAGCGCCTTGGGTAAAAATCCGCGCCAAACAGGCAAAAAATGTGCCGAACCAGTTCCATGCAACGGTAAAATCCATTATCGACAAAGGGGAAGCCGGAGAAGCGATTTTAGTCCTGGAAGACTCCCAAATTGAGTTCTGCGCTACGCTCACCAAAGATCAACATATTGAACCTGAGCAACAAGTTTGGATTTCCGTGGATCCGGAACAAGTGATTCTTGCCACCCTTTATTAACCGTTTTCCGATTAAAAATTGCTCCAATGCGCCATCATTTGGCGCATTTTTTCTTACTATACGGCATAAAATCTGCTTTTTTTGACATAGCGCATAACCCCACCGCCGCATTCCTGTTGTAATACGCACCTTTATTATTGTTGTTTTTTATTTTGAGGTGATTTATGAAACCACTTTTTACTCCGGCGCAGAAAAGCAAAGTAAACAAGAAAGGAGTGATCTTCGTTATTGATGTCATTCTCTTTGTCATTCTTCTTAATATTCTTCCCTTTGATGCGCAAGCCAATCGCGGTTTGGCGTTATTGGCATTTGTCGGCATTTTATGGTTAACCGAAGCCATTAATGTCAGCGTAACCGCCCTTTTTGTACCGATTTTATCCGTAGGGCTGGGCTTGGTGAACAGCCGTGATGCGCTGGTGGCATTTGCCGACCCGACCATCTTTCTGTTCTTCGGCGGTTTTGCGTTGGCAACGGCGTTGAACGTGCAGAAAATCGATAAAATGATCGCCAATAAAATCATGCAATTGGCAAAAGGTCGTTTATTTGTTGCCGTCATGTACCTCTTCTGTGCCACTGCCTTTCTTTCCATGTGGATGAGTAACACCGCCACCGCCGCCATGATGATCCCGCTTTCTATGAGTATTTTGAGCCAATTGGATCGTAAAAAAGAGCACAATACCTATGTTTTCGTGCTACTCGGTATCGCTTACAGCGCCAGTATCGGCGGTATGGGTACCTTAGTCGGCAGCCCGCCAAACGCCATTGCCGCCTCGCAATTGCAGCTGACGTTTGCCGATTGGTTAAAATACGGCTTACCTGTCATGTTGTTGCTGTTTCCAATGATTATCGGTTGGCTTTATATTATTTTCCGTCCGCGTTTGAATTTGCGTTTTGACCTTCAATTTGAACAAATGAAAATGGACAACAAACGCTGGCTAACCTTAGTGATTTTTATCGTTGTTGCTTCATTATGGATTTTCAGCAAGCAAGTGAATACCGCACTGACCGCATTACTCGGCTTACCGAAAACCATCGAAAGTATTGACAGCATGATTGCCCTGTGTGCCGCCGTGGTTATTTGTGTTAGCGGGATTGCCACCTGGAAAGAGATTCAAACGAACACCGAATGGGGCGTGCTGTTTTTATTCGGCGGCGGTTTAACCTTGAGTGCCGTCTTGGAAAATTCCGGTGCCAGCAAAATCATGGCGGACGGCATTGTCTATTTAATCAACGGCGGACATACTTACGTCATGGCGCTGATTATCGCCGCGTTTATCGTTTGTTTAACCGAATTCACCTCCAATACCGCCAGTGCCGCCCTATTGGTGCCGATTTTCATCTCTATTGCACACGCACTAAATATGCCGCCTCTCGGCTTTGCCATGATTATCGGTTTGGGCGCCTCCTGTGCCTTTATGTTGCCGGTGGGTACGCCGCCGAATGCCATTGTGTACGGTACGGGATATGTCAGACAAAGCGAGATGATTCGGGTCGGCAAATTTATTGATATTACCTGTATGCTGGTGATTGCCACTATCGCCTATATTTTCTGGATGTAGTTTATTTTCCGACGATAAAAAAAATCTCCTGCCGTTTTCACCGCAGGAGATTTTTTATAAATGAAATTTACAGGGTTATCTCATCAATCGACTTACCGAAACTCGGCACAAACACCCTCAAAAAATACTCCATTTCCGGGCTTTGCCACTGATCCATCAGATTTTCTAACCGCACTTTTGCCGATTTAAATTCCTGATTGCCATTTTCCAGTTCAAATTTCACCTTAATATAAGCACAGATTAAATCCGCCTGCTTCACAATATGTTTTTCTTCATCGGAAAAATAATGGCTATCCAGATAGGGTAAAAAATCCGTCTGCAATTCTTCCGGCAATAAACTGATCAAATGCAACTCGGCAGCGGTTTCAATTTGTTTATAAGCATGGGTAATCTCGTCATTGAAATATTTGATCGGTGTCGGTAAATCACCGGTAAAAATTTCCGATGTGTCATGATACATCGCCATCACCGCAATACGCTCCGCATTCAGTTGCGCGCCGTAAAAGCGATTTTTAATTAAGGCTAAGGCGTGCCCCACAAATGCCACCTGCAAGCTATGTTCCGCCAGATTTTCCCGTTCAATATTGCGCATAAGCGACCAGCGCTGAATCAATCTCAAGCGATCCAAACAGGCAAAAAAATGACTGGTCTTCATCTGTTCCATTTAACAACCTATTGATTAAACGTATATTCTTCAATAATCACCGGAATTTTATAGGTTTTGCCCAAGCGGGAAATTTCCACTTCAACTTTTGTATTCGGGCGCACATCGGCAATCAGCTTCATCATTTCCGTCGGTGAATGGGCTTCGACATTATTGATTTTCAAAATAATATCACCGGCTTGTAATCCGGCTTTCGCCGCCGGGCTGTTTTCAATGACGCTGGTAATTAAAATTCCCCGCTCGGAAGAACCTTGCCCGTTGCTGAACAAAATATCCGTTTGTACGCCGAAATAGCCGCGAATCACCCGTCCGTCACGAATAATTTTTTTCATCACGTCATTTGCCAAATCAATAGGAATGGCAAAATTAAGCCCTTCGGCAATTTCATTGGAGGTTTTACCGATACTCAAGGTGCTGATGCCCACCAGTTCACCGGCGGAGTTAATCAACGCCCCACCGGAATTACCTCGGTTAATGGAAGCATCCGTTTGAATAAAGTTTTGTCGTCCGAGCGCCTCGCCTACCGCGCTACGCCCAACCGCACTGATAATCCCCTGCGACACGCTTTGCCCCAGGTTATAAGGATTGCCGATTGCCAGCGCCACGTCCCCCACATGCACCGGGCGACTTGGATTTTGCGGGATCGTCGATAAATTATCGGCTTTAATTTTTAATACCGCCAAATCCGTTAAAGAATCGGAGCCGATGAGTGCCGCATCAAAAATCTGTCCGTTTTGCAACGCCACCACAATTTGATCGGCATTTTGAATGACGTGTTTGTTCGTCAGAATATAACCGTCTTTTGACATGATCACGCCCGAACCGAGATTGTTCACCTGCAATTGCGCGGAGGAAGAAGTAAACGCCTGATTATAAACGTTCACCACCGCCGGCGACGCAATACGCACCGCATCTTTATAAGACGCGATTTCTTGCTCCGGTAACACGGATTTTTCGGTGATTTTTGGTACTACAAACAAAATCACACCTGCCGTAACCAAACCGACGAGCGCGGAATGTAAGAGTTTTTTTAACATTGAGTTCCTCATTTTCTTATATAAATTAATTTGAGATCGTCGCCGACAGGCTCACAAGATTGCAGTTGCCATAAAGGCGCGTCGGCGAGTCGGGTTAAATGGGGCAAATGACATAAATCTCTGGCGTGATCGCCTAACAATTTCGGCGCCATGTAAATGATTAATTCATCCACCAGGTTTTCGGCAATTAGCGAACCGGCTAAGGTGGCACCTGCTTCCACCCAAAGGGTATTGATCTGACGTTTGCCTAATTCCGTCATCAGTGCCTGCAAGCGACTTTCGCCATGGCTTCGATCTAATTTTAAATATTCTGTTGACGCCGGAAAATCCGTTAATTGAAAGTCATCTTCACCTGCCAGCCAAACGGGGGCATCCGTTAAAAACACCTTAAAATCCGACCGCACTTTATGGGCGGAATCCAAAATAACGCGCACCGGTTGGCGTAAATGTTCCTGCACATAGCGGGCTTGTGTTTCATTTGGCAATTCAGCCCAACGCACATTTAAACTCGGATTGTCCGCCAGCACCGTTTGCGAGGTGGATAACATCGCCGAGGCTTTGGCGCGGTATTGCTGCACATCCATTCTTGCCTGTGCGCCGGTGATCCATTTGCTTTCGCCGCTCGCCATAGCGGTTTTGCCGTCAATGCTCATGGCAAGTTTTAACTGCACGAAAGGCTTGCCGGTGCGCATCCGTTTTAAAAAACCTTTATTAAGCGCTTCGGCTTTTTCTGCCAATAAACCCACCGCACTTTGAATGCCGGCATCCGCTAAAATCTGCAATCCCTTGCCCGCCACCTGCGGATTCGGATCGCACATGGCGGCAATCACCTTGCTTACACCGGCTTCCATCAGCCCTTTGGCGCAAGGCGGCGTTCGCCCGAAATGGGAGCAGGGTTCAAGGGTCACATACGCCGTGGCACCACGGGCATTTTCACCGGCTTCACGCAATGCCATCACTTCGGCATGGGGTTCGCCCGCTTTAAAATGGAAACCTTTGCCCACAATTTTGCCGTCTTTCACCAACACGCACCCCACGGAAGGATTCGGTGTGGTGGTAAATTCGCCCTGTTTGGCTAAATCTAGGGCGAGTTGCATAAAAGCGGCATCTTGCGGGCTAAATTGTGCGTCCATTATTGATCCTTGAGGTTTTCGATTTCTTGGCTAAATTCATTAATGTTATCAAAGCTCAAATACACGGACGCAAAACGGATATACGCCACTTTATCCAGATTTTTTAACTCGTCCATCACAAGCGTACCCACCAATTTGCTCGGCACTTCACGCTCGCCGGTGGCGCGTAATTGGTGAATAATGCGGCTAATGGCTTTTTCCACGTCATCGGAACTGACCGGGCGTTTTTCCAGCGCGTGCTGAATGCCGCGACGTAATTTATCTTCGTTAAACGGCTCGCGATTACCGTTATTTTTAATAATTTTCGGCACGATTAATTCCGCCGTTTCAAAGGTGGTAAAACGTTCATGACACTGACCGCACTCTCTGCGCCGACGCACCTGAAAACCATCGGAAACCAAACGACTGTCGATGACTTTGGTTTCTTCCGTTGAACAAAAAGGACAACGCATATTTGCCTCCCAATAAAAAAACACTGAAAAAAATAACCGCACTTTAGGTTATTTATGGGCGGTTATTTTACAAGTAATTTGTGTAAAGTGCGGTATAAAAAATAAAAATTTTACCGCCTTTTACAACAACCGAAGATAAACGGTGATTTCTTCACGATCATGATACAGATGTTTCGCCTGTAACCGATATTTTAAGCCTTGTTGCGACAACTTATCCGCAATTGACTGCAGGCATTGTTGTACCTCCGCATAGCGTTTTTTCATCGGCAGTTTTAGGTTAAAAATCATGCTGTGGCACCAACCGTTAAGCAGCCATTTGGTCATTAATTCCGCAATTCGGCTCGGCTGCTCCACCATGTCGCACACCAGCCAATCGATTTTGCGTCGCTTCGGCGGCTGAAATTTAAACCCGTCTTCCGCACAATGTTCAATGCGCCCTGTCTCGTGCAGACTTGCCGCCATTTTGCCGTGATCCACCGCATACACAAATAAGCCGCGCTTCACCAATTGATAAGTCCAACCGCCCGGGCAAGCGCCGAGATCCACGGCATACATCGTCTCATTAAGCAGTTCCGGTTCTTTATGGCGCGGAATGAAGGTCAAAATCGCCTCTTCCAGTTTCAGCGTAGAACGACTTGGCGCCTCGGCAGGAAATTTTAAGCGCTGAATGCCCATCAAATGCGCAGAATGGTTGTGATTATAGGAATAGCCCACATAGCAGGCGTTATTGCGTAAGAAAAAAAGATGCAATGTCAGACCGCACTTTTGATTGTGTTTGGCATTCAGCCAGCCCTGCTTTTTTAATGCCTGGCGTAGCGGCACGGTAAATTTACGACAAAATCCGAGCAATTCCTTCGCCTCGTTGGTGTCGGCGGTTTCCACCCACAATTCACTGCTGTTTTCCAATGAAATCCTGTCGGCAATTTGCCGATATTGTTGAATAATCGGCGTGATACGATCCTGTTGTGGTAAATCCGTTAACAAATCGGAAACTACCAACATTTGACGGGCGAAAATCAGCTGTTGAAAAGGCAATTCACGCGCCAATAAATCGGCATCGCCGGGCTGATAACATTCAAATATCACATAGCCGCTGTTTTCCTCCACGCGGGCAAACCCAAACACGCCTTTTCCCGCCGCTTTATCGGTGATTTCCGCCGCCAGCTCGCGCTCAAAACCCATTCGACAATATAATGCCAACTTATTCATTTTCTTGTTTATTTTCTTCTTGATTGATGGTTTGAATAATCCAGGAACGGAACGCGACAATCCGTTCATCTTTGTTGCTATCTAAATGATTGACGACATAAAAGGATTTCGGATCGCGTAAATTCGTGTCAAAAACCGGCTGTAAATTGCCGTTATCCAGTTCTTGCTGCGCTAAAATTCGGTTGGCAAGCACAATGCCTTGCTCATGAATCGCCGCCTGTAACGCCATAAATGTGTGGCTGAAAATCGGGCCTTGCTGAATATTTAAATCTTCCAGTTCCAGATAATTCGCCATGTGTTGCCAATTGTCACGGGCGTGAATATGCAACAGCGTGTGATGTTTTAAATCTTCTCGATGATGAATCGGTTTTTGCGCCAATAATTTCGGCGAGGCGAGAATCAATAAATCCTCCTCCACCAAACGATCCACCTGTAAGTTATCCCAATTGCCTTTGCCGTAATAAATGGCAATATCAATATCCTGGCTAAGTAAACCTTCATCCTGATCCACGCCTTTTAAACGCACTTCAATGTCGGGATGTAGCTTATTAAAATCACTCAAACGCGGCACCAGCCATTGAATCCCGAAGGTTTGCGGCACGCTGATGGTCAAGTGTTTATCGGCTTTTAAAGCAAGCAGTTTATCGGTGGCTTCCACCAAACGGAACAGGATTTTCGTAATATCGACATAATAGGCTTTGCCGAAATCCGTCAGTTCCAGGGCGCGGTTTTTCCGCTTAAAGAGCTCCACGCCTAAAAAGTCTTCCAGTAATTTAATTTGGTGGCTAATCGCCGCTTGGGTAACAAAAAGCTCATCCGCCGCTTTGGTGAAACTTAAAAATCTGGCAGCGGCTTCAAAGGCTTTAAGCGAGTTTAACGGTGGCAAACGCTTATACATGATAATTCCTAAATAATTTATTTATAAATACGGTTAATCAGATTATTTTTTTTTATAAATCCAATAAAAAAATCTCTTTTGCCCAATATTTCCATTCTACATACAATACAACCGTACTTAGTGTTTGGTACTTTCTTGTTGGTTAAAGAGTTTCAAATTAAGTATGATGTTGTGTTTGCATATTGTTTGGTTGTTCCAAACGAAGTAACAAAAGTTACTATTTCATTTCCTGTATATTAGGCTTATTCGCCGGACACCGCTCCCTAAAAAGAGCGGTGTTTTTTATGGCTAAATTCTAACATAGTTATCCGCCAATTTCCTGCCTCCGCTCACAAATCCGAATGCGCTCCGCTTATTCGCCCAAAATTTCATTTATTTTTATGATTAAAATATTTTAAATCCTTATGGAATGGTGTAGATTAAAAATAACTTAAATGACAACATACACATAAGGAAAAACCATGTCAGACTTACTTGATTGGAAAAATCTCGGCTTCAGTTATATCAAAACAGATTATCGCTTCATCGCCCGCTGGAAAGACGGCAAATGGGACAACGGCGAATTAAGCACCGACAGCACACTTCACATTCATGAAGGATCCACCGCACTTCATTACGGTCAACAATGTTTTGAAGGTTTAAAAGCCTACCGTTGCAAAGACGGATCAATCAACCTTTTCCGCCCCGACCAAAATGCCAAACGTATGCAAAACACTTGCGATCGTTTATTAATGCCGCAAGTGCCTACCGAATTATTTATCCGCGCCTGTAAAGAAGTAGTGAAAGCCAATGAACGCTGGGTGGCGCCTTACGGCACAGGGGCGACCTTATATTTACGCCCGTTCGTGATCGGCGTGGGTGAAAACATCGGCGTGCGCCCGGCACCGGAATATATTTTCTGCGTGTTCTGTTGCCCGGTCGGCGCTTATTTCAAAGGCGGCATGAAACCGTCCAATTTCTTGGTGACCGATTATGACCGCGCCGCACCGCACGGTACCGGTGGCGTGAAAGTCGGCGGGAACTACGCTGCAAGTTTATTACCGCATGAACTCGCCGCCGAACGCAAATTCGCTGATGCCATCTACCTTGACCCGAAAACCCACACCAAAATTGAAGAAGTGGGCGCGGCAAATTTCTTCGGCATTACCCGTGATAACAAATTCATCACCCCGCTCTCTCCATCTATTTTGCCAAGTATCACCAAATACTCGCTACTTTATTTGGCCAAAGAACGCTTAGGCATGGAAACCATTGAAGGCGATGTGTATATCAACGAACTGGATCAATTTACCGAAGCCGGCGCCTGCGGAACCGCTGCCGTCATCTCCCCAATCGGTGGCATCCAATACGGCGATGATTTCCACGTTTTCTACTCCGAAACCGAAGTGGGTCCAGTCACCAAACGCCTTTACGACGAACTCACCGGCATCCAATTCGGCGACGTAGAAGCACCGGAAGGCTGGATTGTAAAAGTGGATTAATTCCCACCAAATTCCGTCATGCATAAAAGTGCGGTTAAAAACGCGGTGTTTTTTGACCGCACTTTTTTATCCCAACCTGAAAAGAAAAAATCCCCTCAACCTCTCGGCTAAGGGGATTTTGATTTAAGTTAACTGCTTACCACTGATAACCATAGCCTGCACCAAAAGATGCCTTGCTATTTGTGTTAATGGAGCCATTTAATTTAATCACGTGTTTCGAGCTATCGGAGTTTTTGGAGTAGCCCACAGCAATTGCACTGGCACCTTCGTAGGTTCCGGTTCCCACCGCCAACATGGATTTCCCCGGCAAATAAGCCTGAGGAAGTGAAGCCATTGCCGCAGAAGAAGCACCGATGCCTTTTAGATCTTTACGGGTTTTATCCAGCTTAGACTCAAGGTTATTCACCTTGCCTTCCAACGTATTATAGTTATTTTGATGGCGCTGAATCTGGTCGATTCTTGCGTTCAACGCATTATTGTAATTATCCGCTTTCTGATTAACCTGATTAATTAATACGTTGTTCGCTTCGATTGCCGCTTTGTTCGCAGCCACATCCTGTGTATTTTGTGCCACATCGGAACGCACATTATCAATAGATGTTTTGTTGGCTGCAATATTCTGTTTATTGGTCGCAATGCCCTGCGCATTGGTTGCAATGTTTTGTTTGTTAGTCGCAATATCCTGTGTATTAGTCGCAATATCTTGTGTATTGGTTGCAATAGCTTGGGTGTTGGCTGCCACATTGGTGTTTAATGTAGTGACATCCCCCTGAATAGCGGTTATCGCGGCGGTATTGTTCCCGACTTCATTAGATAAAAGATCGGTATAATCTTTTAAATCCATAATATTGTCATTATTTGTCGCAACTTGGTTGGCAACCATATAAAGCTGACTACCATTAATCGCATCGGTAGAAGTTGCATTAATTTCGCCTGCCGCAACATTTGTGACACGTCTTTCTTTATTTATCGAACCGACTGAAACAACGCCATCAGCGGTTTTACCGGCAAATTCCGAATAAGTGACAGACCCGACGGTAGCCTGATTTACCGTTGCCGTATCCACTATGCCATTGGTCACCGTAGAAGAATCTTCACTGCTATCGTTCCCCAAAATCACATTGTTATTTCCTTTTGCCGTAATGTTTGAACCGATAGCAATGTTTTTATTGCCTGAAATGGTATTACCAAATCCCATAGAAAGGGTTTGTTGTCCGGAAATCGTTGTTGGATTTTGAATTGTACGGGTGCGGGTAACGGCGTCATAAATAACCGTGCCGCCACCAAAGACTAAAGAATTGTTTGCATCGGCAGTTGTAATAACACCATTACCCACAACATGAGATTGCGCCGCATTTAATGTGTTATGACTACCATAAACATTTTGATAAGCGGCGGTAGAAGAAATGGTATTGCGGGAACCGACCACATTATTTTCAACGGCAAATAAGCTATTATAAGAACCTAATACCGCAGAATCACGCGCAGAGCCGGTAAGACCGGCTGAATCAGCGCTTGAATAGCCAATCGGATTTCCACTTGCATCAAATGGCGCCACTCTAGGATTCACCACACTCAACTCGTTAAAATTACCAATCACAGCAACGCGGTTTGCAAGGTTAAGGTTACCACTACCAATAACCGTAGAATAAGTTCCCTGGTTATAGTGTGCAAAACCAATAACGGTATTCGCCGTTTCATTAGTAATTGAATTTGTTCCGCTTAAAACGGCGGCTGCATTTGCATTGTTTACCACAACCGTTGCGCCGAATAAGGCAATAAATAAAGGGGATTTTTTCATAATTGATTCCTATTGTTTAACGTTTAACTAAATGAGTTTAAGGGTGCATAAAATCATGCACAAATTTTGTGCGGCGATTCTACTGAATTCTGTTCATAACTTCAACGCCATCCCGCTGATTAAACATAAAAAAATCCCCGATTAAACGGGGATTTTATCTATAGGGAACGAAAGCAATAAAAAACGCAGAAAATATTCACCGCACTTTTATGCTATGCCCAAAGTCAGCCTATGAATTAACGAATTTCTCACCCAATTCAATATCCGCACGCAATGTCGGTAACATGGCTTCTAAAGCCTGTTGTTCAAAGGCGCTGAGTTTGCCGATTGGCAGGATTTCTTCCACACCTTCTTTACCGAAACGAACCGGTTGAGCGAAGAAGCGGGCGTATTTGCCGTCGCCTTCCACATAGCTGCATTCCACCACGGTTTCGCCTTGTAAGCCACGTACCACCGCGTTAGCAAAACGGGCTGCCGCTTGCGCCATGGATAATGTTGCGGAACCGCCGCCGGCTTTCGCGTTCACCACTTCGGTACCGGCGTTTTGAATGCGTTTGGTTAACGGTTCGATTTCGTCGTCTTTCCATTCAACGTATTGCACTTGAGATAACAACGGAAGAATGGTCACGCCGGAGTGTCCGCCGATGACAGGCACGATGGTGCGATAAACATTTAAGCCTTTTAACTCGGAAACGAAAGTTTCGGAACGAAGCACGTCTAATGTGGTGACGCCGAATAATTTACGTTTGTCATAAACACCGGCTTTTTTCAATACTTCCGCCGCGATAGCAACGGTGGTATTGACCGGGTTGGTGATGATACCGATACAGGCTTTCGGACAAGTTACCGCCACTTTTTCGATTAAATTACGCACGATGCCCGCATTAATATTGAATAAATCGGAACGATCCATGCCCGGTTTACGCGCCACCCCGGCAGAAATTAGCACCACATCCGCACCTTTAAGCGCTGGGGTCGGATCTTCGCCGCCAAAACCTTCAACTTTCACCGCCGTAGGAATGTGGCTCACATCCACCGCAACACCCGGAGTCACCGGCGCAATATCATAAAGTGACAATTCGGAACCTGCCGGCAGTTGTAACTTCAGTAATAACGCCAATGCTTGACCGATGCCGCCTGCGGCACCTAAAACAGCAACTTTCATTTCATTCTCCTCATATAGTAAAAAATGGGTAGTTAAAAAATCTGAAAAAATTGTACGCTGATCAATTTTTAAATTCAAACGGACAAATGCAAATGTGCGATCTAACTCAAATTTTTATTTTCTATTGAACACAAGAATCACAAAAAAACATCATTTTTTATGACCGCACTTTTCCGCTTTAAGTAAATATTTATTTGCTAAAACCGCTATTTTTATGCAAAATTCAGCCACCCACGTTCCACAAGAGACTAACTTATGTTGAATGAAAATCCGGATAATCTGGTCAAAGCATTTAAAACCTTATTGCGTGAAGAAAAATACGGTTCGCAAACGGAAATTGCCGCCGAACTTCAAAAACTCGGTTTCCGCAGCGCAAACCAATCGAAAGTATCCCGTATGCTCAGTAAATTCGGCGCCGTGCGCACCCGTAATACGCGCATGGAAATGGTGTATTGCCTGCCGAGCGAACTCAGCGTACCGAATACGCAAACGTCATTAAGAGATTTGGTGCTGGATATTGATCATAACGGCATATTAATCGTTATTCGAACTTCTCCCGGCGCGGCACAGTTGATCGCCCGTCTGCTTGATTCGATCAGCAAAATGGAAGGTATTTTGGGCAATATTGCGGGCGACGATACGATTTTCGTTACGCCGACCAAAAACACCGACATCAACAACTTAATGTTACGCATTCAGGATTTATTCGAAAACGCCCTTTAATTCATCAACGACGGAGGAAGCACATGAAAATTCTTATGACAGGTGCCACCGGTTTTATCGGCAGCGCATTAATTCCTTCGCTCTTGGCACAACATCATCAAATCACCGCCTTGGTACGCGACCCCGCCAAGGCGCAAAAACAACTTCCCGAAGACATTGAATTGATTAATACGTTGGATTATTTTCAGCATTTCAATCAATTTGACGCCATTATTAATCTGGCAGGCGAACCGATTTTTGCCCGCCGTTGGACGGCGAAACAAAAAGAGCAGTTGGAATCTAGCCGCGTTTCTTTAACGGAAAAACTGGCGCAGCTCATCAACCGCAGCGAAGCACCGCCGCAATGTTTTATTTCCGGCTCGGCGACGGGATATTACGGCGATTGCGGCGAACAGATTATTGACGAACACACTCCGCCCGCAGACAACTTCGCCGCCCGTTTGTGTCGGCATTGGGAAGCGGCGGCGCTGAAAGCCAATACGCGGGTGTGTTTGGTGCGCACGGGCATTGTGCTCGGCACACAAGGTGGCGCACTGGCGCAAATGCTGCCGTTATACCGTTGCGGATTGGGTGGAAAATTAGGCTCAGGCAAGCAATATTGGGGTTGGATCTCACTGGCGGACATGGTACGCGGGATTCTATTTTTACTGGAAAATCCCGATTGTCGCGGCGCCTTTAATTTTGTTGCGCCACATGCCGTACGTAACGCCGAATTTAACGCCTTATTAGGAAAAAGCCTGCGCCGACCGCACTTTGCGACCGCTCCGGCATTTATCCTGAAACTCATGCTCGGCGAACGCGCCGGTTTGTTGCTGGACAGTCAAAATCTCGTGCCGCAACATTTGTTGGCGCAAGGCTTTCAATTTGAGTATCCGGACCTCGGCGAATTTCTCGCGCAAGAAATACCATAATTCCTTCCCGCCCAAGGACTGCCGGCGAACAAAATCCATCAAAAATTTTGACCGCACTTTTCCAAAATACGCTTTTCGGCGTATAAAAAAGTGCGGTCATTTTTGCTAGAATTTATCCCAATTTTTTATTGTTCTTAAGCCCATAAATAGCGATAATACACCGCTTACACGAACGAATCGAACTCTATGACACATTATATTTTACTGATCATCGGCACGGCGTTAATTAATAACTTCGTGCTGGTGAAATTCCTTGGACTTTGCCCTTTTATGGGCGTTTCCAAAAAAATCGAGACCGCCATCGGCATGGGCTTGGCAACCACCTTTGTGCTGACGGTGGCGGCGCTCTGTTCTTATTTGGTTGATAATTATATTCTCGCGCCCTTAAACGCCACGTTTTTACGCACCTTGGTGTTCATTTTAGTGATCGCCGTGGTGGTGCAATTTACCGAAATGGTCATCAATAAAACCAGCCCGACCCTATATCGTTTACTGGGCATTTTTCTGCCGCTGATTACCACCAACTGCGCGGTGCTTGGCGTGGCGTTATTGAACGTTAATCTTGCCCATAATTTAACGGAATCCGTGGCTTACGGCTTCGGTGCCTCCGCCGGTTTCGCTTTGGTTTTAGTGTTATTCGCCGCCTTACGTGAACGCCTGGTTGCCGCCGATGTACCCATGCCGTTTCGCGGCGCCTCCATCGCTCTGATTACGGCGGGCTTAATGTCACTTGCCTTTATGGGCTTCACCGGATTAGTGAAACTATAATGACCACTTTCTACTACGTACTCATTGCCATTGCTGTGTTGGCGCTGATTTTCGGCGCCATTTTGGGCTTTGCGTCGGTTAAACTGAAGGTGGAAGCCGATCCCATCGTCGAAAAAATCGATGCCATTTTACCGCAAAGCCAATGCGGGCAATGCGGTTATCCCGGTTGTAAACCTTACGCGGAAGCCATTGCCAACGGCGATGTGATTACCAAATGTATTCCCGGTGGTCGCCCGACAGTGATTAAAATTGCCGAATTGTTGGGGGTTGACGCGCCGGAAACGGATTTAGCGGAAGATCCCGAGCCGAAAGTGGCGTTTATTGATGAAAATATGTGCATCGGCTGCACCAAATGTATCCAAGCCTGCCCGGTGGATGCCATTATCGGCACCAATAAATCCATGCACACCATTATTCCCGATTTATGTACGGGCTGCGAACTCTGCGTTGCGCCCTGCCCGACCAGTTGTATATCTATGATTAAAGTGGCAAAAAATATTGATAGCTGGGATTGGAAATTCGATCCTAATTTAGTCATCCCGATTGTTGACACCACATCGGCCGAAAAGAAAATCATTGTGGGGAAATAAATGGCTGATGTATTAACCCGTTTCAACAGTGGCAAACTTTGGGAATTCGACGGCGGCATTCATCCGCCTGACATGAAATCCCAATCCAACGGCGCGCCTATTCACACCTTGCCGTTGCCCGATAATTTCTACGTTCCTCTGAAACAACACGCCGGCACAGCGGGCAATTTATTGGTAAAACGCGGCGATCACGTTCTAAAAGGTCAACCGCTCACTCAAGGGGACGGTTTGCGTTCGTTGCCGATTCATGCGTCCACTTCGGGCACGGTCATCGATGTGATGCCTTATGTTGCCGCCCATCCTTCCGGGCTGCCGGAAACCTGCGTGCATATTAAAGCGGACGGATTGGATCAATGGCGCGAACAAACTCCGCTGGAGGATTTCCTTAGCCAAACGCCGGAACAGTTAATCGAAAAAATTTATCAGGCGGGCATTGCCGGTCTGGGTGGCGCGGTATTCCCGACCGCAGCGAAAATTCATTCCGCCGAAAAACAGGTGAAATTACTGATTATTAACGGCGCGGAATGCGAACCTTACATCACCTGCGACGATCGCTTAATGCGTGATTATGCCGATGAAATTATCGAAGGCGTACGCATTTTGCGCTACATTTTACGTCCTGAAAAAGTGGTGATCGCTGTTGAAGATAATAAACCGGAAGCGGTGAAATCCCTGGAACGCACCTTACACGGCGCCAACGACATTGAAATCCGGGTAATTCCCACCAAATACCCTTCCGGTGCGGCAAAACAACTGATTCAAGTGCTGACCGGCATGGAAGTACCGAGCGGTCAACGCTCCTCCAGTATCGGTGTGCTGATGCAAAACGTCGGCACCGCGTTTGCCATTAAACGCGCGGTGATGGACGACGAACCGCTGATTGAGCGCGTCGTCACCCTCACCGGTGATAAAATCGCCGATAAAGGCAACTATTGGGCGCGTTTCGGAACGCCGATTTATCACTTATTGCGCGAAACGGGCTATCAATACGACGATCGTTTCCCGGTCTTCATGGGCGGTCCGATGATGGGCTTTATTCTGCCCGATTTAAACGCGCCGATGACCAAAGTGACCAACTGCCTGCTGGCGCCGGATCATTTTGAATACGCCCCGCCGGAAGAAGAAAAAAATTGTATTCGCTGTTCCGCCTGCTCCGATGCCTGCCCGGTGAAACTCATGCCGCAGCAATTGTATTGGTTTGCACGTAGCGAAGATCATGAAAAATCCGAGGAATATTCCCTCAAAGATTGTATCGAATGCGGCGTGTGCGCTTATGTGTGCCCGAGCCATATTCCGCTAATTCAATATTTCCGTCGGGAAAAAGCTAAAATCTGGGAAATCAAACACAAAGCCAAATTGGCGGAAGAAGCCAAAATACGTTTTGAACAACGCCAAGCCCGTTTGGAACGGGAAGAACAGGAACGCAAAGATCGCTCACAACGTGCCGCAGCCGCCCGTCGTGAAGAATTGGCACAACAAAAAGGCGTGGATCCGGTGGCAGCCGCCCTGGAACGCTTAAAAGCGAAAAAAGCCGAAACGACGGAAACACCACAAACAGAACAGAAAACCATTGTCGATGAAAAAGGGCAAATTTTGCCGGACAATAGCGACATCATGGCGCAACGTAAAGCCCGTCGGTTAGCCCGTCAGGCAGAACAGGCAACACATTCTCCATCTCAGGAGACGGAAAAAACGTCAGAAAAAACCACCGCACTTGAGGATAAAAAATCGGCGGTTGCCGCCGCTATCGCCCGAGCCAAAGCTAAGAAAGCGGCGCAGCAAACGGAAGCCGTCGAAGCAAACGAATCCGAAACGGCAAAAAGTGCGGTCAAT
>JACAWG010000011.1 GCA_017160915.1 Aggregatibacter actinomycetemcomitans
GATGTCCAACTTTTGGGGTGCAGATCAAAGTGCGGTCGTTTTTCAGGATGTTTTTTACCGGCAACAACATAAAAAAAACGCCACTTTCTTTTGAAAGTGGCGTTTGGTGTTTAAATCCAATTATTTCGCCAATACATTCTGTAATGCTTGATAAATAATCTGCGCCTGTTCGCCGGAGAGGGCGGTTTTATTTTCATCGGAAATAACCACCGCACTTTGTTTACCCACAG
>JACAWG010000012.1 GCA_017160915.1 Aggregatibacter actinomycetemcomitans
ACTTGAGGCGGCATTACTCGCTACCGTAGCAGAAGAGCCTGCTGTTGATGCAGAGCTTGAAGCCTCACTCGCAGAACTATCCGCTTTGCTCGCAGAAGTCGATGCCTGCGAAGCCGATGTACTCGCATTACTTGCTGATGTGGATGCACTTGAGGCTGAACTTGATGCCGCGGTTGCAGACGACCCAGCTTGACTGGCTGAAGTACTTGCCGCACTGGCTGAGCCTGAGGC
>JACAWG010000013.1 GCA_017160915.1 Aggregatibacter actinomycetemcomitans
CAAAATCTTTGCAATAGTTTTTTGGAAAAAAATTGAACTTTTTTCCAATTGCTAATAATTTGCGCATTATGCGGTTTTAACCGCGCTAAAAAGTGCAAATATTTAACATTAATTTCACAAGATAAAACCTATTAATTTCATTATGTGAAACGCGCTTTTTAAAGGCAGTTTTAAGTTGCTTTCTGTATAAAGTGCGGTTATATTTTCAGTAATTTTTTGCCACGGATACGATGGCTTTCTGACAATCAACTCGTTTTTTCCACTTCTCAAATAAAGGAATAAATTATGACTAACCAGTTAGATTCTCTTCGCGAACTTACCGTTGTGGTTGCCGATACCGGCGATATTGATGCAATCCGCCAATACAAACCGGAAGATGCAACAACTAACCCGTCCCTGATTCTGAGTGCAGCAGCGCTTCCGCAATATGCCGCATTGATTGATGAAGCCATTGCTTACGGGAAACAACAAAGCCAAGACAAATCGCAACAACTTATTGATGCGGAAGATAAATTAGCGGTAAACATCGGTTTAGAAATCTTGAAATTGGTGCCGGGTCGCGTTTCTACCGAAGTGGATGCCCGCCTTTCCTACGACACGGAAGCCACCGTTGCGAAAGCCAGAAAACTTATCGCCCTTTATGAAGCGGCAGGCATTAATAAAAATCGTATATTGATAAAAATCGCTTCCACATGGCAAGGTATTCGCGCCGCGGAAGTCTTAGAAAAAGAAGGCATTAACTGTAATCTAACGCTATTATTCTCCGAAGCCCAAGCTCGTGCTTGCGCGGAAGCCGGCGTTTACTTAATTTCGCCGTTCGTCGGTCGTATTTTAGACTGGTATAAAGCCAATTCCGATAAGAAAGAATACGCACCGGCTGAAGATCCGGGTGTCATTTCCGTCACCAAAATCTACAATTATTACAAACAATACGGCTACAAAACCGTGGTCATGGGCGCCAGCTTCCGTAATGTCGGCGAAATCATCGAATTAGCCGGTTGTGACCGTTTAACTATCGCTCCGCCATTGTTGAAAACCTTACACGAAACACCAAATGCGGTTGTTAAAAAACTGGATTTCCAAGGGGAAGTGAAAGCCAAACCGCAGCCGTTAACCGAAGCCGAGTTCTATTGGCAACACAACAGCGATGCCATGGCGGTAGAGAAACTGGCGGAAGGCATTCGTAAATTTGCCGTTGACCAAGGCAAATTGGAAGAAATGTTACTCTCCAAATGGTAATGGTTCGTTAATCATGTCTTGAGCAAAAGTGCGGTGGAAATTTTCGGCATTTAAAAACGCCGGGAAATCTGACCGCACTTTTTTATAAGTATCTTCTATTTTTGCAAAATTTATTCACATCAGGAGGCATAATGTCAAATCGTCAACAACTCGCCAATGCAATTCGTTTTTTAAGTATGGATGCGGTGCAAAAAGCGAAATCCGGTCACCCGGGCGCACCTATGGGCATGGCGGATATCGCCGAAGTATTATGGCGTGATTTTTTACATCACAACCCAACCAATCCGCAATGGGCTAATCGCGACCGTTTCGTGCTGTCCAACGGGCACGGTTCCATGCTGATTTACAGCTTATTGCACCTCAGCGGCTACGATTTATCCATCGAAGATTTAAAACAATTCCGTCAACTGCACTCCAAAACACCCGGCCATCCTGAATACGGCTACACTCCCGGCGTCGAAACCACTACCGGTCCGTTAGGTCAAGGCATTAGCAATGCGGTGGGGATGGCAATTGCGGAAAAAACCCTTGCGGGTCAATTTAATCGCGACGGTCATAACATCGTTGACCACTATACTTACGCCTTTTTAGGCGACGGTTGTTTAATGGAAGGGATTTCCCATGAAGCCTGTTCTTTAGCGGGAACCTTAGGTTTGGGTAAATTGATCGCATTCTATGATGACAATAATATCTCTATCGACGGACACGTTGACGGCTGGTTCACCGACGACACACAAAAACGCTTTGAAGCGTACGGCTGGCAAGTCATTCCGGCGATTGACGGCCACAATCCGGCACAAATTGCCGAAGCCATCAAACAAGCACAGGCGGAAACCGCCAAACCGACATTAATTATCTGCAAAACCATCATCGGTTTCGGTTCACCAAATAAATCCAACTCTCATGACAGCCACGGCGCACCGTTAGGTGACGAAGAAATCGCTTTAACCCGCAAAGCGTTACATTGGGATTATGCGCCATTTGAGATTCCGGCGGACATTTATGCCCAATGGGATGCCAAAGAAAAAGGCGCAACCCGGGAAAAAGCCTGGAATGAAAAATTCGCCGCTTATGCCAATGCCTACCCTGAACTGGCGGCTGAATTCACCCGTCGCGTCGAGAAAAAACTGCCTGCCGACTGGGCAAAAGAATCCCAAGCTTTCGTGGCGCATTTACAAGCTAACCCGGCAAGCATCGCAAGCCGTAAAGCCTCACAAAATGCCATTGAAGCCTACGCCAAAATTTTACCTGAATTACTGGGCGGTTCTGCCGACTTGGCAAGTTCCAACTTGACCCTTTGGTCAGGTTCCAAACCTATCCGCGCCACTCAAAACGTTGACGGTAACTACATCAACTACGGCGTGCGCGAATTCGGTATGGCAGGGATCATGAACGGTATCGCCTTGCATGGCGGCTTCATTCCTTACGGCGCCACCTTCCTGATGTTCATGGAATACGCCCACAACGCCATTCGCATGGCAGCCTTAATGAAGCAACGTTCACTATTTGTGTTCACCCATGACTCCATCGGCTTAGGCGAAGACGGTCCGACCCACCAACCGGTAGAACAAACTGCGGCATTGCGTTTAATTCCTAACTTGAACACATGGCGCCCTTGCGACCAAGTGGAATCCGCCATTGCGTGGAAAGAGGCGATTGAAAGAACCGATGGCCCAAGCGCCTTAATCTTTACCCGTCAAAACTTGGCGCAAATGGACCGCACTGCCGAGCAACTGGCAAATGTGGCGCGTGGCGCGTATGTCTTAAAAGATTGTGCCGGCACGCCGGATCTAATCTTTATCGCCACCGGTTCCGAAGTGGAATTGGCAGTAAAAGCGGCGGAACAATTAACCGCGGAAGGCAAAAAAGTTCGCGTGGTTTCCATGCCGAGCACCAACGTCTTCGACAAACAGGATGACGCTTATCGCGAATCCGTGTTGCCTGGCGCCGTGACCAAACGCGTCGCCATCGAAGCCGGAATTTCCGACTTCTGGTACAAATATGTCGGCTTCAACGGTCGAATCATCGGTATGCACAGCTTCGGCGAATCCGCACCGGCAGACCAATTATTCAAACTCTTTGGTTTCACTGTGGATAACGTCGTCGCCAAGGCGAAAGAAATACTCTAATTTCTGACCGCACTTTAATAAAAAAACCACCTCATAAGAGGTGGTTTTTTGTTTCATCCATTCATGATGAAATTAGGCTCTTACCGCAATCGCCTCAATTTCCAGCCCCACATCTTTCGGCAGGCGAGCGACTTCTACGCAAGAACGCGCCGGGAAGTTCGGGTGATTATTTTCTTTGAAGAAACGTTCATATTCGGCGTTTACCGCAGCAAAATCATTCAAGTCTTTCACAAACACCGTGGTTTTCACAATATCGGCGACCTTTAAACCGGCTTGTTCAATAATGGCTTTCACGTTTTCTAAAGACTGACGGGCTTGCGCCACAATGTCTTTCGGCACGTCGCCCGTTGCCGGATTGACCGGAATTTGTCCGGAAGTCAACACCAAATTGCCTAAATCAACCGCTTGTACATAAGGACCAATGGCTGCCGGTGCTTTATCGGTATGAATTACTTTAGTCATTTTTTCTCCTTAATTGGTTATTGCATCGTCGTCATTCTACGCCCAAATCGGCGGAATGTCAGTTTTAAGGCGGGTGTTAATCAAATTCATCGGGTTCCGATCCCACATAATCGGCAAAATCATCACGATAAAAACCGTGTGACAACATATATTGCCAGATTTTTTGCCGCATCTTCGGCGGTTGTTTTGCTTTGTAATCGGGAAATTTTTTGCGTAATACAGTTAACGCCAACTCGGACCAATCAATTTCACACTCGCGCATGACCGCTTCAATGGTTGCGCTTTCAACCCCTTTTAACTGGCGCAATTCCTGTCTGATGCGATTGGCGCCATAACCCCGTTGAGCACGACTATGCAAATAGCTTTCCGTGAATCGCGCATCGCTTTGCCAGTTTTTTTGCCGGCAATGGGCGATTGCCTGATCGATGTCGTCTTCGGAAAAGGCTTTTTCCTGCATTTTGCAACGCAGTTCAAACTCGCTGTATTCACGGCGGGAAAGTAAATTCATCACATAATTGAGTGCAAGAGAGGACATATTGTGTTACTTGTCATGATTGAGGAAGCCGATAGAAAAAGTGCGGTCATTTTCGACCGCACTTTTATGTATAACCACATCTTATTCGAAATCGCCTTCGCCATTGCCTGCTTCGTTTTCCACTTCCGCAGTGATGGCAGATTCCGGATGTGCCAGCAATTCATCGCGCAAGGTGCTTTCGATAAATTTGGCTTGCTCAGGATTGTCTTTCAACCATTTCATGGCATTGGTTTTGCCCTGACCGATTTTCTCGTTTTGGTAAGCGTACCACGCGCCGGCTTTGCTGATGAGTTTGTGTTTCACGCCGAGATCTATCAGCTCACTTTCTTTGGAAATGCCCTCGCCGTACAGAATTTGGAAATCCACTTGGCGGAACGGCGGTGCTACTTTGTTTTTCACCACTTTCACACGGGTTTCGTTACCGATAACTTCATCGCCTTCTTTAATGGAACCCACGCGGCGAATATCCAAACGCACGGAGGCATAGAATTTCAGCGCGTTACCGCCGGTGGTGGTTTCCGGATTACCGAACATCACGCCGATTTTCATCCGAATTTGGTTGATGAAAATCACTAAACAGTTGGCGTTTTTAATTTGACTGGTCAGTTTACGCAACGCTTGAGACATTAAACGCGCCTGTAACCCCATGTGGGAATCGCCCATGTCGCCTTCAATTTCCGCTTTCGGCGTTAAGGCGGCAACGGAGTCAACGATAATCACATCTACCGCGCCGGAACGCACCAGCGCATCACAGATTTCCAACGCTTGTTCACCGTTGTCCGGCTGGGAGACCAAAAGTTCTTTCACATCCACGCCGAGTTTGGAGGCATAAATCGGGTCTAAAGCGTGTTCCGCATCAATAAAGGCGCAGGTTTTTCCGGTTTTTTGCGCTTCCGCAATCACGGAAAGGGTTAAGGTGGTTTTACCTGAAGATTCCGGCCCGAAAATCTCTACGATACGCCCCATCGGCAAACCGCCGATGCCTAGCGCCAGGTCAAGACCGAAGGAGCCGGTGGAAATCGCTTCAATATCCAGTTTTTGGCTGTCGCCGAGTTTCATAATGGCGCCTTTACCAAATTGTTTTTCAATTTGACCTAACGCCGCGTCGAGTGCTTTTTGCTTTTCTTCTTGAGTTGCCATTTTTATACCTCGGGGAAAATCATTATCAAAAATTCGCGCTTATAATAACTGTATCGATATACAGTATCAAGTGAAATTTCGATCTTTTTAAAAATTCTGTGACATGGCTTCCAAAACGCAATTATTTTGCCGTTATATCGCCCGCTATTCTGCTTGCGCCGTGATGTTTTCCATGTCTTCCTGCAACGCTAACCATGCGGCTTCCACCTCTTCCAGTTGCTTTTTCGTCTGCACCTGATCGTTCAAAAGTGCGGTCAATTTTGCTTTCATTTCGGCGTCATACACATTCGGATCCGCCAGCGCCGTTTCAATTTGCTGTAACTGCGCGCCCAGCGTTTCCATTTGATTTTCTAACTGCATCGCCTGTTTACGTAACGGCGCGAGCTGTTGACGCAGTTCCGCTTCTTTACGTTTTTGTTCCTTACGATTCGCCGCGGAATTTTCATTTTCAGCGGGGACATTTTGTGCTTTGGTGATGGTCGGCTGGGCGTTTTGTTCATTCAGCCATTTTTGATAATCGCCCAAATCCCCTTTAAATTCTTCCACCTGTTTGTCGTGCACCAAATAAAATTCGTCCACCGTGTTACGCAATAAATGGCGATCGTGCGACACCAACACCAAAGATCCCTGGTAATCCACCAAGGCTTCCGTCAACGCCTGACGCATATCTAAATCCAAGTGGTTGGTCGGTTCGTCCAGCAGCAGTAAATTCGGGCGTTGCCACACGATGAGCGCCAGCACCAAACGCGCTTTTTCGCCGCCGGAAAAGGACGCGACCGGTTGATTCACTTTGTCACCGTGAAACGCAAATCCGCCCAAATAATCGCGCAGTTGCTGTTCCGTGTGTTGCGGGGCGATTTTTTGTAAATGCCACAAGGCGCTTTCGTCGGCACGCAACGTGTCCAATTGATGCTGTGCGAAATAGCCCAACTGTACGCCTTTTGCCAACTGAATGGTGCCGCCGGTGGGCGTGATTTCACCCGCTAACAATTTGATTAAGGTGGATTTCCCCGCACCGTTTTTACCCAGCAACCCGATACGTGAGCCGGGCACCAGATTGAGTTTAATTTTACTTAAAATTTCCACCGCACTTTCGCCCTCGCCGTAGCCTGCCGAGGCGTTTTCCATCATTAATAACGGATTGGGCAGCGACAAAGGTTCCCGAAATTCAAAATGAAACGGATTATCCACATACGCCGGTGCGATTTTTTCCATGCGCTCCAATGCCTTGATACGGCTTTGCGCCTGTTTTGCCTTGGTGGCTTTGGCTTTGAAACGATCGATATAGCGTTGTAAATGGTCGATTTTCAGTTGTTGCTGGCGATACATGGCGTTTTGTTGCGCCAGTTTGGTCGCCCGTTGCTGTTCGAAAGAAGAATAATCGCCGGTATATTCATTCAGCTTTTGTTGTTCAATATGCAGAATTTTACCGACTATAGGGTCTAAAAAGTCGCGATCGTGCGAAATCAGGATCAAAGTACCGGGATATTGTTTTAACCAGCGTTCCAGCCAAATCACCGCATCCAAATCCAAGTGGTTGGTGGGTTCGTCCAATAGCAACAAATCGGAGCGACAAATCAGCGCCTGCGCCAAATTTAAGCGCATTCGCCAACCGCCGGAAAAGGCTTTCACCGGTTGTTCCAGTTCCGCCTGGCTGAACCCCAAGCCGTGCAATAATTCGCCAGCGCGGGCTTCAATGGTCCAGGCATCAATGGCGTCCAACTGATTGTGCAACGCCGCAATAGCATTGCCGTCATTGGCGGCATTCGCCTGTTGTAATGCCTGTTGCAAACGGCTGTATTCGCGATCACCCTGAATCACATAATCAATGGCGCGGCAATCCAACGCCGGGGTTTCCTGGTTCACCCATGCCAATGCCCAATTCGGCGGAAAAGACACTTCGCCGCCTTCCGCACTCATTTCATTTTTCAATAAGGCGAATAGAGAGGACTTGCCGCAACCGTTTTTTCCCACCAAACCGACTTTCTGTCCGGGGTTGATGGTGGCGTTGGCATTTTCGAGTAAGGTGGTTAAACCACGTTTTAATGTTAAATTAATGAAAAAAAGCATTGGTTTAGAATGAATTTAATATAAGATATTGAGTCATAAAAATACGCGCATTATTTTCCACTTTTTTCTTGGGGTTGCCAATGTTTGATTCTCTTATCGTTCAATTTGTCGTACTGTGGGCTGTTATCGATCCCATCGGTTCCATTCCCGTTTATTTAACTAAAACGGTGGGGTTATCCGTGGAAGATCGGCGCAAGATTGCGTTAAAAGCCGTGACGATTTCCGCCGGAATATTGATTTTCTTCCTCATCGCCGGACAGGCGCTGTTAGAAGCCATGCAAATTCCGTTGACCGCCTTCCAAATCGCCGGCGGCTTGGTGTTATTACTGTTTGCGCTCACCATGATTTTCGGTGAAGGCAAGGCGGAGCAGGAAATTAAGCTGTCCTCCAACTTAAACGAACTGGCGGTGTATCCGTTAGCCGTACCGTCCATCGCCTCGCCGGGAGCGATGATGGCGATTGTGTTGTTAACCGACAACCACCGTTTCAGCCTGTTCGACCAAACCATGACCACCTTAATTATGTTGTCCGTTTTGGCGATCACTTACCTCCTGTTCCTCGCCGCAAACCGCATTCAACGCTGGATCGGTAACACCGGCGCGGCGGTAATCAGTCGGGTGATGGGGTTAATCCTGGCGGCGGTTGCCATCAATAATATGTTGGTGGGGATTCGTGATTTCTTCACGCAAATGAGTTAACCGATTCAAAAACGTTGTTTTTTATGACCGCACTTTTATTCTTATGAGTAAAGTGCGGTCATTTTTTTAAGTGTTTTTCACCGCAACAATCCGCTGATACGCCGCCGGGTTCGTGCTATCATAGACGGCATTTCGGCGCCGCAAACCCTCTGCGGAGCGTCCTTAATTCAATGATACGAAGCCAAATTTTATGATGAAAAAGAAAAATCAAATGCTTGTCAGTCTTTCCTTAGTGGCGCTTTTGGGTGGCTGCTCGGAAGAAGAAGTGCAACGTGACGTGTATAACAGCCTTGATGATTGCCTTGCAGACTGGCAGCGCCCCGAATTGTGCGAAGCGGAGAAATCCGACACAGCAAATGCGCAAAATAACGCCGGGCCAACGGCGAATGTGAATGGCGATGAAGGTCCTTCCATGGGCAGCGCCATTGCCGGTGCGGCGGCGGGTTATATGCTCGCAAGAGCCATCGGCAACTTCATGGGGCCGGCGTATCATCCCGGCAACCGCGCCGTTTCCACCCCCACCGGACAAGTTATCCAGCCGCAAGGAAATCGTTCCGTAGGCAAACCCGTGTTGGTCAAAGGCGGTGCCGGCAGCGCCAACAGCAAGCCCGTCTCACGCGGCGGTTTTAGCAACAGCCACGCCGGCAGAAGTTCGGGCGGTTAACCATGAAGCGCATTACCGGTTTACCGACCCGCCCCAATATGGCACAGCAGTTAATGGATGTGGGTTTTGATTACTATAACCTACCGTCCAATGACGGTTCGCACTATTGGTCGGACAATGTGGCATACGAATTTACCCTGGCGGAAATCGATAAAATTGAAGATGCCGCCAACGAATTGCACGCCATGTGCATGGATTTTGTCGCCGATGAAATCAAACAGGGCGACTACGCTTATTATCGCTTCACCGAGTTACAAAAAAATCTGATCGAACAATCCTGGCGCGAAAACGCACCGCACTTATACGGTCGTTTTGACTTGGGCTATGACGGCGAGCACCTCAAAATGTTTGAATATAACGCCGATACGCCCACCTCGTTGCTGGAAGCCGCCGTGGTGCAATGGCAATGGCTGGAGCAAGTGGAGGGCATACCGAATCGCGATCAGTTCAACTGGATTCACGAAGAACTCATCACCCGTTTCTCGGTGTTGCAACAGCAAAGCGGCAAACCGCATTTTCATTTTGCCGCTATGTCCGAAGCCGGGCGGGAAGATTGGGGCAACCTAGACTATCTCGCCGATGTGGCATATCACGCGGGTTGGCATATTCATCGCCTTTCGGTGAAAGACATCGGCTATGACAAGGAAAGCCAACAATTTGTCGATCTCAACAATCAGCCCATTGAAATGCTGTTCAAATTATATCCGTTGGAGTGGATGACCACTGCCGACTACGCGCCGTATATGCTTGATTGCGCTACGCAATTTTTTGAACCGGCATGGAAACTCCTGCTCAGCAATAAGGTACTGCTTGCCAAATTATGGCAAAAACACCCGAATCATCCGCTGTTATTGGCGAGTTATTTTAACAAACACGACATTTTCGACCGCCAATCCATCTGGGTGAAAAAGCCGATTCTCGGGCGCGAAGGGGCGAACGTATTTTATTACGAGAAAAGCAATAATCTGGAATTTGCCGCGAAAGGCAGCGAACATTCGAATTTCTACGCCAATTCGGGCTATATTTATCAGCAAAAATTCGAACTGCCGAAATTTGACGGCATGTATCCGGTCATCGGCGCCTGGGTGGTGGGCGATGTGGCGTGCGGCATGGGATTGCGTGAAGATTTCACCGCCGTCACCGGCAATGACAGCCATTTTGTGCCCCATTATTTTGTGGAATAAAAAACGGCGGTAAAAACCACCGCACTTTTCGGTTCCCGTACTTTTAAGTTCCGTAGAGAAAATTATGTTTCTGCTTTATATCCTTATCGCCCTGATTGCCGGCGTCGCACTGGCATCGCAATCGGCGATTAACACCCAACTGGCAAAAGCCATGAGCGGCGAGCCGATTATCGCCACCTTCATTTCCTTTGCGGTGGGCACGATTTTATTGTTCGTTATCGCCTTCGTAAAAAGCGATTTGTTCGGCAACCTCGCCACATTGCCGCAGCAACCTTGGTGGAAATTAATCGGCGGGGTGTTAGGCGCCCTGGTGGTATTCACCACCGTTTTGCTCGCTCCTAAAATGGGCATTACCGCTATGTTATTTTTCATTATCGTGGGGCAATTACTCACTGCCGCCGTCATCGACCACTTCGGTTTACTCGGTATGCCCGCGCGGGAAGTGGATGTCATCAAGCTCGTCGGGTTGGTGATTGTGGCGTTCGGGTTGGTGTTTTATTTTTTCGGCGACAAGCTGATTCAAGTGTTCATCAGAGGATAACATCCTGCTCGAAAAGCACGATGGAAATCCGCAGATTTACACAAAAAACCGACCGCACTTTTTTGCTTTTCCGGTTGAAATTTTCGGCGTTTCTGTGGTCTTAGTAATGTTATTTTAATGGGGTAATCATGCGAAAACATGGGTTCTGTTGGTTGTTGCTGTTGTTCATCTTGGTAGGGATCGGTTCTCTGCCGTGGTGGATTACGTCTCAACAATTGGAACAGCTTGCCAACCGTTTTTTAGCGCCGGATTATGCGTTGCAAATCGGCAACGAGCGCGCCCTTAATGTGGACGGCGTGCAATTATCCCAATTGCGTCTTAACGCAACGCAATGCAACCTCGTGACCCTCAACAACATTCAACTGAATTGGTGGACGCCCCGTCGCCTTGAAGTCGAGCAGGCGACACTGGATTATGCCTGCCTGAACAGCCTGCCTGCGGATGACAATGAAAAAACGTCGCCAAAACTGACCGCACTTTTTTCCGCTCTCCCTGACGCGGAGGTGGCAATCAAACACCTCAAGGTGATCAACGCCGAAAAGGTCACCCAACCGCTATTAAATCAGCTGCTCAGCGCCGACCTTAGCGCCGTGGCGAACTATGACGGCAAGCGGCTGCAATTTAACGCGGAAGCCGCAGAGAATGGGGCGCTGATAATGCAACACAGCTCCACTCTCACGCCGCAAAACGGGCAGTTCTACTGGCAGGGACGAACGGATTTTCAACCCACGGAAAAACAAACCTATCACCTGAATTTCTCGGCACAGCTGAATGATGAATTATTGCGCCTGCAACCCCGCGGCGAGATTATGCTGAATTGGCAAAATCCCGATTTTGTGGTGGCGAAAGGGGAATTCAAATGGACTTGGGACGGCGAAAAAGGGCAAATGAACGCGCAGGATTTGGTGCGTAATGAGCCGTTGCTGGATGTGCCTTTTATCCTCACGCCAAACAGTTTGGAAGTCAGCTGGGGGACATTTTATTGGACCTTCGACGGTTATCAGCCGGTGAAGGGCTTCCTTGGTTTGACATTGCGCAAGCCACAGGAGAACTGGTTTCCGCTCAATATTGATTTGGACGTCATTCTGCAAACCTTCGGCGAACAAGGCAAAGGTGAAATCGTGTTTGCCGGCAAAGGCGGACAAATCGGCGGCGGTGCACAGCAAAACGAACTCATTTTTGACCTGAA
This sequence comes from Aggregatibacter actinomycetemcomitans, assembly GCA_017160915.1. Lineage (GTDB taxonomy): Bacteria > Pseudomonadota > Gammaproteobacteria > Enterobacterales > Pasteurellaceae > Aggregatibacter > Aggregatibacter actinomycetemcomitans_B. The sequence continues at coordinate 11,852 of JACAWG010000013.1, forward strand.
AACCCGCGGCGACCTGCGTTATAACAATACCGTCGCGCAAACCAATCTGGATTATCATATCGGCGGTACGTTCAGCGATCCGATCTTGCAATTCCGCCCGGGGTCGATTTTCAAAATGGATAACCTGCAACCGGATGCCAAAATTCATGTTCGTCTGCCGTTGGACGATGTGTTAATCGGGCGCTATGGACTGGAAGGACGGCTACAGGCAACTTTGCAAGGCTTCACCCCGCAATTTGAAAACCTTAACCTCAAACTGGACGGAAAAGCGCACGAGTTCATCGCCGGCATTAAAACCGTCTTTGAGTTGCGCGATGAACAACAAAATCTGCGCAATGCGGAAATGCGCGCGGCAAACCGGTGGGATTGGACGATTAACGGCAGCGCACAATGGAAGGCGCTAAAAACCGCCGTCACGATGGAAGGTATCGGCTTTTGGCAGGCGGATCATATTGAATTGAACCAACTTTCGGCACATTCCGGCAACGTATATACCGGCGGGGTAAAAATGGCGCCGTTGTCACTGGAACTGAAAGACCGCCTGCGTTGGAATTATGAAAAAGAGCATATTCGCGGGTTGATGCAGGCAAAAACCGACTGGATCGAATTTGACTACGGCGGGCGATTTGTGAAGCCGGTGTTCGGTGTCGGGCTGGATGGCAAAAGTATCAATCATTTTACCATCGCCGGTGAGTTGAAAGCGGGTTCGCTTGGGCCATTGGATCTTACCGCCCGTTATGAAAATCAGGCGCTGACGGGGCAAATCGGTTGGAAGGAACAATCCGCCAACGTGTTCCAATCGCTGTTTCCGCAACAATGGGAATGGATTATCCACCAAGGTACCATCAAAGGCGCCAGCGACTTCGTGATTAACGGCGACGGGGTGGCGCTGCACGGTGAACTCAACCTGCGCGGCGGTGAAATCACCATGCCCGACGGCGAAATTCAAGGGCTGAATATTCGTTTTCCGTTAAATTATCAGGATCTGGCGTTGAAAGCCTCGCGCAGCAAACCTATTCGTGTGTCGGCAAACACTATCCGCAAAGGTGCGCTGTTAATGAATAAAGCGGCATTCGACCTGTTCGGCGCCTACCCGAATTCGGCAAAATCGCCGCTGACCTTGAGCAATGCGCGGATAAACGTCTTTGACGGCGAGTTGCACATTCCGAGTTTAAGTTTCCCGCAACAAAAAATAGCAACCTTGAGTTTCAAGAATATCGACTTGGCGCAGGTCATTGACATGGCGCAATATAATCAAATCAGCCTGCGCGGACGGGTCAACGCCATTTTGCCGTTCTGGCTCGGACATAAAGAATGTCTGATCTGTGACGGCACCATTGAACAGGTGGATAACCTGTATATTAAACTCAACGACGACATCGTCGCCGGCTTAAAAAAAGGCGGCTGGACGGAAAGCATTTTGGTTGATTTATTAAAAGAAATGGAATTGGAAAAATCCCATGCCAACCTGAATCTTGCGCCGAACGGGCAAATGACGCTACGTTCCAGCCTGACCGCGTTCAACCCGACCAAGCGCACACGCAGCCCGATCACCCTGAATTACACGCACCAAGAAAATATGTTTGAGTTGTGGAATATGATTGACTACGGCTCGCAATTTGAACAGAATTTGCAATATCGACTTTACCGACATTTAGAACAATGAAAAAACATCTTAAAAAATCACCGCACTTTTTTTGTCTGACCGCCGCCATATTGGCGCTCGCCGGCTGCACGCCGACCATTCAGCTTGATACGCCGAAAGAAGGCATCACCATCAACATGAACGTGGTGGTGGATCACAATATCAGCGTCAAAATGGATGACAAAACCAAAGCGGCTACTGGAGAAAGCACCGCCGCCGAAACGAACAAAAAACCGGCGGAAAAATAAAACGGAATTTGTGCGTCACAGATTGTCTAATTACGCAGGAAATTAAGTCGTCACAATAAACGAAAGGGGGAAATCATGTCACTTTCCGATTTATTACATTATCGGCGTTCCGTGCGTTATTACGATCCCGACAAGGCGCCGGACAGTGAAAAAGTTCGCCATTGTTTACAACTGGCAACCTTAGCGCCGAGCAGCTCCAATATGCAACTCTACGAGTTCTACCACGTCACCGACAAAGCCACATTACAACAACTTGCCCACGCCTGCCTGGATCAACAAGCCGCCACCAGCGCACAACAGTTAGTGGTTTTCGTCGTTCGTCAGGATCTATACCGTCAACGCGCTAACGCCGTTCTTAACCTGGAACAGGAAAACGTTCGTCGCACCAGCCCGCCGGAAAAACAGGCGTCACGCATAAAAGCCAAAAAACTATATTACGGTTGGCTAATGCCCTTTATTTATGCCCGCTGTTGCGGTTTGCTCGGACTATTTCGCAAAATCAGTGCGCTCTTGGTTCACCTATTCCGCCCAATGCAAATCGATCTGTCAGAAGCGGATATACGCATCGTCAGCCACAAAAGCTGCGGACTGGCGGCACAAACCTTCATGCTGGCAATGGCAGAAGCCGGTTACGACACCTGCCCGATGGAAGGCATGGACAGCGGACGGATTAAGAAAATCCTCAAACTTCCCCGCGGCGCAGAAATTAACATGGTCGTCGCCTGCGGCATACGCAAAACCGGACGCGGCATCTGGGGCGACCGCACCCGCTTACCTTTTGAAGAGGTTTATCGGCGGGTTTGAGGGAGATGTGGTGGGTTTAACATCTTTCATTTAGCGCCATATTTTGTTATCCTTAGCGCACTTTTGGGGCTGATTCTGGATTCGACGGGATTAGCGAAGCCCGAGGTGCACGTCGAGGTGCGGTAGGCCTCGTAAATAAACCGCAAAAAAATAGTCGCAAACGACGAACAATACGCTTTAGCAGCTTAATAACCTGCATTTAGCCTTCGCTCCCCAGCTTCCGCTCGTAAGACGGGGATAAAGCGGAGTCAAACCAAAACGAGATCGTGTGGAAGCCGCCGTTTGAGGATCGAAGCATTAAATTAAATCAAACTAGCTTAATTATCGCGTGTCCGTCCGCAGGATTAAGTGAATTTAAAGACCGGACTAAACGTGTAGTGCTAACGGTAGAGGAATTTCGGACGGGGGTTCAACTCCCCCCAGCTCCACCAATAAAAAGGCATAGTAGACAAAATAGTTGGTAAAAAGTGGGTTAA
>JACAWG010000014.1 GCA_017160915.1 Aggregatibacter actinomycetemcomitans
GTAGCAGAAGATCCTGCTGTTGATGCAGAGCTTGAAGCCGCACTCGCTGAACTATCTGCTTTGCTCGCTGAAGAGCCCGCTGCAGAAGCCGAACTTGACGCTTGCGTTGCTGAAGTGGCTGCTGAATTTGCTGATGTTGATGCAGCTGTCGCAGATGTACTTGCATTATTTGCTGATGTTGATGCCTGAGAAGCTGACGTACTCGCATTACTTGCTGATGTCGATGCTGCTGTTGCAGAAGTGCTTGCGTTAGATGCCGAAGCAGCGGCTGAATCTGCAGAAGTAGAAGCCGCGTTTGCAGAACTTGAAGCGTTGCTCGCTGACGTGCTTGCAGCAAGGGCAGATCCGCTCGCGGAACTTGCCGCACTTACGGCATTACTTGCTGCGGTTTCAATTTTACCTAAATTTTCATTAACGGTGGAAGCCGCCGAAGAAGCCGCCGAAATGGATTGTTTAGCCGTAGAGGATAAACCATAAGTAATGGTTCCATTGCCATCGTTAGTTACTTCAAGATCTGAAGTTGCCGCAAAAACAAGGGAATCATCTTTATCTAATTTCCATGTTTCAGCCGTTGATTCGGCTTGCCCGTCATTTTTTGTTTTAAAGGTATAAGTGCGGTTCGCATCTGCTTTAGTTTGAGCCAGTGATAACGCTGTGCTTGCTGTGGTATTCGCCACGGTTGCCGTAGATTGGGCTGAGCTTGCCGCAGTGGAAGCGGTAGTTGCAGTATCTTTCGCTTCGTTTGCAGCGGTTGAAGCTGCCGTCGCTGTATCTTTTGCTTCACTTGCAGCTGTCGAAGCTGTTGCTGCCGTTGCATTTGCCTGATTTGCTGTAGATTCGGCTCGACTTGCTGCAGTAGATGCACCACTCGCAGTTGAATTTGCCGTATTCGCGATAGATACGGCATTGCTTGCTGCAGTTGAAGCATCATTCGCAGTTGTTTTTGCTTCGTTCGCCGTAGATTGAGCGGCATTAGCTGTTGAATTCGCTGTATTTGCTGTCGTATTTGCAATCGTTGCCGTTGATTGCGCCGTACTCGCCGCAGTTGAGGCGTTATTTGCCGTTGTTACAGCATTGCTTGCGGCGGTAGAAGCTACGGTTGCAGTTGAGTTTGCTCTGTTTGCAGTCGCGTTTGCTGTTGATGCCACAGATTGCGCCGTACTCGCTGCGGTCGAAGCATTATTTGCCGTTGTCACCGCATTACTTGCCGCCGTAGAAGCTACGGTTGCGGTTGAGTTTGCTCTGTTTGCAGTCGCGTTTGCTGTGTTGGCTGTTGTTGATGCCGTATTGGCAGTCACATTTGCTGTTGACGCAACAGATTGCGCCGTACTCGCGGCGGTCGAAGCATTATTTGCCGTTGTTACTGCATTGCTGGCGGCAGTAGAAGCAGATCTTGCTGTTGTATTTGCTTGATTTGCGGTGGCATTCGCGGCATTTGCTGTCGTATTTGCAATGGTTGCTGTTGATAAGGCGGTGCTCGCAGCTGTTGAAGCTGTGTTTGCCGTGGTCTGAGCCGTACTTGCGGCAGTTGAAGCGTTAGCTGCGTCATTTTTCGCTTCAGAAGCCGCTGTTTTAGCCTCTGTTGCAATGGTTCTGGCATCATTCGCGATATTCTGCGCAGAAGTTGCGTTTGCATTAGCGGCATTTGCCGTATCTCTGGCTTGAGTGGCGAGTGTTCTTGCTTCTGTTGCCGTAACATTGGCAGCCGTTGCCGTATTATTTGCGGTATTGGCAATATTACGGGCGTCTGTCGCCGTTGACTGCGCTGTGCTGGCAGCAGTAATGCCTTCTTGAGCCATGGTTTGAACGGCATATAACTGGCTACCATTTACCGCATCAGTTGAAGTTCCGGTAATTTGTCCGGCAGAAACGTATTTAATTTGGCGGGTCGCTGTAGAGTTGCCTACTGAAACTACACCTGTGGAAGTGGATCCATTAAAACGAAGCACCGTAGAAGTGCCTTGAGCATTTCTATAAGTTAGGGTTGGTGTATTAGTTGCAGTAGTTGTCGCAGCCCCATTCCCCAATGCTACAGAATTTGCGTGGGTTGCATTTGCGAAATGCCCTAAAGCTAACGAGCTTGCACCACTTGCTGTCGCGTCATTCCCCAACGCTGTTGCACTTTGTGCAAGCGCTTTTGAGCCAGAGCCGATAGAAACTGCATTTTCGGTAGAAGCATTCGCACTTTTACCAATTGCCACCGTATATATACCCAATGCATTTGTTTGGTTACCCAATGCAATAGCGTTATTAGCTGTTGCATTAGCCTCATTACCCATCGCCAAAGAAAAATCTCCGGCTGCATTGGCTTTATAACCTGTAGCAATACTTTGAATCCCGGCTGCATTCGCATTAGCACCTGTAGCAATACTTTGAATACCTCCGGCTTTAGCACTATCCCCGACAGCGACTGCACTTTGACCAGATGCGTTAGCATACAACCCCAAAGCAAATGAATTTGTGCCTATAGCATTAGCACCATTACCAATTGCTGTCGCACTCACTTCCGTAGCATTCGCATTTAAACCAATAGCTGTTGTATAGTCTTTGGTCGCTTTTGAATTACTTCCTAATGCAACAGCATTTGCACCTAATCCATTTGCTGCATAACCAATGGCTACCGCCTGATTAGCCGTGGCATTAGAGTAAGAGCCAAATGACATTGCGTCAGTGCTATTGGCATTACTATCGACACCAAAGGCAAAAGAACTGGTGCCGGAAGCTCTTGCTTGAAGACCAATAGCTGTGGAATTCACGCCTGAAGCATTACTTCTATGACCTACGGCTGTTGCGTTTAATCCACCGGCTAAAGCAAATGAACCTACAGTTGTGGAATTATCACCGGAAGCAGTAGAGTTAAAACCTAATACAGCGGAAGCTATGCCTGTAGCATTGGAGGCAGAACCGACAACAGTTGCTCCGTCTTTATTCGCATTCGAAACCGCTCCAAAAACAGCAGACAATTTCCCGGAAGAAGATGATTGAGCACCTATAGTAATAGAACCAAATCCACTGGCGGTTGCTTTAGGATAAGAACCCACTCTTGGTGGCGTATATCCCACAACACTACCAATTCCATTTAAATCGTCAGCCCCCATGGCAATAGAAGCATATCCCGTAGCACAAGCATCCCCACCGAGAGCTATTGATTGATCGCCACTTGCATTCGCATTAGCACCTACAGCTAGCGCTTGAGAACCTGATGCATTTGCCAAATATCCTGTAGCAGTACCGGCACCAATTGCGACACTATTTGCTGAGCTTCCGGTATTGCCATAAATCCCATAAGCGGAATATGCCTCATTCATCGTCAACGAAGCCACAACCCCAATGGTCACCATCGCGGTTCCATAGGCACTTAAATGAATTAAACCTGATTTATTTGAAGATAATTTAATACGTTTATCCGAGGAAGAAGAGGATTTCCCTTTTGATTTTGTTAATTCGGAAACAACGACTAAACGATTTAGTGCCGTATTCCAAATAACTTTAAATACCTTATTCATAAATTAAAAATCCCAGTCGAAATATAATGAGGAAATATGTTTATTACAGTAAATACGCACGCTATTTTCACAATTTTTTTACAGAGTAATCACAAATGGAGAGAAAATAGTGCGATGAGAAATGAGTGCGAAAAATATACCAGAAAATAGTAGGGTTATTAAGCTGATTTACAATTATTTAAGCTGATGATTAGATTTTTCGATATGTACCTATTATTTATAGAAAAAACAAGAAATTCGATAAGCACCAGAATATTAAACTTATGTAAATCCTTATAAAAAGTGCGGTGAATTTTAAAAACATTTTTAAAAACGACCGCACTTTGATCTGCACCCCAAAAGTTGGACATCA
>JACAWG010000001.1 GCA_017160915.1 Aggregatibacter actinomycetemcomitans
GAACGTGAACGTGCCGAACGCGAAGAAGCTGACCGTCTAGCCCGTGAGCAGGAAATTGCGGCGCAAAAAGTTGAAGAAAAACCGGAGGAAAACCCTGTTATTCTTGTTCGCTCTACCGCCACTGCGGATTTACCGAATGATATGGAGCCATTGGATCTTGAGGCTATTGAAGAAGAAAATACTGATGTAGAAAAAACCGTCACTGTAGCGCCAAAAGAACACATTGAAATTATTCATGGCGAAACGATCCCGGAAACTCAAACTCCTGAAGAAGTCGTTGTAAAAACAGATAGTACAACTGAATCTCAAGGGGCAAATGACGCGCCACTTGAAGTCGCCGAACAAACTCCGCCGGAACAAGTTGTTGCTTCTCAGGAAGACGTAGCTCATCAAGCAAGTGCGGAAGAAACCACTTCGGCGGCTCAACCTTTAGCAGCAGAAATCGCATCCGCAATACCGGCTAATCTTGAACCGAGCATAACGGAAGCGGAAGTTGTTGCCGAATCGGAAGTCGCACCTCAACCGGAAGTAATAGAACTTGCAGAAGCGGAAGTCGCGCCACAAGCACCAACTGCGGCATATAATCCGAATGAAATGTTCGTTGCCAACGCTATCGTTTCCGATGCGGCAATCTTGAACGCATTAAATTTAGATCTTTCCGGACGCTTAGACAGAAAATTAGATAGAACAAATTTCTACCGTCCTTTGGGTGGCGTTTGGGTTGAATACGTTAATAGCGATATGCACGGTCGCGGCGGTGATACCAACAATTACCGCACTAAGAGCAGCCAAATTACGTTAGGCAATGATGAAGCGCAATTGGATAATGGCGTGGTTTTAGGCGGCACATTTACCCACTCCAAAACCAATAACCAATACGGTCCATTGAGCGGGAAAAATACCTTCACCAAAGTCACCGCATACGCCAAACAAAACTTTGACGAATACAGTAAAGCCATTGATATCGGCTATGGTTGGTCAAGCAGTAAAATCGGCGACAGCAAATTAAAACGTAAAATCATCAGCGTCGGTATGAATTTTGCCTACGATTTCGAATTTGAAGATGTTAAAGTGACGCCAATTTGGGGACTTCGTTATCATCACCTAAGCTCAACCGGCGGTGAAGTCAACGGCTTAACCGTAAGAAGTCCGAGCTTTAGTTTAGTGGCTTACCATGCAGGATTGAAATTCAGCAATACCTACAATGTTGATGGCATTGAAGTGACGCCGGCATTCTCAACCTATTATGTAACAACCTTAGGAAAATCTTATAGCCAAAATATTAATGGCAAAGAGTTTGGTGTAAATATCGGTCCTTATTGGCATAATGACGCCAGTTTAAGCATCGGCTTGCAGGATTGGAATGTATCTGCCTACGCAGGTGTAAACCAAGGTAAACACGGAGAACGCCAAAATCAACTTGGTGTAAAACTAAATTACTACTGGTAATAAAAACACCGAGAAAAACGACCGCACTTTGATCTGCACCCCAAAAGTTGGACATC
>JACAWG010000015.1 GCA_017160915.1 Aggregatibacter actinomycetemcomitans
TTGTGCTATCAAAGAAAAATATTACCCCGCTGGCGCGCGTCTCCCGACGCGTGTCCTAAACTTCCATGACATTTAATTGGTACGCGTCAAGAGACGCGCACCATCAAAAAGAGTAAAAGGGAATTTGATTGGATAGGGGAAAAAAGTGCGGTCATTTTCAACGATGTTTTGTAGGGGCGGGTCCTGTGCCCGCCCGTGAATATCAACCAAATATTCGGGCGGTGCAGGACCTGCCTTTCTTTCCAAATTAATTCGACGGTTTTGCTTCTTCCACCGGTACCGATTTGTCTTCTTTTAACACGTCCCATACGCTTTCCGGTTTGGTTGCGGTGTTAGCGTTGGTTTGGGTTGGGGCGTTGGTAACGATGTTGGCGGTTTGGGTCAACACGGCTTGTTGGCAGAAGGATTGATTTCTGTCCGCCCAAACGGGAATGGTGCGTGAGCTGGCGCAATCCCAGCCGCCGTAGGAATTGATGCCGACCCATTTGATGTCTTGCGGTTTGTGCAGTTTTAACGGGCGGATAGCGGAGCGTTGTAAATAATCTTTATAAACCTGTAATGCGCCGCTGGCACCGGTGAGTTTGGTTTCGCCGTTGTCGTCGCGTCCCAGCCAAACGGTGGTGACATTTTCGCCGTCGATCCCCACGAACCAGGTATCGCGCGCATCATTCGTGGTGCCGGTTTTGCCCGCCAAATGTAAATGGGCGAAGTCGTTTTGCAGGCTGCGCGCCGTGCCGCGATCCACCACTTGTTGCATGGCAAATACGGTTTGGAAAGCGGCTTCTTGCGGCACCACTTGTTGCGGTGCGAATTCTCGGTCATAAATCACATTGCCTTGTCTATCCACCACGCTGTTGATGGTATTCAACGGCACGCTGGCGCCTTCGTTGGCGATGGTTTGATAGAGTTTGGTCACATCATAAGGCGAGATGGAATAGGAGCCGAGCAGGGTTGACGGCACTTTCGGAATGGCGACTTTATCCCAACCCATGGCTTGTTGCACGGAAATCACTTTGGTTAATCCGAGCTTCATGCCGATGTTCACTGTCGGGATATTCAGCGAGCGCACCAAGGCATCCATCAGCATGACGGAACCGCTGTATTTGCGATCGTAATTGCGCGGTTGCCACGGCGGGCTGCCTTTGATGTTAATGGTAATCGGTTGATTGTTGATCGGTGTATTCAGACGGAATTGATCCGGGTACATAAGTGCGGTCAAATAAATGGACGGTTTTACCAAAGAACCGATTTGCCGTTTCGCTGTTAAGGCGCGGTTGAAGCCGGCAAATTGAGTTTGTAAGCCGCCCACAATGGCGCGCACTTCGCCGGTTTGGTAGTCGGCAACCACCATGGCGGATTCCAAATGCGGATTTTTATGTTTCGTCTGTAAATCGGATACGGCGTTAATCACCGCCTGTTCGGCGTGATCCTGTTGTTTCACATCTAAGGTGGAGAAAATCCGTGCACCCAATAAGTTCGCGGCTTTGCCTTCGCCGAGGTGATGGCGTAATTCCGTTTGCAGGGTTTGAATAAATGCCGGATATTTGCGGCTGATTTTCCCTTTTTCCTGCACGCCGAGCGGGCGTTGGCTCAATAATTGATAAAGTTCTTCGCCGATGACTTTGTGTTCCAGCATTAAATGTAATACCACGTTGCGACGTTCAAGTGCGTTGTTCGGATTGCGCCATGGATTATACAGCGACGGACCTTTCACCATGCCCACCAACAGCGCAATTTGATCCAGGCTGATTTCCCGCACGGAACGCCCGAAATAAAACTGGCTGGCTAATTCAAAACCGTGAATTTGGTTATCGCCGTTTTGCCCGAGGTAAATTTCGTTCAGGTAAGTTTCCAGAATGCGGTTTTTGTCGTAGCGCCAATCCAGAATTAACGCCATCAAGGCTTCGTTAATTTTACGGCTGAGAGTGCGTTCATTGCTTAAAAACAGATTTTTAACCAATTGTTGGGTAAGTGTGCTGCCGCCTTGCACCGTTTGCCCCGCCTGAATATTGGTGATCATGGCGCGTAAAATACCGAGCGGACTGATACCGTCGTGTTCAAAGAAACGGCGATCTTCCGTCAGCAATAGGGCGTCGATGAGTAAACGAGGATATTGTTGCAGGGAAATGGCAAGGCGTTCTTCTTTATCCGATTGCAAAATGGCGATGAGTTTCGGCGCCATGCGGAATTCGTCGATGGTTTTAACGTTAATCAGATCTTCAATCACCGCCAGTTTGTCCTGCTGGAAACGCAGGCGGAAAACCCGTTGTGCTTCCGGCGTATCGGGAAACGGGAAGCCGCGACGCAATAACACGATGGTATTGTCTTCGATTTTAAAATCGCCCGGCGCGGCAATCATGGTGGTTTGGCGGTATTCGTTATCCAGTAAAATCTGTTTTATTTGCTCAAGGCTTAGTCCGTCGCTGACCCGAATGCTTTCAATGCGACTATACACTTCCGCCGGCAAACGCCAAATTTGCCCGTCCATTTTGCTGCGGATTTGCCAATCCAGATAAGCGGAATAGCAAAACAGCATACAAAAGGCGGTAAATGCCGTTTTTAACACCAGGATTTTCCAAGATCTTTTCGGCTTTGTCGGTTGCTGTTCGGTGGAGGAATGTGGATCTTGTGTCTTTGCCATGTGCGTTACCGTTTGGGCTGAGTTGGAATTAAGGGCGGATAAAAGCTAAGTAAGAATGCAGAAAACGGGCGAAATCTTCAATGCCGCAAAAGGCAATGCTTTCGTCGTCATAATAATAAAACCCGTCTTCCAATTCCGCCTGATGATCGATGGCAAGGTTGTTCGCCTTTACCACGACTTCATCGGCATTGATATATAAGCTGTATTCGGCGCCGGTTAAAATGATGTCTGCATCTTGCGGTGCCGGCGGGTTTTCCAAATAAGAAAGTGCGGTGGAAATTAACTGTGGATTCGACCGCACTTCGATGTTAAACCAGTTGGCGAAAGCTTCATGTTCCATGGAACATTTGGCGATAATATTGCCTTGATAAGCGGTGAATTGAAAATCCATATCAGATGCTGAAAGAGGATCCGCAACCGCAAGTGGAGGAGGCGTTCGGGTTGTTCACGATAAAACGCGAGCCTTCCAAACCTTCGGTGTAATCAACGGTGCCGCCGATTAAATATTGTAAGCTCATCGGATCGATGACTAACTGCACACCCGAATTTTCCACGGTGAGGTCACCATCGTTGACTTTTTCGTCGAAGGTGAAGCCGTATTGGAAACCGCTGCAACCGCCGCCGGTGATGTACACGCGCAATTTAAGCGCCGGATTTTCTTCTTCGGTAATTAAGGATTTAACTTTTTGCGCAGCCGCGTCGGTAAAAGTTAACGGAACTGATATCTCTGTCATTGTGATTCCCCACGATTTAGTTAAGCCTGTATTATCCATTAACCCACTATTCCATTCAAGAATTTATCAAGGATTTTTCAATAGGTAAGTGCTATAATTCCGCGCAGTAATTTTTTAACAGGGAGATGAATATGACGATTCCACTAAGAACGGAAGCTGAGATTGTTAAATTGCGTGAAGCCTGCAAGTTGGCGTCCGATGTTTTGGTAATGATTGAGCCTTATGTTAAAGAAGGCGTAACAACCGGTGAATTGGATCGCATTTGCCATGAATATATGGTGAACGAACAAAAAGTTATCCCTGCCTGCCTGAATTATCACGGTTTCCCGAAAGCCACCTGTATTTCTATTAACGAAGTGGTTTGTCATGGCATCCCAAGTAACGATAAGTACCTGAAAAACGGCGATATTTTGAATATTGATGTGACGGTGATCAAAGACGGTTATTACGGCGATAATTCCAAAATGTATATTGTGGGTGAAACCAATTTACGCAGTAAAAAATTGGTGGAAGCGGCACAAGAAGCCCTTTACGTGGGCTTGCGTACGGTAAAACCGGGGATTCGTCTCAATGAAATCGGTCGTGCGGTGCAAAAATATACGGAATCGCAAACCTTCAGCGTGGTACGCGAATATTGCGGGCATGGCGTAGGTACGGAATTCCACTGCGAACCGCAAGTGCTGCATTATTACGCGGACGACGGCGGCGTGATTCTAAAACCGGGCATGGTGTTTACCATCGAACCGATGATTAATGCCGGCAAGAAAGAAGTGCGTTTAATGGGCGACGGCTGGACGGTGAAAACCAAAGATCGTAGCCACTCCGCGCAATTCGAGCATCAACTTGTCGTTACCGAAAACGGTTGCGAAGTCATGACCATTCGCGATGAAGAAATTGCCGAAGGGCGTATTCAACGTTTTATGGTGAATGTTTAATTGACTGAAATCCGCCGTGTTTCTCATGGCGGATTTTTTCTATTTTCGTTTTTTATCAAGACCTATGCTTTTTCCTTACGATACGCAAACCGACATTACCCCAAGTGCGGTCAAAATTCAGAAAGAAAATTTAAAGCAGTTTGAACTGGCGAATTTCGACGACATTGCCGTGGATCAATTCATCGCCAATCGCACCGCGTTTTACGATCAATTACTCGCCCATTTATGGCAACATTTTCAATTTGCCGACGATCCCGCGTTGAGCCTTATTGCAGTAGGCGGCTACGGGCGCGAGGAAATGTTTCCCCTTTCCGATCTGGATATTTTAATGTTAACCGCACAACCCGCCACGCCGGCATTACAGGAAAATCTGGGGCAGTTCGTGCAGTTTTTATGGGATTGCGGTTTTAACGTGGGACACAGCATTCGTACGCTGGAAGAATGTAAAACGGAGGGGTTGGCGGACATTACTATCGCCACCAATTTGCTGGAAGCGCGCTACTTGTGCGGTAACCGAGATTTGTTTAAAGCGCTGGTGAACTTGGTGCGACAACCGGATTTTTGGTCGAAAACGGATTTCTGTCAGGCAAAAATTCAGGAGAAAATCGAGCGTTATCAACGTTATAACAATACCGCTTACAATCTTGAGCCGGACATTAAATATAGCCCGGGCGGGTTGCGCGATTTGCATTTGTTGTATTGGATCGCGTTGCGTCATAACGGCGCAAAAAATTTGCAGGAAATTTTACAGGCGGGGTTTATTCATCCGGCGGAACACGCGTTATTGCTGAAAAGCCAGCAATTTCTGTTTAAAGTGCGGTACGCTTTGCACTTGATTTTGAAGCGTTATGACAACCGCCTGTTATTTGATCGCCAACTGAAAGTCAGCGAGTTATTGGGCTTCCAAGGAGAAGGCAATCTGGGCGTGGAAGCCATGATGAAGCGATTTTTTCAGGCATTGCACTCCATTTCGTTGCTAAGCGAATTGTTGGTAAAACATTATCAGGAACATTTTTTAACCCGTCATGAAATAGGAAGCGAGCAAATTCTCGACGAAAATTTCAGCTTGCTTAATCAATCCATTTGCCTGCGCAATCACCAATGCTTTGAGCAACAGCCGGAAAGTATTCTCGATCTTTTTTATCATTTAACCCAATATCCGCAGGCGGAAATTCATTCTTCCGTCTTGCGCGAGCTTTATTTGGCGCTGGATCAACGGCAGGGGTATCTGTGCGATTTGCCGGCGGCGCGGGAAAAGTTTGTGCGCCTGTTTAATCAGCCGAATGCGATTAAGCGCGCTTTTTTCCCGATGCACCAATACGGCGTGCTTACCGCCTATTTACCGCAATGGGGCAATATCGTCGGTTTAATGCAGTTTGATTTATTCCATTGCTACACCGTGGACGAACATATTTTGCGCGTCATGTTAAAACTGGAAAGGTTTTTAGAGGACGCCTCGGCGCAAAGCCATCCCATTTGCCATCAAATATTTAGCCGAATTTCCGACCGCACTTTGTTGTATATCGCCGCCTTGTTTCACGACATCGCCAAAGGGCGCGGCGGTTCGCACGAGTTGCTGGGGGCGGTGGATATGCGCGAATTCGCCGTTCGGCACGGCTTTGATCAACGGGAAACGGAAACCATGGCATGGCTGGTGGAACAACATTTGCTCATGTCGGTCACGGCGCAACGGCGGGATATTCATGATCCGGAAATTGTGCTGAATTTCGCCGAACTTGTGCGTAATCAGGTGCGTTTGGATTATTTAACCTGCCTGACCGTCGCCGATATTGTGGCGACCAATGAAAGCCTATGGAATAGCTGGAAGCGTTCTTTGCTGGCGACCTTGTATGATTACGCCACGCAACAATTCGCCCAAGGGTTGGAAAGCCTTTTGGATAACCAAGCGAAAGCGAAAGAACATCGCCGATTGGCATTGCAGGAAATACGCGAAAAAACCACCGCACTTTCCGACAAACACATCGAAAAATTGTGGCAGCGTTGTCCGCTGGATTATTTTCTGCGCAATTCCCCGCAACAAATCAGTTGGCATACCCGCTTGCTTGCCGAATTTGACGGAGAATTGTTGGTGAAAGTCAGCAATCGGTTTTCTGCCGGCGGCACGGAAATTTTCATTTACACCAAAGACCGTCCGAACCTGTTTCATAAAGTGGTAAGCACCATCGGCGCGAAAAAACTCAGTATCCACGATGCGCAAATTATCACTGCCAAAGACGGCTATGTGCTGGACAGTTTTATCGTGACCGAATTGGACGGTTCCGTGCTGCCTTTTGATCGTCGCCGCATGTTGGAAGCCGCATTAACGGAAAGTTTAAATTCCGATGTGGTCAATAAACAACATCTGCGTGACAAACACCGGTTGGCGCATTTTCATGTTAAAACCGAAGTACGTTTTTTGAATCTTGAAAAAACCGATCAAACGGAAATGGAACTGTTTGCCTTAGATCAGGCGGGTTTGCTGGCGGATGTCAGTGCCGTATTCTGTGACCTGGAACTAAATTTACTCAATGCCAAAATCACCACAAACGGCGAAAAAGTGGAGGATTTCTTTATTCTAACCAATAAAGAAGGACGAGCCTTGAACAGCACGGAAAGAAAACAACTCACCGAACAATTATTACAACTGAATTAATAATAACCATAAACGAGTACAACATGACCAATGAACCTTTATGCGACATTTATCCGGTAGATAATGTGCGTTATTTACTCTCTGTTAACGGACCCGATTACATTACAACACGACTGCGACGCGGCGAAACCTGGGAAAAATTCATGCTGACCATTTCGCAGTTTTTCATTGACGGCATTGAAAATCCCGTGTTGGTGGACGTCGGCGCCAATTTGGGCGCTTGGACGATTCCTATGGGCAAACACATTCAGCCGCGTAACGGCAAAATCTTTGCGTTTGAGCCGCAACGCCCGGTGTTCTATCAATTATGCGGCAATTTATTTTTGAATAATCTTACCCATTGCTATGCCTACAATATGGCGCTGGGCAATAAGCGGGAAAGGATTAACATTCCGCTGTTGGATGTGCATCGTTCGGTTAATGTGGGCGCCTTTTCGATTTCCGATGACATTAATCAACAGCTGGCTTCTTGCGGGTGGACGCAGGAATATGCCGACTATCAGGACGTGGAATGCGACACGCTGAATGCGTTCTTTGCGGATCGGGCGGATGAAAAAGTGCATTTAGTAAAAATTGATGTGGAGGGCTGGGAATTGGAAGTGTTACAGGGCTCCAAAGGGTTCCTGCGTAATGCCGGTTTTCCCCCGTTATTATTTGAAGTTTGGGGGGAACAAATGCCGAAAATGTTACCTAAACGGGAAAAATTACTCGCCTTTGTGGAAAGCCTCGGCTACGACTATGTAATCAGTAACGAACTTTGTATTGCACAACATCGGGATAACAAAATGATCGACATAAAGACAGAAGGCGATCAGGTTTATTTGTATCGTTTAGCTAAAAGTTAGGCGTTAGTGATAGGTAGAAAAGAGAAAAAGTGCGGTGCGTTTTAAAAACGTTTTTTAAATCCACCGCACTTTTTGTGATTTTAGGTTAAGCCAATTCGGCAAAGGCAATATCTGCCGCCGCTAAAGTACGTTCAATATCTTCATCGGAATGGGCGAGGGACATAAAGCCCGCTTCAAACGCCGATGGCGCCAGATAAACGCCGAGTTCCAACATTTTGTGGAAGAAACGTTTGAATTTTTCCGTATCGCACGCCATCACGTCCTGATAACAGGTAACGTCTTTTTTGTCGGTAAAGAAGATGCCGAACATCCCGCCCACATAATTGACCGTAAACGGCACTTGATGTTTCGCTGCCAGTTGTTGGAGGCCTTGCGCCAGTTTTTCCGTTTGCCGGGCGAGCTTTTGCTCGTTGCCGGCGCGTTTTAATTCCGTTAAACAAGCGATGCCCGCCACCATGGCGATAGGATTGCCGGATAACGTGCCCGCCTGATAAACGGGACCGGTCGGCGCAATGTGTTGCATGATCTCTTTTTTACCGCCGAACGCACCCACCGGCATACCGCCGCCGATGACTTTGCCCAAACAGGTTAAATCCGGCGTGACATTATAGTAGCTTTGTGCGCCGCCGAGCGCCACGCGGAAGCCGGTCATCACTTCATCAATAATAAAGACTGCACCATATTGATCACAGAGTTTGCGCAAACCTTGTAGGAAATCGTTTTTCGGCGGCACGCAGTTCATGTTGCCGGCAACGGGTTCGACGATAACGCAGGCGATGTCGTCAGGGTATTGCTCAAATGCCTGTTGGACGGAATCAAGATCATTATAGGTGCAGGTGAGGGTGTGTTTGGCGAAATCCGCCGGCACGCCCGGGGAGTTGGGTTGCCCCAGCGTTAATGCGCCGGAACCGGCTTTTACCAGCAGGGAATCCGCATGACCGTGATAACAACCCTCGAATTTGATGATTTTATCGCGCTTGGTGTAGCCGCGCGCCAAACGAATGGCGGACATGGTGGCTTCGGTGCCGGAGCTGACCATTCTGACCATTTCAATCGACGGAATCAGGCTGCATACCAATTCAGCAAGTTCGATTTCTAACGGTGTCGGTGCGCCGAAGCTGAGCCCGTTTTGCGCGGTCTTGATGACGGCGTTTAAGATGGACGGGTGGTTGTGTCCTAAAATCATCGGCCCCCAAGAACCGACGTAATCGATATATTGTTTGCCTTCCGTGTCGTAAATGTATGCCCCTTGGGCTTTCTCAATAAAGACTGGTGTTCCGCCGACGCCGTTAAAGGCGCGAACGGGAGAATTCACCCCGCCGGGAATTACTTGTTGGGCGCGGGAAAAAAGTGCGGTTGAATTTGTCATCGTTTTTTATCCTTACGTTCAAAAAATGTGGGCTATTGTACTGAAAAAAGAGAATGTTAGTAAAAATATTTATGTAGCCTTTTGCCTTTGTGATATGCTTTGCGCATTTTATTTTCACGGGAAGACCTATGTTACTGACGTTAATTGTTACATTTTTGGGGGCATTTTTAACTTTACTCGTGATGCGCCCCGTTGCAATTCGAATCGGCTTGGTGGATAAACCGAACTACCGTAAACGCCATCAGGGCGCGATTCCGTTAATCGGCGGGATTTCATTGTTTATGGGTAACCTTTGTTTTTACCTGATGCAATGGGATCAAACCCGTTTACCTTACCTTTATTTATTCAGTATTTTGGTGCTGTTATTAATGGGGATCATTGATGATCGCTATGATATTAGTCCTTTCCTGCGAGCCGGTATTCAGGCATTTTTAGCCATTCTGATGATCGATATGGGGAATGTTTACCTCGATCATCTGGGGCAAATTCTCGGCCCGTTTCAGTTAACGTTGGGATCTATCGGTTTAATTATTACCGTGTTGGCAACCATCGGGATCATTAACGCATTCAATATGATTGACGGAATTGACGGCTTGCTCGGCGGCCTGTCTTGCGTCTCTTTTGCTGCGATTGGTATTTTGATGTACCGCGACGGACAAATGGATTTGGCGTATTGGAGTTTCGGTTTAATCATTGCGATTCTTCCTTATTTATTGATGAATCTGGGGATTCCGCTGGGGCCGAAATTTAAAGTGTTTATGGGGGATGCGGGCAGTACGTTGATCGGCTTTACGATTATTTGGATTCTTTTATTAAGTACACAAGGCAAAGGACATCCGATGAATCCGGTGACTGCCCTGTGGGTGATTGCGATTCCGTTGGTGGATATGGTGGCGATTATTTATCGTCGTTTACGCAAAGGCAAAAGCCCGTTCCGTCCGGATCGATTGCACGTACATCATTTAATGGTGCGTGCCGGTTTAACCTCCCGTCAGGCGTTTTTATTAATTACTTTTGTGGCGGCGTTGTGTGCCGGGTTCGGTATTTTGGGTGAGATTTACTATATTAATGAATGGGTGATGTTTATTGCCTTTATTATTCTGTTTTTCTTATATTCTTACTCGATTACAAGGGCGTGGAAAATTACCCGCTGGATACGCCGTATGAAGCGTCGTGCCGCAAAACGTTCTAAAACTAAATAGAAGTTAATATTTTCATTAAAAAGTTAAAATTAAACAAAAAATAATCAGAAAATTTATAAATTATATTCACTTTGAATA
This sequence comes from Aggregatibacter actinomycetemcomitans, assembly GCA_017160915.1. Taxonomy (GTDB): domain Bacteria; phylum Pseudomonadota; class Gammaproteobacteria; order Enterobacterales; family Pasteurellaceae; genus Aggregatibacter; species Aggregatibacter actinomycetemcomitans_B. Next base: position 10,458 of record JACAWG010000015.1, read on the forward strand.
AAAAAATAGCTGCCAATAAAAATTTATAAAAAAAGACTAGACAAGCACTTTTGAAACTTTTAATATACGCCCCGCAACGACGCTTCTAGCGCTCGTAGCTCAGTTGGATAGAGCGTTGGCCTCCGGAGCCAAAGGTCGCAGGTTCAAATCCTGTCGAGCGCGCCAGAGGTCATGCAAATTCAGCTAATTCAATATGGTGGCTATAGCTCAGTTGGTAGAGCCCCGGATTGTGATTCCGGTTGTCGTGGGTTCAAGTCCCATTAGCCACCCCAATCGGCGAGTAGCGCAGCTTGGTAGCGCAACTGGTTTGGGACCAG
>JACAWG010000002.1 GCA_017160915.1 Aggregatibacter actinomycetemcomitans
GATCTTGACCGCACTTTTCTTACGCCTATGACAACCCTCATCGCCTGTGGAAATATTCAAACGCCCTTCCCTTTTCAAAACATACCGGCGCTGCTTGTTCCGCCAAATTTACTCACCTTAAACAGTGATAACCCGCGCGTGCAACAATGTTGGCAATGTCGTCGCCTGGCACATTTTCTGTTGTGGCAACTACTAAAAACGTCGGGAAAACCCACCTCACTTTTAGGGCAAATTTCCCGTACGGCAAACGGTCGCCCGCAATTTCCCGTGCCTGACATCGATTTCAATATCAGCCATTCCGGTGATTGGGTTG
>JACAWG010000016.1 GCA_017160915.1 Aggregatibacter actinomycetemcomitans
GCAGAAGAAGCTGAAGATACCGCCGATGTGCTTGCTGCACTCGCCGAACTATCCGCTTTGCTTGCTGAAGAACCCGCTGCAGAAGCCGAACTTGATGCCGCGGTTGCAGACGAACCTGCTTGGCTGGCTGAAGTACTTGCCGCACCGGCTGAGCCTGAGGCTGCCGTTGCAGAGCTACTTGCATCGCTCGCAGAAGTTGATGCTTGAGAAGCCGATGTACTCGCATTAGTTGCAGAACT
>JACAWG010000017.1 GCA_017160915.1 Aggregatibacter actinomycetemcomitans
CCCGTGAATATTCATCAAAAATTCGGACGGGCACAGGACCCGTCTTTGCGTAAAAACACAGACAAAAAGCACCGCACTTTTTACTTATTCTTTCCAAATAATATGATATTGCCGATCTTCTTCGCGGTGGGAAATGAGGAATTTGGCGAAAATATCGTCCATTTCATCTTGTTCGTTGACCAGTCCGATCCAGACTTCGGCGTATTCCTGCGGGTCGATAAGCACGCCGATTTCTTCTTCCCAATTGTCGGCGGTTTCTACAAATTCTACTGCGCCGCGTTCTTCAAACTGGAGGTTGAACAGCATAATATCTGCCGGGTCGAGGTTTTCCGGTGCCATTTCAAGGAAAATATCGTAGGCAATGTCAATGGCTTTGTCGGGATCAAGTGGGGTTAGTTCTGTCATTTGGGGTTTCCGATGAGTTAAAGTCGGCGCACATCATAGCATAAGCGGGTAAAAAGTGCGGTCGAAAAAAATGATGTTTTTTCCGACCGCACTTTTTTCTGACTAGCCCGTATTACGCATACCCGCCGCAATACCGGTGATGGTGATCATCAACGCCTGTTCTACATCCGGATTCGGATTATCCGGCTGGGCGCGTAAGCGGCGGAGCAGTTCCACTTGTAACAGGTTAAGCGGGTCGGTATAGACGTTACGCAAGGCGATGGATTCGGCAATCCAAGGCAGGTTGGACATCAGCTGATCTTTATGGGACAGCGACAGGATCGTCTGAATGTCTTCTTGCAACTGTTCGCGTAGGGATTGCCCTAAATACCACAGTTCCGGTTTCACCAGATTGCGATCATAGTGTTCCGACAGCCACATATCGGTTTTACTGAACACCATTTCCAGCATACCGATACGGGTGGAGAAAAACGGCCAGGTTTGGCACATTTCTTCAATCAGATCGTATTTGCCGTTTTCGATGGCGAGACGCACTGCCGCACCCGCACCGAGCCAGCTTGGCAACATGAGACGGTTTTGCATCCAGGCAAAAATCCACGGAATAGCACGTAAACTTTCTACGCCGCCGTTCGGGTTACGTTTTGCCGGGCGGGAGCCGAGAGGCAGTTTCGCCAGTTCCTGTTCAGGCGTGGCGGAACGGAAATACGGCACGAAATCTTTATCACCACGGACGACGTTACGATAAATGTCGCAGGAGGAGTCGGACAGCTCGTCCATCACAGCACGCCATTCCGCTTTCGGTTCCGGTGGCGGCAGAAGGTTGGCTTCAAGTACGGCGCTGGCGTATAAATCCAGACTTTCCACCGCAATTGCCGGTAACCCAAGTTTGAAGCGGATCATTTCCCCCTGTTCGGTGACGCGTAGCCCGTTTTTCAGTGAGCGTGGCGGTTGGGAGAGTAATGCCGCGTGTGCCGGCGCACCGCCGCGCCCTGTAGTGCCGCCTCTGCCGTGGAACAGGGTGAGTTCGATCTTCAGTTCTTCACATAAATTGACTAAGGCTTCCTGCGCGCGGTATTGCGCCCAGGATGCCGCCATCATGCCGGCGTCTTTGGCGGAATCGGAATAGCCGATCATTACCATTTGTTTTCCGCCGATGACGCCGCGATACCAGCCGATATTAAACAGTTCGCGCATCACCTGTTCGCTGGCGTCCAGGTCGTCTAAGGTTTCAAATAGCGGCACCACAGGTAAATGGTAGGTAACGCCCGCTTCTTTAAGCAATAAATGGACGGCAAGCACGTCTGATGTGGTGCGCGCCATGGAAATGATATAGCAGGAAATCACCCCTTGCGGTTGTTCGGCGATAACTTTGCAGGTATCCAGAATTTCCTGTGTTTCCGCCGATGGCGTCCAATCCCGCGGGATTAACGGACGACGTGAACTCAGTTCCCGAATCAGAAAGGCTTGCTTGTCCGCTTCCGTCCATTGGGCGTAATCGCCTAAACCGATGTAACGGGTGATTTCGCCGAGGGCTTCGGTGTGGCGGGTACTTTCCTGGCGAATATCCAGACGGGATAAGGTCACGCTGAAACAACGAATGCGGCGTAAGCAATCCAGTAGTAAGCCGTTGGCGATAATACGCATACCGCACGCCATTAAGGATTGATAGCAATCGTATAACGGCTCCCAAAGTTGTTCGTTACGGGTGATGATGTCTTCCTCGGCGGCGCGTGGAATACGGTTTGCCAATAAATCGTCGTAGTAGGCGAGGGTGGCGGAGAGTTTGCTGCGCAACTGTTTTGCCACCATGCGATAAGGCTCCGGATAATCGCCGTATTTGGCGCGGAATTCGTCGGTGCATTGACGGACGGAAAGTTCATCCACCAAAATCTGAATGTCTTTCAAAAACAAATCCGCCGCTTTCCAGCGTGCCAGTTGTAATACCTGGCGGGTTACGTTAGCGGTCACGAAAGGGTTGCCGTCGCGGTCGCCGCCCATCCAGGAGGAGAATTGAATCGGCGCTAATTCCACCGGCAAAGAAAAGCCTAAAAATTTGACCGCACTTTCGTTAAGCTGACGCAGGAATTCCGGCACGGCTTGCCACAGGCTGTTTTCGATTACCGCGAAACCCCATTTGGCTTCTTCAAACGGCGTTGGGCGCTGGGTGCGGATTTCATTGGTGTGCCAGGCTTCGGCAATAAGTTGCAACAGGCGGCGTTCAATGGTTCTGCGTTCTTTCTCCGTTAAATCGGAATGCTCCAGCTTGCTCAGGCATTTGTTGATTTCGACGTTTTTATGCACTAAAGAACGGCGGGTGACTTCCGTCGGGTGGGCGGTCAGCACCAGTTCGATTAACAGTTTTTCGACGGTTTTGATCACCTCTTCTTTGGCAATGTTTTTCCCCTGTAAACGCTTGAACAACGCTTCAATGGAGCGATTGGACGCCACTTCGTCGTGGTGGTGACGGGAAATGGTTTGATATTGTTCCGCAATATTGGTGAGGTTTAAAAATTGGCTGAAAGCGCGTGCCACGGGAATAATATTGTCATCGGAAATGGTGGCGAGGGTTTTCAGCAATTGGTTGCGGGCTTCATCGTCGCCGCTGCGGGAATTGCGTGATAACACGCGGATATTTTCAATGAGTTCCAGAATATCATCGCCTTGCGCATCGCAGATGGTCTCGCCGAGAAAGCGTCCCAACATATTGATGTTTTGTCGCATTTGAGTGTATTGCTGAATCATAGTCACCTCACTAAGTTTAATGTTTAAATACCTTGAATGTGGTAGATATAAACAAAAATTCGGCGAAAGATCAACCTGAATTAATTCATAAGTTTAAATAAATATGAAATTTGTTGAATTATTTCCAATAAAGTGCGGTTGTTTTTAGATGTGTTTTTAAATGTTATGAGAATGTTTAATGATTATTAAATAAGATGATGGAGTGAACGTATAAAAAAGGGCGTTCGAATAACGCCCTTGAAATGTTTGATTTAACGTGGTTTCACCGATTTACGCACTACCAATTCCGGGTGGATTTCAATGGTTTCCCGTTGATCGGATTTGTGATTAATGCGTTCAAACAACAAATTCACCGCCTGTACGCCCAAGCGGGATTTGGATTGGTGAATGGTGGTCAACGGCGGCGAATAAAAACGGGAGGCGTGAATATTGTCGTAGCCGATAATGGAAATGTCATCGGGCACGCGTAAGCCTTTTTCGCCGATGGCGGAAATCGCGCCTAACGCCATGACGTCGTTACAGCAGAACACGGCGGTCGGCAGGGTTTCCTGACGCAGGATTTTGTTCATACATTCATAGCCGTCTTCCGGCTCAAAAAAGCCTTCCATGACCCAGTTCGGGTTAATTGCCAGCCCGGCTTCCTGCATGGCGTGCACAAAGCCTTCATAGCGGGTTTTCGCCGTGGTTTTGCTGAGTTCGCCGGCGATAATGCCGATGTTTTTATGTCCGTTTTCAATCAGGTGTTTGGTCGCCAGATAACCGCCGTCAAAGCTGTTATCCTGAATAATATCCGTGTGGGCATTCGGGCCCCAATCCATCACTACCATCGGAATGGAGGAAAACGCCGTGAGTAAATCCAGCGAATCCTGCAAATATTCGGAGCACATCACCAAAATGCCGTCAACGCGTTTTTTCGCCAACATTTCCAAATGATTTTTGATTTTTTCCGCATTGTTTTGCGTATTGCATAAAAACAGAGAATAGCCTTGGCGATAGCAATGTTCTTCCACCGCATGAATGATTTCGGCGAAATAAGGCGCTTCGCTGGTGGTGACGATCATGCCGATGGATTTGGTGGTGTTGACTTTTAAACTGCGCGCCACGGCACTGGGGGAATAATTGAGATCTTTTATCGCCTGCAAAACCTGCTGTTCGGTTTCGGCGGCAACGAAACGGGTTTTATTGATAACGTGGGATACCGTGGTGGTGGATACGCCTGCCATTTTGGCGACATCTTTGATGGTAGCCATAATTTTCTCCGTAAAAAAATTTTGGCTATTATAAAGATCGAATGGGGTTTGGTTAAGGAGATTCGCGGGAAATCCGATGAAAAATTACACTTTTTTACATTTGGTTGGTTTTTTCTGTGAATTTTTTGTTAAAATGCGCCCCGACTTAGTATAAACAGGAAAATATGAGGTAAAAAATGGGTACGTTCGGTTATGCAATGATGATGGTTGTGCTTTCTCTCGGCTTAATTCTGGTGTTGGCATCAGCCATTTTCTAATCGAAAAACAACTTAAAATCGAACCGCACTTTAAGCGATTAAAGTGCGGTTTATTTTTCCGTTAAATTTTCCTCGCCGCCCGCCAATCCGTCGCGGATTTTATTTTCAAAAAACGCATAATCCACCAAAAACGCATCATGCCCGTAATCGGAGCTAAATTCGTAATAATTTAAATTAACGCCGTGTTGCTCCAATAATTGTTTGCTTTTGCGTAATTCCGGCAGTTTGAACAGCTGATCATTATCCACCGACACCAGCGTATAACGGGCTTTGATTCGGGAAAGGGCGGTTTTTAAATCGGCATAGCCGACGCTCGGATCATATAAATCCAACGCGCGTAATAAATGCAAATAACTGTTGGCATCAAAGCGCGCCAGAAATTTTTGTCCTTGATAGCTTAAATAGGATTCCACCTGAAAATAATCGCCCTGCAAATTCCCTTCCGCTTTGGTGGCGCGTCCGAAGGCTTTGCTGAGTTGCACGTCGGTGCGATAGGTGAGCATACCGAGCATACGGGCGATGGCTAAGCCTTTGTCCGGGCGTTCACCGTCATAATAATCGCCGTTATTGAAATTCGGATCGTTAATCACCGCTTGGCGCATGACGTGATTAAAACCGATGGCTTCCGCGCTAAAGGAAAGGGAAGAACATAGATTCACCACATTGGAGACAAAATCGGGATAATCAATCGCCCATTGGGTTGCCTGCATACCACCGAAAGAGCCGCCGATAACGGCGTGTAAATGCGGAATTTCAAGAAAATCCAGCAGCGCTTTTTGCACTTTGATGATGTCTTGCACGATAACCGCAGGAAATTGGCTGCCGTAAGGGCGATTGGTTTGCGGATTAATTGAGGACGGACCGGTCGTGCCTTTGCAGCCGCCAAGCACGTTAGAGCAAATAAAAAAATAGCGGGAGGTGTCCAATGCCAAGCCGTCGCCCATAAAATTTTGCCACCAGCCTTCCCGATTCGTGCTTTTATCAAAATAAGGTTCGGCGTCGCCGGTAAGCGCGTGACAGATTAACACCGCATTGCTTTTATCCGCATTCAATTCGCCATAGGTTTGATAAGCCACGTCAATCTGTTGAAGTTGACCGCCTAAAACGAGGTGTAAAGGTTGATGGGTAAAAACAGTGGTTTTTTTTATTGTCATTGCCGAGTCCGACGCAATTCTTATTGTTATGGCTAGTGGGGCATAACGTTACATCTTGCCTTATACCTTGTCAAGAAATTTTAGCCGTCTAAACATCTGGAAGTTTTGAAGTCTATAAATAAAGAGATTGGACTTGAATTCTGTGTTTTTTTTCTTTATGTTGAGCACCAGTGTTTTTTGACAATAATGCCAATGAAATTGAATTTAAAAGAAAAGTTACAAGCCTATTTAACTGCGACGCGAATTAAACGGATTGCCCGTTATTTTGCCTTGTTTTTTGCGGGTTTTGCTTTGTTACTGATCGCGGTGGATCAAGCCATTGGTTATTATGTGCGCAAAGATATTTACTACGACATCGACAAAGTGCCGAATCGCCCGTACGGTTTGGTGCTTGGCACCTCAAAATATTTCTCCAATAACACCCTGAATCTGTTCTATTACAATCGCCTGCTTGCCGCGCAACGTTTATTTGAAGCGAAAAAAGTGGATTATCTGTTGTTAAGCGGCGATAACCGCACATTGCAATATAACGAACCGCGCACCATGCTACGGGATTTGAAAAAAATGGGCGTGCCGCAAGAATTTATTTATCTGGATTTTGCGGGCTTTCGCACATTGGATTCGGTGATTCGTGCCGATCAGGTATTTAAAGCCCATTCTCTGACGATTATTTCACAGAAATTTCATTGTGAACGTGCCTTGTTCATCGCTAAATTCCACAATATTGACGCCATTTGTTTTGCGGCGGATTATCCGCAAGTGTATTCTTTTGTGCGTGTGCGGGAATTTTTTGCCCGTTTGCAGGCGGTGTGGGATTTATTGGTAGAAAGGGAACCGCACTTTTTGGGGGCGCCGGAACCTTTGCCCCCGCCGGTGACGATTCCCGATGTTAACAGTGATATTTAATGATACTGCGGGTTAACGGCGTCGCATTGACGCTGTTTTTATGTTTCTTCGACATGGCATCGAAAGTCAATGTCAGCAAAGATTGCGACACTTTGTCATAATCCTGCACGCTGCACAGCACTCTGTTTTCCAGTAGCTCCAACATCTCAAAATGCCCGAAGGTGGAAATCACCAAGTCTTTCGGCACCTGTCCCAGTTTTTGCAACAAGACCAATAACACGCCTTCCAACAAGGTAAACGAAGTGGTGAAAATGGCGGTTGGCAACGGATTATTTTCTAACCATTGGGCGAAAGATTGCGCCGCTTCGTTTTTACGGAACATATCGCCGTAAAGGTATTCGGCGGAAGCCCTACGATACCTTAATGCCGAGCGAAATCCTTCTTCCCGTTCCCGGCTTGTCGGTAAATCCGGTAAGGCGCCGAAGAACAAAATTCGTTTTTGATGAGGGATTTTCAGCAATTCTTTGGTTAAACGGTATGCATCGCCTTCGTCGTCGGTCAGGGCATTCACCACTTTCGGCGAGCTGATACGGCGATCAAAACCGATAATCGGCACGTTGGCGTTTTGGTAAAAATCCGTGTCCGGCGGCAGTGCCGAGGAAACCAGCAAAGCGTCAACCTGACGTTGTAATAAATGTTTTACGCAATCCTGTTCGTTTTCCACTTTGTCGTTAGAACAGGCGATGAGCAGTTGATAGCCTTTTTCCCGCAAACGATTTTCCAGATTATTGGCGATTTTCGCATAACTGATATTTTCAAAATCGGGGATGACTAAACCGATGGTTTTACTTTTCCCCACGCGCAGGCTTGCCGCCATGGCGTTGGGTTTAAAATCATACTGTTTAATCAAGGCTTGGACTTTTTCGATGGTGCTATCGCTTACACGATACTGTTTGGCTTTTCCGTTCACAACGTAGCTCACCGTTGTGCAGGAAACGCCCGCAAGCTTGGCTATTTCATCTAATTTCACATTAACTCCTTAAAATGTCAGAAATAGATAGTTGATTGGTTCCGAATTAACTAAATATTTGTTATTAAAATGAGGGCATAAACCCGCGTGAATTATAGCACTTCGGTGCAATAAAAATTGAATAAATGTCACAAAATTATTAAATAAAAGAAAAAACTTGCATAACTTTGGGTAAATATGCAATATTGACGCATAAATAATCATTAACCGCGATGGATTTTTACTTGTCAGAACGAAAGCCGTCTTTTAGAATAGGCGCGCTTGTCACAACAGCAAAAGACAAGTAGGGTAATTTGAAAAATCCATAAGGGTAAATACGGACAGCAGCACAAAAGTGCGGTCGTTTTTTTCGACGTTTTTCAAGTTGCGGTTAATGAGCATTCGTAAGTGTTCGACCAAATAAAATAGGAGTAATTTATGTCCGACGCGGCAATTCTTGTCCTCGCCGATGGCACGATGTTTCACGGTAAAGCCCTTGGCGCCGCCGGTTATACTATCGGTGAAGTCGTGTTTAACACCTCAATGACCGGCTATCAGGAAATCTTAACCGATCCTTCTTACACCAAACAAATCGTCACCCTCACTTATCCCCACATCGGCAACACCGGCACCAACCACGAAGACACCGAATCCAATCGGGTTTATGCCGCCGGTTTAATCATTCGCGATTTGCCGTTACAACACAGCAATTTCCGTTCCCAATCTTCCCTCGCCGACTACCTCAAACAAAACAATATCGTCGCCATCAGCGAAATCGACACCCGCCGCTTAACCCGCTTATTACGGGACAAAGGCACGCAGGCGGGCTGCATTATGTCGGGCGAAATCGACGAAGCCAAAGCCCTGGCGTTGGCAAAAAGTTTCGGTTCCATGGCGGGCAAAGATCTGGCGCAGGAAGTCACTTGCTCCGATGTTTACCCATGGACGCAGGGCGAATGGCAGTTAGGGCGCGGTTATCACAACATCGACAAGCCTGAATTTCACGTGGTCGCTTACGATTTCGGCGTCAAACATAACATCTTGCGTATGCTGGCGGAACGCGGCTGCAAACTCACCGTGGTGCCGGCAAAAACCTCTGCTGAAGCCGCATTGGCGCTTAACCCCGACGGCATTTTCCTTTCCAACGGACCGGGCGACCCTGAACCTTGCGATTACGCTATTCACGCCATTCAAACCCTATTACAAAGCAAAAAACCGTTATTCGGTATTTGTTTAGGTCACCAATTGCTCGGCTTAGCCGTGGGCGGCAAAACCAAAAAGATGTCTTTCGGACACCACGGCGCCAACCACCCGGTGCAGGACTTGGCGACGCAAAAAGTGCTTATCACCAGCCAAAACCACGGTTTTGAAGTGGACGAACACAGCCTGCCACAAAACGTGCGCATTACCCACCGCTCTTTATTTGACCATTCCGTACAAGGCATTGAACTCACCGACCAACCCGCTTTCAGCTTCCAAGGACACCCCGAAGCCAGCCCGGGCCCGAATGATGTCGCGTATCTGTTTGATAAATTCATTAAGCAGATGCGGGCGGCGAAGTAAAAAGTGCGGTCGATTTTTAATGCGTTTTTTGAAGAGATGGTACTTGATGGCGCGTGCTTCCTAACGCGTGCCGATGATTGCAAATTAGTTAGAAGCACATGCTGGGAAGCGTGCGCTATCTGAAATTTATATCTAAGGATGAAAACATGTCTAAAATTAAAACAAGTTTTAACGTAGTTGAAGAAAGTACCAAACGTTTGGCGGTATTAATTGATGCTGATAATGCCTCAGCCAAAGATGTTAAAGCCATTTTGGAAGAGACGACCAATTATGGAGAAGCAACGGTTAAACGTATTTATGGCAATTTTGTTTCTACTAATGGGCAATGGAAGGAAGCTATTAATGAATACGCAATTAAACCTATGCAACAATTTGCATTTACGACGGGAAAAAATGCAACTGATGGATTTATGATTATTGATGCTATGGATTTACTTTATACAAATCGTTTTGATGGTTTTTGCTTAGTTTCCAGTGACAGTGATTTTACTGCATTAGCAATTCGTTTGAAGGAGCAAGGTGCTACCGTTTATGGATTTGGTAAGAAACAAACTCCGGCTGCGTTTCGTAATGCCTGTAGTCGTTTTATTTATGTTGAGAATCTACATGATGAGCCGGAAGAAATAGAAAATGTAGTAGATAAAACAGTGCCTACCCAAGTTCAAACAATTCAGACTTCTAAAATTAAAGGTAAAGGACTTCCGTTAGAAACCTTGCATAAAATTTTTGAGCAACAGCCTGACTGGATTCAGTTAGGTTTATTAGGACAGCAGTGGGGGTTATTAGAAACTGATTTTGATCCTAGAAACTATGGATGCAAAAAATTGAGTGATCTCATAAAAATGCATGGAGATATTTTTGAATATCAGATTAGAAATGGTTCAGAAAATAGTCCAGGGCAAATGTATGTCAAATTGAAAAAATAAAATAGATAACCACCCGATAGCGCGCGTCTCCCGACGCGAGCTTGTAACAAATAATCGGCACGCGTCAGGAGACGCGCGCCAGCAGAAGCCAGCAAGTAAAGGAAGTGAGAAAACAAAATGCCAAAACGTACAGACATTAAGACTATTTTAATTATTGGCGCGGGTCCGATTGTCATCGGGCAGGCGTGTGAATTTGATTATTCCGGCGCGCAGGCGTGTAAGGCGTTGCGGGAGGAAGGGTATCGCGTGGTATTGGTGAATTCCAATCCGGCGACCATCATGACCGATCCGAATATGGCGGATGTGACCTATATCGAGCCGATTCAGTGGCAAACCGTAGAAAAAATCATCGAAAAAGAACGTCCGGACGCGATTTTGCCGACCATGGGCGGACAGACGGCGTTGAACTGCGCGTTGGATTTATCGAAAAACGGCGTGTTGAAAAAATACGGCGTGGAGTTGATTGGAGCGACGGAAGACGCCATCGATAAAGCGGAAGATCGCGGTCGTTTTAAAGAAGCGATGGCGAAAATCGGTTTGAATACGCCGAAATCTTTCGTTTGCCACACCTTTGATGAAGCCTGGAAAGCGCAGGAAGAAGTGGGCTTCCCGACGTTGATTCGCCCATCCTTCACCATGGGCGGTTCGGGCGGCGGCATTGCCTATAACCGCGATGAATTCCAAGCCATTTGCGAACGCGGCTTTGACGCCTCGCCGACCCACGAACTGTTAATTGAACAATCCGTGCTGGGCTGGAAAGAATATGAAATGGAAGTGGTGCGCGATAAAGCGGATAACTGCATTATCGTGTGTTCCATCGAAAACTTTGACCCCATGGGCGTACACACGGGCGATTCCATCACCGTCGCACCCGCGCAAACCTTAACCGACAAAGAATATCAAATCATGCGTAACGCTTCCCTTGCGGTGTTGCGTGAAATCGGTGTGGATACGGGCGGTTCCAACGTACAATTTGCGGTGAACCCGGCAAACGGCGAAATGATCGTCATCGAAATGAACCCGCGCGTCAGCCGTTCTTCCGCCCTTGCCTCCAAAGCGACGGGCTTCCCGATCGCCAAAGTGGCGGCGAAACTTGCCGTGGGCTACACCCTCAACGAACTGCGCAACGACATCACAGGCGGATTGATTCCGGCTTCTTTCGAGCCGTCCATTGATTATGTAGTCACCAAAGTGCCGCGTTTTGCCTTTGAAAAATTCCCGAAAGCGGACGATCGTTTAACCACTCAAATGAAATCCGTAGGCGAGGTGATGGCGATGGGGCGCACCTTCCAGGAATCTCTGCAAAAAGCCTTGCGTGGCTTAGAAACCGGCATTTGCGGCTTTAATTTGCTTTCCGAACAGCCGGAAAAAATCCGTCAGGAACTGGGCAATCCGGGACCGAACCGCATTTTGTATGTGGCGGACGCCTTCGGTGCGGGATTCAGCCTGGAAGAAGTACATCATTACAGCAAAATTGATCCGTGGTTCTTGCGCCAGATCGAAGATTTGGTGCTGGAAGAACTTGCTCTTGAGAAGAAAAACATCGGCGATTTAGACCGCACTTTTTTACGTTACCTCAAGCGCAAAGGCTTCTCCGACAAACGTATCGCCCAGCTGGTGAAAGCGGAGGAAAGTGCGGTCAGAAATTTACGCGTTTCTTACGGTCTGCACCCTGTTTACAAACGGGTGGACACCTGTGCCGGCGAGTTTAAATCGGACACCGCTTACCTTTATTCCACCTATGAAGAAGAATGCGAAGCCGCGCCGTCCGATCGCAAAAAAGTGATGATTTTAGGCGGCGGACCGAACCGAATCGGGCAGGGCATTGAGTTCGATTATTGTTGCGTTCATGCCGCCCTCGCGTTGCACGAAAGCGGTTTTGAAACCATTATGGTGAACTGTAACCCGGAAACGGTTTCCACGGATTTTGACACCTCCGATCGTTTATATTTTGAACCGCTTACGCTGGAAGACGTGCTGGAAATTATCCATGTGGAAAAGCCGTGGGGCGTCATTGTGCATTACGGCGGTCAAACGCCGCTTAAACTGGCGAACGCCTTACATGAAAACGGCGTGAACATTATCGGCACGTCCGCCGACAGCATTGACGCGGCGGAAGATCGTGAGCGTTTCCAACAGATCCTGCACGATCTTCAGCTGAAACAACCGGAAAACCGCACGGCGCGTAATGCACAAGAAGCAGTGGCATTGGCGAATGAAGTAGGGTATCCGCTGGTGGTGCGTCCGTCTTATGTGTTGGGCGGTCGTGCCATGCAAATCGTGTATAATGACGAGGAACTGAACCGTTATATGCGCGAAGCGGTGTCCGTGTCCAATGACAGCCCGATTTTGCTCGATCATTTCCTCAATAACGCCATTGAAGTGGACGTGGATTGTATCAGTGACGGCGAACAGGTGATTATCGGCGGTATTATGCAACACATTGAACAGGCGGGCATTCACTCCGGCGATTCCGCCTGTTCCTTGCCACCGTATTCTTTAAACCAAGCCATTCAGGATGAAATTCGTCGCCAAACGGTCGCCATGGCGAAAGCGTTAAATGTGGTGGGCTTAATGAATGTGCAGTTTGCCGTGCAAAATGACGTGGTGTATGTGCTGGAAGTGAACCCGCGCGCCAGTCGTACCGTGCCGTTTGTGAGTAAAGCCACCGGTCGTCCGTTGGCGAAAATCGCGGCGCGTGTGATGGCGGGCATTAGTTTGAAAGAACAGGGCATTGAGGGCGAAGTGATTCCGTCTTATTACTCAGTGAAAGAAGCGGTGTTCCCATTCATTAAATTCCCGGGCGTAGATGTGGTGCTGGGGCCGGAAATGCGTTCTACAGGCGAGGTCATGGGCGTCGGCAAAACCTTCTCCGAAGCCTTCTTGAAAGCGGAGTTGGGCGCCGGCGAACGGATTCCGAAAACGGGTAAAGTGTTCTTGTCCGTGGACGATAACGACAAGGCACGTTTATTGCCGGTGGCGCGTCGTTTGCAGGAAGAAGGCTACGGCTTATGTGCGACCATGGGCACGGCAAAATTCCTGCGTGAAAACGGCATTGTGACGCAAATCGTCAACAAAGTGCGCGAAGGTCGCCCGCACATTGTGGACGCCATTAAAAACGGCGAAATCGCTATTGTCATCAACACCGTCGGCAGCCAGGCGGAAAGCATCGCCGACAGCCATTCTATTCGTTCAAGCGCACTGCAAAATAAAGTGTTCATTCAAACCACCCTTGCCGGCGCGGAAGCGTTGGTGGAAGGCGTGAAGAGTTTGGATCATTGCGATGTGTATGCCTTGCAAGGGCTACATGAGGGCGTGATAGGGTAGAAAAGTGCGGTGAAAATTTGGGGGGTTTTTAAAACACCCCGTAAACCTAAGGTCGGGGATAGAACCCGACCTTACTATTTGAGATTATAAGTATCCTTTTTCCCCGCGCGGTAGGCTCACCAAACCGGAACGAACGATTTCGATCACGGTGGCGTCTTCTTTCAGCGTGTTCACGAAGGCATCCAGTTTGTCTTTGGTGCCGGTGAGTTGGATGATGTAGGATTTCGGGGTGACATCCACGATTTGTGCGCGGAAAATATCCGTCAGGCGTTTCAGTTCTTCCCGCGCCGCACCTTGTGCGCGTACTTTAATGAGCATCACTTCGCGTTCAACGTGTTCGCTGTCGCTTAAATTAATCACTTTGAACACATCCACTAATTTGTGCAGTTGCTTTTCAATTTGCTCCAGCACTTGCTCATCGCCGTAGGTTTCAATGGTCATACGGGATAAGGTTGGGTCGTCCGTTGGGGCGACGGTGAGGCTTTCAATGTTGAAAGCGCGTTGTGAGAATAAGCCGACTACGCGGGATAACGCGCCCGATTCATTTTCTAATAACACTGATAAAATTCTACGCATTATGCATTCTCCGGTTTAGTCAAAATCATTTCATTCATGGCGCCGCCACGTACTTGCATCGGGTAAACGTGTTCGTTGGCATCGACGTTAATATCAACGAAAACCAGTTTATTTTTAATGCTGAAAGCCTGTTTGAGTTTTTCTTCCAATTCTTCCGGTTTGGCAATTTGAATACCCACATGATCGTAGGCTTCCGCTAATTTCACGAAGTCAGGCAGGGAGTTCATGTAGGTTTGTGAATGGCGACCGGAATAAATCAAATCCTGCCATTGTTTCACCATGCCGAGGAAATGGTTGTTCAAACAAATCACCACTACAGGAATGTCATATTGCTTGGCGGTGGAAAGCTCCTGAATATTCATTTGAATACTGCCGTCACCGGTAATACAAACGACGGTTGCATTTGGTTCGGCAAGTTTTACGCCAAGTGCTGCCGGCAAGCCGAAACCCATGGTGCCGAGCCCGCCGGAGTTAATCCAGCGACGTGGTTGGTCAAACGGATAATGCAAGGCGGCGAACATTTGGTGTTGACCCACATCGGAAGCCACATAGGCGTTGCCTTGGGTGAGGCGATAAACGGTTTCAAGCACTTGTTGCGGTTTAATGACGCCGCTGTTGCGATCGAAATCCAAACATTTCACCGCTTTCCATTGTTCGATCTCTTTCCACCAGTCCGTTAAATCCGATTGGGATTTTGCAAGGTTTTCATCTTCCAATAAAGCTAAGAATTCGTCCAATACGCTTTCCGCACTGCCCACAATCGGAATGGCGGTCGGGACGGTTTTGGAGATGGAGGTCGGATCAATATCCACATGAATCACTTTGGCGTGCGGGCAATATTTCGCCAGATTATTGGTGGTGCGATCGTCAAAACGCACCCCGATACCCAAAATAAGATCGCTGTTGTGCATTGCCGTGTTGGCTTCGTAAGTGCCGTGCATACCAAGCATACCTAGGAATTGTTTATCCGTGCCGGGGAATGCGCCCAAGCCCATGAGGGAGGAGGTGACCGGCAAATTAAGCTGTTTGGCAAATCGGGTTAAAGCGTCGTGGCAATTTGCGGAAATCACGCCGCCGCCCACGAAAAGAACCGGTTTCTTGGCAACCAATAAGGCTTTTAAGGCTCTTTTGATTTGCCCTTTATGCCCTTGCACCGTCGGATTGTAAGAACGCAACGTCACTTCTTCCGGATAGGTGTAAGCAAATTTGTTCAGCGGATTTACCACGTCTTTTGGTAAATCGATAACCACCGGGCCGGGACGACCGGTGGAGGCGATGTAAAAGGCTTTTTTGATGATGGTCGGAATGTCTTGCGGATCTTTCACTAAAAAGCTGTGTTTTACCACCGGGCGGGAAATTCCCACCATGTCGCATTCCTGAAAGGCATCGCTGCCGATTAAGCCGGAAGGCACTTGCCCGGAAAGTACCACCAAAGGGATGGAATCCGCATAGGCTGTGGCAATGCCGGTAATGGCGTTGGTGGCACCCGGACCGGAAGTCACCAACACGCAGCCCACTTTGCCGGTGGCGCGCGCATAACCGTCCGCCATGTGTACCGCCGCTTGTTCATGACGAACCAAAATGTGTTCGATACCGCCTAACGTATGAATAGCATCGTAAATATCCAATACCGCCCCACCCGGATAACCAAACAAAAATTCCACTCCCTGATCGCGCAAGGATTGCACAACCATTTCTGCTCCCGATAATTTTTTCATTTTTACCTCTTAATTTCACTTCAAAAAAACGCTGATATTTTTGACCGCACTTTTACGCCGACAACGTAAATTTGGCACATCGTTATTCAATGGGGCTTATTTTTAACGGAAAGCAGTTTGTTTGTCTATTGAAAATTTGCATGAAAAATGGCGTTTTAATGAATTTTAAAATATAAAATTCTTTAAAAATTAAAAATTCGATATTTTATAAATTAAATTTAATTAAAAATACAAAAAATGCGACTTTATGTCGCATTTTATAAAAATCACAAGATTATATTTTAAATTCAATTTTTGTGCGCTGGATCACGATTTAGCGTTTCTTAAAGATCAGTACCAACAAGGCAAGGACAACGCCCGTAGTGATAAATCCAAGTAAACCGGAATAAGTTAAGCCAACCACAATGTAACCTGCAATACTTGCAACAGCCACGGTGATGGCATAAGGCAATTGAGAAGTCACGTGATCCATGTGGTCGCATTTGGCGCCGGTGGAAGACAAAATGGTGGTGTCCGATACCGGTGAGCAGTGGTCGCCACATACGGCGCCTGCCATGACTGCCGATAAGCATGGCAACATAAACTCGACGGAGCCCGGCATAGCGTGGGAGGCGATGGCGGCGGCGATAGGTAGCATAATCCCGAAAGTTCCCCAGCTGGTACCGGTCGCAAATGCCATGACCGATGCCAAAATAAATAAGAGTGCCGGTAAGAACGCAAGCGGTAAGGTATCGGAAACTAAAGAGGCTAAATAGGCGCCGGTTTTTATATCGCTGACCACGTTATTGATTGTCCAGGCGAAGAACAGAATTAAAATGGCACCAAGCATGGATTTCATGCCCAATACCCAGGCTTTGACATATTCATTCAGGCTGACCAGGCGATCGGCAAAAATACAAATAGATGCCACAATCACCGCGCTGACGCCACCGGTAACTAAAGATACGCCCACGGTGGTATTTTCAAAGGCGCCAAGGATAGTGAACGGTTTTCCGTCAGCGGCTAAGGCTTGGTTACCGGTGTACATCATGGCGGCAACCGTCACGATAATAAGGGTGAGAATCGGCAAAATTAAATTGCGTACATGACCGTTTACGCCGGAAAGCGTTTCTTCCTGAGCATCCGCCGCTTCCAGCGCCAGTCTTTCATGTCTTGCCATGGATCCGATGTCAAAGGAGAAATACGCCACGAAGAACACCATTAAAATAGAGAAAATGGCGTAATAGTTCATGGCGCTCATTGCCATAAACGCACCGATTGGCGAATAGCCGGTGATGGAGTAGGTTGCCAATAAGCCGGCGATTAACGTAATGATATATGCGCCCCAACTGGATACCGGCATGAGTACGCACATCGGCGCGGCGGTGGAGTCGAGAATATAGGCTAATTTGGCGCGGGAAACTTTGAATTTGTCGGTAATCGGACGGGCAATAGCACCTACGGCTAAGCTGTGGAAGTAGTCGTCAATGAACGTAACGAAGACTAAAGACGCGGCAACCAGTTTTGCGCCACGGCGACCTTTAATGTGTTTTTGCGCCCATTCGGCAAAGGCGCGGTTACTGCCTGACATACTTAAAAGTGCGGTCAAAACGCCAAGCAATAATAAGAAAAGAATAATGTTGATATTGTTGCTATTTAAACCGTCTTCTTTAATAAATAGAGAGGATACGTTATTTTTTAAATAAATGAAGGTGTTTGTCAGATTCACGTCCGCCAACATAATGGCGCCGACAAAAATACCGACGCTCAAAGAGAGCAATACGCGGCGGGTAATGATGGCGAGTAATAACGCAAGTAACGGCGGTAATATCGACCAGACTGATGATGAATAATCAATGAGTTCCATTTGTTCTTCCTAAATTAAGGGAGAACCACTGACTTTAAATATTTAAATTGGGATAGAAATGATTTAAAAAAGGATAGGCAAAATGGGACCTAACCTAACAGTAGCGCTCCATAGTTGTTTATAGACTATGACAGTGACGGTTCTTTCGAAGACGCCACCAACCAATTAAAATGACTTTTAATTGATTTCGGCAAACGTTCCTTTCCATTTTCTTCACCGTTATCCACTCGGAAAATATACTTATAACGTTTGCACCTCTACACAAGTAGGATGAGTTAAAGATTACAATAAAAAATGAGAAAAACCAATCACTAAATGAAATTTAGATTAAATGGCTGAACTAATTTAATAAAAAATGGTATTTACCTATGTGGGCAATTTGTTTATGATAGCTCGGCTTTGTATATGTAGTTTAATTGTGTTTATAGGAGAAAATTTAATGTCCGATGTGTTAAAAATATTAACGAATATTCGCAGTTTGCGTGTGATTGCACGTGACTTAGCGTTAGAACAACTTGAAAGTATTTTGGAAAAATTGCAATTAGTCGTTACGGAAAAGAAAGAAGAGATTTTAAAAACTCAACAAGAAGAAAACGAACGACAAGAACGTATTGCAAAATATAAAGAATTATTAAAGCAGGAAGGTATCACCGCAGATGAATTAGCGGAAATTTTAGGCTCTGATGTGGTTCGTAAGAAAAGAGATACCCGTCCTGCAAAATATCAATATGTCGATGAAAATGGCGTGACTAAAACTTGGACAGGTCAAGGCAGAACGCCTAAGGCAATCCAAGCACAATTAGATAAAGGTAAATCTTTATCCGACTTTGAAATTTAATTTGATTTCTATCTTATAAAGGAAACCCATTTTTATGGGTTTTCTTTTTATCTGAATGTTACTCACTATGATTGAAAATAAAATCTTACTGACCGATTGCCCTGATGATAAAGGGCTCATTTCTAAAATCACCAACATTTGTTATAAGCATCAGCTAAATATTGTGCACAATAATGAGTTTGTTGATTTTGAAACCAAGCATTTTTTTATGAGAACGGAATTGCAGGGTATTTTTAATGAAGAAACCTTGTTAGCCGATTTGGAACTGAGTTTACCGCCGGGAACGAATTGTCGTTTAATTAGTACAAAACGTAAGCGAATTGTCATTTTAGTGACCAAAGAAGCCCATTGCCTCGGTGATATTTTAATGAAAAACTATTACGGCGGTTTGGATGTAGAAATTGCGGCGGTAATTGGTAATCATGAAACATTACGCAGTTTGGCGGAGCGCTTTGATATTCCGTTTTTCTGTATCAGCCATCAAAATTTAACCCGTGAAGAACATGATCATTTATTAGCCGAAAAAATTGATGAATTTGCACCGGATTATATTGTGCTGGCAAAATATATGCGGGTCTTAAACCCGAAATTTGTGGCGCGTTATCCGAATCGGGTAATTAACATTCATCATTCGTTTTTGCCTGCATTTATCGGCGCAAAACCTTATCAACAGGCTTATGAGCGCGGTGTAAAAATTATCGGCGCAACGGCGCATTTTATTAATAATGAATTGGATCAAGGCCCGATTATTATGCAGAATGTGATTAATATCGATCACACCTACAGCGCGGAAGCCATGATGAAAGCCGGGCGCGACGTGGAAAAAACGGTATTAAGTCGCGCGCTGGATCTGGCGTTACACGATCGTATTTTCGTGTATAAGAATAAAACGATTGTTTTATAGACCGCACTTTTGTTGCGATTCTTTCAGACCACCTTCAATATGGATGAAGGTGGATTTTTTATTCATGATATTCGGGCTTGAAAAGCGAAATTTCAGCCCTATATACAACAGCATTGCAAAATGAAGATAAATTATGGGCAAGAAAAAACGTTCGGCGAGTTCAACCCGTTGGTTAAACGAGCATTTTAAAGATCCTTTCGTTCAAAAGGCGCATAAGCAAAAATTGCGCTCCCGTGCCTATTTCAAACTGGATGAAATTCAACAAACCGACCGCTTGTTTAAACCGGGCATGACGGTGGTTGATTTGGGCGCGGCGCCGGGCGGCTGGTCGCAGTATGTGGTAAGCCAAATCGGGCGCAACGGACGGGTTATCGCCTGTGATATTCTGGAAATGGATCCTATTGTAGGCGTGGATTTTCTGCAGGGTGATTTCCGTGATGAGAATGTGCTAAACACCTTATTGGCGCGGGTCGGTGAAGACAAAGTGGATGTGGTGATGTCCGATATGGCGCCGAATTTCAGCGGTATGCCGTCGGTGGATATTCCCCGTGCCATGTATTTGGTCGAGCTTGCGCTTGATATGTGTAAACAGGTTCTCGCCCACAAAGGGAGTTTTGTAGTAAAAGTTTTTCAGGGTGAAGGTTTTGATGAATACTTAAAAGAGATTCGTTCTCTGTTCAGTGTAGTGAAAGTTCGGAAACCTGAAGCCTCCCGAGGCCGTTCTCGGGAAGTTTATATCGTTGCAAGCGGTTATAAACACTAATCAAATTAAGTTACCAATAAGTTCGATTGATTTGATAACTTTAATTTTTGAGATAAATATAGTAACCTTGCAACATTTTGTTAACTTATGAATACGGGGTAATGCCTTGAACGATATGGTAAAAAATTTAATTCTTTGGGTGGTTGTGGCCGTTGTCATGATGACTGCATATCAAAGTTTTAATACCACTTCCGGCGGAGGAATGACGGATTATACGACGTTCATTTCGGATGTTGAAAATAATCAGGTACGTCAGGCTAAATTTGAAGACAATGAAATTTTAGTCACCAAAGCCGACGGCGCTAAATATACGACAATTATTCCATTGGAAGATAAAGATCTTCTTAATGATTTGTTGAAGAAAAAAGTGAAAGTTGAAGGCACGCCGCCGGAAAGACGAGGTTTATTATCTCAAATTTTGATTTCCTGGTTCCCGATGTTGTTATTAATCGGCGTTTGGGTTTTCTTCATGCGACAAATGCAAGGCGGTGGCGGGAAGGCGATGAGTTTTGGTAAAAGCCGTGCGCGTATGATGACGCAAGAGCAAATCAAAACCACATTTGCCGATGTGGCAGGTTGTGATGAAGCGAAAGAAGAAGTGGGTGAAATCGTTGACTTCCTGCGCGAACCGAAAAAATTCCAAAATCTAGGCGGTAAAATTCCAAAAGGGATTTTAATGGTGGGCCCTCCGGGTACCGGTAAAACCTTATTGGCAAAAGCCATCGCCGGCGAAGCAAAAGTACCGTTTTTCACCATTTCCGGTTCAGATTTTGTTGAAATGTTCGTAGGTGTCGGCGCTTCTCGTGTTCGTGATATGTTTGAACAGGCGAAGAAAAATGCACCGTGCCTGATTTTTATTGATGAAATTGATGCCGTTGGTCGCCAACGTGGAGCGGGGCTTGGTGGCGGTCATGATGAACGTGAACAAACCTTAAACCAAATGTTGGTGGAAATGGATGGATTCGAAGGCAATGAAGGTGTGATCGTGATTGCCGCAACGAACCGTCCGGATGTTTTGGACCCGGCGTTAACCCGTCCGGGGCGTTTTGACCGTCAGGTTGTGGTCGGTTTGCCGGATGTGAAAGGTCGTGAACAAATTCTGAAAGTGCATATGCGTAAAGTGCCTGTTGCACCGGATGTGGATGCTATGACTTTGGCGCGCGGAACCCCGGGTTATTCCGGTGCGGATTTGGCGAACTTGGTGAACGAAGCCGCGTTGTTTGCTGCGCGTACCAATAAGCGCACGGTCACCATGGTAGAGTTTGAAAAAGCCAAAGATAAAATCAATATGGGACCTGAACGTCGTACCATGATCATGACCGACAAGCAAAAAGAATCTACCGCTTATCACGAAGCCGGTCATGCTATCGTCGGTTATTTAGTGCCGGAACATGATCCGGTACATAAAGTTACGATTATTCCGCGCGGACGTGCTTTGGGTGTAACCTTCTTCTTACCGGAAGGCGACCAAGTCAGCATTAGCCAAAAACAATTGGAAAGCAAACTTTCTACATTATACGCAGGTCGTTTGGCGGAAGATTTGATTTACGGTGAAGAAAATATTTCCACCGGAGCGTCCAACGATATTAAAGTGGCGACCAATATCGCCCGTAACATGGTGACCCAATGGGGCTTCTCCGATAAACTCGGTCCGATTCTTTATACCGAAGATGACGGTGAAGTGTTCTTAGGACGTTCTATGGCGAAAGCCAAACATATGTCCGATGAAACCGCGCATGTGATTGATGAAGAAGTGCGCGCCATTGTGAGCCGAAATTACGAACGCGCAAGACAGATTTTGACCGATAATATGGATATTTTACACGCGATGAAAGATGCGTTGGTGAAATATGAAACCATTGAAGAAGAGCAAATCAAACAGTTGATGAATCGTCAACCGGTGACACCGCCTCCGGGTTGGGAAGAACCGAAAACCACAAATAAAGCCGAACCTCAACAGCCAAAAGCCGAAGAGCCAAAAGCGGCAGATGACGCACAGAATGTGGAAACACAAAGTGCGGTGGAAAAAAACGACGATTCTAAATCTTCCGATAACTAAACAAAAAAGCCTTTTCGGTTCGCCGCAAAGGCTTTATGATGACAACCCGCTTTGTTAAGCGGGTTTATTTTTAGGTGTCAGTCTTAGGGAGGAGGCAACGTGGAACATAAAATCGAAGATTTAATCCATATTTTTAATCAATGTTTTGAACAAGAATACAACACCAAATTAGTCAAGGGCGGCGATGAGCCGTTGTATGTGCCGGCAAATAAAGACTGCCCTTATAACGCCATCTATTTTGCCCGCGGGTTCTACAGCAGCGGGTTACATGAAATCGCCCACTGGTTAGTCGCAGGCAAAGAACGTCGCAAACTGGAAGATTTTGGTTACTGGTATGAGCCGGACGGGCGCTCGGAAGAACAACAACGCTTATTTGAAAAAGTGGAAGTGAAACCGCAGGCGTTGGAATGGATTCTCGCCACCGCCGCCGGTTTTCGTTATTACGCCAGCGCCGACAACCTCAACGGACAACCCGGCGACACTCAACCGTTCAAACAGGCAGTATATGAACAAGTAAAAACTTACGCCGAAAAAGGGTTACCTAAACGCGCCGAAACTCTGCGCCAAGCCCTTGTTAAGTTTTACGGCACGGAAGATTGCATTGATTTGGCGAAGTTTGACGTAACGAGAATTTAGAGCGCGAAAAGTGCGGTCAAAATCCACGGCGTTTTTTAACCGCACGTTGCTTGACGAAAAACATTTGAAATTTGCACCGCACTTTTTCGCTATTCAGTGAAAAGTGCGGTTATTTTTATCGGTGTTTTTTATTCGACGGGATAACAACACAGCGGGGTAGGATTATGCCGAAATAGTGTTTCCCCTGCAGCCAAATTCTATAATGATTTTTATCGTTCGATCCCCTACAATACAAGCTAAATAATCCGGAGTAGAGAATTATGGCGACGATAAAGGATATTGCAAAAGAAGCCGGTGTGTCGTTGGGCACGGTTTCCAATGTGTTGAATAAAAAACATAATGTCAGCTTGAAAAAAATTGAACTGGTGAATGACGCGATAAAAAAACTGGGCTACCAAAAAAATACCCAAGCGAGCTTTTTAAAATCAGGTGAAAATAATCAAATTGCGGTTATTTTTCCCTCTATTTCGTTGCCTGAATATTATTTGCTTTATGAATCCTTAGAGGGGTATTTTTCTCAGCAAGGCTATCAATTAACGCTTTATTTAACCGATAACAACCCCATAAAAGAGCGGTCATTTCTCGAGAAGATTTCGGGGGAGAATACGCAAATTGTGATTGTGGCGTCTTGTTTGGCGGATGCGAATGAATATAAGCGGTATTTTGATATAAAAACGGCAAAAATTATCTTCCTTTATCAAAAAATTAAAAATGCGAAATATTATCTCAATTTTAATTATGAAAATATTTTAAATACGATCCTTCAAACGGCTCAAAAGAATGGTGAAAATCGTCTGGGTATTATTTCAACGAAGAAATATAAAACGGCACAACATCTTGAGTTAATTTACTGCACTGAACAGCATCCGTTTGATATTGTTAAGTTTATTCAAGACAAGCACCTATCCGTGATTGTGACGCTAACTATTGCGCAGGCGGAAGCGATTTATAATGCGTTTTATTTTTGCAATCAGCTCCCGCCAAAAATTTATACAATAAACCATCAATTTCGTCAGGATGAGCGCTTTATTTCTTATTATATTAGTTATGATTTTATCGTCAGAAATATTATTCATCTGATAGAAGGGAAGCATCTTGAATCCCAACATCAAGATAAAGGTTTTTTGTTTGCCGAATCCAAAATGTTGCATAGCACATTGCGTATTTTGGCAATTTCAAGCCCTTCAATAGATGCCTTAAAGAAAATTCTTCCGCATTTTACCCGGCAAACGGGCATTCAAGTGCAAATTGATACCGTGCCTTTTGCGGACATTTCCGTGATTTTAACGAATCCAAAACAAGCCCAACAATACGATATTGTGCGTCTGGATATGGAGCGTTTGCCGTTATTAGCCGATTATCTTCAACCGATTCATTTTATTGAACAAGCGGATCTCGCTTCTCATTATTCCAATCATTTAATTGAACGATTTTGTTTGGTGAATCACCGACTTTATGCGATTCCGTTTGATCCGAGTATTCAGGTGTTGTTTTATCATAAAGCCATTTTTGACGATATGATTACGCAGCGGCTTTTTTACGAGCAATATAAAACGGATTTAATGCCGCCGAAAACCTTTGAAGAATTTAATCGCATTGCGCGTTTTTTCGATCATAATCTCGCGCTTAAATCGTCCATTCGCTATGGCACAACATTGATTGATAATCCCGAGATTTTAGCCCTAGAATTTTTGGTGCGTTATTATGCGGTGGCGAAGAAACCGATTCTTGCCCAAGAGGTATCGGCATTTAACCGGGAAATTGCGTTCGGTGTTTTGCAAAATTTAGCGGAATTGAAAGAAAGTGCGGTCTTTTTACACGAAAGTTGGTGGGACAAGGCGGTGGAATGCTTTGAGAAAAAAGAAACGGCAATGCTGATGATTTATGCCAACCATTATTCCCATTTATCGCATAATATGCCGAGTTCAATCGGTTGTGCGCCGGTGCCGGGAAATATGCCGTTGATTGGCGGCGGTAGCTTGGCAATGGTGAAAGGATGTGAAAAACAGGAAGAAGTGCGGTCGTTTTTCGAGTGGTTTTTAAATGATGAAATCAATGATCGCTATGTGAATCTTGGCGGCGTTTCAGCAAGAAAAAATGTGTTGATGAATCAACAGTTAATCAAACAATCTCCGTGGATTTCGCTCATTGAAAAAATGGATTTTAACGGCGTGCGGGAAAATATGGATGCGAAGGGCAATGCCATTAATTTAGTGGAAATTGAAAAGCAAATCGGTTTGATCCTTTTTGCTTTTCTGAATAATCAAATGAGTGCCGAGGTGGCAGTAGAAAAAATTGCTGATGTTTTTGTGAACGAACTGTAGGGTGCAACTTGTTGCACCCTGCGCAAATCTATTGCGACTATTCTTTATCCTTATAATGCACGGTATCACTCACCGCATTTAAACGTTCGGCGGCTTGTTCGGGCGTTAAATCACGTTGGCTTTCCGCCAGCATTTCATAACCCACCATAAATTTACGCACGGTTGCCGAGCGCAAAAGCGGCGGGTAGAAATGGGCGTGCAACTGCCAATGGGCGTTTTCTTCACCGTTAAACGGGGCGAAGTGGAAGCCCATGGAATAAGGGAAGCTGATCTTGAATAAGTTATCGTAACGGGTGGTGAGTTTTTTCAACGCAAGTGCCAAATCTTCACGTTCCGCCTGATTTAAATCTTCAATGGATTTAAACTGTTTGGCTTTTGGCAACAACAAGGTTTCAAACGGCCACGCCGCCCAATAAGGCACAACGGCAATCCAATCTTCCGTTTCAACGACAATACGTTCGCGTTTTTCTAATTCGCGTTTCGCATAATCAATTAACAATGGCGAGCCGTGCTTTTGGTAGTAGTCCGCTTGGCATTTATCTTCAATGGCTAACTCATTCGGCAAGAAATTACTCGCCCAGATTTGCCCGTGCGGGTGCGGATTTGAGCAGCCCATCATCGAACCTTTGTTCTCAAAAATTTGCACCCATTGGTAGCGTTGTTTAAGTTCGTTAGCCTGTTCTTGCCATACTTGAATAATCGGCTCAATTTCGGACACGGTAAGTTGTGGCAACGTCTTGCTGTGATCAGGCGAAAAACAGATGACGCGGCTTTCCCCTTGTGTGTGTGAAATTTGAAACAACGGATCATCGTTTTTTTCCGGAGCAGGCGTATCGGCAAGTAAAGCCGAGAAATCGTTTTTAAACACAAAAGGCTTGGTGTATTGCGGATTTGGCTCTCCCGTAATGCGTTTATTGCCGGGGCAGAGGTAACACGTCGGATCGTAGCTTGGTTTGTTATTGGCAACCATTTCCTCTTGTTGCCCTTGCCACGGTCGTTTTGCTCGGTGGGGGGAAACTAAAATCCATTGATTTTTTAACGGGTTGAAACGACGATGTGGATGTTCGGTTAAAATAAATGCACTCATAATATATTCTCTTCACAAATAATAATTCATCTGAATCGTTTTTGAATTAAGCGTAGGTCATTTCAATATCACAAATGTGATGAAGATTTTTAAGATGTTGATAAAGTTCTAAATACGCTTTTTTATCGGCAAAATTGGCTGAAATAGATAACATTGTGCAATCTTGAGATTCTTCTTTAATATTGATGCTATCAATATCACATTGGTGATTTTCTAAATCATTAATCACACTTTCTATATTGTTGTTTAATACTTTTAAAATAATAGTGGCTCGATTATTAATTTGTTTTTTCGGCACGATAAGTTTTAAATAATGACTGTATTTTAACGTGAGTAAAATCACTACAGCCACGGCGATGGCGTCACCGTAAAACCCGGCGCCGATGGTTATGCCAATGCCTGCCGAACTCCAAATCATTGCCGCCGTGGTAATCCCTGAAACCACATCATCGCTTTTGTGTAGTATTACGCCGGAACCAATGAATCCGATACCACTAATCACTTGAGCCGCAAGACGCATCGGATCGGTACGAATATTGTTGGAAAGGGAAGCATAATATTCGGCGGAGTGAATGGATACGGTGGTTAAAATACAAGTGGTCACCGCAATAATAATGCAGGTTTTAATGCCCACAGGTTTTCGTTTGCTTTCCCGCTCAAATCCAATCATTCCTCCTAATATGGCGGCGAATAATAATTTCATCCAGGCAGAAAGATGATAAGTGTCGGATAAATATTGTTGTAAAACGTCTAAAGAAAACCACATAATTTTTCCCAAAAGGGTGCAATTTCTTGCACCCTATCATCTTATTATTTTTTAAATTCTTCCGTATCTTTAAAGAAAATCCAGAATAAAACGCCAACAGCCAAGGCAACAAAGGCAGGATATAACCAGAATTCAGCCCATTGCGGCGCTGCTGCCGGCATGGTTTTTTCGGTAACGACGTGGTTATTAATTGCGCCGATAACAGATGACGCCATAAATACACCGAAGCCGTTAGAAACGATAAAACGTAACCCCTGAGCTTGTGCTTTAATGCTTTCGTGCGCTTTGGAATTCACATACACATCGCCTGCGGTAAAGAAGAAGTCCCAACAGACCCCTTGGAGCAATAATCCGATAAGAATGTAAGTGAAATAATCATCGGAAATCGCTGCGTGAGAGAAAATAAACATTCTGACAACCCAGCCGATAATGCCCAGCATAATCACCACTTTAAAGCCAAATTTTTTCAACATGGTGACCAATAACATCATAAATAAGACTTCTGCACCCACGGCAATTTGCATCATGTTCGCCGAATTCATATCCAATACTTTGAGATAAACCGGAATATAAGCACTGTAAGCGGTTTTGGTGATCATGAGCACGAAGGTCGCCAACATAAAGATGGTGAAATAACGATCTTTAAATAAGGAAAGTGCGTCTAAACACAAAATAGTGCGAAGATCGAGTTTCGACCCTTTTGCCGCAGGTGGCGTATTTGGCAATGTAAAACAATAAAGTCCGCAAACGATGGCAGAAATTGCCGCCACTTTGAAAACAATCACGTTATCAAAAATTTTGTAATAGCCCATAATCAGACCAATCACAATAAAACCGATATTGCCGAATACGCGAATATACGGGAACAGTTTTTGTTCGGAAATATGGTGGAAGGCAATGCTGTTAGAAAGGGCTGTGGTTGGGTAATACAACAAGCCGACCACAAAAATAATGAATAAGAATGCGTTCACATTGCCTTCTAAAATATAGCTAGGCAAAAGCAACATCACCAAGCCGTTTAAAATATGTAAAATAGAAATCACTTTTTGTGAAGCAAAGAAACGGTCTGCAATCATACCGATAAATAACGGCGAAATAATGGTGGCAAGCCCTAATAAAGAATAGGTTGTACCGATGCTTTCTTTCATATTATAAGTGGCAAGTACCGCGCCGATGGTCATATTCCAAGCACCTTGCACAAAATATTGCATAAACATCATCACAAAAAGACGGGGGATCTTAAACATAATCCGTTCTCCTAATTTAAATGTTTTTAATTAATCCGTCGTAAGCGACTTCAATGTTGTGTGGTTTGAAAATCTCCACCAAACCTTGATAATCAAATCCGCAGCTATGGGAATGATGTGACGTTAGAATTTGCGTATGCGGATATAAATTGCCGTTTTCCGCAAATTTTTGTTTCATATTGATCACCGTTTCAATACTCATATGGTTATCGGTTTTATCGTTTTGGCGATAGCCATAGGTACATTCCAACACAATCAAATCAATTTTTTTGTCGGCAAGCCAATTCCAGGTTAAGTCGCAGTAATAGCCGGAATCGTGTCCGTATAACAGGGTTTTGCCGTCTTTTTCAATAAAGTAGATGTAGCACATTTCCCATTTTTCGTGATTGGCGATAAGCGGGGTGATTTTCGCACCGCTGCTGGTGGTGACGGTGACAAAAGGAATAAGAATGGAAAGATTAAAACGATCCGGCGTTAAATCCACAATGCCGTTCAAACAACCGTTAATGGCTTTATCACTGCCGTAGATGTACATCGGGTGATCCACATTAAACGCAAAATTCCGCACGCGGTTATGCAGTTCGCCCACGTTGAAGTGATCGGGGTGAGTGTGCGTGATAAGCAAATCTTTAATTTTGGTGACATCAATGTGATTCACATTCGCCTGATGAAAAAATTCAGGGGAAATATCAATTTGAATTTCATCGTCGATAATCGCAGAAGAACGAGTTCGCACATCGCGCCCTCCTGTTTTTCGAACTTGTTCACAAAGTTCACATTTACAATAAGGGTTCGGAATGCCTTCAGAGGCACCGGTGCCAAGAAAGTGTAGTTTCATTGCAGATCTCCTATTTTTTGAAACGTATTAAATTTCGGTGTGATTATTGATCTTTTTATTGAAACGTTTCAAAAAATAATATTGGTTTTGTGATAATGGTCACAAAATATTTTCAGTTTCTGCAAGAACGGGAAAATAATGCAGGTTTTCTTTACACCAAAAGAAAATCCTCGGTGATATCGAGGGATGTTGTGATTAAGTGCGGTCAAAATCCACGGCGTTTTTTAACCGCACTTTGATAGGCTAAAAACAGTTAAAATTTACACCGCACTTTTGGCTTATCGTTCACAAAAGTGCGGTCATTTTTACAAACGTTTTTATTCGGCGGGATACCAATGCAGTTTGGTAAACTGAATCTGGCATGGTTCGCCTTCGTTTAACAACGGATCACGCCGTCCTTTTTGTACGCGCAGTTCTTGATCACCGATATGAACACTGTAATCAATGACTTCACCTAAGTAGGAACGGCGTTTCACGATGCCGGGAATTCCGCCTTGATTGACGAATTCAATTTCCGACGGGCGGCTTGCCAGAAGCGCTTTGCCCTGAGCCAATAATTCTGCCGGAGGCGTCGGTTGAATATTAAAAGTACCTTCACAGTGATCAATAGTGACACCTTGCGCGGATAAATTGACGTTTAACTGATTGGATAGTCCAATGAAATTAAACACGAATTTATTCACAGGATTATTGTAAATGTTTAGCGGCGTATCGATTTGTTCGATCACGCCTTTTTTCATGACCATAATCCGATCGGACAACGCCATGGCTTCCGATTGATCGTGTGTAACGTAAATAATGCTGAAACCGAATTTACGTTGCAAAGCTTTGATTTCAAATCGCATTTCTTCCCTTAAATGCGGGTCCAGACTGGATAAAGGTTCGTCCAGCAACATCACATCAGGATTCAGCGCCAAAGCGCGTGCCAGCGCAACCCGTTGTTTACCGCCGCCCGATAGGTCATCAGGGCTTTTTTTCGCCACGTTCAGCAAATTGGTGTGACGTAAGGCATCGTTAGTGCGTTTTTCAATTTCCTGTTTGGATAATTTTTTTAGGGTTAGCGGAAACGCCACATTGTCATAAACCGTCATGTGCGGCCAGACGGCAAAGGCTTGGAACACCATGCCGAAATGGCGTTTTTCCGGCGGTAAATAAAAGTTGGTGGCTTTCGAAGACAGCACTTTGTCACCCACTTTAATTTCGCCGGCGTCCAAATCTTCAAAACCGGCGATCATGCGTAATGTTGTGGTTTTACCGCAACCGGAGGGGCCCAACATGGAAAAACACTCGCCTTTTTCAATGGAAAGATTGAGATCGGGAATGGCTATGACATCGCCGAATTTTTTCATTACGTTATTTAGTTGAATATAACTCATTTTATTCTCCTTCATATTCGGCTATTTCTGCGTTTTCTTTTCGGCATAGCGTTTAATGACGGTTTGACCGACCACGATGATAATTAACGCAATGCCCGCAAGTGCGGCGGAATAAACGGTTTCTCCGTCTTCATTCAGGGTATAAATGGCAACCCCGATAGTGCGGGTGGAAGGACCGTACAACATCACGGAAACCGTTAATTCACGCAGTGCAGGTAAGAAGATTAAGAAGAAGGCGGCGATCATCCCCGGTCTGACTAACGGAATAACGATGTCTTTCAGTGATTGCCACATACTGGCTCCGCAAGCACGGGCGGCTTCTACCAAGGAATCATGCACTTGTTCCAAGGCGGCGGAATTGGCTTTCAAAGAGAATGCCATGTAACGGGCGATGTAGGCGATAAGGATAATCCAGACGGTGTTGTAAAGGTTGATACCGAATTTGCCGCTCCATGCCAAAATAACCCCTAAAGCGATAACGGAGCCCGGTACGGAGAATGGCAACATGCCTAAGAATTCCAGAATAGCTTTGCCTCTGACCCGCATTTTAACGATAACGTAAGAAATCATCACACCGGCAAACATGGTAATCACAGCAGCGGCTAAACCTAAGGATACGCTATTGCGGATAGCGTCTTTGGTTAATTGCCATTCAAACAGGATGAATTTGTAATTTTCCATGGTGAGATTTTCCCAGGTGATCGGTAAACCGTAAGTTTTTAAACCGCCCACTAAGAAAATAGTCGCCGTCGGCAGCACAATCGTGAAAGCGATATAAAGCAGGCAGATGATCAATAACGGCATACGCAAGCCTCTGAGCTTCACTTCCACCGGGCGGAAACTTTTACCGGCGATGATTTGGAAACGTCCGCGATTCAACACTTTATTTTGTAGCCAGATGATAAAGGCGGCGGTGAATACCAGTACGGTGGCTAATACCGTTCCCGTACGAATGGCGTCAAAACTACCCGCACTTTGGTGAATGCGTTCGTAAATTAAGGTCGGAATATTGAAGATACCGTTTTCAATTCCTAATACCGCCACCGTACCGAAATGCGCCATAGAGTAGAGCATAATCAGCAATGCGCCGGAAACGATACTCGGCATCACCAACGGAATGGTGATTTTGCGGGTGATGGTAAATAAGCTGGCGCCGGAAATGCGGGCGGATTCTTCCAAAGTCGGATCCATGCGTTCCAGCGCGCCGCACACCTGAATGAACACGAACGGGAACAAATACATGGTTTCTACCGCCATAATGCCAGCATAGCTATAAATATTAAATACCGGTTCTTCAAATCCCAGCGTGTCCATAAAGAACTGGTTGATGTAACCTGCGCGCGGCGAAAGCAACATTTTCCAGGCAAGGGCGCCGATAAAGGAAGGCAGCATGAACGGCACTAAGAACATGACTTTCATAAAGCCTTTATAGGGCAAATCCGTTCTGGTGACCAACCAAGCGAAAAATGTACCGACACAGGTACTCATGATGGTCACGCCGGACGCGATGAACAGCGAGTTTAATAGCGCTTCATAGGTTTCCTGTTGCTTCAGAATCTGCACCACGTCGGTGACGTTAAATTGTCCGTCCACCCAAAAGGAATTAATAAAAATTAGCAGTACCGGTACGGCAACCACGATAACTAAAATGCCGATGGACAATGTCAGAATCACATTGGCGATATTGAACGGACTTTTGTTTGCTATTACGGCCATAATTACCCCCTTGCCGAATCCGTTGTATTCGGGAACCAAAGCAAATCATGGAAATTCACATAACAGCTTTCTCCCTCCGTAAACATTAAATCTTGTTGTAGCGCTTTATTGGTCGGCACTTCCGTACGCAACGTGACGCCGTCAATTTCCAGCATATAATCCATGACTGCGCCGAGGAAACTGGCGCGTACGACTTTTGCATGCAGCCCTTCTCCTTGCTTGCTGAGGATAATATCCGACGGACGACAGCCAAGTTTGCCGGATTTTTGTGGTAAGTTATGCCAATGAATTGCTTGAGAACCTTGTCCGACAAGATGTTGTCCTTGTTCATAGCGTACGGGAATGAAATTCGCCAACCCCATAAACTTAAACACGGTTTCATTGGCGGATTTTTCATAAATTTCCCAAGGCGTACCGATCTGCTCAATGGAACCGTCCGTTGCCATAATCGCCAGTCGATCGGAAATTGCCAGGGCAATTTCCTGATCGTGGGTTACGTACATGATTGTAATACCGAGTTTTTTCTGTAACTCTTTAATCTCAAAACGCATTTCCTCACGCAGATTGGCGTCCAGATTATTCAGTGGCTCGTCCAGTAGCATCAGCGACGGTTTCGCCACCAATGCTCTCGCCAACGCCACGCGTTGTTGTTGACCGCCGGATAATTGTGACGGCAGGCGTTGTTCCAGTCCGGTGAGATTAACCAACTCCACCACATCCATGACTTGCGCTTTAAGCGTTTCTTTGTCGAGATTTTTAAACTTCAACGGATAAGCGATATTGTCAAATACCGTCATGTGCGGCCACACGGCATAGTCCTGAAAAACGACGCCTAAACCGCGTTGATCCGGCTGAATATCAATATGCTCGGCAGGATCGCTTACGACTGTATCATCAATTAAAATCCGTCCTGAATCAGGTACATCAAAGCCGGCAAGCAAACGTAGCAAGACCGTTTTCCCACAGCCGGAAGGTCCTAGCAAGGTAAAGCATTCACCGTCTTTTACCGTTAACGATAAATTCTTTAGCACTTGATGGGAGCCAAACGCTTTAGAAATGTTTTCAAATGTAATCGTTGCCATAAAGCACGTCCTTCAAGCAGATTAATTGCGACCTTGTAGAATTTGAGTGAATTTTTTCACGGTTTCCTCTTTGTCGGCGATGACGCTCTTATAGTCAATCGGAATTGCGCGGCTCATCGCTTCTTCGGCAGATGGTAAGCCGAATTCAGGATTCGGGGTAATACCTTTTCTCACCGGCAAAGTACCTTCGTGAGCAACGATTTTTTGTGCATCTTCGGAAAGTAAGAAATCAATGAATTTTTGGGCGCTGGAAAGATTTTTTGTCCCTTTAATAATGGCGGCAGGGCTTGGGATCACCAGCATTTCTTTCGGGTAAGCAAGTTTTAAGGACGCGCCTTTTCTGATTTTATCATTGGTAATGTAATCAACGGCCAATGATGCCAGTAAGTCACCGGAAGCGGTATCATCCACGACCTGACCGGCGCCTTTACCGATTTTGGCTTTATTTTCTTTTAACTTCTCAAAGAATTCCCAGCCGAAGGTAGATTTCAATAAAGACACGCTCATATAAGACGTACCGGATAGAGCGGGGTTGGCAATACCGAATGCGCCTTTAAATTGCGGGGTAAGAATATCCGCCCATTGTGCCGGCGGTTCTTTTTTCACAAAACGGGTGTTGTAGGCGATACCTAATGTGCCCAAACGAATCGGTGTAAAAGAACCATCGAAATCGGGAATCGGATTAATGATATTTTCTACTTCGGGCGAAATATAAGTTTCCAGCATGCCGGTTTCTTTCATATTAAAGAAATCCGGCACCTCACTGGTCCAAATAACATCTGCCATAATCTGACCGGATTCTTTTTCCGTGGCGATTTTCGCCATCAATTTACCTGCACCGGCGGACTGATAGTCCATCGCGATATCCGGGTATTTTTCATTAAATTTGGCTTTTAACGCCCCGATGAGGGACTCTTTCATGGAGGTGTAAACGATGAGTTTGTCTTGGGCGACAGCCATGCTGCTGATGGAAAGTCCTAAACTGAGTGCAATTAAGCCTGAGGTGAATTTCTTATTCATAATCAATTCCTTAATTTATCGATGTGAGTGTATGAGAGGTACTGCTTGACGAGTTATTCACTGAACAGAAAGTGAAATTCAAACGTACAATAGCACTAATACAAAATAAGAAAAGTGGACTCAGCGAATGAAAATGAGGCATTTTTGACTCAAATATAGCCTTTTGCTTAAGCTATTTTGACTCATTTATGGTCATTATCGGAAATATGACCTAAGAAAATTGCCATGAGTAACTCAAAATATCGAGAATAACCAAATTTTAATTATTTGAAATGGATCACAAAAAATATGAATGGATTGGTATTTTATAGAATTTGAGTGGAATTCAAGGTTAGAATCATTTTATTCAACATATTTCGTATAGGTGATTTATATGTCGGGGCTAAAACGAGGTTATTTTCATTCTCTGCTTGTGGTGCTGAGTATCGCTTTATCCTGTTTCGGAAGGGTATATGGTAATGAATTGGTCATCGGTACGACATTTTCACCGGAATCGCTATCTTATTTAATTACCGAGTGGGAAAAACAACCGAATGCCGCTCCGATAAGAATGCTAAACAGAACAAGCAACTCGTTAAATAAGTTATTTGATGATGAACAAAACGATAATATTGATCTTGTCTTAAGTTCCTCTCCTATGCTGTTTTATCATTTGCAGGAAAAACAACGATTGGCTGCTTTGCCGGATAAATTCAGCCGGGGAAAAAAATTCGTACCGGAGATTTTACAAAAAACAACCGTAGCATTTTCACTATCGGGGTATGGTATTTTGTCCAATGTATCCCTGCTGGAAAATGCAGAAGTGGATATTCCCACCGACTGGTCCGGGCTTATTTCTCCTAATTTGCAGGGACTGGTTATTATGAGTAGTCCGAGCCGCTCCGATACGACGCACATTATGATTGAGGCATTATTACAGAAACAGGGCTGGCAGCAAGGTTGGGCGTTAATTCATCAAATTATGGCAAATGTCGGAACCATTTCTTCCCGTAGTTTTGGGGTCGTTGATAAAGTTCAGGCTGGGTTAGGTGCCGCAGGGATTACCATTGATAATTACGCAAATTTGCTCACACATTACAATGCGGATCCGCATTCGGCTTTGATGTTTAAATATTTTCCGAATTTCCCGGTTTCACCGACGTTTATCGCAATAACGACAAATAGTACCAATAGCCGGCAGGCATCGGCGTTTATCCATTTTCTCTTAAGTAATTCGGGTCAAAGCACGTTGTATCACAGCAAAATGGGCAAATATCCGATTATTCCGTTAGCCAAATCCCATCCGCTATATGCAACCCAACAATTTTTATTTTCTCAACCGACCATTGATTATCAACTGATGTTAAAACGTCAGGACGTGGTTAAGCTGATGTTTGAGCATCAGATTATTCACCGTTTAGCTCAAATTCAAGAAAACTGGAAAATTCTGTATCAAAAGGAACAACAAGCAGGACATACATTGCCGGAATTGCGGGAAATTTTGACCGCACTTCCTATAACGGAAAAGCAGGCGACTGGCGAAAATGATTTGGAAACGTTTAATTCAAATGAGGCGTTGCTGCATTGGCAACAATTTTTCATGTTACAGCAAATGCGATTTGTCGATGCAGTGGAAAAATTATGAAAAAATACCTTAAACGCTTGGATATCAGCACCGGTTTACAACTATCACTTATTATCAGTGCGTTGTTTTGCCTGTTTATCGGTGCCGTCGGTTTATATACGTGGCATCAGCAACGCATAGAAATTGATTTTGCTATTGATCAGAATTTCCCTAAAATTCAAGCCGCTTTCCGCATGGAGGAGCAAATTAATTTATTGGAAAATACATTATTAAATGCAAAGAATATTCGAAATACGGAAGAAAAAATTAAATGGTTTAATGCGTTACAGAAACAAATTAAAACGCTCAAAGACGTGACCCAATCATTAAATGAAGATTTGAATGATGAAATTCCAAATATCGTAATTGAACAAGCCAATCTTTTACAAGAGTTGTCATCAAATATTGATAATCAATTAATCTTGAATACGAAATTTAATAAAACGTTATCGGAAATCAATTGGTTACATAATGATTTTCGGGATGAATTTACGGCGTTGTTGCAGGAAATTGTTTGGCAGCAAACAACATTAGCCAATCATCTTACGGATAATTTAACCAGATCTAAACAAATCGAACAACTTAGAAAATTCCAGCATGAATTATTGCTACTTTATGATTTCCTTACTTATGAAGAACAAATTGTCACGGAACTAAAACAACATATCGTTAGCCGCTCTGATTATTCATTAGTTGCACTCACAAATTCGCTTAATTATTTAAAGAATTTAATTGATCAAAAAGTTAAGTCTTTAGATAAACATACTTCAAGTTATACGATTAAACAAATTATTGAGTCCTTGCTGGCTATCGGAGAAAATGAACAATCGTTACCTCATTTATTAACCGAAAGAAAACAGCTGGATATTTCCCAACAGCAATTAATGAATGAAAGCGAGTTGCTCATTTCCAAATTAAGACAACAAATTAACAGTCAGGTCGGTGATAATCAAAAACAATTAGAATTGTTTCATTATTTAATAAATAAAACTACCAGAATAAATGGCTTGATTATTTTGTCTGCCATTTTATTTGTTTTCCTTTTTGTTGCAGCGATTAATTTTTATTATATTCGACGGAGATTAATAGGGCGTTTTCAATCTCTTAATCAATCTGTTGAACGGATTATTAACGGCGAATCCTCCGTTAAAATTTCAGTTTGTGGTGATGATGAATTAGGGCGTATAGCAAAATTATTGCGATTGTTTTTATTTGAAGTCAACACAAAAAACGAAGAATTAGAAAGAAGAAATCAAATTTTATTAAATGAAATTAGTGAACGTATTGCAATCCAGGAAAAACTTGTCAGTACACAACAAGAACTAATTCAAGCGGCAAAATTAGCGGTGGTGGGACAAACCTTAACATCCATTAACCATGAAATCACACAACCGCTAAATGCAATGAATGCGTATATTTTCAGTGCAAAAAGAGCGGTTAAAAATAATGATGTTTTTTCTGCCAATAACTATTTAGAGAAAATAGAACATTTAGTGGAGCGTACGGCGCTGGTGGTAAAAAGATTGCGCCATTTTTCCCGACAAACCACCAATATATTGCATGAAGTTAATTTATCGGAATGTATAAATAATGCCTGGGATTTGCTCGAACCGAAACATAAGCATGTTAATGCACAGGTATATCTTCCCGCTGATCTGCCAAATGTATTAGGTGATGAAATATTATTAGAGCAAGTATTTGTTAATATTTTTCTGAACTCACTGGAAGCCATACAGCATGAAAAACCGGAAATTAAAATAGAAGTACAGCATATATCACAACAAAAAATGACATTGTGGATTTCTGATAATGGTTCCGGTTGGCCTTTGTCAGATAAATTATTACAACCTTTTTCCAGTAGTAAATCCATTAATTTAGGTTTAGGGTTAATGATAAGTTTATCTATTATGCAGCAATGCCAAGGTGAGTTGTTAATAGCCTCCACATTAACAAAAAATGCACTTATTATTTTAGAATTTAAGGTGGTAAATAATGTTTAATTGTCAGAATAATGTCTTATTAATTGATGATGATTTTGATATTTTGGAATCGTATGCCGATTTATTACAACAAGAAGGTTATTCTGTATTTGCAACTGCCGAACCCAAAGACGTTATTAACCAAATTCCGGAAAATTGGTATGGCGTTGTTATTTGCGACGTATTATTGCCGGGCATTTCCGGATTAGATGTATTAGATCGAATGATTGAAATTGATAGTCAAATCCCGGTGATTATGATTACCGGTCATGGTGATGTGCCCATGGCGGTAGAAGCGGTTAAGAAAGGGGCGACAAATTTTTTTGAAAAACCGGTTTCGCCTGAAAAATTACTGATTCAAGTAGATAAGGCTTTAGAAAAACGGAAAAAAGTGATTGAAAAGCGCCAATGGCAAATGGAAAAAATTAATGACGTTTTCATTGGCAGCAGCGTTTGGATTAACGAGTTAAAAAAACAATTACAGAAACTGGCAAATTCAAATTTACCGGTTTTTATTTGGGGAGAGATTGGCACCGGTCGTCATTTGGCTGCCACTTATCTGCATAAATTAAGTGATCGAAAAACATTACCGCTGGTTTTTCACGAATGTACACAAAATGACAATATCAATATTATTGAGTTAATTAAAGAAACAAAATCAGGGACTTTAATTATTAAGAATGTGCATTATCTTCCTGACGAAGAACAACAATATTTAATTCAGGTTCTACATCATGAAGAGAGCCAATTCCGTTTAATTTTACTGA
The DNA here is from genome assembly GCA_017160915.1 of Aggregatibacter actinomycetemcomitans. Classification (GTDB taxonomy): domain Bacteria; phylum Pseudomonadota; class Gammaproteobacteria; order Enterobacterales; family Pasteurellaceae; genus Aggregatibacter; species Aggregatibacter actinomycetemcomitans_B. The sequence goes on from JACAWG010000017.1 coordinate 38,625, forward strand.
GCGATACCGAGCTTAACGAACTAATTCGCTGTCGGCAGATAAGTGCCGAGTTTTATTATTTGTTTATTTATACTCAAATTGAAATGGTTCCTTTGCGTAAACATATTATTGATGCGGTTGATATTTTTAATCATTATGTAAAAAATATTTGTTTGAGATTAAATAAATCCGTCGTCATGCCGGATAAAAAAATATTGCAAAGTTTACGTAATAAAGAATGGCACGGAAATGTGAAAGAATTGATTAACGTCGCGGAACTTTATGCAATCGGCTTACTTTCTCATATTCCTTCGGCGGTTGCTCCTGTATTTAATGACGCTCAGGTGAATTCGTTAGATGAAAAATTGAATCAATATGAAAAACAACTTATTGAAGACGCGCTGGTTTTTTATCAGGGAAAAATTAATGATGTGGTTAAGTACCTTGATATTCCCAGAAAAAAACTTTACTTACGGATGAAAAAATATGGGTTGGATAAGAAAAGTTATAAATTATAAATTGAAAAGTGCGGTCAAAATCCACGGCGTTTTTTAACCGCACTTTTGTTTTTTTACTGCCTTGCCAGTCGTAAATTCGGTGGTAAAGGTTCAAAGTTGGAGCGGTATGGGTTGATGTCCAAGCCGCCTCGGCGGGTGTAGCGGGCGTAAACGGTGAGTTTTTCCGGTTTGGCGTAGTGCATCAGATCGCAGAAAATGCGTTCGACGCATTGTTCGTGGAATTCGTTGTGCTGACGGAATGAGATGATGTAGCGCAGCAGCTGTTCGCGGTTAATTTGCTTGCCCACATAATGAATTTGCAGGCTGCCCCAGTCCGGTTGTTGGGTGATTAGGCAGTTGGATTTGAGCAAATGGCTGACCAGCGTTTCTTCTACAATGTCGCCGTTCGTACAATTCTCCAGCAAGTCCGCATTAAACGCATAGTCTTCAATATCAATATCCAGCCCGTCGATACCGTCGCCATGTAACGCCACTATGGGCTGAGCCGTATAATTTGCCAATGAATTTAACCGCACTTTGACTTCGCCTTTGGCGCAACCCTGCAAATCCTGTTGCAAAATGTGCTGAACCTCGGCGAAATCGGCAAATTTTGTTTGGTTGAAGCTGTTTAAATACAGTTTAAAACTTTTCGATTCGATTAAATTTTCACTGCGAAAATCAATTTGCACATCGGCGATCGCCACTTGCGGCACGCCTTTCGGATTCAGCCATGAAATTTCATACGCCGTCCAAATGTCGGCGCCGATGGAAAACGGCTGGGTTTGCGTAATGCCTAAGGTGTCACGATTGAGGCGGCGTGGCACGGGTTGTAATAAAGTGCGGTCATATTTTTCCGCATATTTTGTTTGCTGACCGAGTTTTAAGGCGTTCAGGCTTGGGTCTTGGTAGTGCATATTTTTCCTTATTGCCAATGCCACGAGAGGTTTGAAACGAGGCGGCAATGATCACATTTAAAATATAAGAAGTCAAAAAGCGGCGCATTTAAGACCCACTTTCTTTTACACAACGGGCAATGGGATTGCAATTCCGCCGCACGGCTTTCACCGCCGATGCGGTATAAATAATAGTACGTGGGAATGCCGCTGTGCCGCTCAATTTCCTGCGTTAAATGATAGCCGTGCTTAAACAATGTGCTTTGTGTGTCCGAAATTTCCGCTAAGGCTTGTTGCTCCAGCACGGAACCGTTCATTTGCAGCTGATCGCACGCCTGCCAATTTTCCTGCCATTTGATTAAATCCATTGCCAAGTGCGGTATGTTTTTCAGTTGTTTATATAAAGGGATCGGCTGTAGAGTATCGCCGCTTTGCAGGGGAGAGCAGGATTGCAAATAGGTGGTGTAGAGCAGTTGCCAGGCGGGTGTTTCCGTGGCGGTGATTTCAGAATTGAGATCTTCCGCTACAATGTGAAAACTCTCGAAAAACACACCGCACTTTTCTGCCGCTTGAAGGGCGTCATTCACCGGTTGATTATTAAACTCCGCCAAGAGCGAGGTTTGTTCGGGGCAGGTAACACGCACCGCCAAGCCTTGTTGGTTTTCCTGTTCGGCAATAAATTGCGGAATCTCACGCCCGATAATCTGTCCGTTATAACGCCATTGTTCGATAATTTGATTAATGCAATGGCTTTGTTGTTCCAAGGGAAATAGATTGTTTTGGCGAGAGAAAAAGGCTTCGATTAAATACATAATTGTTCACATGAGAGAGTAAAAGGCAAATTCTACACGAAATTTGTCGCGCTGGCGTAAAAACGGCAAATCTTCTACAATGAGCCGTTTTTTTACGAGGTATTTCTTATGTATCAACAAACCCGGTTACATTTGCAAAATTTGCAGAAAACCATGGAACGTTTGGCGTTGTGGCAAGCCATGCCGCCGCAGGAAGACGCTTTTTTGAGTGAACAGCCTTTTGCGTTGGATACCATGAGCCCGACGGAATGGCTACAATGGATTTTTATTCCGCGTATGTACGCGTTGTTGGAGAGCCAAGCGCCGTTGCCGAGCCAAATTGCCATCAGCCCGTATTTAGAGGAAGTCTTAAAAGAGGATGATTATTTGGCGGAATTATTGCTCCCGATCATTGAAATCGAAAAACTGCTGCAACAACAATGAATTTAGATATTTTGTATCAGGATGATGTGCTGGTTGCCGTGAATAAACCGGCGGGTATGTTGGTGCATCGCAGTTGGCTTGACCGCCACGAAACGCAATTTGTGATGCAAACCTTACGCGATCAAATCGGGCGGTTGGTGTATCCCATTCATCGTTTGGATCGCCCCACATCAGGCGTATTGTTGTTTGCGTTGAACAGCGAAACGGCGAATTTGTTATGTCACCAATTTGAACAAAAACAAACGGAAAAACAATATTTGGCGGTAGTTCGTGGTTATGTGACAGGGCAGGGTGAAATTGATTATCCGTTGAAAGTGCAGTTGGATAAAATTGCCGATAAATTTGCGCAGCAGGATAAAGCGCCGCAAAGTGCGGTCACTTTTTACGACGGATTGAAAACCGTTGAAATGCCTTACGGCGTGGGGCGTTATGCCACTTCACGCTATTCGTTGGTTCGTTTAATGCCGAAAACCGGGCGCAAGCACCAGCTTCGCCGTCACATGAAACATATTTTTCATCCGATTTTGGGCGATACGCAATACGGCGATTTGCACCAAAATCGTGCTTTAACGGAACACACCGGTTGTTCCCGTTTAATGTTACACGCCGAAAAATTAACCTTTGTTCACCCGCTGACAGGGCAGCCGATAACCCTTGAGGCGGGATTGGATGAGCAATGGAAACATTTAATGCAGACGTTTCAGTGGTAAAAAACAGTTAAAAAAACGACCGCACTTTTTATACAAGATAAAGGAAATGCAATGTTAGATAACGATTTATTACATTTAACCCATGAACAGCAGCAGCTTGCCGTGGAAAAAATTCAGGAATTAATGGCGCAAGGCGTGGGCAGCGGCGAAGCTATCGCTTTAGTGGCAAAACAATTACGGGAACAAAATCGGGCGGATAAAGCAAAAGAGAAGTAATTGCTGAAGTGTTTTTGCAGCGAAATTTTAATAATTTTTGTGATCTCTGTTTGATTTTGAAACTTTTTTTATTGCGCAACCAACAAATTTACTTAATATAACCGTCAGCAAATCAAGGTGATAGGGCATTTTGTCTTATTGAAGTAAATGTAGTTCTATAAGGACTAAAAACCATAAGAGGTTTGAATTATGGAAGTTGGTGTTGTTAAATGGTTTAATAATGCAAAAGGATTTGGCTTTATTTCTGTTGAAGGCAGTGATACCGATATCTTTGCACATTATTCAGTGATTGAAATGGAAGGGTATCGTTCATTGAAAGCAGGTCAAAAAGTCCAGTTTGAAGTGATTCACGGCGACAAAGGCTCTCACGCGACAAAAATCATTCCCGTTGTAGAATAATTAAAGATTCCTTATTCGTAGTCATTAGAAGTACAAAGACAAGCCCTTATCGGACTTGTCTTTTTTTATTTCAGCAGATCTTTCAACCCCGCTTTCATGGCGGACATTTGGTTTTCGTACAAGGCTTTTTTCTCGCGCTCGTCAATCATATAGGAAATGGTCTCCGACAACGTCATTTTCATTTTGCGGGAATATTTGGATAAACGCAGCCAAACGGCATATTCCAAATCTATGGATTTTTTCTTGGTGGATTGTTTTTCACCGTTGAAAAAACGTTTTCTTCTGGCGCGAATGGCTTGGTCGAGCTTGATCACCAATTCCGGCGCCAAATGGGTTTTTATCCATTCTTCAATTTTTTGCGGGTAATTTTGACAGCCGATGAGTTGCTTAACGATGTCTTCCTGCAAACTTTTTTCTTCATAACGGGTAACATTTTCACCTTCACGGGCTTTTTTCGTTAAATAAACCCATTTCCAATGTGCTTCTTGATTTTCTAACTTTTGATATTTCATTTTGCTGAACCATTTTAGTGACGTGGTAACTGTGTCACTATACGCTTTTTGTCACGGATTTTCTAGCAAATTTTTACGCGGGACTAAGAAAGACGCGAAGAAATATGCGATAATGCGCGCAAATTAAACATAACCCAGAGATTAACGTGACTTCATCTTCTTTATCTAATAACACATTGCCTTGGCAGGCGCTGCGTCCGGAATTATCTGTGACCGAAATTCCCTCACAACCTCAGGATTTTTTCTCTCTACAACCCCGCGCGGGCGAAGCCATCCGTAATTTCATCCGAAATTCCCACCGCACTTTATTGGTACTGAAAGCCGATGACCAAGCGGAGTATGCCGCGTTATTGGAAGAGTTTATTGCAAAACAACAACCGGCGCTTGCGCTGAACGGCGTGCAATACATTGTGGAGCAGGGCGATTCCTTTTCTTTCCCGCGTGTTTATACGGCACCGGCACAATCGGTAGAGGACAATTTTGCCGCGCAGAAAACCGTCGCAACGGCATTGTATTTCGATCAATTTCAGCTTTTCGGTTCCGTTAAAATTCATGCGTCTTCACATGATATTCAGCTTCATGCCGGTTTGGTTCATCAGTTGAATCACGGTGTGTTGATTGTGAGCGCCGGCGCGTTATTGGCGCAATTTGATTTATGGCAACGCCTCAAACAGATTTTAACGACGGGTGTATTTGATTGGTATTCCGCCCATCCGTTTAAAACCCTGCCGTGTGAAATTCCAAGCTATCCATTGCAATTGAAAGTTATTGTGTTGGGTAACCGCACGGAATTGGCCATGTTGGAAGAACTGGAAGAAGGGCTTTATCATCTGGCGGATTATGGGGAAATTGAAAGTTATTGCAGTGTGGAAACGGCGGAACAGCAACAACAATGGATGAATTATGTGCAAACCGTCGCACAACAAAATCATTTACCGCCGTTAGCGTTAAGCGGTTTTAACAAACTGTATCAATTGTTGGTGCGTGACAGTGAAAATCGTCATTTGATTAATGTATCGCCGTTGAAATTAAAAACGTTACTCACAGAGACCGCACTTTTAGGCGAATCCGATACATTAAGTGCGGTGGATTTTGAGCGCTATTTTTTACATAAAACGGTGCAATACGGCTTCCTGCGTGAACAAACCTATGACGCCATTTTGCAGGAACAAATCTATGTGGCGACCGAGGGCGAAATGGTGGGGCAAATTAACGGCTTATCGGTGATTGAATATCCCGGCACGCCTTTATCTTTCGGTGAACCTTCCCGAATCAGTTGTATCGTACAATTCGGCGACGGTGAAATCGTCGATGTGGAACGCAAAAATGAACTGGCGGGCAACATTCACAGCAAAGGTATCATGATTGCCGAAGCCTGTTTGGCGAATATTCTCGAGTTGCCCTCACAACTGCCGTTTTCCGCGTCTTTGGTGTTCGAGCAATCTTACGGCGAAATTGACGGCGACAGCGCTTCACTCGCCGGTTTTTGCGTATTATTGAGCGCATTATCCGCTTTGCCGTTGCCGCAATCCATCGCCATTACGGGCGCTATCGATCAGTTCGGTTTGGTGCATTCCGTGGGAGGCGTGAATGACAAAATCGAGGGCTTTTTCACTATTTGCCAACGCCGAGGATTAACAGGCAAACAAGGCGTGATGATTCCGAGTGCGGTACTCAATCAATTGAGCTTGTCCGAAGCGGTGGTCAGTGCGGTTAAAAACCAGGAATTTTTTATTTATCCGGTAGAAACCGTGGATCAAGCCTGTGAGATTTTATTGCAACGGGATTTGGTGGAACAGGAGAATAAAACGTACGATTTCAGCACCATGCCGCTGTCCCGTTTGATCAATCAGCGTATCGAGCAATATTCCGAACAACAATCCCACAAGCACGGTCTTTGGGATTTATTCTTCGGCAGAAAAAATCGTTAAATCACTATTTCCATGAAAAAATAACTGATCGGACAAGTTAGGCGTACAAGTGTTAGCTATTCTAAATGCCGGGATGCTTTGTTAGAATCCCACCCGCATTCAATTTTGAATCGCTTAAACAAATTTTATAGGATGATTAATAATGAACACTTGTACTCCAAACATCAAAGACAGTTACACTTACGAAGATTTATTGGCTTCAGGACGTGGCGAATTGTTTGGCAAAGAAGGCCCGCAATTGCCGGCACCGACCATGCTCATGATGGATCGTATCGTAAAAATGACTGAAGACGGCGGTACATTTGGCAAAGGCTACATTGAAGCCGAGTTGGATATTCATCCTGATTTACCGTTTTTCGCCTGCCACTTTATCGGCGACCCTGTGATGCCGGGCTGTTTGGGCTTAGATGCCATGTGGCAATTAGTCGGCTTCTTCTTAGGTTGGGTCGGCGGCAAAGGCAAAGGCAGAGCCTTAGGCGTTGGCGAAGTGAAATTTACCGGGCAAATTCTCCCGACGGCGAAAAAAGTCGTTTACCGTATTAACATGAAACGCGTGATTAACCGCAAATTAGTCATGGGCATGGCAGACGGCGAAGTGGAAGTGGACGGTCGTGTTATTTATACCGCAACGGATTTGAAAGTCGGCTTGTTCCAAGATACCTCCAGTTTCTAACTCGCCCCCTAAAAAACACCAAAATTTTTAACCGCACTTTTTTGAAACAAAGTGCGGTTCGTTTTTACGGCGTTTTTATCTGCATAATGAACTGGTTAATTTTTTTGCAATCATCAACACAATCAAATAAAAAACTTGTTTTAGACGGAAAAGCTAGCTATTATTAGCGCACTTTTCACTGCAACCGTAGCTCAGTTGGTTAGAGCACCACCTTGACATGGTGGGGGTCACTGGTTCGAGTCCAGCCGGTTGCACCATCTTTATTTCTCTTTCTTATTTTTAATCATTTCCTCATTAAATTAATTTTTTAATCATCGCAACCCTGCCGATCTTTTGCTAAAATCAGCCGGAAAAACACCTTCTCTCAATTCTGTTTTTCATCGTTTTTATTTTGTCTCAGATTGGAAATAACAATGGAAAATCAATCTTTTCTACAAAACTTCTTCAAATTAAGAGAAAAAGGAACCTCGACAAAAACCGAAATTATTGCCGGGATTACCACCTTTTTCACCATGGTTTATATTGTATTTGTGAATCCTTCCGTGTTGGGTGATGCCGGCATGGATAAACAGGTGGTATTTGTGACCACCTGTTTAATTGCGGGGCTGGGCACAATTGCCATGGGATTATTCAGTAATTTACCTATCGCATTAGCACCCGCAATGGGATTAAACGCGTTTTTTGCCTATGTGGTTGTGGGCAAGCTCGGTTATTCGTGGCAAGTGGGCATGGGGACGATTTTCTGGGGCTCCGTCGGCTTGTTATTATTGACTATTTTTCAGATCCGCTATTGGCTGATGGCATCTATTCCGCTCAGCTTGCGGGTGGGCATCGGCGCCGGAATCGGCTTCTTTATCGCCTTAATCGGCTTCAAAAATATGGGCTTGGTGATTGCCAATCCTGCAACGTTGGTTGCGTTGGGTGATTTACACAGTCCACAGGTGTTGTTGGGGATTCTCGGTTTCTTTATCATTGTCGTCTTGGCGGCACGCAATATTTATTCCGGCGTGTTAATTTCAATCGCTGCGGTGACCGCACTTGCCTTGTATTTTGACGCAAACGTAACGTTTCACGGCGTAGTTTCCATGCCGCCGGCATTAACGCAAGTTGTCGGGCAGGTAGATATCGCCGGTGCATTGGATACGGCATTGATCGGCATTATTTTTTCCTTCTTATTAGTGAACTTATTCGACTCTTCAGGTACCTTATTAGGGGTGACCGACAAAGCCGGTTTCAGCGATGAAAAAGGGCGTTTTCCGAAAATGAAGCAGGCGTTATATGTGGATAGCGCCAGTGCGGTGGTCGGTTCTTACATCGGCACCTCCGCCATCAGTACCTACATCGAAAGCGGCGCCGGCGTATCTGTCGGCGGACGGACGGGCATGACGGCGGTTGTGGTCGGATTATTGTTTTTACTAACCATTTTCTTCTCGCCATTAGCCGGCATGGTGCCTGCTTATGCGACGGCAGGTGCGTTAGTTTATGTGGGTATTTTAATGGCATCCAGCTTAATTAAAGTGCAATGGGACGACTTAACCGAAGCTACGCCCGCCTTTATTACCGCAGCCATGATGCCATTTACATACTCCATCACGGAAGGGATCGCCTTCGGTTTCATCAGCTATTGCGTGATGAAAGTGGGAACAGGACGTTGGCGTGAAGTTAACGCCCCGGTTTGGGTGGTTTCTGTATTGTTCTTGATTAAATTTATATGGATAGGTTAATCATTATGCAAAAAATTCTTTTTATCTTAAATGACTCGCCATACGGCGGTGAAAAAACCTTTAACGGATTACGTTTTGCCATTAACTTACAGGAAGATCACGGCAAAGAAGTGGACATAAAAGTGTTCTGTTTCTCCGATTCGATTTTAAGCGGTCTTGCCGGTCAAAACCCGAACGAAGGTTCTAACGTGCAACAAGTGCTGGATATTCTGGTTGCACAAGGCGCAGAAGTGAAACTTTGCACCAGTTGCGTAAAAGCACGTGGGTTATTGGATGCCAAATTAATTAACGGCGTCACCCTCGGCACTTTGGCTGACGTGTCAGACTGGACGCTGTGGGCTGATAAAGTCATCAGCTTCTAATGAGGATATTGGGCGGAGCGGTTTTCCGCCCTTGTTTTATTCAAATTTTATTTTCATTAACCGGTAACCATGCAACCACTCAATCCGATTTCCATTCCGTTAAATTCCATCAGCCTTATTGAAGCCTCCGCCGGGACGGGCAAGACTTACACCATGGGCTCCCTGTATTTGCGTTTGTTGTTGCAGGCGGGGGAAAATGCGTTTCCTTATAGTTTAAATGTTGAGCAAATTTTAGTGGTCACCTTTACCGAAATGGCAACGGAGGAATTGAAACGCAAAATTCGTGAACGGATTTATGATGCCAAACAGAAATTGACGGCGTATCAACAAACGCGGGATTCGGCAATATTTGAACAAGATGATTTTTTACGCCAATTAGCCGACACCATCACGGATTTCCCTCTCGCCATTCAGCGTTTGACCTTAGCGGAACAAAACATGGATTTGGCGGCGATTTATACCATTCACGGCTTTTGTCGCCGAATGCTCATGCAATATGCGTTTAATTCGGGCATTCATTTCAACTTGGAATTAAGCGGCGAAGAAGACGAATTGTTATTGCATTTGGCGCAAAACGTGTGGCGGGCGCATTTCTATTCGCAGCCTTATGCCGTTGCCGCGTTTATTCAAAAACACCTGATTTCACCGACCAATATCGTCAAAAATATTAAAAAATTTGCCGGCACGGAATTAAAACTCCCGCAAAATCGACCGCACTTTTTTGACGGCGCGCTGCCGGATTTTCTTTCTAAACTTGCCGATTATTCGCAACAATTCGCCACACAAACTGCGGCAGTGAAAAAGCACTGGTTGGAAAACGAAGCGGATATTGCGCAGTTACTTGAAACGGAAGTGAACACCAAATACAAAAGCGCGAAAGAACAAAAATTAAACCGACGCAGTTTCACCTCCGCAACCCGTCCGAAATGGCTTGCCATGATGAAAGCTTGGGCGGAAAGTGATCAAACGGATTTCCCGGACTGTTTTTCCCGTTTCGGGCAAACGGCGATGAATGAGCAAAAAGGCGAAGAGGCAAAAGACGCCTTGACCCATTCGCTTTTTGTCGAAATTGATGAACTGCTGCAACTCGCCGAGCAACAAGGGCTATTGTCCCAAGCCTTATGGTTCCATTATTTACAAATGCTGAATGCGCAGTTAGTGGAATACAAGCTCAACCACAGCGAAAAAAGTTTTAACGATTTGTTACGCTTACTGAAAGAAGCCTTGTTCCACCCTGATAATGCTGAATTTGCCCGCTTGATTCGTTACCAATTTCCTTTTGCCATGATTGATGAGTTTCAGGATACGGACGCGGTGCAATATCAGATTTTTTCTAAAATTTATGTGGAACAACCGTCACCTGACGCTCAATCTGATAGCGGCTTTATTATGATTGGCGATCCGAAACAGGCGATTTATAAATTCCGTGGTGCCGACATTTTTACCTATTTCCAAGCCGCCCGCCAAGCGCAACATCGTTTTAATCTGGCGAAAAATTACCGTTCCCATCAACACGTTGTGGATGCTGTGAATCGGTTGTTTGATTTTGTCGAACAACCGCCGTTTCTCTATAAAGACATTCAATTTATGCCCGTAAGCGCGAGAGCGGATCACCCGCAGTTTTGGTTAAACGGGCAGCCGGAACCTGCGGTACGTTTTTATGTAGATGAGGCTTCCGTTAAAGAAAACATGGCGAAAGCCTGCGCCGTTTCTATTCAGCATTGGCTACAAAGTGCGGTGGAAAATTCCGCCGTTTTTCGCCCTGATGGTGAAGGTGAAGAACAGGCGTTGAAACCGGAAAGTATCGCCGTGTTGGTACGTAGCCGTAAAGAAGCGGAGTTGGTGAAAAATGAATTGCGTCGCTTGGGCATTGCCTCCGTGTATTTGTCGGAAGACAGCAATGTGTTCGACAGCAGCGCGGCAAAAGATCTGTTAATGATTCTCACGGCGTGCCTCAATCCGTTTTCCGAACGCCATATTTTAAACGCCGTCGCCACGGCAATTTTTGCCCAAACCGGCGCCGACATTCAGCGCATTCGTATGGACGAAACCCGTTGGGAGCATTGGGTTGAGAAGTTTATTCATTACCAAAGAACCTGGCAAAAACAAGGCGTATTGGTGATGTTACATCAGTTGTTTCAGCAGGAAAAAATCACGGAAACGCTTTATCCCACCGTGGACGGCAAACGCTTGGTGACGGACTTGCTGCATTTGGCGGAATTATTGCAGGAAGCGGCGACGCTGAACGAAAGCGAAGCGGCATTGTTACGTTGGTTTGAGAAACAAATTCAAGGGGAAGATCGCCAAAAAGAGCAACAGGTTCGTTTGGAGAGTGAATTGCAGCTGGTGAAAATCGTCACCATTCATAAATCCAAAGGGTTGGAATACGATTTGGTTTGGTTGCCGTTTATCGGCTATGCTTCCACCTTCCGGGGCGATCGTATCGCCACTTATTACGACGAAGCGCAGGGCGCGGTGCTGTGGGATTACGATAAATCTCATAACGCGTTGGTGCAACAGGAAGACTTTGCCGAACAGTTACGCCTGCTTTATGTGGCGCTGACCCGCGCCAAATACCAGTTGGTGATCGGCGTGCCACAAACCTTTGAGAAAAAATGGAGCAGTTTGTTATATGTGCTGACGCAAGGGGCGATCCAAACGAGCGAAAAACCGAATGCTTACGACAGCCTCCCGTTATTGGAAAACCTTGTGGCGCGTGCGCCGCAGGGCAGTGTGCAAATTGCCAACACGGCAGATCTGACACCGCTGGCATTGCAGGCTCACAGCGAAACGCCGACGCCGTTACAAGCGGCGAAATTCACCGGCAATATCGAACAAAACTGGACGGTCACCAGTTTCAGCGCTATGGAAGCCATTCATCAGAATAAAGCCTATTTCAAGGCGCAGCAGATGACAGAAAGTGCGGTCGATTTTCCAAGTGTTTTTGACTTAGGGAAAGACTATGACTTTAACGAACAAGGGCAACCAACCGAGATGATTCAGGAAACGGTAGCCGATGAATCCGTCTATCCTTTCGGCTATTCGCCTTTTGATTTCCCGCACGGCATTAACATCGGCACGGCGTTACACCGTTTTCTGGAGAAAACGGATTTTGACCGCCCGTTAAACGAAGACAAAATCCAAAAACTCTGCCATCGGTTACAGTTAGAGGAAACCTGGCTGCCGACCTTACACCAATGGATAAACGCCATTTTGCATACGCCGTTAAGCACGCAGGATCCCAGCTTACAACTGGCGAATTTAGCCCGCCAACATTGCGTGAAAGAAATGCCATTTTATTTGAAGTTAAACCGAACATTTGATGTGGCGGCATTTAATCGGGCGTTACAACAACATCACCATTTGCCGTCGGAACCCCTGCAATTTGAAGCCATTAAGGGAATGTTACGCGGTTTCATGGATTTGGTGTTTTATCATAACGGAAAATATTATTTGGCGGATTACAAATCCAATTTTCTTGGTGTGGAAGCGCAAAACTACGTCGGCACCGGACTTCGGCAAGCCATGCTGACGAATCATTACGACTGGCAATATTTGCTTTATACATTGGCATTACACCGTTATTTACAACAACGTGACGCAAACTATGACTACGAAACCCATTTCGGTGGCGTGTTTTATTGTTTTTTACGCGGCATGAACGGCGAAAATCAAAACGGCGTATTTTTTGATAAACCGGATTACGCATTGATTCAGGCTTTGGAGAACTTGTTCTAATGTTAGCTTTATTATTCCAACTCAAAACAAAGGGCATTATTAACGCCGCCGACTATTATTTCGCCGAATTTATTCACCGCAAACAACAGCCTTTTCACTATGCACCGCCTATTCAGAACCTGGCGGTGCTCATGGCGGCGTTGTGTAATTTCAGTTATCGGCAGGGAAATACCTGTATTTTGCTGAATCACGCCACGGAACAGGATTTATTCGGCTTGCAGGATTATTTTAGCGAACGCGTTTATTTAACGGATATTCGGCGAAAAATTGATTATTTGCCCATTGACCAATGGCAGGCAGCGTTGCCGGCGGCGCAACATATCGCTTTTACCGCCGCGCCGTTGCAACAGGTTGCGCCTTTAGTGTTGCAGTTTGGCCGCTTGTATTTTTATCGCATCTGGCAGGATGAATTCCGTATCGCCGATTACTTTAAAAGTGCGGTCCGTTTTCAACATGTTTTTTCAGCCGAACAGACGGCGCAAATCGCCCCGATTTTGAACCGCTATTTTCATGAAGAACAGGGCATCGACTGGCAAAAAATCGCGGTGGCAATGGCATTGCGTCAACGATTTTGCCTCATTACCGGCGGACCGGGCACGGGCAAAACCACCACCGTCACCAAACTCCTGCTGACCTTGCAGGAGCTTCATCAAAACGGCTTGCGCATTAAACTTGTCGCCCCGACGGGAAAAGCGGCGGCGCGGCTTACGGAATCTATTGTGGACGCGGTAGATCGCCTGAAACAGACTTTTTCCACGGAGAAACACGAGCGGGAAATGATCGAAAATCTGCGCATTCCCATGAACGCGGAAACCATTCATCGCTTGCTCGGCGTGCGTTTTTTTAGTGAAGAAACCCGCTATCACGCCGACAATCCGTTGCCGGTGGACGTGTTGGTGGTGGACGAAGCGTCCATGATCGATTTAACCTTGATGGCGAAACTGCTTAATGCGCTCAAACCGGAAACAAAATTGATTTTATTGGGCGATAAAGACCAGCTGGCTTCCGTGGAAGCAGGGGCGATTCTGGGCGAATTAGGGCGCTTCGTGAATGCGTCGGCGCCGACGTATAGCCCTGCGATGGTGCAATATTTACAGGCGACCACTGGCATTTCTCTTGCCGCGTCGGATAGCGTCAATCCTATTAGCGATAGCATTTGTTATTTGCAGGTCAGCCGTCGATTCGGCGCAAACCCCGAAGTGGGCGCGTTAGCGACCGCGGTGAATTCAGGCAACGCGGCAGAAAGCTGGCGGTTATTGCAACAATATCAGCAACACCAAGAGAAAAAATGCGGCGTGTATTTAACGGATTTCGCCCATTATTTAAACAATAAAGAAGACATTCAACAGCGCAAAGCCTGCGTAAAGCTCGTCGTTGAACGCGCCGCCGAGGAATATGCCCGCTATCTGCAATTAATCGCGCAAGTCGGGCAGCCTGATGAAGAAAAAGTGCGGTCGATTTTCGCGGCGTTTAACGGCATCCGTTTTTTAACGGCATTACGTGTGGGCGAATTCGGCGTGGAGCAATTAAATCTCGCCATCGCGGAAAAATTACGCCAAAAACGCTTGTTGCAATTTCATCAGGAACGGGAATGGTACATCGGTAAACCGATTATGGTGACGCAAAATGACGGCAATGTGGGCTTGTATAACGGTGACATCGGCATTTATTTGGGAAACGGACGGGTGTGGTTCGAGCAGGGACAAAACAGCTATAAAACCGTATTGGCAAGCCGCGTGCCGAACCACGAAACCGCCTTCGTGATGACGGTGCATAAATCCCAAGGTTCGGAATTCCCTCATACTTTCCTGATTTTGCCGTTGGAAAACAGCCCCGTGTTATCCAAAGAATTGGTTTATACCGGCATTACCCGCACTAAAGATTTTTTAACGGTGTTTGCGCTGCAAAGCGTATGGGAAAGCGCGGTGAAAAATCCGGTGCAACGGCAAAGCGGATTGGGTATGTTATTGGAAAAACACGCCTGAAAACCACCGCACTTTAACCGTCTTACAGGAATTTAGATATATCTCATAGTTTTTATTTCTTTCTCAAGGGACGGAAATCTGCGTATTATCTGCCCTCACAAATAACTTGTTGTTTATAGAGGGGCTTATGATGTCCCAATTTCAAATTCACACTATCGAATCCGCCCCGGAAGAGGCAAAAGACGCGCTAAAAGCGGTGCAAAACGCCAACGGTTTTATCCCGAATCTCATCGGCATGTTAGTCAACGCGCCGACTGCGTTGGAAACTTATTGCACCGTCGGCGGGATTAACGGGCGTAACAGTTTAACCGGCGCGGAGCGCGAAGTGGTGCAAATTACCGCCGCGGTGGTGAACGGTTGCGGTTTCTGCGTGGCGGGTCACACCAAAATCGCCCTGAAAGGGCTTAAACTAGAAGAAGAATTGGTTAATCAAATTCGTGCGACGGCGCGTATCGAATCCGATCCGAAATTGGATACCTTAGCCCGTTTCACTTTGGCGGTGATGTTACAAAAAGCCAAATTAACCGAAGCGTAGCTAAACGCGTTCTTTGCCGCTGGTTACAACCAACAAAACGCCATTGATGTGATTTTGGGCGTAAGTCTGGCGACATTGTGCAACTACGCGAACAATATCGCCGAAACGTCGATTAATCCGGAATTGCAACCTTTTGCCTAACGTCGACTGTACTGGATTTAAAGCCCTATCTTTCATGATAAGGCTTTTTTATTAGGCTTATTTGGCGTTAATCGGCATAATCTTTTTAAATGAAATCAGTGCAGATAAGACTAGGGCAATGATTAATGCGGTGTAGTTTTGCATAGCAAATAATCTGAGTTCCTTGATACCACTGTCATTAAATGCGAGAGCAACCAAACTGTAATAAACTGCGCCGATAAGAACGCTGAAAGTAATGTGGCGAACATTCCTATGGAATCGTTTGAACATAACGGTAAGACCGGTAAGCAACATCGGCAATATAACAATAGTCATCATAGAGAGTGCCAGCGTGACAACTTTCTCTGTTATTCCTGCTAATAAGATCGCTGTAATTCCAAAAATAACGGTTCCAAGCAAAGTAAATACAGGAGGAATTAGCCAACGGTAAGACGCAAAGCCTTTTTTTTCTATAACTTGGTTTGTTAAATTTGCTCCCGTTGAGAGGGTTTTAGGGAATATTTTAAAGATAATTTGGGATTCTAAGAGAATCCCCGCTTTATTTGGAAAGGCAACTAAACCGAAAATTGCGGTTAATAGGCCGTGAAAAAGGCAGAAGTAAACCGAAATATCACTTAGTATGACATAAGATGAGATTCCAGAGGTAAGGGTGCCGATTAACATGGCGCCAATAATCCCTTTAATACTTCTTCTAAATCGACATAATCCAAGAATCAATCCAGTGGATATTCCCCAGGTCGGCATAAAGTAAATTAAAAAGAAAATACCTACGGAAGAAGAAATAAGTGAGCCTAATAACGCGGCATTGTTCAAGGGGCCGCCACCTACGGGAGCAAAGTTTGAGAGTGAGAATTTAAATACTAGTATGCCGTAAAATGTAGTGAAAATTAAAAAGTAAAGAAAAATGCGCCAAAAGCCAAATTGCTTTCTTAAAAAAGACATTTTTTAGTTCCTTAGAGTGATAAAGATTAGATTTTTTATTTGTGCTGTCACTGGCGAAGGCGAATGATACATTTTTAAAGAAAATTTATCAATTTTTTGCTTAAAAATTAGCATTACCCACAGTTTTTATGTATAATCTCGCGACCCTGTGAATGCTGCGGATTCCCACCGCGCATTATTTTGTCGAGATCGCACTCGAAGGGGTGAAGATTAAGATAACTGGTTGTGCTTTTTTAAGCACTGGGTATTAATATTATTATATTGGTAATTAATTAATGAAAACTTTTGTAGCAAAACCGGAAACGGTTAAACGCGACTGGTACGTAGTAGATGCGACAGGTAAAACTTTAGGTCGTTTGGCGACTGAATTAGCGCGTCGTCTTCGTGGTAAACATAAAGCTGAATATACGCCGCACGTTGATACCGGTGATTACATCATCGTGATTAACGCGGACAAAGTTGCCGTAACAGGTAACAAAGAAAGCGATAAAATTTACTACTGGCACACAGGCTATGTAGGTGGTATCAAACAAGCGACTTTCAAAGAAATGATCGCACGCCGTCCTGAAGCAGTGATTGAAATTGCGGTTAAAGGTATGTTGCCGAAAGGTCCGTTAGGCCGTGCAATGTTCCGCAAATTAAAAGTGTACGCAGGTGCTGAACACCAACACGCTGCACAACAACCACAAGTATTAGACATTTAATCACGAGGTTTAGGATATGGCAGAGAATCAAAACTACGGCACAGGTCGCCGCAAAAGCTCTTCAGCTCGTGTATTTATCAAACCGGGCAATGGTAAGATCACTATCAACCAACGTGAATTAGACGTTTACTTCGGTCGCGAAACTGCACGCATGGTAGTTCGTCAACCGTTAGAATTGGTTGAATTAACTGATAAATTAGACCTATACATCACTGTTAAAGGTGGTGGTATTTCCGGTCAAGCGGGTGCAATCCGTCATGGTATTACCCGTGCATTGATGGAATACGATGAAACCCTACGCCCTGCGCTTCGTGCAGCAGGCTTCGTTACTCGTGACGCACGTCGCGTTGAACGTAAAAAAGTGGGTTTGCACAAAGCACGTCGTCGTCCACAATACTCCAAACGTTAATTTTTATACGTTTTTACAGAAAGCAGAGAGCAATCTCTGCTTTTTTTATGCGTAAAATTCGGCAAAAAGTGCGGTTGGTTTTCAGAATGTTTTTTTGCGATCTGCCAAGCCTTGTTATAATGCACGCCATTTTCAATAACATTAGGGCAAAGCATGAAAATCGCATTAGGCGTAGAATACGACGGAAAAAATTATTTTGGCTGGCAACGACAAGAAAAAGTCGCTAGCGTGCAGGCGGAATTGGAACGGGCGATTTCCGTAGTTGCCAATGAAGACATCGGTATTTTCTGCGCCGGTCGCACCGATTCCGGCGTGCACGCCACGGGGCAGGTGATCCATTTTGAAACCACGGCGGAACGCCCGGAAAAGGCCTGGAGTTTCGGCGTGAACGCCAATTTGCCCGATGACATTGCCGTACGTTGGGCGAAAGTGGTAGAAGCGGATTTTCATGCCCGCTTCAGCGCCACAGCGCGGCGTTATCGCTATATTTTATACTGCAACAAATTGCGCTCGGCGATTTTGCCGCAAGGCGTGACCCATTGCCATTTGGAACTCGATCATCAATTAATGCACGATGCGGGGCAGGTGCTGCTCGGCGAAAATGATTTCAGTTCTTTCCGCGCCGCCCAATGCCAATCCAACACACCATGGCGCAATGTCCATCATTTACACGTCACCCGCTTGGGGCAATATATCATCGTGGATATTCAAGCTAATGCTTTTGTGCATCACATGGTGCGCAACATCGTCGGTAGTCTTATTGAAGTCGGTTGTGGCAATCAACCCGTTGAGTGGATAAAATGGCTGTTGGAGCAAAAAGATCGCACCCTCGCCGCCCCCACCGCCAAACCGGAAGGGTTGTATTTAGTGAATGTGATTTATCCCGACCACTTTAATCTGCCGAAAATGCCAATGGGTCCGCTGTTTTTGGCAGATTGATGATCGAATAGATAAAAAGCAGGTTTAAAGCCTGCTTTTTGCTTTGGTATAAACGAAACTTCGATCGCGTTTTCCTACGGCGATGACTTTGACCACAATGCGTTCATCAATAACCTGATACACCAATCGGTATCCCGCATTGCGTAATTTGATTTTATAGCAATCTTTCATGCCGGGTAATTTGGCGGATGGCACTCTGGGATTTTCGGCGCGTTCTTTTAATTTCTCAATAAATTGTTTGCGTAGTGCAACATCAAGTTTGCGGAATTCTTTTTCGGATGATGGTATAAACTCAATGATGTAACTCATCGTAGTAAATCCTCTAAATCAACAGGATAACTTTTTTCATGTTGACGTTCTTCCACGATTTTTGCTAATTCGGCATCCTCGGCTAATTCCATCAGATATTCATAAATTGCCGGTGGGACGCAATAAAATGCGGGTTCATTACGGTTTAAAATTGCCAGCGGTTTTCCACCGGCTTCACGAAGTACCGCCATTGGGTTGGTTTTTAATTCGGTGATACTGGCGACAATATCAGTTAAAACAAGGCTTGTCATAAATTAACTCCTTTCAACGACTGTTTATTAGAGCTGATAATAGCACTTTTTATTGGTTTTCTCAATTATCGGATCATAAAAGAGCGGTTATTTTTACTGGCGTTTTTGGCGGATTGATTGAAAAACACTGAAAAAACTGACCGCACTTTAATTTGAAAGAATAAAGTGCGGTCGTTTTATTAGGTGAATTTTACGTTATGAGTAAAGCCGAGTTTCTTTTACCACCAACCTAATAATTTCATCCATAATCCGCCTGCGCCGAACCAGATAATGAGGGAAATGATGGAAGTGACGAAACTCACGCCCCACCATTGACCGGTTGAGTTATAGCCCGAGCCGTAAAGGGCAGGACCGGGACCGCCGGCGTATTGGGTTAAGCTCATGGATAAGGTGGAGGTGTAACCTAAGCCGAGCGCGGCGATAATCGGTGGTGCGCCGACGGCGATGGCGGCGGCAACGAAAGCCAGATACATGGCGGAAATATGCGCCATGGCGGAGGCGAAGAAGTAGCGGGTGTAGAAATACACCAAGACTAAAATCGTAAAGGCAACCGGCCAACTAAACGCGCCCACGGAAGAGGAAATATGGCTGGAAATCCACGCAATGGCGCCGTATTTATTGAGGGCATTCGCCATCATCACTAAGACTGCAAACCAGAACATGGTATCCCACGCGGTGGTTTCGGCAACGATATTTTTCCAACTCATGATATTGGTGAGCAGTAAAATCACCAAGCCGATAAAGGCGGAAACGGTCGCCGGAATGTGGAAGACCAAATCGCCCACCGTCCATAAGAACAGCAATAAGATGAAATCCAGCGCTAAGATCCATTCGGCTTTACTCATCGGACCCATGTTACGCAATTCTTCTCGCGCCATTTCTGCCATTTTCGGCGTGTCTTTAAGTTCCGGCGGATAGATTAAATAGACGAAATACGGCAACACGATAAGGCTGATCACGCCCGGTACGATGGCACCTAAAAACTAGGTCATCCAAGTGATTTCAACGCCTTGACCTTTGGCAAGTTCGGCGATTAACGGGTTACCCGCCATGGCGGTGAGGAACATGGTACATACGATGGTGTCGATTTGTGAGACGGCGATCGCCAAAAATGCGCCGGCACGTCTTGCGGTCGGACCGGGTTTGGAATCATAAGCATCGGCGATAGATTGCATAATCGGGTACATAATACCGCCGCCACGTGCTGAGGCAGAAGGAATGCCCGGACCGATAACCACATCGGCTAACGCCATGCCGTAAGCCACGCCCATCATTTTTTTACCGAAGCGGGCGACGAAGTAGAGGGCAATTCGTTTTCCCAGTCCGGTTTTGATGACGGCTCGGGATAAAAACATGGCAATGGCGATTAACCAAATCGTTCCGTTGGCAAAGCCCGATAACATGCCGACCTCGCCTTGTTTTGGCGAAAGCGGAGTGAGACCTGTCAGCCCACTGATAACTAATGCCACTAAGGTCGCTGCGCCCATCGGCATGGCTTTGGCGATAATGGCGACAATGGTCGCGACAAACAGCGCGAGCATGCCCCAGGCTTTGGTTGACAACCCTTCCGGTATGGGAATCAACCAAATCGCCAAACCGACTAAAAGCGAAAGCAATAATCCTTGCCATTTGAAGCCGAGTTTTACTTCCACCGGCGTTATTGTTTTACCTTCCATTTTGAACCTCCCGGGTTGATGGACGGAATGTTAAGTGCGTGCGAATAATCCCTTACGCTTTGTACTCCTTTTTTCCATCATATGCCTGTCTTCGCAAGATGTTAAGACAAAAAGCGAAATAAAGTGCGGTCGTTTTCAGCGGTGTTTTTTAAGGGGGAAAGCGCGCCACAATTCTGACGTTTTGGCGTAGAATAGGACGATAAACAACCTGAAGCGAGGTCAACATGGCAAAACAACCTTTAACCCGGCAACTCTTTGATTATGTGTTGACGCAATACGGCACGCAGCCCGAATATCTATGGAAAAGCCATCCCGATTATGCGGTGTTGCGTCATGGGGATAATCGCAAATGGTATGCCATTGTGATGAACGTGGAAAAAAACGTGTTGGGGTTAAGCGGCGCGGGGAAGGTGCCGATCATGAATGTGAAATGTTCCCCGGAGATGCTCAGTTTATTTTTACCGCAAGCGGGATTTTTGCCGGCATATCACATGAATAAAAATCATTGGTTGACGGTGTTGTTGGACGGTTCGGTGGATAAGGAGACCATTCTGTTTTTGTTGAATGCCAGTTTTGATCTCACCGCGACCCGACAGGCGAAAAAGCAACTGGGCATCGCCCGTTATACGGAATGGATCGCGCCTGCCAATCCGAAATATTACGATGTGGAAAAAGACTTGCGCGAAGGCGGTGAAATTCATTGGAAGCAGAGTAATAACATTGCGGTGGATGACATCGTTTATATGTACGTCACCGAACCCACCGGTGCGATTCGTTATAAATGTTTGGTGCTGGAAGTGAACATTCCTTACCGTAAAAAACGAACGGACGATTTGCAGGTGAAACGGGTGATGAAAATCCGTTGCCTGAAAGAATACGATAAAACCCTCATTCCCCGCGCCAAAATGGCACAATTCGGCGTCACCGCTGTGCGCGGACCTCGGCATATGCCCTATGCGTTAAAACAGGAAATTGCGTTATTGAGTGGGGAAGGGGGGCGTTAAAAAATACCTCAAAAATAAACCGCACTTTGATCTCATCAATCCAAAGTGCGGTCGTTTTGTTAGGCATTTTACGCAGCGTGTTTCGGCTGTTTAAACACGGTGACTTCAGGGGCGTTGCCTACAAATTTTTCTACCTGCACGATACAGGTATTCGGTGAGTTGCCTTGCGCCAGTTTGGAAGTGCCTTCGTCGCGGGTGAGCACGTTCGGGCAGCCGTTTTTGCACAATGGCTTTTCGCTTTCGCCTAAATCCATCGGGTCATACCAGGCGCCTTCATGTAAGGCGATAGTGCCTTTGATGATGTTTTCGGTGACCACGGCGCCGGCAAGCACTTGTCCGCGTTTGCTGTGAATGCGGACGATGTCGCCGTCTTTGATACCACGCGGGGCGGCATCTTCAGGGTGGATCATCACCGGTTCACGATCATTCACCGCATATTTTTGACGCAATGAGGTGTGCGCCAATTGGCTGTGCAGGCGGTAGTACGGGTGCGGTGTCACCAATGCCAACGGATATTCTTCCGTGACGTTGCCGGCAAATTCTTCCGGCTCCATCCAGCTTGGGTGACCTTTGCAATCGTCGTAATTCATTTTGGCGACCACATCGGAATAAATTTCAATTTTACCAGACGGCGTGCCGAGCGGATTGAGCAACGGATCTTCACGGAATTCGCCGTAGCGCACCCATTTTTTCGCCGCGTCATTTGCTTCAAAACGTAACGGTTTATTTTCTGCCCAGAATTTTTCAAAACGCGGCATGGCGACGCGGTTAGTCCGCGCGGCGGTGAAGGCGGCATTGTAGAATTCTTCCAGCCATTCCATTTCCGTTTTGCCTTCGGTGTATTGTTCTTCCACGCCCGCGCGTTTTGCCAGTTCGACGAAAATATCGTAGTCGTTTTTCGCTTCAAATTGCGGTGGAACCACTTGCTTCATCGGGTAAACGCTCATCATGGAATAGTCGCCCGCCATGGTGAGGTCGTTGCGTTCGTAACTGGTGGTTGCGGGCAACACAATATCCGCCATGCGTGCGGTCGGCGTCCAGTTTACTTCGTTGACGATGACCACATCGGGTTGTTGGAAGGCTTTCACCAAGGTGTTGGTGTCTTGATGGTGCACAAACGGATTGCCGCCTGCCCAATAGACGGCTTTGATGTCCGGATAGGTGATTTCCGTGCCGTTATACTGAATGGTTTTGCCCGGATTGAGCAATACATCGGCGATACGCGCCAACGGGAACGCGGATTTGGAGGTGTCGTCCAACCAGGTTTTTGCGCCGGCTTTGGCGGATGGGCTGGCGGTAATGGAACCGATAATGCCGCCTGTCGCACTTGGCACGCCGCCGTTGGAATAGTGATAACTCAAACCGAATCCACCGCCCGGCAAGCCGATTTGTCCAAGCATGGCGGCGAGGGTGACGAGCATCCAGTGGCTTTGTTCGCCGTGACGTTGGCGTTGCATTCCCCAACCGCCCATTAACATGGTGCGTTTACTTGAGAAATCTTTTGCCAATTGTTTAATGGTGTCCGCCGGAATGCCGCAAATTTTGCTCGCCCATTCCGCATCTTTCGGTTGATGGTCGGTTTTGCCCAACAGGTAATCTTCAAATTTGCTATAACCGGCGGTGTATTTTTTCAGGAAGTCTTTATCGTGTTTATTTTCGCTGACTAAAGTATGCGCAATACCCAGCATTAACGGCACGTCCGTTGCGGTGTTGATCGGCAACCATTCCGCGTTCAGCATTTGGCAGGTTTCGCTTTTTTGCGGATCGATACAAATAATGCGTTTGCCGGTGGCTTGGAATTTTTTGAAATATTCAATGCCTTTTTGGTCGGTGGACATCCACGCGATGCGCATGGTGGTGAGCGGGTTTGCCGACCAAAGCACGATAATATCGCTGTGCTCTAACACGGATTCCCAGCTGGTTTGTTGTTCATACACTTCGATGGTGCCGAGTACGTGCGGCATAATCACCTGCGCCGCGCCGGTGGAGTAGTCGCCTTTATGTCCGACGAAACCGCCGGTGGCGTTCATATAACGTTGTAATAAAGTACGGGAAGCGTGCAATGCGCCGCAGCTAAACCAGCCGTAAGAACCGGCGAAGATGCCTGTCGGTCCATGTTCATCACGCACGCGTTTTAATTGATCGTGCACCAGATCCAGCGCTTCATCCCAAGACACGCGCACCCATTCGTCGCGTCCGCGCATGGTGGTGTCGCTTTTGCCCGGATTGGCTAAGAAGCCTTTACGCACCATCGGATATTTCACGCGGGTTTCGCTGTAAAGCTGATCCGGCACGACCGATTGCAATTCGTTCGGCACCGCAGGTTCAATTGCCGGGCCGGATTTCACCGCTTTGCCGTTTTCCACCACCACGCCGATAGGGCCCCAGTGGGCGGCGGTGACGACGGTTTGCATTGTGTTTTCGGCAGCCGCTGCCTTCGGTGAGATAACGGAACCGACCACACCGCCGGAAAGCGATGTGCCTGCTACGCCGAGAGAGGTTTTTTTCAAAAAGTCACGGCGGGTGTGATTAATGTTGCTGTTTTTCATTTAAGCCTCGTTTTGTCGTCATTAAACTGATACCAAGAGTTGGGATTTCATTTATCCCTATTATTTTGCTTTCATATCTTTGGCGTTGCGTTGTAAATAAATCGTCACGGCACGCACGTCGTCTTTGGTCATGGAGGTGCGATCTTTCATGGAGTTCACCACGCCGATCCATTGATTCGCCGTATAGTGATCGGCGCCGATTGCCGCATGGCAACCGCTACAATGAGTTTGATTCAAATTGTTGCCGTATTGATTAAGTGCGGTCAAATCTGAAGACATTTTTTCTTTCGCCACATTCACCGCAAAAGTCACTTCTTTCCATTCGGAATCGGTCACGTCATCATGTTTGGTTTGCAACACTTGCGCGTTATTGCGCGCGTCTTCATCCACTAAGGCGACCGTAATCCGCTTGCCTAAATCCAAATACACCACGGATTCCGCGCCCACTTGTTGCCAGCCGTGTAATGTGCCGTGAATTTGATCCCCTTGTAGCTGCCATTCCGTCACTTCGGCAAATGGCATTAAACGTACTTCACCGCCTTTCGCGCCTTGGGCTTTCACCATTTCGGTGGCGTACAAGGTGGTGTTTTCGGTTATCATTCCGCCTTTCGGTGCGCTGGATTTTGCCGCCGATTGATCGGCGTGAACTTCAGGCAAGAAATGCACGATGCCTTTGTGGCAATCGATACAGGTTTGTCCGTTCGCTTTGGCATCAATATGGGTTTGTTTGGCTAACTTGGATTGTTTGGATAATTCCATGGCGTCGAAACTGTGGCAGCTACGACAGGTTTCCGAATCGGTGGCTTTCATGTCGTCCCACACGCGCTGCGCCATTTCCGCACGGTGTTCCTCATATTTTTCCTTGCTGTCCAATTTGCCTTGCATTTCATACCAAACATCTTTCAAGGCAATGAATTTGGCTTTGACATAATGCCAGCCTTCTTGCGGCACGTGACAATCGGCACATTCGGCGCGGATGCCTTTGGCGTTGGCAAAATGGCTGGAGCCTTCCCATTCCTGTTGCGGATGGCTCATGGAATGGCAGCTGACGCAGAATTCCGGCGAGCTGGTCTCGTGCATGATAAACTGCGTTCCCCACAACGCACCTGCCCCAATCCCCATCAGGCAAAGTGTGGTCACAATTTTTTTTGTTTTTGACATAGAATCACTCCGACATTTAATCGTTTTAATAACTAAAAAGAATTTATAACTACAATGAGTTAGCGTGGATTCTAAAGTCTCTAAATAAAAATACCTTGATTTCAATCAAGTAAAACAAACTAATTGCTTTATTTCTTTATAAATCAGTAAATTAATTTGATTTTTGTGATGGTGATCACGATATAACAAATCGCTATATAGATTATTATATTGTGAGATTTCGGGAGAAATTTGAGCCAATGGCAATTTCTGCGCTATCTGTTAAAATACGCCCCATTTTTCTCGTGGTTAAAAAGTGAATCAACATGAAATTTATCGTCAAATTATTTCCAGAAATTATGATTAAAAGCGAATCCGTGCGGAAACGGTTCGTGAAAATGCTGACCGGCAATATTCGCAACGTATTGGCAAAGCACGATGACACCATCGCCGTGGTGAAGCATTGGGATTACATCGAAGTGCGGTCAAAAATCGAAGAGAATTTACCGATGCTCATTGAGCAACTGCAACGCATTCCGGGGATTCATCATTTTCTGCAAGTGGAAGAAAAACCCTTTAACAGCCTGCATGATATTTTTGAACAAACCCTGTCCGATGTGGCGCCGCAACTGGAAAACAAAACCTTTTGCGTGCGGGTGAAACGCAAAGGCAAGCATGAATTTAACTCACTGGACGCGGAACGTTATATCGGCGGCGGGCTAAATCAACATATCGCCAGCGCCAAAGTGCAGCTGAAAAATCCCGATGTGACGGTACGCATTGAAATTGAAGACGACAAAATGATGTTGGTGCGCGCCCGTTACGAAGGTATCGGCGGTTATCCGATCGGCACCCAGGAAGACGTGCTGTCGCTGATTTCCGGCGGATTCGATTCCGGCGTGTCCAGTTATATGTTGTTGCGTCGCGGTTCGCGCGTACATTATTGCTTCTTTAACTTAGGCGGCGCGGCGCACGAAATCGGCGTGAAACAAATGGCGTATCACATTTGGCAACGTTACGGCAGCTCGCACAAAGTGCGTTTCGTCGCAATTAACTTTGAAAGCGTGGTGGGCGAGATTCTGGAAAACGTGGATAACGGACAAATGGGTGTGGTGCTCAAACGCATGATGGTGCGTGCCGCTTCCAAAATCGCGCAACGTTTCGACATTCAGGCGATTGTCACCGGCGAGGCGTTAGGGCAGGTTTCCAGCCAAACCTTAACCAATTTACGTTTAATCGATGAAGCCGCCGAGGTGTTGGTGTTGCGTCCGTTAATCACGCACGACAAAGAACAAATCATCGCCATGGCAAAACACATCGGTACCGACGACATTGCCAAATCCATGCCGGAATTCTGCGGCGTGATTTCCAAAAATCCGACGGTGAAAGCCATTAAAGCGAAAATCGAACAGGAAGAGGGCAATTTCAATTTTGCCGTGTTGGAACGTGCGGTGGAAAATGCGCAATATTTGGATATTCGCCAAATCGCCGAGCAGACGGAAAAAGAGGTGGTTTCCGTGGATACCGTTTCCGTGCTGGGAGCAAATGACGTGATTATCGACATTCGCAGCCCGGAAGAAATCGACGAAAAACCGTTACATATTGAAAATCAAACGATGATTTTATTGCCGTTCTACAAACTGTCCAATCAATTTGCCGAGTTGGATCAAAGTAAAAATTATGTGTTGTATTGCGAACGCGGCGTGATGAGCAAATTGCAGGCGCTGTATTTGAAAGAGAGCGGGTTTAATAATGTGAAGGTGTTTAAGAAATCCGTTTCCTGACGCATTCCATAAACTAAATGCTTCCATAAAAAGTGCGGTGGGTTTTCGCGATGAAAAAACGTTGAGAAAACCGACCGCACTTTTTCATTAAATCGCCTTTGGCAAAGGCTTATACTCTTGCTTGGAAAATCACCTGTTCGGCTTTTTCCGCATAACTTGGCAGCCGATCGAAGTTCAGGTAGTTGTACACTTCCGCTTTCTGTTGATCCAAATCCGCCACGGCAGCGAAATATTCCTCCACTGTCGGCAAACGCCCAAGGATAGCGGCGATGGAAGCCAGTTCGGCGGACGCAAGATATACCTGCGCGCCTTGTCCCAAACGGTTCGGGAAATTTCGGGTTGAGGTTGAAACGACCGAGGAATTCGCATGCACCCGTGCCTGATTTCCCATGCAAAGCGAACAGCCCGGCATTTCGGTACGTGCGCCCGTGCGTCCGTAAATGTTGTAGTAGCCTTCCTCACATAATTTTTCCGCATCCATTTTGGTCGGCGGAGCCAGCCATAAACGGGTGTTAAGCTCGTCGTTTAACTTGCTCAGCAATTTACCTGCCGCACGGAAGTGACCGATATTGGTCATGCAGGAACCGATGAATACCTCATCAATTTTATTGCCCTGAACTTCGGAAAGTAAACGCGCGTT
The DNA here is from genome assembly GCA_017160915.1 of Aggregatibacter actinomycetemcomitans. Lineage (GTDB taxonomy): Bacteria > Pseudomonadota > Gammaproteobacteria > Enterobacterales > Pasteurellaceae > Aggregatibacter > Aggregatibacter actinomycetemcomitans_B. The sequence continues at coordinate 66,502 of JACAWG010000017.1, forward strand.
GTCGGGATCGTTCGGTACGCAAAGAATCGGTTCTTTGATGTCATCAAGATTAATTTCGATGACGGCGGCGTATTCCGCATCAGGATCCGCTTCCAGCATTTCAGGATTTGTCAGCCAGACTTCCATGGCGTTTATCCGATTCTCCAATGTCTTCGCGTCGCTGTAACCGTCGGCGATCATGGTTTTTAACAGAACGATATTGGAGCAAAGGTATTCCACAATGGCGCTTTCATTCAGTTTTACCGTGCAGGCGGCGGCAGAACGTTCCGCCGTGGCATCGGCTAATTCAAATGCCTGTTCCGGCGTGAGGGTTTCCAGCCCTTCAATTTCCAGAATGCGACCGGAGAAAATATTTTTCTTGTTTTCTTTGGCAACGGTTAATAGGCCTTGTTTAATGGCGTAATACGGGATGGCATGCACCAAATCGCGCAGGGTAATGCCTTGTTGCATGGTGCCTTTGAAGCGCACCAACACCGATTCGGGCATATCCAACGGCATAATGCCTGTTGCCGCAGCAAAGGCGACCAGCCCGGAACCTGCCGGGAATGAGATGCCGATGGGGAAGCGGGTATGTGAATCGCCGCCGGTACCGACGCTAAACGGCAATAGCATTCGGTTTAACCAGGAATGAATCACGCCGTCGCCGGGACGTAACGCGACACCGCCACGCTCGGTAATAAATTTCGGCAGGGTTTTATGGGTTTCAATATCGCTTGGTTTCGGGTAGGGCGCCGTATGGCAAAAGGATTGCATCACCAGCGGTGCGGAGAATTTCAAACAGGCTAAGTCTTTCAACTCATCACGCGTCATCGTGCCGGTGGTATCCTGCGAGCCGACGGAATTCATTTGCGGTTCGCAATATTGCCCCGGTCGCACGCCCTTGACACCGCACGCCTTGCCCACCATTTTCTGTGCGAGGGTGAAGCCTTTATGGGAATCCGGCATCGCTGCCGCTTTCACGAAAACATCACTTTCTGCCAACCCTAATTCGGCTCGCGCTTTGGCGGTGAGCGCGCGACCGATAATTAACGGAATGCGACCGCCTGCACGCACTTCATCCGTTAAGCCTTCCGTTTTATAGTCAAAATGCGTAATGATTTCATCGGTGTCATGACGGCAGATTTTGCGCTCATAAGGATAAAGATCGATGACGTCGCTCATGTTTAATCGGGTTACGTCCAATTCAATAGGCAATGCGCCGGAATCTTCCGCCGTGTTAAAGAAAATCGGGGCGATTTTACCGCCGAAAATAAAGCCGCCGGTGCGTTTATTCGGGATAAACGGAATATCTTCCCCCATGTGCCATAAAACGGAATTGGTGGCGGATTTACGGGAGGAACCGGTGCCCACCACATCGCCCACATAAACCAATGGAAAGCCTTTTGCTTTCAATGCCGCAAGTTGTTTTAACGGACCGACGGCGCCAGGCTGATCCGGTGTAATGCCTTCACGGGGCATTTTCAACATGGCATTGGCGTGTAAAGGAATATCGGAACGACACCAAGCTTCTTGTGCAGGCGAAAGATCGTCCGTATTGGTTTCACCTAATACTTTAAACACGGTGAGGGTAATTTTGTCCGCCAATTTCGGACGTGAGGTAAACCATTCCGCCGCCGCCCAGGATTGCAAAACTTGTTGCGCAAACACATTGCCTTGCTTGGCTTTGTCAACAATCGCATGGAAGTTATCAAAAATCAGTAGGGTGAAGGAAAGGGCTTTAACGGCAAGGGGAGCGAGTTCATTATTATCCAATAAATCAATTAACGGTTGAACGTTATAGCCGCCGCTCATAGTGCCCAGCAATTCCACGGCGCGCTTTGTCGAAATTAACGGGCTGGTTTCTTCGCCCTTTGCCAGTTTTGCTAAAAATTCGGCTTTGACTTTCGCCGCTTCATCTACGCCGGGCGGAACCCGATTTTCAAATAATGTCAGTAATTCATTTTCCTTTCCCGTAACAGGATTTTTAAGTAATTCGATAAGCTCTTGGGTTTGTTGGGCATCCAACGGTTTAGGGGCAATACCTAAAGTGGCCCGTTCGGCAACATGAGACTGATATTGAGCTAAGAAATTAGACATAATTACCACTCCAATATAGAATAAACACAAGGAAATCAATTAAACATATATATGACTATATGTTGTGCACGGTAATCCCTTTTACCGGGTATGTCAACACATTTTTTAGGGTTATCACATGTTACAAAATTACGATGCAAATTATGCCAATGCGAACAAGATGCCGCGCTATATTCAAATTAAATATGAACTTCAACAATTTCTGGCAAAACAAAATTGGCAGTTCGATAAAGCGATTCCCAGCGAACAGGAACTGGCACATGAATACGGCGTGTCAATCGGCACTATCCGAAAAGCGGTGGAAGTGCTGGTTGAAGAAGGCGTTCTGATTAAACACCAGGGCAAAGGCACGTTTTTGAAACATCCCGCTTTTATCAAATCTTCACTGATCCGTTTTTATGCCTTTGACGGCGAAGATAATGAACGTAACAATCTCTTAGGCGTGGTTAAAGTGGTTAAGTCTGTCGCCCCTAATGAAAAAATTAACGCCATTTTGGGATTAGCACCCGATGCGCCGCTGATTTATTTGGAGCGGGTTCGTGTAGATGGCGACGCGGTGGTATTGAGCGATAAAATCTGGCTGTCCGAGGAGAAATTTGCCGGTTTTCTCTCATTATCCCCGGAAAAATTCCCGTCCCGTCTTTATCCGTTTTATTTTGAACATTGCGGACAGATGGTAATTTCTGCCAAAGAACAAATGGATTTTCTTCTGAATCACGCTGATCCTTATTTAACCGGTAACGAAGAAAAAGCCGTCGTCCGAGTTTGTCGTACGGCAAAAGGGTTGGACGGCAGCGCAGTGGAATACCGCGAAACTTACGGACTGGCGGAAAATTATTATTACGAAACCATCATTACTTAAGGCATTGTGTGCCTAAAGTGCGGTTCAAAAAAATCATAAATTTTTAGCTGTACCAAACTTCATTTAAGCGCAACCTCATAGGTTGCGCTTTTTTTTGACATAAATCACAAATTACGAAAAAAGATAAATATCCACATTGACAGTAGGTATAAATAATTCAACTATATGACTAGTTGTTTCTATCTATTTTTATTGTCGGAGTTTATCTATGAATACCAAAAAGCTGATTCACTACGCCATTATTCTGGCGTTTCCGCTGTTGACCTACCTTTTCCCCGCGCCGGAAGGCTTGTCCCTCATCGGCTGGCATTTACTCGGCGTGTATATCGGTACGATTATCGCGTTAATTCTCAAACCTTTTCCTGCGCCGCCGATTTTGTTGGCGGCAGTGGCATTAGCTTCCATCATCATTGCCAACACGCCGGCAGAAACAATTAACGGCACAAAAATCGCTTTAAAAGAGGGCGCCGTATTGGACGGCTATAAATCGGGCACCACCTGGCTGATTTTCGCTGCTTTTGCTATGAGCGGTGCGTTTGTCCAAACGGGGCTTGGTCGTCGAATTGCCTATAAAATGATCGGAGCGTTCGGCAGCACCACATTACGCTTAGGTTATGTGAATGCCTTTTTAGATTTGCTTATTTCGCCGGCAATGCCGTCAACCACAGCACGCGGGGGCGGCATTATGGCGCCGATTATGGCATCCACCGCCGTATCTTTGGGATCGGAACCTGAAACGACACCCCGCAAAGCAGGACATTATCTTTTGCTGAATACGTATATGGTCGTGAAAACCACCGGTTACATTACCCTGACCGGCATGGCGCCGAATGCGGTGGCGCTTGAATTAATGCGTCCGATTCTGCACATCGACTATAACTGGACGCAATGGTTTCTTGCCGCGTGCATTCCGGGTTTTATCGCGTTGCTTTTAATGCCGGTGGTTGTGTATTTTCTTTATAAACCGGAGTTAAAAACGGTCAATAACAAAGAAATCGCGCAAAAAGGCTTGGAAGAAATGGGACCGATGACCGTCCGTGAAAAAACGCTCATTCTGCTATTTCTCGGTGCGGTTTTCGGTTGGGTATTTTCCGATTTTCTGGGCATTTCTGCCGCGACCGTGGCGATTACGGCGATGGCGCTGATTATGCTGACTTCCGTGTTGAGCTGGGAAGATATGCTGAAAAATAAAGGCGGCTGGACAACGTTCACGTGGTACGGCGGATTATTAGGTTTGGCGACGGTGTTGGATAAAGCGGGTTTTTTCGCCTGGTTGTCCGTGGCAATGGGAAACGTTATTTCCGGAGAAGGCATTAACTCCATGTTTATCACGATCTTAATTTTGGTTTTGAGCGTGCTGGTTCGTTATTTGTTTGCTTCGGGTGGCGCTTATGTGGCATCCATGGTGCCGGTGTTTTCAGCCGTCGGATTAGCCGCCGGCGCCGACCCGGTTTTATTATCCCTCGGACTACTGTTTTCCAACAGCTACGGCAGCATGGTGACGCATTACGGTTCCGCGCCCGCCGCCGTCATTTATGGGCTCGGTTACCATGACGTAAAATCTTTCTGGATCACAGGCGCCGTCTGTGCGGCGGTAACGTTGCTTATTCACATCACTATCGGCTTCGGCTGGTGGACCGCTTTACACAATATGGGCGTATTTAATTAATCGGATGTTGCACCGCCTTTTAATTCTATGCAATAAAGTGCGGTGCATTTTTCTTGCGTTTTTTTATTGAACAGGAGAAGAACGTGAAACGAATTCCTTGCATGATTATTCGGGGCGGCACGTCAAAAGGGCTGTACTTTTTAAAACAGGATTTACCCGCCGACATTGCACAACGGGATAAATTTCTCATGACTATCATGGGCTCCGGTGATGCCACACAAATAAACGGGCTGGGTGGCGCGACCAGTGTGACGAGCAAAGTGGCGATTGTTTCCAAATCACAACAAGAGGGAGTGGATTTAGATTATCTTTTTGCGCAGGTAGGCATCGATAAAAAAGTGGTTGATACCGCCCCTTCCTGCGGTAACATTCTTTCCGGTATTATCTGTTTCGCCGGCGAAAAGGGGTTGATTGAATTGCAAGACGGGATCACCCGCGTGGTAGTGAATAATGTCAATACCGGCAGCATTATCGAAGTCTCGGCAGAAAGCCCGAATAAACGCCTGAAATACGACGGCAGCGCCGAGGTGTCCGGTGTGCCGGGTTTCGGATCGCCGGTCAATTTGAATTTCAGTCAAATTGAAGGCGCGAAAACCGGTAAAATTTTTCCCACCGGCAACAAACAGGATGACATTAACGGTTATCGCGTCACCTGCATTGATGTTGCCATGCCGATGGTGCTGTTTAACGCTGCCGATTTAGGTTTAACGGGCAAAGAAACGAAAGCGGAGCTGGACGCAAACCGCGCCTTATTTGATATTATCGAACCGATCCGACGCAAGGCGGGGGAATTGATGGGCTTGGGCGATGTGTCGGGAAAAGTGATTCCGAAAATCGGCATTCTTTCCCCGCCGAGCGGCAAAGGCAATATTACTTCCCGCTATTTCGTGCCGGATAAATGCCACGCCAGCCACGCAGTAACCGGTTCGATTTGTGTATCTGCCGCCGCCAAAATTGACGGAACGGTTGCCTCCGCATTGTATCAAGACACGGGAAGCGTGGTGACGATCGAACACCCGTCCGGTTTTATCAGCGTGGATATTGAATGCGAGCCTGACGGCGACAGTTACAAATTCACCCGCGCCGCACTTGTGCGCACGGCACGTCCGTTGATGATAGGTGAGGTGTATTATGATGAAAGTTTAATGGATTAGATTTGGAATGTATAAAGTGCGGTGGGTTTTCACGATAAAAAACGTTGCGAAAACCCACCGCACTTTTTCATTCAATGATCAAATTTAACAACGCCGACCCTGCTGGGATTTCATGGTGTTGTATCTTTTCTCTGAAGGTAAATTTTTATTAAACAAAAAAATGTGAATTTTGCGATCTGCGTAGCGATTTAAGTGCGGTCATCTTTTTCGGTGTTTTGCTTTTCTGATAATCTATTGTTGATTATATTGAGTCGGTTTATGGCACAAGGATTAATTCAATGAATAACCAAATTCAGATTTATACCAGTCAGGACGGGAAAGTTTCGTTAACCGTGTCTTTTGAGAAGGAGACGGTTTGGCTTACACAAGCTCAGATGGCAGAGTTGTTTGACAAAGATGTCAGAACAATTAACGAACATATTAGAAATATTTATGCGGAGAATGAATTAGAGCAAGATCCAACTATCCGGAAATTCCGGATAGTTCGTCAGGAAGGATTAAGGAAGGTTAATCGACAAATTGAACATTACAACCTTGATGTCATTATTTCTGTAGGGTATAGGGTTAAATCTCAGCGAGGTGTGCAGTTCCGCCAATGGGCTACACAAACCTTGAAGCAATATTTGGTGCAGGGTTACGCATTAAATGAGCGACGCTTACAAGAACGAGGCATTGAATTTAAACAAGTCATAGGCTTGCTTGGGCAGACATTAAGCAATCAATCGTTGTTATCTGATGAAGGCAAAGCCGTATTATCGGTTGTGCAGGATTATGCTCGAAGTTGGAGTTTGTTACAAGCTTACGATGAGCAAAGTCTAACGGCGAATCAGCATAAGCAAAATAATATGGTTTCGTTGGTGTTGGATGGCGTATTGCAGGCAATTTCCCAATTAAAACGGGCATTAGTGGAAAAAGGGGAAGCAACGGCGTTATTTGGACAACAACGAAATTCCGGTTTAGCTTCCGCCATTGCAACGATTGAACAGGGATTCGGTGATACGCTTTTTTATCCGAATATTGCCAGCCGCGCGGCGAATTTATTGTATTTTATTATCAAAAATCATCCGTTGACCGATGGCAATAAACGCACGGGATCTTTCCTGTTTTTATGGTATTTGCGATTGAATCAACACTTATTGGCAAAGCCGGTAGAACAGTTAATTAATGATAATACCTTAGTGGCATTGGCATTGCTTGTGGCGGAAAGTTTGCCTGAACAGAAAGAACTCATGATTAAGTTGATTGAGCATTTTATTTTGCTAAAAAGCTAGTGTGCAAATTTCAGAATAAATAAAAGTGCGGTGAAAATTCTCTGTGTTTTTTCACCGCACTTTTTTAGATATTAATGGCTTCCAAATGCTCTTCGTAGTCGTGCGATTCCAGCAATTCACCCAATAGTTCGTCAATGGCGGAGCAGAGGAGGGCGCGGTCGTGGCGGTAGGTGATGTCGTCGGCGTTGAGGCGACCGGCGAGGATTTTAATGTCGTGCAGATTTTCCGGTGCGTTGTCGAAGGGCACAATGGCGGCATCAATGATCGGTTTACCGACGGTGTCGTTAATCCAGTGAATACGATCGGCAAGGGAAAGTCTTGCAGCAGGGCTGCGTTCGACGCCGAGGTTATCAATAAAAATTTTCCTGGCTTGGCTTTGTTGTAATTGTTCGATGACTTCGGGCAAGAGAATCGGCGGCAGAATACTGGTTAAAAAACTGCCGGGTCCGAATAAAATGACTTCCGCTTCTTTTAGCGCGCTAATGGCTTCCGGTGTGGCTTGCACATAGGGAACAAGAAAAATGGATTTTGGCAGTTCGGTTAAGCTGTCCACGCTCACTTCGCCTACCACGCTGGCGCCGCTGCCTGAAATGGCGGCGAGATGCACAGGCTGTTCCGACATCGGCACAATGAAGGATTTAACATCAAGCAAATCACGAATCAGATTAACGGCTTCCATCGGGCGAATATGCAAATCTTCCAAGGCTTTTAGCATCAAATTGCCGAGATTGTGTCCCGCCAATTCGCCGTTGCCGCTGAAACGATATTCAAACAAGGCGGAGGCGGTGCTCGGTTGTATGATGATTTGATTTAAACAATTGCGTAAATCGCCCCAGGCAATGCCGCCTTGATCACTGCGAATGCGTCCCGTGGAACCGCCGTTATCGGTGGTGGTAACAATGGCGGTGAGGCGCTCGTTCATAAAACTTAAGGCTGACATGACCCGACCTAATCCGTGTCCTCCGCCAATCGCCACGATTTTTTTAATTTTGCTCAGATTTTCGTGTTGTTGATAGCCGTTAAAGTCCGCCATTTTATTTTCCTTTATTTTCTTTTTGGCAATGGTAACGATTTATTTTTGTTCGTTAGTTTATAATTATTATGGGGTAGATAAATACCGTTTTATTGTTATTTTTCTATCGTTATGTAATTTGTTATATAATTGATTTTAAAGAATTTTGTTATTTTATAATCTAGATCAAATTAATTGATTGCAATTGCCGAATTTAATCTTTTACAATACAAAAAACTTAATTTAACGCATATAACTCCGAGCTTACTTAACCTACGTTTTGGTCTCAAAATAGGGTGGTAATGCCAATAATACGCCGTCCGTATTATTCAGGGATACGTTGGAAACGATTTATCCTCTCCGTTTTTAGAAAGGTGTCAAATGCAAACCATTCCAATCAAAAATGTTGGGGCGACTCAATTAGTTGATTCGTTCCAACGTGCATATTACTATTTGCGACTGTCAATTACCGATGTATGTAATTTCCGTTGCAACTACTGCCTGCCTGACGGTTATCAACCGGAACCCAACAAGCCGAGCTTTTTAACCTTGGATGAAATTCGTCGTTTGGTGCACAGCTTCGGCATTATGGGAACGGAAAAAGTACGCATCACCGGCGGTGAACCGACTTTACGCAAAGACTTTCTCGCTATCGCCGAAACGATCAGCCAAATTGAGGGCATTAAACAAATTGCCTTGACCACCAACGGCTTCCGTTTACTGAAAGACGTTGAGCACTGGAAAAATGCCGGCATCACATCCATTAATGTAAGTGTTGACAGCTTGGATGCCAGAATGTTCCAACGGATTACCGGCGTAGATAAATTTGATGACATTATGCGCGGCATTGATCGCGCTTTTGAATGCGGCTATCAAAAAATCAAAGTGAATTCCGTGCTAATGAAAGATTTAAATGACAAGGATTTTTCCGGTTTTCTGGCGTGGATTAAAGACAAACCCATTCAAATGCGTTTTATCGAATTAATGCAAACCGGCGAGATGAATGCTTTCTTTCAAAAACATCATTTATCCGGGCAGATTCTGGAACAGAAATTACTGCGCTCAGGTTGGCAGCTACAGATGAAAAATCGCTCTGATGGTCCGGCAAAAGTGTTTCGCCATCCTGATTATGTGGGCGAAATCGGTTTAATTATGCCTTATGAGAAAAATTTCTGCGCCAGCTGTAACCGTTTACGGGTTTCCGCCAAAGGGAAATTGCACCTTTGTTTATTCGGCGAAGAAGGCATCGAATTACGCGATTTGTTACAATCCGATGAACAGCAAATCCTTTTGCAATCAAGAATTTTCTCTGCGTTACAAGGTAAGCGTGAACATCATTATCTGCACATCGGCGATAGTGGCGTGCGCAATCATTTGGCAAGTATCGGCGGTTAATCCCCGCCGATTTTGAAAAACATCAAGAAAATCAACCGCACTTTTAATTATCATGACCACATTTACTCACATTAATTCCCATGGGGAAGCCAATATGGTGGACGTTTCCGCCAAAGCCGAAACCGTCCGTGAAGCCCGCGCCGAGGCCTATGTTCGTATGGCGCCCGAAACCCTACAAATGATCCTGTCCGGTCAGCATCACAAAGGCGATGTGTTCGCCACCGCCCGCATTGCCGGCATTCAAGCGGCAAAACGCACGTGGGAATTGATTCCCTTGTGTCATCCGTTGTTGCTTTCGAAAGTTGAAGTGAGTTTAACGGCACTTCCTGAAACCAATCAGGTGCGTATTGAAAGCCTGTGCAAATTAACCGGTAAAACGGGCGTGGAAATGGAAGCCTTAACCGCGGCGAGCGTTGCGGCATTGACGATTTACGATATGTGCAAAGCGGTGCAAAAGGATATGGTGATTGAAACCGTACGCTTGCTGGAAAAGTGCGGTGGAAAATCCGGGCATTTTATCGCGGAGGAAAAATAATGTTACGCGTTTTATTTTTTGCGCAAACCCGAGAATTAATCGGCTTGGATTTTATTGAAGTGGAAGGCGATTTCAAAACGGCAGAAGATGTACGTCAACACTTAGCCGCGAAAGGCGATAAATGGGCGTTGGCATTGCAATCGGATAAATTATTGATTGCCATAAATCAAACTCTGATGTCGCCGCAAAGTGCGGTCAAAAATGGCGATGAAATTGCGTTTTTCCCGCCGGTCACCGGAGGCTAAATGGACGATATTCAGATTTCCGTGCAGGAACAGCCTTTCGATCAGAATGCGGTATATCGTTGGTTAAGTGAGCAACATTCGGTAGGCGCTGCAGTGATTTTTGTGGGCAAAGTGCGTGACATGAATTTAGGGGATGAAGTCAGCAGTTTGTATTTGGAACATTATCCCGCCATGACTCATAAGGCGTTGTTGGATATTGCGCAACAGGCAAAAGTGCGGTGGGATTTGCAGAAGATTTCCATTATTCATCGGGTCGGCTTACTGCATACGGGCGATGAAATCGTACTGGTAGGAACCGCGTCGGCACACCGTGGTGATGCTTATCATGCCAATGAATTCATTATGGATTATTTAAAAACCAAAGCGCCTTTTTGGAAAAAGGAACAAACGGAAAAAGGCGAGCGTTGGATTGAAGGACGCGATAGCGATTATGCCGCTGCCGATAAATGGAAATAAGCCTGAACCTATTTTATCCCTAACGGAAAAATCCCTGATTTCTTCATGAAACGGGGATTTTTTTTCGGGCTGAACGTAAAATCTCGTGGTTTTCTTGGAAAAGAACGGTCGCTTTATGCTAGAATAGGCGACCGTTTTTCTTGGTATCGGGTGATACCAATTGAATATTTTAAAATTATTTTGAGTCGTCGGAGGAATAGATGACAAGTTCTGCAAATAAACGTTCTGTAATGACGCTATTTTCAAACAAAACCGATATTTATTGCCACCAAGTGCGCATCGTATTAGCAGAGAAAGGCGTAGCTTATGAAACGGAAATTGTGGATCAGCAAGTATTATCAGAAGATTTAATGGAACTTAATCCGTATGGTACCTTGCCGACTTTAGTTGATCGTGATCTCGTCTTATTTAATTCCCGCATTATTATGGAATACCTGGATGAACGTTTTCCGCATCCGCCGTTAATGCCGGTTTATCCTGTTGCGCGCGGTAAAAGTCGTTTATTAATGTTACGCATTGAACAGGATTGGTATCCAACCTTAGAAAAAGCACAATATGACTTATCCGAAGCAGAGCGCGCCGCTGCATTGAAGCAATTGAAAGAAGAAATTCTTGCCGTTGCGCCGATTTTTAATCAAAACACTTACTTTATGAGCGACGAATTTAGCTTAATCGACTGCTACATGGCGCCGTTATTATGGCGTATGCAGGAATTAGGCGTAGAATTCAGCGGTGCCGGCAGCAAAGCGATTAAAGCCTATATGACACGTGTCTTTGAGCGGGATTCTTTCCTGCAATCCGTGGGCGAATTAGCGCCGAAAAATCTCATGGATGAAAAATAATAGGTCATCCCATGGAATATAAATCCTCACCGAAACGCCCTTATTTATTAAGGGCTTATTACGATTGGTTAATTGATAATGACTTCACGCCGTATTTGGTGGTAGATGCCACCTATTGGGGCGTAAAAGTGCCGGTGGAGTATGTCAAAGACGGGCAAATCGTTTTGAATTTGTCTGCCAATGCCACCGGGAATTTGCAGTTAACCAATGATTTTATTCAATTTAACGCGCGTTTTCGTGGTGTGCCTCAAGATATTTATATTCCCCTTGGCGCCGCATTAGCGATTTATGCCCGTGAAAATGGTGACGGTGTGATGTTTGAGCCCGAAGCCGCTTATGAGCATCCAGAACAGGCGGAAGAACAACCGATAAGTTTTGAAAATGCCGTAGATAAAATGGAGCAAAAGGATAAATCGGATAAACCGAAATCCACCGAGAAAAAATCAACCTCCCATTTACGCATTGTAAAATAGTTGTTCGATCATCAAATCAAAAACACGGAAAAAAGATACCGCACTTTGGTATCTTTTTTGTTATTGGGAAAATAAAAGTGCGGTCGTTTTTTTCAGCGTTTTTAAAGATATAAAAAAATCGCTTTGCTAGCTAAACAAGGCGATTTTTCGTTTGCGATAAATTAGAAATTCGCGTTGCGCGGCGCCCGTGGGAATGGGATGACATCACGAATATTTTGTAGGCCTGTTACATAAACAATTAAACGTTCAAAGCCCAAGCCAAAGCCGGAATGCGGAACCGTGCCGTAGCGACGCAAATCACGATACCACCAGTAATCTTCAGGATTTAAGCCCATTTCCGCCATGCGTTTGTCTAATACGTCCAAACGTTCTTCACGTTGCGAACCGCCGATAATCTCACCGATGCCCGGGGCTAATACGTCCATTGCCGCAACGGTTTTTCCGTCATCATTTAAGCGCATATAAAAGGCTTTGATGTCTTTCGGATAATTTTTCACCACAACAGGGGATTTGAAGTAGTCTTCCGCCAAATAGCGTTCGTGTTCGGAGGAAAGGTCGATACCCCAAGATACCGGAAATTCAAAGGTTTTACCGGATTTCAGTAAAATCTCAATGGCGTCAGTGTAATCCACTTGTGCGAAATCGGAGTTAATGAAACGCTCCAAGCGATTAATCACATCGCCGTCAACGTGTTTGGCAAAGAATTCCAAATCATCACAACGTTCCGCCAACACGGCGCGGAAAACGTATTTCAGCATATCTTCGGCAAGTTTGGCGTTATCGGCAAGGGTTGCGAATGCCACTTCCGGTTCGATCATCCAGAATTCCGCCAAGTGACGGGTTGTGTTGGAGTTTTCTGCGCGGAAGGTTGGTCCGAAGGTGTAAATTTTACTTAATGCACAAGCATAGGTTTCACCGTTTAACTGACCGGACACCGTAAGGAACGATTCTTTACCGAAGAAATCCTGGCTAAAATCCACCACACCTTTGTCGGTACGCGGCAAATTTTCTAAATCTAAGGTGGAAACGCGGAACATTTCACCCGCGCCTTCCGTATCGGATGCAGTGATTAATGGTGTCGCCACCCAATAGAACCCCTGCTCATGGAAGAAGCGATGAATGGCTTGCGCCAAACAATGACGAACGCGGGCAACCGCGCCGATAATATTGGTACGCGGACGTAGGTGCGCCACTTCGCGTAAATATTCGATAGAGTGACGTTTTGCCGCCATCGGATAAGTTTCCGGATCTTCCACCCAACCGGTGACTTCCACTTTTTCCGCTTGTAATTCTACCGCCTGACCTTCTGCCGGCGATTCGACCACCGTGCCGGTGACAACCACGGAACAACCCGCCGTTAAGCGTAAAACTTCAGATTCATAATTGGCAATGTCATTATTTACGATAGCTTGAATTGGTGCGAAGCAAGAACCGTCATAAACGGCAAGAAAGGATAGACCTGCTTTGGAATCGCGACGGGTGCGCACCCAGCCGCGCACAGTCACTTTTTCGCCAATTGCAATTTTGCCTTGCAGCACATCTACAATTGATGCAATTTTTGTCATATATACCTCAAAATTAATACATTTTTGAAAACCGGATTAGTTTACCTCAAGTTAGAAAAATTACCAAAATCTATCGGAAGTTTTTATTTTTGTGACAAGGAACACAGATTTAACGTAAATTCCTTGAGTAAAAACAATGAACTGGTATAAATAATTTCACTCAATGAATTATTTATAAAAATACGGAATTATTTAATGAAAAAGGAAGATAAAACCCCATCCCGTTTGGTTCAGCTCGGCAAAATTTATCGTTTAATCGAGCAATTTGAAGAAATCTCGCGTATCGAATTATCAAAACTTTCCGGCTTGGCGCCGGCATCCATTACATCATTGAGCCGTTCCCTCATTGAAAAACGGTTGATTATGGAAAAAACCTCAAGAAATACCGACAACCGTGGGCGTCCCGCCATTGCCTTGTGTGTTTCGCCGTTTTATTGGCAAGCCTTATGCGCCACGTTAATGGAGGATCGGTTTGAGATTATTTTGAGTGAATTGGATGGGGTGATTATTGAGCAAAGTGTTTTCCCTTTGCAAAAGAATGACTTAAAACATCTGGATAAATTTCTGGTAAAAAGCGTCAAGCAATTTCTGGCTGAAACTCGCTCACTTGCCCGCCCGATAACCTTTTCCGTTACCGTGGGTGGTGAATTGGATAAAAACGGTCATCTGATTAAACTGGGGCGTACGAAATTCGCTCATTTGGATCTGAAATCCTTATTTACGCCTTATTTCAATATTCCGATTTTAATTGCCGAATATTTCAAAACCTGGTTATTGGCGGAATCCACCTTGGGTAACGTAATCAACTGTGATGATGTGCTGTTTTTGCAGCTGGACGACGAAATTAACCTGAGCGTGTTATTAAAAGGGGAACTGTTATTTAGCCAGGAACAGGACAAAATCAATATTAATCATCTGATTGTGCCGCGCTTAAACGAGCTTCAAGCGCTCATTAATCACGATTTACCGGAAATTGAACGCTATCAGGTACAACATCAAATCACCCACCGGGCGATTGCACAGTTTATTGACGCCCTTTATCCGAATCGTGTTTTCAGCAACAATTCCGAGAAAATTAATTTCCTGTGTGAACAGGTTCAATTAAAAGATAAAAACGCGTTGCGGATTATTGAGCATATTACCGATTGTTTGGCTTATATTTTGATGAATCTGATTCATATTTTTTCCGCGCGGCGGGTAATGCTGAACTCTAGCTTGCTGCAACTGAAGGATTTACTGCTTGAACAGCTTAATCGTAAATTAAAATCCTATTTACCCGATAATATCGGCACGGTTTCGGTAATTACCGGCAAATATGAATGGAATAGTCCGATCGTCGCTGCTTCAGCGATTAAGCAAGGCATATATGACGGAAGTTTGCTGACTTCGTTGGTAAAACAAGAAGAAAATATCATAAATTTCTAAAACTTTGTTTTAGCTCAATATCACGCATTGTAATTTCCTTTAGAATCTAGCCCCATAGTATGAGAAGGGGAATACAATGAGTAGTTTTTTTGTTACCGGTACGGACACCAATGTCGGCAAAACTGTTGTCAGCCGTGCGATTATGCAGGCTTTACAGAAAATCGGCATACAGGTCGTCGGTTATAAACCAATTGCATTCGGGCAAGAAGACGTGATTTATCCCGACAGTCAAAAGCAGGCGACCGGCGATTATGACGGAAAAGATAATTCCGACGTATTAACGTTAATGAACAGCACCAAAGAAAAAGTGCATTACGAAGACGTCAACAGTTATACCTTCCAACATTCCATGCCCATTCTGAATGAAAATTGCAAACGTGTTCAAATTAATAAGCTGAATGCGGATTTAGCTCGTTTGTGCTCCCGTTACCAATCCGTTTTGGTGGAAGGTGCCTTCGGCTGGTTAACGCCGATCAATAAGGATTACAGCTTTGCCGATTGGGTCTGCGAGCAAAAAATGCCCGTCGTTTTAGTGGTGGGGATTAAAGAAGGCTGCATTAATCACACCTTATTAACTGTGCAATCCATTCTTGAACGCGGCTTACCGCTACTGGGTTGGGTTGCAAACCGAATCAATCCGGGCTTAGGGCATTACGCCGAAGTCATCGAAACCCTAAAACAAAAAGTCGATGCTCCGTTGCTGGGTGAGGTTTCTTACATTCACAAACCGGAAGAGCAGGATCTCAGCCGTTTCATCACCGACATCGACCGTTTAACGTATATGCAAACGGAACTGGTGGCATAAAAGTGCGGTGGTTTTTTCCGGTGTTTTTAATATTAAAAACATCTTGAAAAACCACCGCACTTTTTATTTGAGCAGCAAATCAATCAACGTTTCTTAAATGCCAGTAACAATGCGCTTTGCGGGTCCGGCACAGGAATTGTCAGACCTGCATTTGCCAGCCATTCGCCACAAATGGTGACTTCTTTTCCTGCAAAGCAATTACGTAGCCATTGCGGGAAAACTTTCATTAAATGTCCCGCACGATTTTCACGAATGTAATCAGGGACGGACAACACCTCTATGCGATAAGTGGCTTGAGGGTCAAAATATGGTATGCGAAGTTTTCCCATTTGTTTGTAATCGGGCATATCCAATTGGCTTATCAGCACGACGCCTTCCGATTTATCTTTCGCAACCACACCGTGGAGTATGGTGCGCTCATCATGATAATCCAATCGGAATACATCACCACTGTGCAATAATGGACGGAGCTGTTTATGCAGTGCGATATATTTGGCAAAGCCCGCACGTTCCTCCGCGCTTTCTTTTACCGGATCAAGTTCCACCCCCATGTGACCGAACAAGGCGGTTAACCCTCGGTAGTCAATGGAAAAACGACGGTGTGTGGTTTGACAAGGTGAGCCGCCAATATGTGCACCCATGACTTCCGGCGGATAGAAATAGCTCATGCCGCGGTGAATTTGTTGACGGGTATAAGCATCAATATTGTCGGATGACCAGAAACGTTGTGAGCGTTTTAAAATTTCATAGTCAATGCGCGCACCGCCTGATGAACAGCTTTCGATTTCAACGTGCGGATAACGTTTTTGTAATTCATCAAATAAACGATAAGCGGCTTGGGTTTGTCTCACCACGGCGGCTCTGCCTTGACTTCCCGGCTGGACTAAACGGCGGTTGTGATCCCATTTTATATAGTCGATGTCGTGTGTGCCGAGGAGCCAATCCATCCGTTCCAATAGATAATTGAACACTTCCGGATTGGTTAAATCCAGCACATATTGATGGCGTTCTTCAGGCTGTGTATAGCCTTTCAGTTCCAGGAGCCAATCAGGGTGCGTCTGATAGAGTTTTGTCGGTTTGTTAATCATTTCCAACTCAACCCAAATGCCGAACTGCATACCAAGTTTTTTTACGGCGCTAATGACTTCTTCCAAGCCGTTCGGGTATTTTTCTTCGTCCAGATACCAGTCGCCCAATCCACCGAAATCATCATTACGCCCGATAAACCAACCGTCATCGATAATAAAGCGTTCGACACCCATTTCCGCCGCTTTTTGCGCCATGGCAATAATGTGTTCCGGGTGATGGTCAAACATTACGCCTTCCCAAATATTCAAATGCACCGGGCGTACAGAATGGGCAAAGTGTAGAATATGTTGGCGAACATGATTATGGAACTGGCGGGACATTCCGTTTAAGCCTTCTTCGGAATACACGGCATAGACCCACGGTGTAGCATGACTTTCGCCTTGTTTTAATTCTATTTCTCCCGGGAAGTAGAGGTTTTCCAATTGCGCAAAACGCCGCCCGTCAATTAATACATCGGCGCGAATCCGATGATTGCCTGACCATGCCAAATGGAATCCCCAGACTTTGCCTTGTTGTTGGCTGAAATGCGGGGTGCCGAGAATTAAATAAGGGGCATATTCATGAGAGGTGCGCCCGTGGCGGTTTTCCTGCACGAATGCGCCGTGTTTTAGGGAAAGGCGATTTTCATGTAATTCGCGACACCAGCGTCCGTAAAAGCTGAGCACGTCATCGGCGTATTCCGGTACCGGCAAGGTAACTGCCAGGCGATTCACGGTAAATTTGCTTTCACCCAAATTGGTGAGGGTGTTGCGGAATTTAAATACGCCGTTTTCATCGGCTTTAATTTCTGTTTTGAAGGCAAGACCTGCGATTAAATCCTCCGCCTCAATGACTAAAGTGCGGTCGGTTTTGGCAACGTTTTTCGTGACGAACACCGGCGCCCAATCGTAACCGTCACGGTGTCCTTCCACGCCGGCTGAACCGAAGAATCCGCGACCGTTTTCGGCGGCAAACGTCACCGGCGTATCCACATCCAGACCGCCGTTTGCTACGCCTCGCTCAAGGGTGAGAGCATCCGCTTCGGTAATGTTGTCGATATTTAAGCGTTTGCCCCAATAGAGAATTTCCGCCGGTTCGGTGCGTAGCACTAGATCCGTATCTTTACTTTGTAAACGTATAATTTGTGATGTCATCAGTTAATCCTCTTAATGTGCCGCATCGACTTTGCGGTATTTATCCAACAGCGTAATGTTGACTTTTGCCAATAAATCACCGTGTAGTTTGTAATAACGGAAATACACGAATAATTTGATGGCGTAGAAGAAAATCGGTAAGCCGATCATGATTAGTTTCATATAGAACAGGGTATCTTCGCTTTGCTCCACATTCGGTACATAATCAATGGCGCTCAATAATACGCCGATTAAGAACGCGGAGACCGCAGAACCGGCTTTAACCACCATGGTTTGTACGGAATAAGCGATACTTTCGGAACGAATGCCCAGTTTATATTCGCCGTAATCTACCGTGTCTGCCACCATAATGACTTGTAACGTCCAGAATAAAGCACTGCCGATTTGCATGAAGATACCGGCAAGGATAATCAGGAAAATGCTGTGGTGTTCGGCTATCCCCGTGTAAGCCAAAATGGCGCAGCTTAAAATGGAACTGACGGAAATGCCAACCCATAATGTGCGACGTGAGAAGAATTTGGCAAGACGTGCAAATAAGACGATAACCGCGAGGTTAGCGATACCGGCATAGGACATATAGTAAGGGAACATCTCTTTGTCGCCTACCACATAGGTGAAGTAATAAATGGCGAAGCCGGAAATAATATTACCCGCAATGTTATAGCACAATGCCATAATCAATAGGCTTGAAAGCTGATCGTTACGCGGTATTAAGGATACTAAGGTTTTTAGCGGTACTTTTTTCTGCGGTTCGCCGCTTTCAATGCTGTCGGAAGAGTATTTTTCTTTTACATTAACCAGCGTGATGATAGTGGAGGCGATAAAGAAGGTAATAATGACAAGCGTAAACATACGGAAACCGAAACTCTTGTCAGCGCCGCCCACATAATCCACAAACGGCATACAAACCCCAGCTGTGACAAATCCGGCAAGGCTGGCGAAAAAGCGAGGGTAAGGCACAAGTTCTTCACGTTCCCGCTGATCCAACGTTAAGGTTGGCGTAAGCGACCAGAACGGAATATCCATAATGGTGTAAGTCATGCCCCAAAGAATGTAGGTTACCGCAATATAAACAACTAACGCGGTTCCGGAAAAATAATCCGCACAGAATAAGGAGAACAGCGAAATGGAATTGAGAATGGTGCCGATGAGAATCCAGGGCTTGAATTTTCCCCAGCGGGAGCGGGTATTGTTTACAATCCAACCCATTATCGGGTCATTTATCGCATCCCATACCCGCGCAATCATAAAAATCGTTCCGACAATAGCGCCGGAAACGCCCAACACATCCGTGTAATAATACATTAAGTACATATACACGATACCAATGGCGAAGTCCTTACCATAAGCACCCAAGCCAAAGCTTATCTTGGTTTTCATTGATAAACTCATAGTCATACCCCTATTGTTGTTATTGGATAAGCCATAGTTACAAAATAGCAAACGATTGCATATATCGTTTTATCCTGTAAAATTCCTGAAAGTTCAGATTGAGCGATCCAACGCTAACAATATGAGTTTTTGGGAGTCGATTTTGAGAAAATGGGATTTTGCTCAAAATTGTATTGTTTTAAATCAAAATAAAAGCGGATAAAACATGAAACCGACAACCCACTTTGATTCTGAAGATAGCCTTGGCAGCAAAACCACCAGCCCGCTTTCTTTACCCCTGGAGCCACAGGCAATGCGGGTGACTTTATGGCAACCGCCTTGTAATATGCCGGCGTTACATTGGCATGGGCATATTGAATTAAACCTTCCTTTTGATGACGATGTGGAATATGTCTATAACGGTATGCCGATTACCATCAAAGCTAATCATATTGCCATTTTCTGGGCCTCTGTGCCGCATAGTTTAATCAATCGCCATCAATGCCATGCCATGGCGGTGATTGATATTCCGGTACATCAATTTCTTTCTTGGCAGCTGCCGCAAAATCTCGTCAATCACATTACACACGGCATTGTGATTCAATCCAAAACGCCCAATCTTGCCAGTGAGTTTGAAATTCAGCGTTGGCAACAGGCGTTGGCAAAAAATGACATTAATCGTAACCAATTGGTTTATGATGAAATTCATCTTTTAATTAAACGGCTGGAACTGGATGGATGGGATTTATTACTGAAATATCAAAACGATAAAAACAAGCCCTCAAAATCCTCCCGTCATACGCAGCATTATATTACGCTCATGCTGAATTACATCGCCGAGCATTTCAATGAACCTATTACCGTCACACAGGTGGCGGGAGCAGTGGGCTTAAACGGCAATTATGCGATGGGGATTTTTCAAAGCGTGATGAAACTGACGATTAAACAATACATCACCACCATGCGGATTAATCACGCCAAAGCCTTATTAAGTGATACGGATAAAACCATGTTGGATATTTCCCTGACCGCCGGGTTTAATTCCCTTAGCCGCTTTTACGATAATTTCCAAAAATACACGGGGTTATCACCGATGAATTACCGTAATCAAGCGAGGGGATATATGACAAAGGTGAAAAACGTTTAAATTTTTCACCGCACTTTTAGTCAATCAACAAAAACGGCGCCTATGATAAAGCGCCGTTTTCTTATGCCAAACACACAAAGTGCGGTTGTTTTTAACGTTATTTTTTAACGGGAATAGTAACCCGCCATAGCGCTGTAAACCGCGTTTTCCGCCTGAATTACGTTATATTTGGCTTGTAAAATGGAAAGCTGGGAGGCTTTTTCGGTATTGGCTGCGGTTAACCATTCGCGTAATTCGGACACACCCGCGTTATAACGATTACGATAGTATTGCGTAATGCGTTGGTTGTAGGTGTGGGTTTGTTGCAAATTGGCAAAATTACCTTGCGCTTGAGTGAACGCAAAATAGTTGGTATCCACGTCGTTTAACGCAGTCGTGATGCTTTGTTCATAATTCAAACGCGCGGTTTCATAGTCCGCTTCGGAAATTTTCACATTCCATCTTACCGTATTCCAGTTTAAGAACGGCAGGGAGATACCGAGCGTACCCGCGCCGATAGGGGTATTCAGTGCGTTATTGACTTTATTGCCGCTGGAGCTCAAGCTGCCGCCCAACGTAATTTCCGGGAACCAGCTTTTTTCGGTGGCTTTGGCGTTTTTAAAGGCACTGCTTAAACGGGCTTGATAGCCTTTTACGTCAGGACGGTTGGCAATGACGGAAACCGGTACGTTCAAATTCACGCCCACGGTTTTCACGTTCAAAATGTGCGGGAAGGTGATGTTTAAGGCTTCGTCCGGTTTTAAGTTAAGTAAATTACGCAACGCCTGTTCTGCGGTTTTGCGGTTAGTTTGATACGTAATCAGGTTATTACGCGCCGTTAATACCGCTTGTTGAGCCTGATCTACACTGGCGCTGTCCGCCACGCCTTGTGCCAGGCGGTTACGCATGATGTTGCTGATGTCGGTGTAATATTTAATGGATTCTTCCGTGGTGCTGATGGCGTCGTTTAAGTAGGCGATTTGATAATACGTGGTGACCACGGAGTTAATTAAGGATAGTTTGGTGGATTCCATGTCCTCAACGGTGGCTTTATGTGTCCATTCCGCGGCGTCTGCGGTATCCGCCAAACGTCGCCATAAATCTAACGTATAAGCCACGTTAAGTGCGCCGGTGTGGGTGATGGTGGAATTGCCGCCGGTTTTCACATTCTTTTGTGCGGAAGATTGGGTTGAGCCGCTGAAAGCCGGAATTAAACTTGCGCCGGCAAGGTTGGCGCTGTAAAGGGCGCGATTAACGGAAACGGCGGCTTTGGCTAAGTCTTTGTTATTCAATAAGGCTTGTTCAACCACACGATTTAACTGCGCGTCATTATAAAGCGCCCACCAGTTATCTTTGATGTTGTATTGCTTGGTGATTTCTTCATATTGTTTGTAATTATCAAGGCTTGCCTGATAAGAATCGCCAATATTGGCACAACCTGCGAGGGTCGTTGCCATCACCACGGCTAAGGTTAATTTTTTCATTGTGAACATTCGTTTTTCCTTTCTTTTTATAAAAGTGCGGTCAAAAATTGCAGAGAATTCTAACCGCTCTTTTGTGTTTTACAAAATCTATTCTCGCGCCAATGCGGTAATCGGGTTTAATTTTGCCGCTTTCTTCGCCGGCATATAGCCGAATAATACGCCGATTAAGGTGGAAAATAACACGGCGGTAATAATGGAGGCGGTGGAGAAATCCATGCTGAAATCCGTCATAAAACTGTTGAACAACACGCCTATAAGGGCGGACAGCAAAATTCCGGTAACGCCACCGATTAAACAAATTAACACCGCTTCAATTAGAAACTGTTGCAGAATATTAATCTGACGGGCGCCGATCGCCATGCGAACGCCAATTTCTTTGGTGCGCTCCGTCACCGACACCAACATGATGTTCATCACGCCGATACCGCCTACGATAAGGGAAATAAAGGCGATAGAGGAGATGAGGAGCTTCATCGTGCCGGTGGTGCTTTCGATGGTTTGTTTAATGGTGTCGCTGTTCATGACGAAAAAGTCTTTTTTGCCGTGCAGGGATTTCAATAACTCCGTTAAACTTTTTTCCGCCACGGTGGAATTCACATCATCACCGATTTTTACCGTAATAGAGCTGATCCGACTGCCGCCGGTGATTTTATTCAGCACGGTGCTGTAAGGGGCATACAGGTTTAGTGAGTTACTGGAAAACCCGCCCATTTGGCGATCGGACACTACGCCGATGACACGCAATGGTCGTTTATTAAAAATCACTGTTTTGCCAATAGGATTTTCGTTGGCAAAAATGGCTTTTTTCGCACTTTCGTCCAGCACGACCACTTGATCGCTTTGATCCACATCGTCTTCGGTTAATAGACGACCCTGTTTTAACTTCAAGCCTTCCACATCGAAATATTGCTCACCAATACCGTATAAATTGGCAGATGTGAAGGATTTATTGCCGACCACTAAAATGCCGCTGGAGGAGGTATTCGGCGTAACGCTTTGAATATAGCCTTGCTTCGCTAAGGTATTGGCGTCGCTGATTTTCAGGTTTTGAATATGCCGTGAACGACGATCGCCGAAACCGTTACCGTTAAAAATCGTCATGGTATTCGTGCCGATACCGCGAATGTTTTCCAGAATTTTTTGTTGCGAACCGTTCCCCAATGCCACCACGGAAACCACGGAGGTAATCCCGATGATAATCCCCAACATGGTCAGCAGCGAGCGCATTTTGTGCGCCACAATGGCGCTGACGGACATACGAAAGGCTTCCATCAGTTGATCTTTGCTGAAACCGAAACGACCTTTAAAAACACCTGGATTTTTAACCGCACTTTTTACCTGATGTTTTTGCGTGTCGCTGATAATTTCGCCGTCTTTGATTTCAATAATCCGATTGGCGCTGGCGGCAATGTGTTTGTCGTGGGTCACCATAATAATGGTGTGACCTTCCTCGTGCAGTTGACGAAGGATTTCCATCACATTTTCGCCGCTGTGGGAATCCAGCGCGCCGGTGGGCTCGTCGGCAAGGATAATTTCCCCACCGTTCATCAATGCACGGGCAATACTGACCCGTTGTTGTTGACCGCCTGACAGTTGGTTCGGTTTGTTTTGCCATTTATCGCCCAACCCCAGTTTTTCCAGCAATTGTTTGGCACGTTCCAGACGTTGACTTTGCGGCATTCCCGCATAAATTGCCGGCAGGGCGACATTTTCCGCGGCGGTTAAGCTACTCAACAAATTATAGCGCTGAAAAATAAAACCGAATTTTTGGCTGCGTAAATCGGAAAGCTGATCGTTGGTTAATTCGATGGTTTCTTTTCCGTCAATTTTGTACGAACCGTTGGTTGCCGTATCCAAACAACCGATAATATTCATCAGCGTGGATTTGCCCGAACCGGATTGCCCCATAATGGCGACAAAATCGCCTTTTTCGATGGAAAGTGAAATATCCTTTAAAATATGAACGCGGTTTTCACCTTCGCCGAAATAACGGTTGAGCTGTTGGATTTCAATAATATTCATCGTCAAAACTCACCGCACTTTAGAACATAATCGGACCATCGGGTTCGCTCGCTTTTTCACCGGCGGCAACTTGCGAAACCACCACTTTTTCACCTTCCGTTAAGCCGGATTTTACTTCCGTTTGGAAATCATTTTGCACGCCGATTTCAATTTCCCGCTCTTGGGTTTTATCGCCGTTTAGTACGCTGACAACGTATTTCCCTTGGCGTTTTTGTACCGCCATATTGGGAATAAATAACACGTTTTGCACGTTGGCAATTTTGATATTGTTTTCTGTTGTCATGCCGATACGCAAAATGTGTTCGGGATTTTCAACGATAATGTTGGCGTAATAATAGACTGCGCTACTGCTTGAACTGGAGCTGGAACTCGAGCTTGAACTGGAACTGCTGGAGCTTGAATTGTCGCTGATGGTGGTTGTTGCCGGATCCACGGAATCAATTTTGGCGCGATAAACGGTTTTGTTGTCGGACAAAATCGTGAAAGTCACCTCTTGTCCCGCTTTCACTTTGGTAATATCCCCTTCGGAAATCTCCGGCTTAATGCGCATTTTGCTCAAATCCGCTACTTTAATGATGGTCGGCGTGGTTTGATTGGAGTTCACCGTTTGCCCTTCGGAGACCGGCGTGGAAATCACCGTGCCGTCAATGGGCGAGGTGATTTTGGTGTAGCCCACATTGGTTTCGGCGGTATTCACTTCAATTTCCGCCTGTTTAATATTTTCCTGCACCACATTCATTTCCGCTTTGGCGTTATCCAAAGTGGCTTTGGCGGTATTTAATGTGTCCAATGAAGTGGCTTTTTGCCCGTATAATTTGGACAAGCGATTGTAATTGGAAAGCGCCACATCATAAGCGGTTTTGCGTGCGATTAATTGCGCCTGATAACTTGCCAAGGCGGCTTTGCGGGTATTTAAGGTGTTAATTTGGGTGGTGGAATCGATGTCGGCGATTAAGTCGCCTTTTTTCACCTGTTGTCCCAGTTTGACATAAAGTTTGGTGACTTTCCCTGACACCTGCGCACCCACGTCAACAGTGTTAACGCTTTCAATAGAGCCGGTGGCAACTACGTTCTTTTCAATATTGCCGCGTTTAACGTCTTCCGTTAAGTAAGTGGTTTGTGCGCCGGAATCGCGCATAAAAAAATAACCGCCGATAATCACAGCGGCTGTAATAGCAGTAATAATAAGAGGCTTTTTCTTCATCTTTTTTCTCTCATAAATTCACAATGAGTCGCCACAATATACAACAAAACTTAAGGAATCATTAAAATTTAAAAATGAATGAACGTTCATTTAGTGGCGCATTGTAATTATTCTTCCGATGATATTCAAGTAAGAATAAAAAGGATGACTTGAAAATTTACTCATTGTCATTAAAATGTAAGACAATTGTATTACATTGAGGAGGCTAAAATGACGTCATATACTTTTCGATTGGATCCCGAATTAAAAGAACAGGCGTTTTCTGTTTTCAGAAGTTACGGATTAAACCCGGCACAGGCGTTAAAAATGATTTTACAACAAGTGGTTTCCACCAAATCCATTCCGGTTCAGTTAGATTATCAGCCGAATGATGAAACCGCACGCTCCATCCATGATTTGCGTAATGGCAATTATGAGGTCGTTAGTTCTATTGATGAATTAGTGGCGCAAATCAAAGCGGAGCGGGAACATGGCGGTTAAGTATTCCAAAATTTTTAAACGTGATTTAGCTAAATGGCTGGAAGTCACCGTTACGCCGGAATTTAATGAAGTGATGTATTTATTGCAACATAACCAACCTTTGCCTGAAAAATACAGAGACCATGCCTTGAAAGGCGAATGGTTTGGTTATCGCGATTGCCATATTGCTAATGATTTGGTGTTAATTTATCAATATCAAAATAAAGAACAGGATTTATATTTAGCCAGACTTAATACCCATTCTGAAGTTTTTCGCTAATAACCGGTCAACAACAAGCCGCATTCCTCGCTTTTTATGCTGAAGCGTGTAGAATAGTGCGGTTATTTTTTTATGCGTTTTAATGAGAAAACTATGAGCACAGAAACTGTATTAGAAGCGACGGAAAATAGCCGTCCGCACAATTTTATTACTCAAATTATTGATGAAGATTTAGAAAGCGGTAAACACAATAACGTTTATACGCGCTTCCCGCCTGAGCCAAACGGCTATTTACACATCGGTCATGCCAAGTCTATTTGCTTGAATTTTGGTATCGCGAAAGATTACCAAGGTTTATGTAATTTGCGTTTTGACGACACCAATCCGGTGAAAGAAGATGTGGAATACGTGGATTCCATCAAAGCCGATGTGGAATGGTTAGGTTTCCATTGGGCGGGCGAAGTGCATTATGCGTCCGATTATTTTGACGCGCTTTATGGTTACGCCATTGAACTTATCAAAAAAGGGTTGGCGTATGTGGATGAACTTTCGCCGGAAGAAATGCGTGAATATCGCGGCACCTTAACCGAGCCGGGCAAAAACAGCCCGTATCGTGATCGTAGCGTGGAAGAAAACCTTGCCTTATTTGAAAAAATGAAAAACGGCGAATTTGCCGAGGGTAAAGCGAGTTTACGTGCGAAAATTGATATGGCGTCACCGTTTATGGTGATGCGCGATCCGGTGCTTTATCGCATTAAATTTGCCAGCCATCACCAAACGGGCGACAAATGGTGCATTTATCCGATGTACGATTTCACCCATTGTATTTCTGATGCCCTTGAACGCATTACGCACTCCTTATGTACTCTTGAATTCCAGGATAACCGTCGTTTATATGACTGGGTGTTGGAAAATATCAGCATTGAACGTCCGCTGCCGCATCAATATGAGTTCTCCCGTTTAAATTTAGAAGGCACGTTAACCTCTAAACGTAAGTTATTAAAACTGGTAAACGATGAAATTGTGGACGGCTGGAATGATCCGCGTATGCCGACGATTTCAGGCTTGCGTCGCCGTGGTTATACACCTGCCTCAATTCGTGAGTTCTGCCGTCGTATCGGCGTCACCAAACAAGATAACGTGGTGGAATACAGCGCATTAGAAGCCTGCATTCGTGATGATTTAAACCAAAATGCACCGCGCGCCATGGCGGTGATTGATCCGGTGAAAGTGGTGATTGAAAACTTTGAAGGTGAAGAAATCTTAACTGCGCCAAATCACCCGAATCGTCCGGAACTAGGGGAGCGCCAATTAGCGTTCAGCAAAGAAATCTACATTGATCGCGCAGATTTCCGTGAAGAAGCGAATAAACAATATAAACGTTTAGTGCTGGGCAAAGAAGTGCGTTTGCGCAATGCTTATGTGATTAAAGCGGAACGCGTAGAAAAAGATGCCAACGGCGAAATCACCACGATTTTCTGTACTTACGATCCGGAAACTTTGGGTAAAAATCCGGCAGACGGTCGCAAAGTAAAAGGTGTGATTCACTGGGTGTCTGCAGCGCATAATCATCCGGCAGAGTTCCGTTTATACGATCGCTTATTCACCGTGCCAAATCCGGGCGCAGAAGAAGACATCGAAAGCGTATTAAACCCACATTCTTTAGTGGTAAAACACGGTTTTGTAGAACAAAGCCTCGGTAACGCAGAAGCGGAAAAAGGCTATCAATTCGAACGTGAAGGTTATTTCTGTGCCGACAGCAAAGACAGCCATCCGGAACATTTAGTATTTAACTTAACCGTAAGCCTTAAAGAAGGCTTCTAAATTCAATCACATAAAGTGCGGTCGTTTTTCACAATGAATTTCGACCGCACTTTTTCTTTTCGTTGAGCATAAAATGAAGCGCTATACTTATCATTTAGTCAATGTCTTTGCTGAAAACCATTTTGGTGGCAATCCGCTTGCCGTATTTCCCGAAGCGGATGGGTTAAATACCCAACAAATGCAACTGATCGCAAGACAATTTAATCTGTCGGAAACGGTATTTTTACATCAGACGGAAAATCCTCATGCGGTAAGGAAGTTACGGATTTTTACACCCGATTATGAGCTGCCGTTTGCCGGTCATCCAACGATTGGCAGTGCGTTTATTGCACAGCGTTTGTTTGATTTACCTGATTATTATCAATTTGATACGCAAGCCGGATTGGTTTCGCTTGAACATCAAGATCAATTCATTACATTCTCGCTCAATAAAGCGGTGATAACAGCGCCATCACCTTATAGCGACGAAGAATTTGCCGCATTGTTAGGTTTGCAAACGCCGGAAATTCTTGAGACCCGTTGGATTAATACGGGGAGCAATCAATTATTTGTGCGGGTGAATTCCATAAAATCCGTTGAATCTTGCCAAATTCAACCGCTTCTTTTTGAAAAAATGGTGGGTAAAGATAATGCGATTTATATTTGGTTTGAAGAAAATCAGGTCGCTAAAGTGCGTTTGTTCTTTATGAATGGGGGGAGCATTGTCGAAGATCCCGGCACAGGTTCGGCTGCGGCGAATTTAGGTGGCTGGTGTATTTTAAATAAGCGTTATCCAATGCAATGGCAAATCACCCAAGGTGATGAAATTAATCGTCCAAATCGCTTAACCTTGTGTGTAGATGAGCATAAGACGATTTATGTAGGCGGAAAAGCAATTTTGGTCGGCGAAGGGCAATTTTATTTACCTTAAATACGGAATGATTTAAATCTTTATGCAATTAGAACCCAATTTTTGGCAGACTAAAACACTCCTTGAAATGACTGATTCCGAGTGGGAAGCGTTATGTGACGGGTGCGGGAAGTGTTGTTATCGTAAATATATTGACGGCTATGGCAAATATGAGCGTTTGTATTACACGCGCATTGCCTGCAATCTGCTGGATTTGGAAACGGGAAAGTGCGGTCAATATGCGCGGCGTTTTGAATTGGAAGAAGATTGCACCAAGCTCACCAAAGAAAACTTGTCGGATTTCGATTGGCTGCCCGTCACCTGTGCTTATCGTTTATTACATGAAGGAAAACCGTTGCCTGTATGGCATCCACTTATCAGCGGCGATCCCGATAGCGTGAAAAAAGCCGATATTTTGATTAAATACGGCATTCATGAACGGGATGTCATTGATTGGTTCGATTTTATTCTTGATGAAGATCACTAATTTGCACTAAAAGCGTTGTTTTTGTGTTAACCTCTACTACAATACTTAATAATCGTTATTTTTCTTGTCGTATGTTGTTGTAGGTTTTATATGCAAATTCCAGACTCCATCAAGCAATCCGCCGAAAAATTAGGAATCGCCTTATCCCATTATGATATTGACGGGCATTTAATTTATGCCGGTACGCAAACGTTATCGTATTTTACCGAACTGCTACAACCGCCTAATAAATCAGGTCATGCCAAAAGGGAATTTGATGATGTGATTACGGTGTTTGAGAATGACATTATCCATTATGATTTAACCCGTTTATCTCTTCCTTCTTGTTCATTGCATTATCAACTTTTCGATGAACAGGGCAATAAATGTGCCGAACAATCCCTTTCCGATTCTCAATCTATTCACTTATCACCGTTGCCTTTCGGGTATTACCAATTAACGCTGTCTTGTAACGAACAATCGTATGCCGTGCGTATTTTAGTGTCACCACGTACATCTTATCAGCCGCCGGTTTTGCAGCAGAAAAAAGTCTGGGGCATTAATGTTCAGCTCTATAGCTTGCGTTCGACAAATAACTGGGGCATTGGTGACTTCGGCGATTTGGCGTATTTAATCGAACAAGGTGCGAAACAAGGGGCGGATTTTATCGGGATTAACCCGTTACATCTGTTATATCCCGCCGTGCCAGACTGGGCGAGTCCGTACAGTTCATCTTCCCGCCGCTGGTTAAACTTTATTTATTTGAATGTGCCTGCGTTGCCGGAATTTAAGTTATCCCGTGGCGTACAAAATTGGTTTAATTCCGTTGAAATCCAAGAAAAAATTGCGTCCTTGCGTGAGCTGGAAACCGTCGCCTATGGTGAAATAACGCAGCTAAAACTGACCGCACTTGAGCAACTTTTTGCTTTCTTTAAACGCAGTAAATCGACACAAATTATTGCCCGTCGTAAAGCATTTGAAGCATTTAAAAAAGCACAGGGCGAAGCGTTATTGTGGCAAGGATTGTTTAATGTGTTGGACATCATTGAACACCAAAGTCAACAGGCGGAAGAAAATACCATCGGCTGGCTTGGCTGGCGTAAAGCATGGCAAACTTTATCCGATCGTAAACGCAAAGCCTTATTGAAAGAACATGAGGCGCAAGTGGAATTTTTCGCTTGGCTACAATGGGCGACATCACAACAACTCGACGAATTACAACATTTATGCCATCAAGTAGGTATGCAATTGGGTATTTATGGCGATTTGGCGGTGAACAGCTCCCGTGGCAGTGCCGATGTGTGGAGTGATCCACAATTGTATTGCGTGAATGCGTCGGTAGGTGCGCCGCCTGATCCTCTCGGTCCGGTGGGGCAGAACTGGAATTTACCGCCTTATAATCCGAGTATTTTAAAAGCCCGTGGATTCCAACCGGTAATTGATATGCTACGCGCCAATATGCAGCATTTCGGTATTTTGCGTATTGATCACGTAATGGGCTTGTTCCGTTTGTGGCTCATTCCGGAAGGCAAAACCGCGGCAGACGGCGTGTATGTGCATTATCCTTTTGATGAACTCATGGCGATTTTAGCCATCGAAAGCCAACGCAACGAATGCCTGCTCATCGGCGAGGATTTAGGCACTGTGCCCGATGAAGTGCGGTGGAAATTAAACGAGTTTCACATTTTCTCTTATTTCGTATTGTATTTTGCACAACGTCACGGCGTCTATCCGCAGACGAAAGATTATCCGCAAAATGCCTTTGCCACCATCGGTACGCACGATGTACCTTCATTGCAAAGTTTTTGGCATTGCCGCGATTTGGAGTTGTTCGGTCAGCTAAATATTTTGCAAGGCGACGTGCTTAAAGCGAAATATGAACAGCGTGTTGTTGATAAACAAGCGTTATTAGACAGTTTACATCGTGATCATTATTTACCGCCGGATTATTGGGGCGATGCCTTGAGTATGGCGATGCACGATAATTTAAACCGTCAGATCCACCGTTATTTGGCGGAAAGCCAAAGTAAAGTAGTGGGCGTTCAATTAGAAAATTTATTAAGTCAGGAAATTTCTTTTAACTTACCGGGAACCTCAACGGAATATCCGAATTGGCGTAAGAAATTAAGCAAGTCATTAGATCTTATTTTCAATGATGAACACATTGCTTCGTTTTTCTCTTTAATTAATCAAGCACGCAACGCTTAGCGAGGATTCATTATGGCTCAATTAGTAGCGCAATCAGTAATCAATCAGTTTTTTGACGGCACACATGGTGATCCGTTTTCCGTATTAGGTATGCACGAAACCGAAAAGGGTATTGAAATTCGTGTCTTATTGCCCGATGCAAGCCGTGTTTTGGTCATTGAAAAAGAAAATCAGGAAACCCTGTGCGAATTAACGCGTTTAGATGACAGAGGCTTTTTTGCCGGTGTCGTACCGAACACGCGGAATTTCTTTGCGTATCAATTACAGGTGTATTGGGGCAAAGAGTCACAAATAATTGAAGACCCATATCGCTACCACCCGATGATTAATGATTTGGATCAGTGGTTGTTATCGGAAGGTTCGTTTTTACGCCCGTATGAAGTATTAGGGGCGCATTTTATTGAATGTGACGGCGTCTCAGGTGTGAATTTCCGTTTGTGGGCGCCGAATGCCAAACGGGTTTCCGTGGTAGGCGATTTTAACTATTGGGACGGTCGCCGCCATCCGATGCGATTACATCCGGCAAGCGGCGTGTGGGAATTGTTCCTGCCGAAAGTCTCTCTAGGGCAACTGTATAAATTCGAATTAATCGATTGCCACGGCAATCTCCGCTTAAAAGCCGACCCTTATGCCTTCAGTTCTCAGTTACGTCCCGATACCGCGTCACAAATCAGTCCGTTGCCGAGTGTCGTGCCGATGACGGAAGCCCGTCGCAAAGCCAATCAATGGGATCAGCCGATTTCCATTTACGAAGTGCATTTAGGTTCCTGGCGACGTAACCTGGAAAACAATTTCTGGTTGGATTACGACCAAATCGCCGACGAATTAATTCCTTACGTGCAGGAAATGGGATTCACCCATATTGAATTTTTACCATTGTCCGAGTTTCCGTTTGACGGTTCCTGGGGTTATCAACCGTTAGGGCTGTATTCACCAACCAGCCGTTTCGGCACACCGGAAGGCTTTAAACGCTTGGTGGAAAGGGCGCATGATGCCGGTATTAACGTGATTCTCGACTGGGTGCCGGGGCATTTCCCGAGCGATACCCACGGCTTGGTGGCATTTGACGGTACGGCATTGTATGAACACGCCGATCCGCGCGAAGGGTATCATCAAGATTGGAATACGCTGATTTATAACTACGGACGCAACGAAGTTAAGAATTTCTTATCCAGTAATGCCCTGTACTGGCTTGAGCGTTTTGGTGTCGATGGGATTCGGGTCGATGCGGTCGCTTCCATGATTTATCGTGATTACAGCCGCGCCGAAGGGCAGTGGATTCCGAATCAATACGGCGGACGGGAAAACCTGGAGGCCATTGAATTTTTAAAACATACCAACTGGAAAATCCATACCGAAGTACCGGGGTCCATCGCCATTGCGGAAGAATCCACCGCCTTTACCGGCGTGACCCATCCGAGCGAGCAGGGCGGTTTAGGGTTTAATTTCAAATGGAATATGGGCTGGATGAACGACACCTTATCCTACATGGAAAAAGACCCGGTTTATCGCCAGTATCACCACAACCAAATGACTTTCGGCATGATGTATCAATACAGCGAAAACTTTGTATTGCCGCTTTCTCATGATGAAGTGGTGCATGGCAAATGTTCCCTTATCGGTAAAATGCCGGGTGATGCGTGGCAAAAATTCGCCAACCTGCGCGCCTATTACGGTTATATGTGGGGCTACCCGGGCAAAAAATTGCTATTTATGGGCAATGAATTCGCCCAAGGTCGCGAATGGAATTATCGTGAAAGTCTGGATTGGTTCCTGTTAGATGAAGGCATTGGCGGTCAATGGCATATCGGCGTACAACAGCTAGTGAAAGATCTCAATAAAATTTACCGCGAAAACGCACCGCTCTTTGAGCTGGATTCCGATCCGCAGGGCTTTGATTGGCTGGTGGCGGATGACGCGCAAAATTCCGTCTTTGCCTTTGAACGTCGCAGCCGTGACGGTGAACGCATTATCGTGATCAGTAACTTCACGCCGGTGCCACGTCATGATTATCGTCTCGGTGTGAATGTCGCCGGCGAATATCACGAAATTTTAAATACCGACTCCGGTTATTACGCCGGTTCAAATGTCGGCAACCTAGGTGCCGTACACAGCGAGGATATTGCCAGCCACAATCGGGCGAATTCCATTTCCGTGTCGATTCCGCCGCTGGCAACTATCTATTTGAGGTATCAGGGTAAAGCATGATTGCAGTAAAAAATAACGGTAAACCTTATCCCTTCGGTTATAGCCGATATGAAGAAAACGGCGAACAGATAACCAACTTCGCCCTGTATTCGTCGGCAGCGCAACAGGTGGAACTTTGCCTGTTTGAAGGGGAGCGGGAATCCCGTTTTAACATGGTTAATTCCGACAACGTGTGGCATTTGGCGCTAAGCGGTGTGGCTGACGGAACCCAATACGGTTTCAGAATCACCGCAAAAAATGACCGCACTTTTAAGGCGAATCCGCAAAAATTGATGCTGGACCCTTATGCCAAAGCTGTAGTGGGCAAACCGGATTTAAGCTCGCCGGAAGCACAGTCGTGGTTTTTGTTGAACGACGAGCGGGATAACGCCCGCTATGCACCGAAAGCGGTGGTGATTGATCGTGCATTTGACTGGCAGGATGACAAAGCGCCGAACACGCCTTGGACCGAAACCATCGTGTATGAATTGAATGTAAAGGGCTTTACCAAGTTACAAACAGAATTACCAGAGGCAATACGCGGCACCTATGCCGGTTTGTCGCATGCGCAAACGATTGCGTATTTAAAAAAATTAGGCATCACCGCCGTGGAATTGTTGCCGGTAAATTACGCGGTAAGCGAACCGCACTTACAGCAAAAAGGGTTAGCAAATTATTGGGGTTACAACCCGTTAGCCATGTTTGCCGTGGAGCCGAAATATTGCTCGCAAGCCAATATGGCGAATCCGTTAAATGAATTTAAAGGCATGGTTAAAGCGCTGCATGAGGCGGGTATTGAAGTGATTTTAGACGTGGTGTTCAACCATACCGCGGAATCGGAAAAACACTTCCCGACCTTTAGTCAACGCGGCATTGATGATGAAACCTATTATTGGCAAACCCCGCAAGGCGAATATTTAAACTGGACCGGTTGCGGCAATATGCTGAATTTGTCCAATGACATTACCCGTCGTTGGGTAGTGGATTGCCTGCGTTATTGGGTGGAAGAATGCCATGTGGACGGTTTCCGTTTCGATTTGGCGACCGCGTTAGGGCGCGAAACGCCGGATTTCAATCACCATGCGGCGTTGTTTAACGATATTGCGCAAACGCCGAGTTTGCAACAGATTAAGTTAATCAGCGAGCCTTGGGACATTGGACATTATGGCTATCAATTAGGCAATTTTCCACATTATTTCGCCGAATGGAACGACCGTTTCCGTGATGATATGTGTCGTTTCTGGTTATGGAAAAGCGGGGAAGTGGGCGCATTTGCCGAACGTCTGGCGGGCTCCGGTGATATTTTCAAGCGGGAACAGCGTCAGCCCCATACGTCGCTGAATTTCATTACCGCCCATGATGGCTTCACCTTGCGCGATTTAACCAGTTATAACCAAAAACACAATGAAGCCAACGGCGAAGAAAACCGTGACGGGCGCAATGAAAATTACAGTTATAACCACGGCATTGAAGGTAGCGAATTGGATTTAACCGATCCGCACCAAAGTGCGGTGGAAAATCAGCGCGTTTTAACGGCGGGCAGTTTGCTCATGAGCTTATTGCTTTCCAACGGCACGCCGATGTTGTTGGCGGGCGACGAGTTCGGCAATAGCCAATTCGGCAATAACAACGCCTATTGTCAGGATAATGAAATCACCTGGTTAAAATGGCAGTCATTTAATCAGGAACTGTTTAACCTAACCAGCCAAACAATTGCGTTACGAAAACAAATTGCAAGTTTGCTGAGTGACCGTTGGTGGTCACAAGAAAACGTGTCTTGGCTTAATGCTCATGGAGAACCTATGAGCCTTGATGATTGGCACAATCGAGAAAATAAAACGCTACAAGTGGTATTAGATGAGCAATGGATTTTCTTAATCAATGCCAAAGCGGAAAAACAACATTTTACATTGCCTATGCAAGCGGTAAGTCAATGGAAACATGTATGCGGGACAACACACTTAACGTTGCACGAAAATCAGGCGGAAGTCGATGGATTGGCATTTTGTGTGTTGCGGAAATATTAATCATATAACAAAGAATGGAGTTCGCTATGAAAAGTAGTCTTTCCCAATTACCCAACAAATACGATCTTGTTAAAGATACGCTTGTTCTTATTTTAGCCGGCGGTCGCGGCTCACGTCTTCATGAGCTGACGGATAAACGTGCGAAACCGGCGCTTTATTTCGGGGGGAATCGTCGTATCATTGACTTCGCGCTTTCCAACTGTATTAACTCCGGCTTAAACCGTATCGGTGTGGTTACGCAATATGCCGCCCATTCTTTGTTGCGCCATTTGCAAAAAGGCTGGTCGTTCTTACCGCAGGAACGCGGCGAATTTATCGATATGTTGCCTGCGCGTCAGCAAATTGACGATTCCACCTGGTATCGCGGCACGGCGGACGCGGTGTATCAAAATATGGCGATTATCCGCAATCACTATAAACCGAAATACATTCTGATCTTAGCCGGTGACCACATTTATAAACAGGATTATAGCCAAATGCTGTTAGACCATGTGACCAGCGGGGCAAAATGTACCGTCGGCTGTATTGAAGTGCCGCGTTCCGAAGCCAGTGAATTCGGCGTTATGGCGGTAAATGAAAATCTGAAAGTGAAAGCCTTCGTGGAAAAACCGAAAGATCCGCCGGCAATGGCAGGCAGACCGGATACCTCATTGGCATCCATGGGGATCTATGTATTTAACGCCGATTACCTCTATGAAATGTTGAATCGGGAAGTCAACACGCCTTGCACTTCTCACGACTTCGGTAAAGACGTATTGCCGAAATGCCTGGAAGAAGGTACGTTATATGCCCACCCGTTCAGCCGTTCCTGCATGGGACGCAATACCGAAGGCGATATTTACTGGCGTGACGTAGGGACATTGGACAGCTTCTGGCAATCCAATATCGACTTGGTTTCCGAAAATCCGCAATTGGATATTTACGACCAAAGCTGGCCGATTCGTGGCAATCCGGTGCAAGCCTATCCGTCCAAATTCTTCTATAAAAACGCCAATGTCAAACCGGTGGATAACTCCCTTATCGGTGGCGGCTGCGTGATTACCGACGCGTCAATCAGTTATTCCGTGTTGTTTGACCGCATCAAAATCAACGAAGGTTCGCAAATCGACCATTCCGTGGTGTTGCCGGAAGTGGAAATCGGTAAAAATTGTGTGTTAAAACATTGTATTATCGACCGCCACTGCATTATCCCGGACGGTATGCATATCGGTGTGGATAAAGAATTGGATCGCCAACGTTTCCGTGTCAGTTCCAGCGGCAAAGTCGTGCTGGTTACCCCTTCTATGTTGAAAAAATTAGAAGGGCATGAAGTCGTCGATGAAGAACACTTGGATTAAAGTGCGGTCATTTTTCACGACGTTTTTTTATGATGATAGGCATATTAATGGCGCACGCTTCATGGCGTGTGCCTCATGCCGTAAGGTATATGCCATTGTTATTATTAAGGTTAAAAAACACTTGAATTTTTAACCGCACTTTTTAGGGTAGGGCGTATAAATGCGCCATTAATCAAGGGTTATTAGGAAATTAAATGAAAGTATTACACGTTTGCTCGGAGTTATATCCTTTACTGAAAACCGGCGGGTTAGCCGATGTCATGGGCGCTTTGCCTTTTGCACAAAAAGACATCGGCATTGATACGCGAATTGTATTGCCGGCATATCCTGCCATTGCAGCCGGTATTCCGCATACTTCTGTTGTGGCGGAATTTGATAATTTCGCGGGACACATTATTTTACGTTACGGTGAATACAACGGCGTCGGCGTTTATTTGATTGATGCGCCACATTTGTATGCACGCGAGGGCAATCCTTATCACGATGCCAATTACAACGATTACGGCGACAATTATAAACGTTTCGCCCTGTTGGGCTGGGTCGGCGCGGAACTGGCGACCGGTTTGGACAGCTGGTGGCGCGCGGAAGTGGTACACGCCCACGATTGGCACGCCGGGCTGACTGCCGCGTATTTATATCATAAAGGGCGTCCTGCCAAATCGGTGTTCACTATTCATAATCTGGCGTATCAAGGTCCGTTTGATTATCGCCATTTATTTGAAATCGGTTTGCCGCCGGAAATGTTCCATGTGGACGGTTTGGAACTCTTCGGGCAAATTTCTTATTTGAAAGCCGGTTTGTATTATTCCGATGTGGTTACGGCGGTAAGCCCGACCTATGCGAAAGAAATTACCACGCCGGAATTTGCGTACGGTTTACAAGGGCTATTGTCCACCCTCGATCAAGAAGGTCGCTTGGTGGGCATTTTAAACGGGGTCGATGAAAAAATCTGGCACCCGAATTGCGATCAATACATTCAGCACGCGTATAAATTGAAATACATGGGCGGAAAAGGGAAAAATAAAGCGGATTTACAGGCTTATTTCAACTTACCGCAGCAATCCGATGCGCTGTTGTTTGTGATGGTCACCCGCTTAACGGAACAAAAAGGCGTGGATTTACTGTTGGAAAGCGCCGATGAAATCGTTAAACAAGGCGGGCAACTTGCGATTCTCGGCTCAGGCGCACCGCACTTGGAAGCGGGAATTCGCAAATTAGCGGAAGATTATCCGCAAAATGTTGCCGTGAAAATCGGCTACGATGAAGCGTTATCCCATTTAATGCTTGCCGGCGGGGATGTGATTTTAGTCCCAAGTCGTTTTGAGCCTTGCGGTTTAACCCAATTATACGGCTTGAAATACGGCACATTGCCATTAGTCCGCGCAACCGGTGGTTTGGCGGATACGGTGGTTAACGCTTCCGTCGAAAATATTCAAACGCGAACAGCAACAGGTTTTGTCTTCACACACGCAACAGCTGATGACTTACGTCATGCGTTGCAAGCGGCATTTGCTTTATGGAAAAAACAACGCTTATGGGCAAGTGTTCGAGTTATTGCAATGGAACAAGATTTCAGTTGGCAAATCTCTGCAACCCACTACCAACATTTATATCAACGAATTTTATCTAAGTAATGAAACACTTAACCTTCCGTTCGAGCAAAAATACGGCTTGAACGGAAGATTATTGTTGTTTTTTTATCTCGAATGATTAAAATTCCACCCGTTTTTTTGATTATTAACTGAGGACTACTTTCTATGATAATGGATAATTTTGATTCTCCATTCCTGTACGATCATCCCGAAGTCGATGTGGAATCACTGAAGAAGACGATCGTCTATAAACTGATTTTTCTTATCGGGCGCTCGCCTAAAGAGGCAAGTCAACGCGACTGGTTAAACGCGACCTTATATGCGGTGCGTGATTTCGTAACGGAAGGTTGGATTACCACCGCACGCCAAGCCAGAATGGAAGGCTCACGTCGAGTTTATTATCTATCCATGGAGTTTTTGATCGGTCGCACCCTGTCTAACGCCATGATTGCCGAAGGGCTTTATGAAATCGCCCGTGATGCGCTCTCCGAGCTTAATGTTGATTTGGAAGAAATTATTCAAAAGGAAGTGGACCCTGGCTTGGGGAACGGCGGTTTAGGTCGTTTGGCGGCTTGTTTTATGGATTCGATTGCAACGCTGGGCTTACCGGGAATGGGCTATGGTATTCGTTATGAATACGGGATGTTCCGTCAAAAAATTGAAGACGGTCAACAGGTAGAACGTCCGGATGCGTGGTTGGAAAAAGGTGCGCCGTGGGAGTTTATTCGCCCGTCTAAACGCTTCACCGTGCCTTTCGGCGGCAGCATTCATTTTGAAGGCAAAAAATGTATTTGGGACATCGGTGAGCGCGTCGTGGCGTTGGCTTATGACCAAATTATCCCGGGTTATCAAAATGATTCCGCGGCGACTTTACGTTTATGGGCGGCACACGCCGGTGAAATGTTCAATTTGGAAGATTTCAATCGCGGTCAACATATTGCAGCGTTGGAAAGCCGTGCGTCAATTAAAAACCTTTCCCGCGTGTTATATCCGGACGATTCCACTTGGAACGGTCGTGAATTGCGTTTACGTCAGGAATATTTCCTGGTTTCCGCCTCATTACAGGATATTATTCGTCGTCATAAACGTACGCATAACACCATTGAGAACCTGGCGGAAAAAGTGGCGATTCACTTAAATGACACCCACCCGGCATTGGCGATTCCCGAATTAATGCGCATCTTAATTGACGAAGAAGGTTTCGCATGGCAAAAAGCCTGGGATATGACCCGTCGTATTTTCTCTTACACCTGCCACACCTTAATGTCCGAAGCATTGGAAACCTGGCCGGTAGAAATGATGGCGAAAATCCTGCCGCGTCATTTACAAATGATTTTTGAAATTAACGATCATTTCCTCGAATATGTGAAAACCTACATCACCACCGACATGGATTTCATCCGTCGCGTATCTTTGGTAGAAGAGGGTGATCAACGTAAAGTACGCATGGGCTGGTTATCCGTAGTGGGTTCCCACAAAGTCAACGGCGTGGCGGCAATTCACTCCGATTTGATGGTAACCTCAACCTTTGCCGACTTCGCCCGTATTTATCCGGAACGCTTCACCAACGTTACCAACGGTATTACACCGCGTCGTTGGTTAGCCGTAGCGAACCCGAAATTGGCGGCGCTTTTCGATCAATATATCGGCAGCGACTGGCGTTGTGATTTAAGCCAAATTGCATTGTTGAAAGAACACGCCAATGAATCCGAATTTAAACGTGCGATTGCCGACATTAAATTCGATAACAAAGTGCGTCTTGCCAATTACGTCAAAAAAGAATTGGGCATTGAGCTTGACCCGCACGCCTTGTTTGATGTGCAGGTGAAACGTATTCACGAATACAAACGCCAAATTCTCAACGTGTTGCACATCATCGCACGTTACAACGAAATGCTGGCTCACCCGGAAAAAGACTGGCAACCGCGCGTCTTTATCTTAGCCGGTAAAGCCGCTTCTGCTTACTACGCGGCAAAACAAACCATTCATTTGATTAATGACGTTGCCAACGTGATTAATAACGATGTGCGTTTGCGTGGTCGCTTAAAAGTGGTATTCATCCCGAACTACAGCGTCAGTCTGGCGCAGTTAATCATTCCGGCGGCGGATATTTCCGAGCAAATCTCCCTGGCGGGTACGGAAGCCTCCGGCACCAGTAACATGAAGTTCGCCCTTAACGGCGCCTTAACATTAGGTACGTTGGACGGTGCGAACGTGGAAATTCTGGAAAACGTCGGTGAAGACAACATCTTCATTTTCGGTAACACCGTTGAGCAAGTAGAGCAGTTACGCCGTGACGGTTATCGTCCGTTTGATTATTATCAAAACGACGCGGAATTAAGAACGGTGGTTGATCAAATTATCAACGGCGCGTTCTCACCGAATGACCCGAATCGCTATCTGCAATTGTTACAGGGTCTCCAATACCACGATTATTATCAGGCGTTTGCCGATTTCCGCAGTTATGTGGATATGCAAAAAGTGGTGGATGAGAAATATAAAAACCGTGATGCGTGGATTGAAAGCACCATTCAAAACATCGTCAATATGGGCTATTTCTCCTCCGACCGGACGATTAAGGAATACGCGGAAAATATCTGGAATATTGAACCGCTAAAACTGGCAAAATAATCGACCGTTAAAAATCAACCCCGTTCACCTTGAGCGGGGTTTTGTTTATTTAGGGAAAAGTGCGGTTGAAATTTTCGGTGTTTTTTTTGAAGTGAAAAAACACATTGAAAATCCACCGCACTTTAATGATAAAATCTGCCGCAAATCAGACCTCTTTTTATAAACCAATTTTATTATCACCACCCAAGGAATTTGCTATGAAACCTCTCTTTACCGGGCTTTTGCTCGCGACTTCTTTGACCCCGGCTTTGGCTTATGCCGAAGTCGGTTCTGTGTATAAAATGCGGGAATTTTCTTATCGTAATGCCGAGGAGAAGGCGCAATTGGAAAATGCGGCGTTAAAAGTGTTACGCAGTGCTTATGAATCTTTTCCCGAGGTAGATAATTGCTATGCGGGCAATGTGACGTCCGAGCAAAAAAGACGGGTATTGAAAGAATTGAATGCGATTCGCCGCGTACATGGCTTGGAAGAAGTGGCGTATGATGCGACGAAAGATCGCGCTACGGCGGCATCGGCATTGATTTCGGCGGCAAATAATCGGTTGGACCATTATCCGAATAATCGCATGAAATGTTATTCTCAGGCGGGTTATGAAGGCAGCAGTCGAAGCAATCTGCAACTCAGTAACAGTAATCTGGTTTTTATACGAGAAGACGCTGCCGAACGGACGGTCGATGAATTGATTATTGATGATAACGTGTATTCATTGGGGCATCGGCTGTGGTTTTTAGATCCGTTCCTCGGCAATATTTCTTACGGCCGGGCTACAAAGGTAGATCGCAATAAATATGTCACTGATGCGGCATCAATTTATGTCGGCAACGAGCGTAGCAATATCCTGAATACGAAAGCGAATTATGTGGCATATCCTTACCAAAATTACAAAGCCAATTGGTTTCTTCACGATTGGTTCCATTCGTTTTCGGTTATTGTGGATAAAAACGAAAAAACCTTTAACCGCACTTCCGTGGATTATGCCAAAGCGGAAATTCGGGTGAGCAGTGC
The DNA here is from genome assembly GCA_017160915.1 of Aggregatibacter actinomycetemcomitans. Taxonomy (GTDB): domain Bacteria; phylum Pseudomonadota; class Gammaproteobacteria; order Enterobacterales; family Pasteurellaceae; genus Aggregatibacter; species Aggregatibacter actinomycetemcomitans_B. The sequence continues at coordinate 108,562 of JACAWG010000017.1, forward strand.
CGACGGGCGGGCGATGAAAGTAACCGACATATCTTATACCGTGCCGAATGCACGGCAAGGATATGTGGGGCTGGGAAATGTGATTCAATGGCGGGTAAGCGGCACGCGGAACAATGAACGCTATTCTGTGAGAATCAAAAATGTGCTGGTGAACGGCGTGGCGAAAGATTACGAATATTGGTTCAAGGTTCAGGGCAATTAAAAGAAAACCCATGCGATGACGGCATGGGTTTCTTGTATATAAAAAACGTCGGAAAAAACGACCGCACTTTTATTTGGCGGATTTCGCTTTGCGCGCTTTATACCATTTCCAGACAAGGAATACCGCCAAAACGGCAACCAGAACATAAATCACCGATTGTCCTTTTTTGATTTGCTCGTGCAACCAATCCAGATTGCTGGCGCCGAAATCGCCTAAATACACCCAAATCGGCACGGAGATAATGGCGGCGAAGAAATCCAATAAGAGGAAGCGAATGAAACTGACGCGACGGATAATACCGGCAACCATATAAATCGGCGCGCGTAATCCCGGTAAAAAGCGGGCGACAAATAATACGCGGTTGCCGTATTGATCGAATTTATTACGAACCAAACGCAAGCGTTCCAGGGTTAAGAAGCGACGAATCGGGCGGAAACGTAAGATTTTCACGCCATAAATACGACCCAGCCAGTACATGGTGCTGTCGCCCAATAACACGCCGAATAAGCTGACCAGCAACATAACGTGCACATTGGCATAGCCCAAACCTGAAATGACACCGCCGGAAACCAAGGTAATATCTTCCGGAATCGGCACGCCAAAGCCACAAATAATCAACACGAATAAAACGGCGAAATAACCGTAATCGGTAAAAAAGCTAATTAAAAATTCCATTACATACTCTTAAAATCGATAAAAAAGAACGCGCTATTTTAGCCTGTTTTTTGTTGTAATATCTAGGGAAATTATGGGATTTTAATTTGCTTTACATTTGCGAATTCATTATAATGCACCACCTCAAAGTTCAGACTTTGAGCAAATTTTGTGAAATCGCTGGGTCGCCTGCGATTTTTTATTTAAATCTTTTTACATAAGAGAACATCAAAAATGGCATTTAAATTTAACGCTGAAGTTCGTACAGCGCAAGGTAAGGGTGCGAGCCGCCGCCTGCGTCACAACGGTCAAATTCCTGCTATCGTTTACGGTGGTAGCGAAGCGCCGGTTTCCATCATCTTAAATCATGATGATGTAAACAATGCACAAGTGCACGATACTTTCTACTCCGACGTGATTACGTTAGTGATCGACGGAAAAGAAGTGGCGGTGAAAGTGCAAGCAATGCAACGTCACCCGTTCAAACCAAAATTGGTTCACGTTGACTTCAAACGTGTTTAATGATTGATAAAACTCCGGTTATTGCCGGAGTTTTTTCTTTGGGCGGAAATAAAGTTCGGAACAAATAATTTTATTCTCTGTCTAAGCCCTCGTATTTTGTCCGTTTATCGGACCGATACTTATCCATAAACTCATAAAGGATTTTAATATGAACAAATTTACTAAAATCAGTGCAACTGCTTTATTTGCCCTTTTCTTAACTGCTTGTGATAAACCGGCAGACAAAGCACCTGATGCCAAACCGGAAGCGGCAGCACAAACTCAATCTGCACCGGCGACTGCCGAAGCGGCAAAAACCGATGAAGCGGCTGATTACAAAAAATTAGTGGATTGGAACAAATCTCAAGAGCAAACCCAGCTTCAAGCACAACAAAAATTCCAACAGGATTTAGTTGCTGCGGTGCAAGCGAAAGATGATAAGAAAGTTCAGGAAGCCATCGATACTTTCAATAAATCCGTACAAGAAACCATCGCCAGTTTAGATGCGTTGAATATCAGCGCCGATTCTGTAAAAGCGGTGAAAGAACAAACCAAAAACGTACTTGGTTTAGCCAGCAACCTATTGGTTGAACAAGCGAATGTAAGTTTAGCGAACCCGACACCGGAACAACAAAAAACTTACATGGAAAAAGCAGAAAAATTAAGAGATGCGATGTTAGAGTTACAAAAACAAAGCGTCGCTTTAGAACAAAAATTTAACCCTGCTCCGGCTGCACCTGCGGCAGAACCTGCAGCGCCGGCTCAAGAATCTAAATAATTCCGACCGCAAGAAAATCGCCTTATTGTTGACCGATAAGGCGATTTTTTATTCCTCCAAAGTGCGGTGACAAAAAACAATGTTTTTTAACCCAGTTGAAAGAAACCTGCTAAAATAGCAGCGGTTTTGATTTCCCCCGAATGTCCTATGTTAAAAAAAGTTTTTCCTTTGTTGTTTCTGCTGCCTGCCGTTGCCGTGGCGCAATCTTATGTGGTGTATGATTTTACCCATAATAAAGTGTTGGAAAGCGGTGCGCCGAATACGGTGCGTCCCATTGCTTCCGTCACCAAATTGATGACGGCAAATGTGTTTCTGGAACACAACAAAAATCCCCGCTGTACCGCTTCCATTACCGACGATGATTTTGACTACATTAAAGGTACGCACACCAAATTGCCTAAATATACGCCGATTTCCTGCCGTGAATTGCTGAAAATGATGTTGGTGCATTCCGATAATTATGCTGCTCACGCCTTATCCCGTTCCGCCGGTATGACACGCTTACAATTTATCGGCAAAATGAATGAAAAAGCCAGACAATTGGGCATGACATCCACCCGTTTCAGCGACAGTTCGGGGTTGTCTAATCATAACGTATCCAGCGTGATGGATTTGGTGAAACTCACCAAATACTCCATGAAAAAACCGGAAATCAAGGCGTTTTCCAACATTTCCTCCACGTATGTGAAAGCCGGGAAGCGCAACGTGTTTGTGAAAAACACCAACAAATTGGTGCGTGATGAAATGTTCAGCGCAGCAATCAATAAAACCGGCTACATTCGCGAATCGGGCTACAATCTGGTGTTCGTCAATAAAGTGCCTTGCAATAATCGTGCCACCATCGGCGTGATTAGCCTGAATAACAGTTCTTCGGCATACCGTTCCAGTTTTACCAAAAACAAACTGGAAAAATACGGTTGTACCGCATTAAACAGCAAGGTGCTGCGAGACTTTGTGGATGATATGCAGTATGAAGAGGGCTATGACGAAGCCGGAATGGACGAATTAATCCGAAAAGTGGCGGGCTAGAAAGGGATCTTCCGCCGCTTTTTTAGCGATTTTTATAAAATCGTTATCTTAAAAAGAAAACCGTTATAAATTCTTCAAATTTTCACCGCACTTGCTATTTTCAAGCTGTTAGAACGATCAAAATCCTGTATAATCTCAGCAATTTTTTGTTTAAATAATGCATTGTGAGATCCCTTAATGCTTGAAACATCACAAACAATTCCCGAACTGGTTTCATGGGCGAAAGAACGCGAATTTTCGTTGAATTTACCCACCGATCGTCTGGCGTTTTTATTGGCGATTGCCATTTATAATAACGAACGTTTTGACGGTGAAATGATCGAATCGGATCTGGTGGACATTTTTCGCCACGTTTCCGGCGCCTTTGAACAATCTCAGGAAACCATTGCCACCCGCGCCAATAACGCCATTAACGAATTGGTAAAACAGCGCTTTCTTAATCGCTTCAGCAGTGAATTTACCGAAGGTTTGGCGATTTACCGCTTAACCCCGCTGGGTGTCGGCGTGTCCGATTATTACATTCGTCAACGCGAATTTTCCGCCTTACGCCTTTCCGTTCAGCTTTCCATTGTCGCCGATGAAATTCAACGCGCCTCCGACGCCGCCGAAGAAGACGGCGATGAACATTATTGGCGTCGTAACGTGTTTGCGCCGTTAAAATATTCCGTAGCGGAAATTTTCGACAGCATCGATTTGTCGCAACGCATTATGGACGAAAACCAGCAGAGCATTAAGGATGAAATTGCCGAGTTGTTAACCAAAGACTGGCAGGCGGCGATTTCCAGTTGTGAACAATTATTAGACGAAACCTCGGGCAATTTACGGGAATTGCAAGACACCCTCAATGCCGCCGGCGACAAATTGCAGGCGCAGTTACTGCGCATTCAGGATTGCGTTATCGGGCGCGGTGAATTGTATTTTATTGATGAACTGATCACCAATTTACAAGCGAAACTAGACCGCATTATCAGCTGGGGACAACAAGCCATTGATTTGTGGATCGGCTACGACCGCCATGTACACAAGTTTATCCGTACCGCTATCGACATGGATAAAAATCGGGTCTTCTCACAGCGTTTACGCAATTCCATTCATAATTATTTCGAGCATCCGTGGTTTTTATGGACAGCACAGGCAGAGCGTTTGGTGGATTTGCGCGACGAAGAACTGGCGCTGCGCGAAGAAGATGCGCTGGGCGAACTGCCGGAAGAGTTGCAATATGAATCCCTGGCGGATATTCGCGAGCAGATTGTGGAGCATATGCAAACCTTGCTTATTGATTACCGCGAACATCAACGTCCGATTAATTTGAGCATGGTATTAAAACAACAACTGGAAAGTTATCCGTTGTCGCAACATTTCGATGTGGCGCGGATTATCGTGGATCAAGCGGTGCGTCTGGGCATGGCAAGCGCCGATTTAAGCGGTATTTATCCGATTTGGGAAAGCATTAACGAGCGCGGCGCGGAAGTGCAGGCGAATGTTATTGATGAATATAAAAGCTAAAAAAGTGCGGTAGTTTTTAAAAACGTTTTTAAGGGAGAACAAAAAAACGCGTAAAATTCCGACCGCACTTTTTGATAAAAACGAATCAATATAAGGAAAATATGAAAGAATTACTTAAAATCCGTGGCTTTTTACCTTATCTTGCCATTGCATTTTTAAATGCGGGTGTGGATTTAGCGCATAAAATTACTATTCAAAACGTGCTGTTAAAAAGTTTCGACGGCGATACGTTGGTGGTGTTGACCGCTTTAGTCAACGCTATGATTCTGCTACCTTTCGTGTTTTTATTTTCACCCGCCGGATTTATTAACGACAAATATTCCCAAACGAAAGTCATTCGTTATGCCGCCGTCGCCGGCGTGTTGATTTCCTTTGCGATTTTCCTCAGCTACTTTTTCGGCGCATTTGAACTTGCTTTCCTGCTGACCTTGATTCTGGCGGCGCAAAGTGCGGTCTATTCTCCCGCCAAATACGGGATTATCAAATCCATTGTGGGCACGGAAAATCTGGGCGCCGCCAACGGTATCATTCAAGCCTTAACCATCGTGGCGATTTTATTCAGTTCCTTTGCCTTCTCTTATCTTTTTGAAGCCATTTATGTGGCGGGCGACAACCCGGCAGATATTCTTTCCAGCATTTATGTGATCGGTTTCTTAATGGTGATTTTCAGTGCATTTGAAGCGGTTTTCGCCTTTAGATTACCATATTTCCCACCGGTAGAAAGTGAACAACAAACGCAATTCAGCGGCAAAAAATATTTCTCTTTAAGCTACCTAAGAGAAAACATGAAATTGGTACGTGCCGATAAAAACATCTGGTTGAGCATTGTCGGATTAAGTATTTTCTGGGGTGTTTCACAGGTGATCGTGGCGGCGTTTCCGGCGCATTACAAAATGCTGTTTAACGATGACAACGCGTTAATTATCCAAATGATTTTAGCCGTCAGCGGCATCGGTTTAATTGTCGGTTCCTACATTGCGGGCGCCATGTCCAAACACCATATTGAATTAGGCATTGTCCCCCTCGGTGCGTTAGGTTTGTTTGTTTCCTTATTTTTCCTGGCGTCTTCCGGCAATGCGCTGTTGATTAGTTTCTGTTCTTTCTGTTTCGGTTTATTCGGCGGATTATTTATCGTGCCGCTCAATGCCACCATTCAATTCTTCGCGCCGGAAGCCAAAATGGGCAAAATTATTGCCGGCAATAACTTCATACAAAACATCGCTATGATTGGCTTCTTGCTGTTAAGCATCGCGTTTGTTTATGCGGATATTTCCACCACCGGCTTATTTATTTTCGTTTCCGTAGTCTGTTTTGTCGGTTCCTTGTATGCCATTTTGCAATTGCCGCATTTATTCACCCGTTTATTTTTATTGTTATTCCTAAAAACCGGCTATCGTTTTCATGTGGAAGGCTTGAAGAATTTACCGCAAAGCGGCGGTGTATTGTTATTGGGCAACCATATCAGCTGGATCGACTGGTTAGTGCTGCAAGCCGCCAGCCCGCGCGCCATTAAATTCGTGATGTATCGCGGCATTTACAACAAATGGTATCTCACCTGGATTTTCAAATTCTTCAAAGTGATTCCTATCGGCGCGGGTTCCAGCAAGGAAAGCATCGAAGCCATTCGTCAATATTTGGAAAACGGCGAAGTGGTGGCGTTGTTCCCGGAAGGGCATATCAGCTATAACGGACAAATTAACGAATTCCAACGCGGCTACGAATTAAGCATTAAAGAATGGCAAGATGTATGCGTCGTGCCGTTTTATTTGCGTGGTTTGTGGGGTTCCAGCTTTTCCCGTGCGGACGAGCATTATAAAGAACTCACCAAACAACGCGGTAAACGCGACATTATCGTGGCATTCGGTAAACCGATTCGCGAGTTTATCGATCATGTTGCCATGAAACAAAAAGTGGTGGAGTTATCATTTTCTTCTTGGGAAAGTTTTATTTCCCGTCAACAACCGTTGACCCATTATTGGCTGGAAATGGCTAAAAGCAATTTATTCCGCGAATGCGTTGCCGATAGCATGGGCACGGAACTGACCAATGGGAAATTTCTCAGTGCCGTATTGTTATTCAGTAAGCTGTTTAAACAAACGCTGAATAACGAGAAAAATATCGGTGTATTATTGCCAAGCTCTGCCATGGGTGCCATCGTGAATATGGCGTTATTTGTGAACGGTAAAGTGCCGGTGAATCTGAATTACACCTTAAGCGAACAAAGTATGGCGTTGGCACTGAAAAAAGCCAACATTCAACAGGTGATTACTTCCGAAAAATTCCTCGCGAAATTAACCGGCAAAGGCTTTGATTATCAGGCGCTGCTTGCCGACAAAGCGGTGATGATGGAAACATTAGGTAAGTCTATCGGCAAGACACAAAAAACGCTGGCATTTTTGACCGCACTTTTTGTCCCGGCGGGCTGGATTAAATTACTGAATTTTGCCGATGTAAGCCTGAACGACACCGCAACGATCTTATTCAGCAGCGGCAGTGAAGGGGTGCCGAAAGGCATTGAATTAACCCATAAAAATTTATTAACCAACATTCGTCAAATCAGTGACTTATTGAATTTCAGAAAAGACGATGTGATTTTAAATTCCTTGCCGATTTTCCATTCTTTCGGGTTAACCGTGACAACGTTACTTCCGTTATGTGAAGGGGTGAAAATGGTGAGTGTGCCCGATCCGACGGACGGCGCCGCTGTGGGCAAAATGGCGGCGCGCCATAATGCCAGCATTTTATTCGGCACTTCAACGTTTTTCCGTCTGTACAATCGAAATAAAAAATTGCACCCGCTAATGTTCCAAAATATCCGAATGGTGGTTGCAGGCGCGGAAAAACTGAAAGCGGACGTAAAAGAAGCGTTCCGTTTGAAATTCGGCTTAGACATTTATGAAGGCTACGGCACCACAGAAACTGCGCCGGTTGCGGCGGTGAATATGCCGAATATTCTGGAAAAAGAAACCTTAAAAGAACTGACCTTTAATAAGCAGGGTTCCGTCGGCTTACCGTTGCCGGGCACCATTATTAAAATTGTGGATCCGGAAAGCCTGCGGGAACTTGCTACCGGTGAAGACGGTTTAATTTTAATCGGCGGTGGACAGGTAATGAAAGGCTACTTGAACGATGCCGAGAAAACCGCCGAAGTGATTGCCGAAATCGACGGTGTGCGTTATTACAAGACAGGCGACAAAGGGCATATTGACGAAAACGGTTTTATTACTATCGTTGACCGTTATTCCCGCTTTGCTAAAGTCGGCGGCGAAATGATTAGTTTAGGCAGTGTTGAAGAACAAATTGCGCAGGTTTTAAATGATGAGGTGCAATTTACCGCCGCCAACGTGCCGAATGAGAAAAAAGGCGAAGCCGTGGTGCTTTTAGTGAAAACCGAATTGGATATTAATGCGGTCGTGGATACCTTAAAAAATTCAGCTATACCGCCGTTAATGCAACCGTCTTTTGTCTTTAAAGTGGATGAAATCCCGACCTTGGCAAGCGGTAAGGTGGATTTCAAAGGGGCGAAAAAACTCGCCACCACATTGGTGCAACATAACGAATAAACACAAAACAGAGAAACAACATGACAGAAAATAACCTAGATGTAATTTCCCCGAAATTGGCAGCCGCCATTGCCAATCCGTTATTTCCGGCTGTGGATAGCCAATTGCGTTCCGGTAAACATATCGGCACGGAACATTTGGATAACCACGCCTTTTTATTAGATTTTCAATCGGAGCTGGATTTGTTTTATCGTCGTTATAACGTGGAACTTATCCGTGCGCCGGAAGGTTTTTTCTATTTACGCCCGAAAGCGACGACATTAATCGCCCGCTCCGTGTTAACGGAATTGGAAATGTTGGTGGGTAAAGTGTTGTGTTATTTGTATTTAAGCCCGGAACGCTTGGCGCAGCAGGGGATTTTCAGCACGCAGGAAGTGTATGACGAGTTGCTGAATTTAGCCGATGAAAGCAAATTGCTGAAGGCGGTGAATCAGCGTTCCAGCGGTTCTGATTTGGATAAGCAAAAATTAGCGGAAAAAGTGCGGGCGGCAATCGGTCGTTTGCGCCGTTTGGGTATGATTTACACCGTAGGCGAGCCGAATAGCGGTAAATTTACCATTTCCGAATCCGTATTCCGCTTTGGCGCGGAAGTGCGTGCCGGCGATGATCCGATTGAAGCGCAATTACGTTTAATTCGCGATGGTGAGGCGGCAACCCCGCAATCCTTACAGGCAGAAAAGCAGGCGTTACAAAATGATGCCGAAAACAGCGAAAATGATGCGGAAGTTGAAGAAGAATTCGTAGAAGAGGAACAAGAATAATGACTGAAGAATTATCCCTGGAAAATGATGTAATGGATACGGCGGCTGAAACCGCGCCTGTTATCTTTAGCCAAAACAGTGGGGTAGAACGCGGTAAATTCCGTTCTCTAACGCTCATCAACTGGAACGGTTTTTTCGCCCGCACCTTTGATTTGGACGAATTGGTTACCACCTTATCGGGCGGTAACGGTGCCGGTAAATCCACTACCATGGCGGGATTTGTGACGGCGTTAATTCCCGATTTAACTTTATTGCATTTCCGCAACACCACGGAAGCCGGGGCAACCAGCGGTTCACGTGATAAAGGCTTGCACGGGAAATTGCGTCCTGGCGTTTGTTATGCCGCGCTGGACACCATTAACTCCCGTCATCAACGTGTGATCGTCGGCGTGCGTTTGCAACAGGTGGCGGGACGCGACAAGAAAGTGGATTTAAAAACCTTCTCTATTCAAGGCGTAGAATTATCGGTAAATCCGACCGCACTTTTCACCGAAACCATCAATGAACGTCAAGCCCGCGTACTGACTTTAAATGAATTAAAAGACAAAGTGGAACTGGGCGGTGCGCAATTTAAGCAATACCATTCCATCACCGATTACCACGGCATGATGTTCGACTTGGGGATCATTCCGAAACGCTTACGTTCTTCTTCCGATCGCAGCAAATTCTACAAACTCATTGAAGCCTCGTTATACGGCGGTATTTCCAGTGCTATTACCCGTTCTTTGCGGGATTACTTGTTGCCGGAAAACCTCGGCGTGAAAAAAGCCTTCCAAGACATGGAAAGCGCTTTGCGTGAAAACCGCATGACGCTGGAAGCCATTAAAGTGACCCAAGCGGATCGCGATTTATTCAAGCATTTAATCACCGAGTCCACCAATTATGTAGCGGCGGATTACATGCGCAACGCCAACGAGCGCCGTGGCAACATCGAAAGCGCGTTAAATTTCCGTCAGGAGTGGTATAAAGCCAAATCCGAACAGGATTTATCGCAACATCGCTTGGTGGATTTAAGCCGTGAAGCTGCCGAATTGGCGGAAAATGAAAAAACCTTGGAAGTGGATCACCAAAGCGCGCTAGATCATTTGAATTTAGTGTTGAATGCCTTACGCCATCAGGAAAAAATTTCCCGCTATCAGGAAGATGTCAGTGAACTGACCGAGCGTTTGGAAGAGCAAAAAATGGTGGTGGAAACTGCCAATGAGCAGTTAGAAGAAAGCCAGGCGCAATTTGAACAAACGGAACAGGAAGTGGATAATCTGCGTTCGCAATTGGCGGATTATCAACAGGCATTAGATGCGCAACAAACCCGCGCATTGCAATATCAACAAGCCATTCAAGCCTTAGAAAAAGCCAAAACGTTGTGCGGTTTGGCGGATTTAGCCGTGAAAAATGTGGATGTTTATCACGAAGAATTTGAAGCGCAAGCAGACGTGCTGACGGATAAAGTGCTTGAACTTGAACAAAAAATGTCTATTTCCGAGGCGGCAAAAACACAATTCGACAAAGCCTACCAATTGGTTTGCAAAATCGCCGGCGATGTGCCGCGTTCCGCCGCTTGGGAGAGTGCGAAAGAATTGCTGCGCGAATATCCGACCCAGAAACTGCAAGCACAACAAACACCACAATTACGCGCCAAATTACATGAGTTGGAACAGCGTCTGAATCAACAACAAAGTGCGGTCAGATTATTAAAAGATTTTAATCAACGTGCGAACCAGAACTTAGAAACGGCGGACGAATTAGAAGCATTTTACGGCGAGCAAGATGCCTTAATTGAGGATTTGTCGGCTGAACTTTCGGACTTAGTGGAGCAGCGTTCAACCCTGCGCCAAAAACGTGAAAATTTGACCGCACTTTATGAGGAAAACGCCCGTAAAGCGCCGGCATGGCTCACGGCGCAAGCTGCCTTGGAACGATTGCAAGATCAAAGCGGTGAACAATTTACCGACAGCCAGGACGTGATGAATTTCATGCAGGTGCAGTTGGTTAAAGAACGTGAATTCACCATGGAGCGCGATCAGCTTGAGTTACAGCGCCAGCAACTAGACGAACAAATCAGCCGTTTAAGCCAACCGGACGGTTCCGAAGATGCCCGTTTGAATGTGCTGGCGGAACGTTTCGGCGGCGTGTTACTGTCCGAATTGTATGATGATGTGCCGATTGAAGACGCACCTTATTTCTCCGCTTTATACGGCCCGGCGCGCCATGCCATTGTGGTGCGCGATTTAGCGGCGGTAAAAGAACAACTTGCCAATCTGGAAGATTGTCCGGAAGATTTGTATCTCATCGAAGGTGATCCAGCGGCATTTGACGACAGCGTACTTTCCGCGCAGGAACTGGAACTGGGCGTTGTGGTACAGGTATCCGATCGTGAATTGCGTTATTCCAAATTCCCGGAAATTCCGTTATTCGGTCGCGCCGCCCGTGAAAAACATTTGGAAGAGTTGCAGGCAAAACGTGAGGAAGTCGCAGAACAGTATGCGCAACGCGCGTTTGACGTACAAAAATGTCAACGTTTACACGAACATTTCAGCCAATTCGTCGGTTTACATTTAGCGTTGGCGTTCCAGGATAATCCGGAACAGGTCATGGCGCAGACCAATCAGCAACGCAATGAAATTGAACGTGAATTAAATCAATTATTGACCGGCGAACAGCAAATTCGTATTCGTTTGGATGATGCGAAAGAGCGTATGCAGTTGTTAAATAAATTAATTCCGCAATTACCATTACTGGCGGATGACAGTCTGACCGATCGCATTGAAGAATGCCGTGAACAGCTGGATTTAGCCGAACAGGATGAATTATTTATCCGTCAACACGGCGTCACGTTGTCACAATTAGAACCCATTGCGAATACCTTGCAAAGCGATCCAGAGAATTATGAGCACTTAAAAGCCGATTATGAGCAAGCCATTCAACTGCAAAAACAGGTGCAACAAAAAGTGTTTGCTTTGGCGGATGTAGTGCAACGTAAAGCCCATTTCAACTATGCGGAAAGCGTACAGACGGAAACGTCCGAATTAAATGAACAATTACGCGCCCGCTTGGAGCAAATGCAACAACAGCGGGAAACTCAGCGTGAACAATTACGCCAGGTTCAGGCGCAATACGCGCAATATAATCAAGTGTTGATTCAGTTACAAAGTTCTTTCAACAGCAAAAATCAAATGTTGCAGGAATTAATGCAGGAAATCGGCGAATTGGGCGTACGTGCCGACGAAGGCGCGGAAGAACGGGCGAAAATCCGTCGAGACGAGTTGTATCAACAACTTTCCACTAATCGCCAGCGCCGTTCATACATTGAAAAACAATTAACCCTTATTGAAAGCGAAGCGGAAAATCTTACCCGTCGCATTCGTAAAGCGGAACGGGACTATAAGACCCAGCGGGAGCTGGTGACGGCGGCTAAAATGAGCTGGTGTGTGGTGCTTCGCTTATCCCGCAACTCTGATGTGGAAAAACGCTTAAATCGCCGTGAATTGGCGTATTTATCCGCCGATGAGCTACGTTCCATGTCGGATAAAGCCCTTGGTGCGTTGCGTACGGCGGTTGCCGATAACGAATACCTGCGCGATGCCTTACGTTTATCGGAAGATAGCCGCAAACCGGAAAATAAAGTACGGTTCTTTATTGCGGTATATCAGCACCTGCGCGAACGTATCCGTCAGGATATTCTGAAAACCGATGACCCGATTGATGCTATCGAGCAAATGGAAATCGAGCTTTCCCGCTTAACGGAAGAGTTAACCGGTCGTGAACAAAAACTGGCGATCAGCTCCGAAAGTGTGGCGAACATTATGCGTAAAACCATTCAACGTGAACAAAACCGCATTCGTATGTTGAACCAAGGGTTACAAAATATCGCTTTCGGTCAGGTAAAATCGGTGCGTCTGGTGGTAAACATTCGCGATACGCACGCCATGTTGTTGGATGCGCTTTCCGGCAATCAATCGGATTATCAGGATTTGTTCACCGATAATCGCATGACCTTCTCCGAAGCCATTGCGAAATTGTATCAACGCCTGAATCCGCATATTGATGTGGGGCAACGCACGGCACAAACCATCGGGGAAGAATTACTGGATTACCGTAATTACCTCGATTTGGAAGTAGAGGTGTACCGCGGCGCAGACGGTTGGTTACGCGCGGAAAGCGGCGCATTATCCACCGGGGAAGCCATCGGTACCGGGATGTCCATCCTCTTAATGGTGGTACAAAGCTGGGAAGAAGAAAGCCGCCGTATTCGCGGCAAAGATATTGTGCCGTGCCGCTTATTGTTCTTGGACGAAGCGGCGCGTTTGGATGCCAAATCCATTTCCACCCTGTTCGAGCTTTGCGAACGACTTGATATGCAATTGCTCATCGCCGCCCCGGAAAATATCAGCCCGGAAAAAGGCACAACCTATAAACTGGTGCGGAAAATTTCCGGCAATCACGAACACGTTCACGTGGTCGGCTTACGCGGATTCGGCGCAGCAGAGTAGTTTGATAAAAGAAAAAGTGCGGTTAAAAAATAAAGTGTTTTTTGACCGCACTTTTACTATAAAAAGCCTAATAACCTAAGGAGTTTTTTATGCCTAGACGCTTAACGCAAACACCAATAAACACACATAGCACAATGAAAAATGTCGCATTTGAAAGCCAAGTTGTTGCTTGGTTAATGCATGATGGATGGCAAGTTTTTACGCCGGTCTTGGATAACTGGCATAAAACAGATATTTTAATTTCCGATGGGGAGCAGTATTTTAGAATTCAAATAAAAACGACTAAAGCTGAAAAAGGTAAAAAGACAGAAATAGAGAACTGTTGGAAAGATTCGAAAGTAGATTATGTTATTTATTTTGCTAGGGAAGGTGAGTGGGGTTATATACTTCCAGCCTTTACTGAGCAAAAAAGACAGCTAAATCATGAAGAACATAAATTTTTTGAGTTAAAAAGAAAAGAATTCTTAACTGCATTCCACACAGTCTAAATGTTGTAAGGAGTAAAAATGCACAATCTCATTATCGCCGTCCTCTGTAGCGTAGCGGTTTCCGTACTGTTGAAAGTCGCCCGCAAGCGTAATATCGTTATTCAACAAGCTATTGCATTTAACTATATTGTTGCGTTGTCACTTTCTTGGTTTTTGTTAAAACCGGATTTCAAAGGGCTTGCGTTTACGGATTTCATCGCACAAAGTGAAAATACGCCGATTTTCTTGGCATTAGGTATTTTATTGCCGAGCGTATTTATTATTATGTCCAAAGCGGTGGAATTCGCCGGTATTGTGCGTTCCGATGCAGCACAACGTTTATCCTTGTTCTTACCGATTCTCGCCGCATTTTTAATCTTTCATGAAACCTTAAGCCAACCAAAACTCGTCGGAATTGTATTGGCGTTTATCGGGTTATTTTGCCTATTAAGCAAACCGAATCCACAAAGTGCGGTTGACAAAAAACAACGTTTTTTGAACGTTGGCTGTGCCAACGGCCCCGAAGGGGTGAGTAAGCGAACGAGTGAGCTTACGAATAATTTTAAAGGTGTTTTAGGATTAGTCGGCGTATGGTTCGGCTACGGTATTATTGATATTTTGTTCAAACAAGTGGCAAAAAGTGGCGGTGCATTCCCAACAACCTTGTTTATTGCGTTCTCGTTGGCAGCCTGCATTATGTTCATTTATTTGCTATTTAAACAAACCAAATGGAATGTGGCGAGCTTCGTGGGCGGCATTATTTTAGGTGTGCTGAATTTCTTTAATATTTTGTTTTACATTAAAGCGCATCAAAGTTTTGGCTCCAACCCAACGTTGGTTTTTGCCGGCATGAATATCGGCGTAATTTGTTTAGGCACTCTCACAGGTGCATTAATTTTTAAAGAAAAAATAAGCAAAATTAACTGGTTAGGTATTGTGTTTAGCTTAACGGCAATCTTTTGTTTGTATTATTTAGATAAAATTTTGGCTTAGATTTGAGAAAAATGATGGCAAAAAACGACTTTAGTTTTTTTATTTATGATTACGAAAGTTTTGGGGTCAACCCTGCAACAGATCGTCCGGCACAATTCGGTGGCATTCGCACTGACGCGGATTTTAATATTATTAGTGAACCGATT
Organism: Aggregatibacter actinomycetemcomitans; assembly: GCA_017160915.1. Classification (GTDB taxonomy): domain Bacteria; phylum Pseudomonadota; class Gammaproteobacteria; order Enterobacterales; family Pasteurellaceae; genus Aggregatibacter; species Aggregatibacter actinomycetemcomitans_B. The sequence continues at coordinate 123,652 of JACAWG010000017.1, forward strand.
GTTCTTTATTGCAAGCAAACCAACGATTATTTGCCTGCACCGGAAGCGGTTTTAGTCACCGGAATTACACCACAGGAATGCAATGAAAAAGGGCTGTCGGAGCCGGAGTTTGCCGCCCGTATTTTACAAGATTTTAGCCAACCGAATACTTGCGTGATGGGCTTCAATAACATTCGTTATGACGATGAAATGACCCGTTATACGTTTTACCGTAATTTTATCGATCCTTATGAATATAGCTGGAAAAACGGCAATTCCCGTTGGGATTTGCTGGATTTGGTACGTGCTTGTTATGCATTGCGCCCGGACGGTATTGAATGGCCTTTAGATGATGAAGGTATGCCGAGTTTCCGCCTAGAAAAACTGACGGAAGCCAATGGAATAGCGCACGATAATGCACATGATGCCATGTCAGATGTGTATGCCACCATTGAAATGGCGAAGCTCATCAAGCAGAAACAGCTTAAATTATTCCAATATTTCTTTGAAAATCGGGGCAAAAAGGAGGTTGAAAAGCTCATCGATACTGCAGAAATGACACCATTGGTACATGTGTCGGGAATGTTGGGAAATTATCGCGGAAATACCACGTTAATTGCACCTTTAGCCTGGCATCCGACGAATAAAAATGCCGTTATTGTCTGTGATTTAACTGCCAATATTGATGATTTATTAACAAAATCGGCAGAGGAGTTGCGTGAAAATCTTTACACCAAAAAAGAAACCTTATTGGCTGCCGGTGCATTGCCTGTGCCGTTGAAGCTCATTCATATCAACAAATGTCCAATTGTTGCGCCGGCTAAAACTTTATTGCCGCAAAACGCCGAACGTTTAGGCATTGATCAGGAATTATGCGCAAAAAATCGACAACGTTTGCAGGAGGCAAGAGATATTCGCCAAAAAGTAATGGATATTTTTCATCAGGAGCGTGAATTTGACGTTTCCGATAATGTTGAAACCGAACTGTATAACGGCTTTTTTAGTGACGCAGATAAAAACAATATGGCGATTTTACGGAGCTTGGAACCCGAAAAATTGGCTGAGCATAATCTTAGTTTTCAAGACCCACGAATCCCTGAATTGTTGTTCCATTATCGTGCCAGACATTTCTATCGTACATTGAACCGTGCGGAACAAATTAAATGGCAAAAATACTGCCGTAAAAAATTAGATGCCGAGGCTTTGCAATTTGAACAACGTCTTCAAGAATTGGCCGAACAATATTCCAACAATGAAGAGAATCTTATGTTATTGCAAAAAGTCTATGAATATGGAGCCAAAATAATCGGTTAAAAGTGCGGTCAAAATTTTTAGTATTTTACATTACGAGACACTGTCACGAATATAGCTTAAAACACGCTAAAGAAATTTAGCGTGTTTTTTATGATTGTGAATTTTAAAAATTCAGCATAATGACCCTGATAATTACCTCAGAATTCACGTAGCGCAATCTTTTCTAAAGATAAGGAAAATTTCGTAGTAAAAATATAGCGTTAAAATAGGCTTATAACTTCTTTATAAGTCTTATTTCTATCGCCTTAGCACTGTTGAATAAATGTTTACATTTAAAACTTAAAGTCTATAACTTCATATCCAAACTTGTTACATACCTTTATAACGCCAGTTTTCATCACGTTTAACTAGTAAGAGTGACTTGTGAATAAGTCTGTGTTTTTATTAATTCGTAGCGTTTGTTTACTTTGTCACAAACTTCGCATAATGTATATTATGTTAAATAATATAAAGAATAAGTCACTTTTAGAAATTTGAGGTTTGCTCTCTTTAAAAAATGACTGGGTAACAAACTTCATTTCTTAAAGATTTGAGTTTTCAAACGTCTACGATGATGTGGTATTCGTAAGTTTTTAGAGGCAGGTGAAAATACTTCTCTAGCTGATCTAGGTTTATAAAAATAGGCTGATATTCATCGAAAGTTTTATCGTTATGTACACCTTTCGTTTCTATTGTTTCTATTAAGTTAAGTAATCTCTTAACAATTTAGTTACAATTGAGAATTTATTTCAATAACAACACTCAAATGAGAATTGTTGTTATTATAAAATTCATTTTAAATTAAATACTTACAAAAATATTTTGTGATAATTTGATTGACTATTCTCAATAAGGTGAATAAAATGCGCACAACAAATTAAGTTGTATTGTGATCTATCTATTAACAAATTAAGGAAAGGAGTTGGTTATGCTTAGTAAAGCGATTACAGCAAAATTAAATGAGCAAATTAATCTGGAGTTTTACTCGTCAAATGTTTATTTGCAAATGAGTGCATGGTGTTATAAGCAAGGTTATGAAGGTGCTGCGGCATTTTTACTTCGCCATGCAGATGAAGAATTAGAGCATATGCAAAAGTTATTCACTTATGTGAGTGAAACCAGCGGTATGCCGCTATTAGGTAAAATTGAAGCCCCTAAACATGACTATGCGTCATTAAAAGAAGTTTTCGAGATTACCCTTGAGCATGAAAAGTTAGTTACGTCTAAAATCAATGAATTAGTGGAATGTACTTTTGCTGAAAAAGACTACTCTAGTTTTAATTTCTTACAATGGTATGTTGCGGAACAACATGAAGAAGAAAAATTGTTCAATAGTATTGTGGACAAATTTAAACTTCTTGGCGAAAGCGGCACTGCCCTTTACTACATTGATCGTGATCTAAAAACGTTATAAGAAAATAGGAGAAATAAAATGTTATCAAATGATGTAGTTAAACTATTAAACGACCAAATGAATTTAGAATTTTATTCTTCTAATTTATACTTACAAATGAGCGCATGGTGTGAACAACAAGGTTTTGAAGGCGCGGCAAAATTCTTATCTGCACACGCAGCTGAAGAAATGCAACATATGCGTAAGCTGTTCACTTATTTGAATGAAACCGGCGCATTAGCCGTAATTACTGCAATTGATGAACCGCCACACCAATTCGCTTCATTAAAACAAGTGCTTGAATTAACATACGAACATGAAAAATTAATTACTGCCAAAATCAACGAATTGGTTGGTAGAACATTTGAAGAGAAGGACTACTCTGCTTTTAACTTCTTACAATGGTATGTTGAAGAACAGCACGAAGAAGAAAAATTATTCAGCGGAATTTTGGATAAATTGAATCTTCTTGGCGAAGATGGAAAAGGTTTATTCCTTGTTGATAAAGATTTAGGTGCTTTGGCAACAAGCAATTAATCCGGTTTTAATGAGAGGCTAAGTCAATGACTTAGCCTTTCTTTTTTCTCTGTAAAATTTACTATTTGTGCTCGGAAAGTGCGGTGTTTTTTTCAAGTGTTTTTAGCGGAGATTGCGGTGTTTCATTTGCTTCATAATAAAACGTGCGATAAAAAAATGCGGAAAGCAGGATTATCAGCATAATGACAATTTGAATTAAGCGTTTTTTAGTCAGTTTTTCAGCAGCCATATATCCTCACTTATGTTTATACTTCTTAAATTAATGGATTAGTGGTATTATTGAGCTAGATCAATTTTACACAATTTTTTTTCAATTTTTCTGGAATTTGGGGAATAAATGAAAATTTTAGCGACAGAAACAAAATTAGGACGTCGAGTTCAATCCGGGGGATGTGCCATTCATTGTCAAAATTGTAGCATTAGCCAGCTATGTATTCCTTTTACCTTGAATGAACACGAATTAGATCAATTAGATAATATTATTGAACGTAAAAAACCCATCCAGAAATCCCAAGTGCTTTTCAAAGCCGGTGATGAATTGACCTCACTCTATGCCATCCGCTCCGGCACAATCAAATCTTACACCATCAGCGAAACCGGCGAAGAACAGATTACCTCTTTTCATTTGCCCGGTGATTTGGTTGGGTTTGATGCCATCATGCACATGCAACATCCGAGTTTTGCTCAAGCATTAGAAACCGCAATGGTATGTGAAATTCCGTTCGATATTCTGGATGATTTATCCGGCAAAATGCCTAAATTGCGCCAGCAAATTATGCGTTTAATGAGTAATGAAATTAAAAGCGATCAGGAAATGATTTTATTACTTTCCAAAATGAATGCTGAGGAACGCCTTGCCGCATTTATTTATAACTTATCCCAACGTTATTCTGCTCGAGGTTTTTCCGCCAGAGAATTCCGCTTAACCATGACTCGCGGCGATATCGGCAATTATCTCGGTTTAACCGTCGAAACCATCAGTCGTTTACTCGGACGCTTCCAAAAACTCGGTGTTTTATCGGTTCAAGGAAAATATATTACGATTAATAACATGGCGGAGTTAATTGAATTATCCGGTACCAACAAAACCAAGATAAAAATGGTTATTTAATCTTCCCTATTCTTCCGGTGTAACAATAAATGTTGCACCGGATCACCTTTTTAAACCGCCTGCCTTGTCATTTATTCAATAATGTTCTACCCTATTTATAGCCAATAAATGGAGGTTGTATATGAAATTCAATAATATACTGGTGGTTTTAAATCCCGAAAATGACAAACAGTATGCTCTTGCCAGAGCGGTTCGTCTGGCGCAAGAGCAAAAAAGCCCATCCCCTGTCAAAATTACCCTTTTCCTCGCAATTTACGATTTATCTTATGAAATGTCTGCGTTACTTTCTTCGGAAGAACGCTCCGAAATGCATAAAAATGTCATTGAACAACGTAAATTAGCCATCCAGCCTTATATTGAAAAATATGCTTCCGATGGCATTGAATTTGCTACGACCGTTGTTTGGAACAGCAATGAGGCGGAAGCCATTGCGGAGGAAGTTGAGACGCAAGGCTATGATTTGGTCGTCAAATATACGAAAGCCGAAGAAAGCCTGAAATCACTGATTGTTACGCCGGTAGATTGGCAATTATTACGCAAATGCCCGGTGCCGATTTTAGTGGTAAAAGATGGCGACTGGAAACATCAACGTCGTATTTTAGTTGCCGTGAATGTGTCTGATGACGAAAATGAAGCGCACAGCTCTTTCAACGATGAATTGGTTTCATTAAGCATGGATTTAGCGGACTCTTTAGATCGCGGCAATATCCATCTTGTGACGGCTTATCCACCGACACCGATTAATATGGCAATTGATTTGCCGGAATTCAGCTCCGGTGAATACAGCAGCGGTTTACGTGGTCAATACTTAATCAATATGAAGGCGTTGCGTCAAAAATACGGCATTAATGAAGATCACACTCACGTGCTTGAAGGCTTCCCGGAAGATGTCATTCCTCAAGTGGCAGAACAAATTGAAGCCGAATTGGTGATTTTAGGCACTATCGGCAGAACCGGACTTTCCGCCGCCTTTTTAGGCAATACGGCAGAACATGTAATCAGTAAACTTAACTGCAATTTATTGGCGATTAAGCCATCGAAAAAAGACGAATAAGTTAAAAATTTCGGCGTAGTGCATATTTTTATATTGACTACGCCCTTTTTTTGCTTTACTTTTTTTTCTTCGCAAAATTACTTTCTCTCAATTTAATTCACTTATTTTCAACCAAAAAGGAAAAACAATGAAAAAATCATTATTGATCACATTATTAGGATTAAGCAGTTTGGCACAAGCACATGAAGTCTGGGTGGCAGCACCGTCCCATATTCATGAGAAAGACGTATTAAAAGCCGATTTGGCATACGGTGATTTTCCCTATGCGGAAAAAATTGCCGATGATCGCCTGCATATTTTCCCGCCCCTTGAATTAAACGATAAAAACGGCAATACGACCACCTTAAAACAGCAAGGGGAAAATTATCAATATACCTCCGAAAAACCACTGGCAGCGGGCTCTTATTGGATTACCGCGACATATCGCCCGACGTTCTGGTCTAAAAATGCAAAGGGCTGGAAACAAGAAAATATGCAACAAATGACGGATGCCGTGTATTGTGAGCAAACTCAGATGTTTAGTAAAAGCCTGGTAACCGTCGGTAACAATGCGGATCCGACGCTTTATAAAGAGAAATTAGGGCAAGAATTGGAAATTGTGCCGTTAAAACCCCTTTCAGACTTAAAAGAAGGCGAGCTTTTCCCGCTACAAATTTTTTATCGTGGTAAACCGCTAGCAGGTGAAACCGTTATCGCCACTGCAGATACGGTGGTAGCGAAAGATTCCGAATCGTCGGCAGATCATCGTGAAGTGCAAGGTTTTTCCAATAAAACCGATAAAAACGGCAAGGTGAATTTCCTTCCTTTGGTTGAAGGATTATGGAAAGTTAAAGTGATTCACAAAACCCCGTTTAGCGACCCTAAAGTGTGCCAACATTCGGCAAACTATGCGACGCTGGTATTGCCGGTAGGTGAAAAACGCGCGGAATATAAACCTCACGAACATCACCATCATCACTAATTTCTTTTATCAATAAAAAAAGTGCGGTCAAAAATTTAATTGTTTTTTTAACCGCACTTTTTAAGAAGCATGAGTGAAGATTTTGTTTATTTCTTTCGCTCTACCCACTTCCCGTCAACAAAATCCACGATCCATTTTGTCGCCTTGCCATTTTTTTCGGAGGTGACATATTGGCGTTTTTCTTTACGACTAAAGCGAATGATGGCTTCATTGCCTTCCGGATCTCTTTGTGGCGCGTCAGCCAGATAACTTAATTTTTCCGGCAATCGATCACGATATAACGCTAATTCCGCCACTTTAGGCGCACGGGTTTCGCGGGATTTCGGGAAATTATGCGCAGACATGAATACCCCGCCTGCGCCGTCGCGCAAGACGAAATAAGCGTCGGATTTTTCGCATTTTAATTCCGGGAAATGAATCGGTTCTTCTTTCGGTGGCGCCACTTCGCCGTTTTTCAGAATTTTGCGCGTATTGTCGCATTGCGTACACGCCATATACTTACCGAAGCGTCCCAGTTTAAGATGCATATCACCGCCGCATTTATCGCATTCAACGATTGGACCGTCATAACCTTTAATCTTAAATTTGCCTTCTTCGACTAAATAGCCGTCGCAGTTCGGGTTATTGCCGCAAATATGCAATTTACGATGCGGATCGATAATATAACTGTCCATCGCCGTACCGCATTTCGGGCAGCGTTTACGTTCCATTAGCGCTTTGGTTTCCGACGCGTCGTCCAATACATTTAATAATTCCGCTTCAGGAATCAGGTTAATGGTGGTTTTGCAACGTTCTTTCGGTGGTAAGGCATAGCCGGTGCAGCCTAAGAATACGCCTGTGCTGGCGGTTCTGATCGCCATATTTCGACCGCAAGTCGGGCAACGAATATCCGTCTCAACCAAATTATTCGGGCGCATACCGCCTTCCAGTTCATCTAATTCCGCTTTGGTCAATTGAGTCGAGAAGTCTTTGAAGAATTGGTTTAATTCGGTTTTCCAGTTTTTCTCACCGGAAGCGATTTGGTCCAACACGTCTTCCATATTGGCGGTGAAATCGTAGTTCATTAAATCGGCGAAAGACTGATTCAACCGATCCGTTACGATTTCGCCCATTTTTTCCGCATAGAAACGACGATTTTCGGTTCGCACATAACCGCGTTCCTGAATCGTAGAGATAATCGCCGCATAAGTGGAGGGACGACCAATGCCGCGTTTTTCCAATTCCTTTACCAACGCCGCTTCAGAGAAACGAGCCGGCGGTTTGGTGAAATATTGCTGCGGTTGCACTTCCGACAAGTTAAGTTTATCGCTAACGGAAACCGCCGGTAACGCCTGATCTTCTGCGGATTTACTTTGTTGTGGCAACACTTTGGTCCAACCGTCAAAACGTAAAATACGTCCTTTCGCGGTTAAACTGTAATCCCCCGCCGTTACGGTTAAGGTTGTGCTGTCATATTGCGCTGCAGGCATTTGGCACGCCACAAATTGACGCCAAATTAAATCATATAAACGCACCGCGTCTTTTTCCATGCCCGCCAAATCATCCAAGCCCACGTTAATATCGGAAGGACGAATCGCTTCATGGGCTTCCTGCGCATTTTCTTTGCTGGAATAGAAATTCGGTTTTGCCGGCAAATAGGTTTGACCGTACTGTTTTTCAATATAACCGCGCACCATATTCAGCGCATCTTGGCTTAAATTGGTGGAGTCGGTACGCATATAAGTGATGTAACCGGCTTCATACAAACGTTGCGCCAACATCATGGTTTTCTTCACGCCGAAGCCCAAACGGGTGCTGGCGGTTTGTTGTAAGGTTGACGTAATAAACGGCGCTCTTGGGCGGGAACTGGTCGGCTTGGTTTCCAAATCGGAAATCACATAGTCGGATTTACTTAAAAAATCCACCGCACTTTGCGCTTGCTCGGCATTTTTCGGCTCGAATTTCTTACCTTTAAATTGAGCCACATCCAAGCGAATTTCATCGCCTTTCGGTGTATTGGTAAGCACGGAAACTTCCCAATATTCTTGTGGCACAAAGGCCTTAATTTCACGTTCGCGCTCAACGATTAACTTCACCGCCACCGATTGCACACGACCGGCAGACAAGCCGCGCGCCACTTTTTTCCAAAGTAACGGCGAGACCATAAAGCCTACCACGCGGTCTAAAAAGCGGCGGGTTTGCTGTGCGTTGACGCGATCCATATTCAAATGTTCGGGGTGTTCAAAGGCTTGTTTAATGGCGTTTTTGGTAATTTCATTAAACACTACGCGGCTATAACGCTCATCATCGCCGCCGATGACTTCACGCAAATGCCAGGCAATCGCCTCCCCTTCTCTATCCAAATCGGTGGCGAGGTAAATATGGTCAACTTTTTTTGCGAGAGATTTCAGTTCGGCAACCACTTTTTCTTTGCCGGGGAGAATCTGATAGTTGGCTTTCCAGCTGTGATAAGGGTCAATGCCCATGCGTTTGACTAAGGCTTCCTGCTCTTTTTTGTGTTTTATCGCCTGTTTTTCTTCCACACTGAGCCCTTTGGTGGAAATGGCTTTGGCTTTTTCTCCGGTGGAAGAACCCACGGTCGGCAAATCGCGAATATGCCCCACGCTGGATTTCACTACATAATTGTTTCCTAAATATTTATTAATGGTTTTCGCCTTTGCCGGCGACTCCACAATAACCAAGGATTTACTCATTATTATTACCTAATTTCAATTAATTTGTGTAAAATTGCCCGCTATATTGCTAACTATCTTTAAGCAGGTCAACTACTTTTTTCCAAAAGGCGCAATAAATGGACAAACTCAACGCAATTTCGATATTTTGCAAAGTCGTTGAAACACAAAGTTTTACCCAAGCGGCGGCGTTACAAAATATTTCCGTCGCCATGGCGAGTAAGCTGGTTTCTCAACTGGAAGAGCAACTGAAAACCCGACTATTACAACGCACCACCCGTAAAATCGTTCCTACGGAAGCCGGCAGCATTTATTATCAGCGTTGCCAGCCGATTCTGTTGGAGCTGGAAGATGCGGAATCCAGTATCAGCAACCTTTCCACTTCATTACAAGGCAATCTGACGGTTTCCGTGCCACGTGATTTTGGCTTGCGTTTTATTACGCCCAACCTTGCCCAATTTATTAAAGCACACCCGAACTTACACATGGAAATTGAATTTAATGATCGGGTGATTGATTTAGTCAGCGAAGGATTCGATTTAGCTCTACGCATCGGTTATTTGCAGGACAGTTCACTGGTTGCAAAGAAAATTGCCACCTCCTCCATGCATTTTGTCGCCTCGCCGGAATATTTGGCAACCCACGGCATTCCGCAAACCCCGGAAGAATTGGAACATCACGACTGCCTTTTATATAAAGCCACCGGCAATCAAATTTACTGGGAATTCAACAAACACAACAAAATCCAACGCATTAAAATGCGTTCCAAACTGGTGTGTAATAACGGTTTAACGTTGACATCTTTATGTGTGGCGGGGCTTGGTATTATTAATTCGCCACGCTTTTTTATTGAGGAAGAACTGGCTTCCGGCAAACTGGTCGAAATTCTGAGTGATTATCGCCAGCAGGATTTGGATTTACATATTGTCTATCCGCACCGTCGTCATTTGGCGGCGAAGGTCAAAGCCTTCATTGACTTCATCAGCCAACTGGATTTGTGCAGGGTAAAACCTTAAAAGTGCGGTCGTTTTGTGACGTGTTTTTTGATGACCTTGCTGTTCAGGCAAGGTCATTTTTTATATCTAAAACAAAAGGAAGATGTTCCGGCAGCGGTTTTAGTTTTCCTAACTCCACCCAAGCGCAAGGAAAGTGAAAATCAGACCCCATCGAGCCCGCCAATTGATGTTCCTCAGCCAGTTTCACCAGCAATTGAAATTGATCAGGACGTTGCCCGCAGCCGGAAATTTCCATGGCATCACCGCCCCAACTTTTAAAATTCTCCGCCAGTTTTCGCACCCATTTCATGGTCATGGTGTAACGCAACGGATGTGCCAGCACCGCCACCCCACCCGCTTGATGAATAACCTCAATGGTTGACGGAATGTCCGCCCATTGCGGCTTCACATAAGCGGATTTGCCTTGTCCCAAATAACGTTTAAAGGCTTGTCCGTCGTTAGACACTTTACCGATTTGCACCAAATGACGTGCATAATGCGCGCGGGTAACTTCGCCGTCGCCGGCTAATTTTCTGGCTTCTGCATAAGCGTTCGCTATGCCGATTTTTTCCAGTTTTTCCCCGATTTCCTGCGCCCGAATATCACGCAAACGCGCCTGCTCCGCCAAAAGTGCGGTCATTTTTTCGTGCGAAATATCAAATCCTAAGCCCACAATATGAATGGAGCGATTTTCCCATAAAGTGGAAATCTCCACGCCGTTAATGAGCCGAATTCCCAATTTTTCAGCTTGTTGACGCGCTTCCGATACGCCTGCAACGGTGTCGTGATCGGTCAACGCCAACACATTGACGCCCTTTTCATACGCCCGCAACACCACCTCCGTCGGCGATAATACGCCGTCAGACGCCGTGCTGTGGCAGTGTAAATCGTATTTTGTCATTGCTTTCCTATGAATCGTTTTGCACAACATAATCATCTTCATTAACAATTATGGCTTGGCTGTTCGTTATCGGTAGTAGTTTTAGTTTGGATTGGTAGGTTTGAACGGTTTCAATTGAACTTTCCTCAAAAGGAAATTCACCATAATGTGGCACGATAGCAAAATTCACTAAGTTTAATGCCGAATAATCATTCAAATCAGTAGCTACATTCTTATTATCCATAATTTGATTATATTCAATATCTTGGGTAGCGATAATGGCACCGGCAGATTCACCAATGTAAATCATGCCGTTGGCAATCCGGTTTTTAATACTTGGCAATACGTGCTTTCTTTTCAATTCTTGCAACAAATAAAAGGTATTGCCGCCGGAAATATAAAGATATGGCGTATTTGCTAATTTATCTTTAGTTACGTTCTCCGGTGTTTTCGCAATATCCACAATGTCCGTATCAAAACCGAATTTTTGAAAAATATTTTTCGCTTCTTCAATGTATTCAACATAACTTTCCACATTGCCGGCGGTAGGGATAAACAGCACTTTTTTCGGTAATACATGTTGTTGCAGAAATTGGTCAAAAAGATTTTCTACCCCTGCAAAATAAGAAGCTAAAAATAATGTTTTCATTTTATTTCTCCGTTAGTTAATCGCCTCAACCAATGCTTTCACCAATTTCGGTCCGTGGTAAATCAAGCCTGAATATACCTGCAAAAGCTCGGCACCTGCCTGTATTTTTTCCTGTGCGTTTTGTACGCCGTCGATGCCGCCACTGCCGATAATCGGAATTTGTCCTTTTAGTTCCCGGTGCAAGCGGGCAATAACCGCCGTGCTTTTGTGTTGTAGCGGTTTTCCGCTTAGCCCGCCCTGCTGTTCGGCATTTTTTAAATTTGTGACGTTGTCGCGGGAAATTGTCGTATTGGTGGCAATCACACCGTCCATTTTATGACGTAATAACGTATCGGCGATTTGAACCAGCTCCGCTTCCGTTAAATCCGGTGCGATTTTCACCGCAATGGGTACATATTTTTGATATTGCTCTGCCAGCGCTTGTTGGCGGCTTTTAATGCTTTGCAGCAAGTCATCAAAATAATCGCCGTATTGTAACTGACGTAAATCCGGCGTATTCGGCGAGGAAATATTGACGGTAATATAACCGGCGTAATTGTAGGCTTTGTTGAGACAAATCAGGTAATCATCCTTGCCTTGTTCTAATGGCGTTAGCTTATTTTTACCGATATTAATGCCAAGCACGCCGTCGTATTTGGCTTTTTTCACGTTTTCAATGAGGTGATCGATACCATAATTATTGAAACCGTTACGATTAATAATGCCTTCCGCTTCAATTAAACGGAATTGGCGCGGTTTTGCGTTGCCTTCTTGCGCCAAGGGCGTAACGGTGCCCACTTCAATAAAACCGAATCCCATGGCACCGAAACCATCAATGGCTTCGCCGTTTTTATCCGCACCTGCCGCCAATCCGATAGGATTTTTAAACGCAATGCCCATAACGGTTTTCGGCGTGCCCTGCGGACAAGCCAGGAGTTGTTTTAGCAGAAAATGAAACGGCGGATAGGCTGCCAACCCTAGGGCTTTTATGGCTAGGTTATGGGCGTTTTCGGCATCAAGCGCGAAAATCCCTTTACGAATCAAAGAATACATACTCGTTTATCTCTCCGGATAGTTAACTGTGGAATGAAAAAGTGCGGTCAAAATTAACCGCACTTTTTGATGTTACTGTAATGCTTTTTCGATTTTTTCGTATAAATCGCGGGATAAATCTTCCGTTTCGCTGATGCGCTCTAAAGCGCGTTTCATTAAGGTTTGACGCTGTGCGTCGTAACGGGCGAAACGAATCAACGGTTCAATTAAACGGGAAGCCACCTGCGGATTGCTTTTATTCAGTTTAATCAAAATATCCGTTAAGAAACGGTAGCCGGAACCGTCAATGGCGTGGAAGGCTTTTAAGTTTTGCCCGGCGAACGTGCCGATTAACGAACGTACACGATTCGGATTATTGAAATTAAAGCTCGGGTGATCCATTAACTGCATGACATTGAGCAATACATTTTCTTCCGGACGGGTGGCTTGCAAGGCAAACCATTTATCCATCACCAAGCCGTCATGCTGCCATTTTTGTTCAAAATCCGCCAACAGATTATCGCGGCAAGGTAATTTGGCTTGCGTTGCGGCAGTTAATGCGGCGAGCGTGTCGGTCATATTATTGGAATAGGAATAATGTTTATTCACCAGGTTATTGCCCATATTGGTGTAAGCCAGATAGCTCAAACAAACGTTGCGCAGTTTGCGTAAAGCGATGTCCTGACGCTCAATTCTGTACTCGTCCAGACGAATTTGATTGTAGGTTTTAAACAATAATTCCTGCAGATTTTCTGCAATGGTACGCGCCATAAATTCACGCACGGCGCTGATGGCGTCCGGGTCGATGGTTTTGAATAATTCGGCAAATTCTGTCGCTTTCGGCAAGGTTAAAATCAAACTGGTTAATTCAATATCTTTTTGATAATTCGCTAAAATTTGATGAAGCACCGCAATCGCTTCGGCGGGCAAATCCAATTCGATGCCCTGCTGATAGTTACTTACGTTACGTCGTAACTCGGTGTTAAGTAACATTTGCACCGCATCCCAGCGAATAAACCCGTTTTCGGCAAATTTGATTAGGGTAATTAACTGACCGGTTTTGTAGTCATAATCCAATTTCACCGGCGCAGAGAAATCACATAACAAAGCAGGAACCGGTTTGGTGTAAATGTTGTGAAATTCAAACGTTTGGTCTTTTTGGGTAATGTTCAACACATTATCCACTACACCTTCGGAATCATATAAGGTTTGTGCGACGCCGTTTTCGTCATATAACGCGATTTTCAATGGAATGTGCAAATTCACTTTTTCCATTTGATCGGCGGTCGGTGGGGTTAATTGAGAAACCTGTAGTTGATACACATGATTTTTTTCGTCGTAACGGTCGCTGATGGTCAATTCAGGCGTACCGGATTGGCTGTACCAACGGCGGAATTGCGCTAAATCCAAGTCATTGGCACGTTCCATGGCGGAAACAAAATCTTCACAGGTCGCCGCTTTGCCGTCGTTTTCCGCAATGTATAACTTCATGCCCTTTTGGAAGCCTTTTTCACCCAATAAGGTGTGCAGCATACGAATGACTTCCGCACCTTTTTCATACACGGTAACCGTATAGAAATTATTCATTTCGATGACTTTTTCAGGGCGAATCGGATGCGCCATCGGACCGGCATCTTCGGCGAATTGCACGGTGCGCAGGAATTTCACATTATTAATTCGATTCACCGGACGCGAGCCGGTGTCGGAGGAAAATTCCTGATCGCGAAAAACCGTCAAGCCCTCTTTCAAACTTAACTGGAACCAGTCGCGACAGGTTACGCGGTTGCCCGTCCAGTTGTGAAAATACTCGTGCGCAATCACGCTTTCAATGGCTAAATAATCGTCGTCCGTTGCGGTTTGCGGATTGGCAAGCACATATTTATCGTTAAAGATATTTAACCCTTTATTTTCCATTGCGCCCATGTTGAAGAAATCCACGGCGACAATCATGTAAATATCCAGGTCGTATTCCAAATCAAAACGCTCTTCATCCCATTTCATGGCGCGTTTCAAACTTTGCATCGCCCAATCGGCACGGTCTAAATTGCCGCGATTAACATACAATTCCAACGCCACTTCGCGTCCGCTTTTGGTCACGAACTTGTCTTGCAGAACGTCAAAATCGCCCGCGACTAAAGCAAACAAATAACTTGGCTTAGGGAAGGGGTCATTCCACTCCACCCAATGACGTCCGTCATCCAACTCGCCGCCGGCAATGCGGTTACCGTTAGAAAGTAAGAACGGATATTGGGCTTTGTCCGCCGTAATTTTGGTGGTATAGCGCGCCAGCACATCGGGACGATCTAACATATAGGTAATTTGGCGAAACCCTTCCGCTTCACATTGAGTACAAAACGCCTCGCCGGATTGATATAACCCCTGCAACGACGTATTGGCGGCAGGATTTAACACGGTGGTGATTTCCAGTTCAAATTGGTCCGCATCCACTTGTGCCAAATCCAAGGTTAAACTTTCGTGATCCTGCTGATATTGTGAGAACGGTTTGCCGTTTAATTTGATGGAGGAAAATTGAAAATCATGTCCGTCTAAACGTAATGTGGTGCTTTTTTCGTTAAGACGTTGATATTTACTTGTGGCAACAACGATGGTTTTTTCCGGTTCTAATTGAAAATCAAGATAAATATCGGTGACGGTGAAATCGGGGGTTTGATAATCTTTTCTGTATTTGGCTTTAGCGTACATAAAACGACCTAATTCTAAGGGCTAAAAATTGGTGTTAAGGATATGATTTTTAGCCTTAAGTTGCAAATGGATTTTCTTCCGCAAACTTATCGCAAACGTTTGCGCATTATGCTATTCTAGCGCCACTTTTTTTTATCGCTTAATGAGGAAATCATGTCGTCAACCTCTCCTAAAATTGCCATTGTCATGGGCTCCAAAAGTGACTGGACAACCATGCAGGAAGCCACGCAAATCTTAGATCAGCTACAAGTGCCTTATCACGTTGAAATCGTCTCCGCCCACCGCACGCCGGACAAACTCTTTCAATTTGCGGAAAGCGCGCAAACTCAAGGTTTTCAAGTGATTATTGCCGGTGCCGGCGGTGCGGCGCATTTGCCCGGTATGATTGCGGCAAAAACCATCGTGCCGGTGCTTGGCGTGCCCGTGAAAAGCTCCATTTTAAGCGGCGTGGATAGCCTTTATTCTATCGTGCAAATGCCGAAAGGCATTCCGGTAGGCACATTGGCGATTGGACCGGCGGGGGCGGCAAATGCCGGTTTGCTGGCGGCGCAGATTTTAGCCATGAACAGCCCGGAATTGGCGCAACGCCTGCAACGATTCAGACAGGAACAAACTCAAAGCGTATTGGATAATCCTGACCCGCGCCGTTAAAAACACCGAAAATGTTGACCGCACTTTCCTGTTGAAGATAAAAAGTGCGGTTCTTTTTTGGAATGTTTTTTTAGTGAATAACCAAGATGGCGTACATCATCGCCAGATCAAAATCAATGAGAACCCTATGCAAAACTCCGCTCTTTATCCAACCGTTTACGTTCTTGGCAACGGGCAGCTTGGCAGAATGTTGCGTTATGCCGGTGCGCCGTTAGATATTCATGTGCAACCTCTGCCCTTTGATGCGCCGGTGTTTGAACTGTCGCCCGATGACATTATTACCGCCGAAATCGAACGCTGGGAACAAACCCCGCTCACTACGTTATTGGGCAATCATGCCAATTTCGTCAATCAAAAAGTGTTCGCCCAATTAGCCGATCGCTTAAGCCAAAAATCACTGTTAGACAAGTTGGCTATCCCAACCTCTCCTTGGTGTTTATTAAAAGAAAAAAGCCAATGGTCGGAGGTGTTTCGGCACATTGGTGAGAAAGTCGTGGTAAAACGTCGCATGGGCGGTTATGACGGTCGCGGTCAATGGATTGTGAGCGAGGAAAACAAAGCGCAAATTACCGACGATTTATTCGGTGAAACCATCGCCGAAAAGTTTATTCCGTTCGATTACGAAGTTTCTCTCGTCGGCGCCCGTTTCCGCAACGGCGAAACCCGTTTTTATCCGGTGACGCACAATCTGCAACAAAACGGCATTTTACGTTATAGCGTCGTTGACCCGACATTCCCGCAACAAGCCGCACAACAACAGCAGGCGGAAGCCATGTTAAGCAACATCATGCACGAACTGGATTATGTCGGCGTGATGGCGATGGAATGCTTTGTGGTCGGCGATCAATTATTGGTCAACGAACTGGCGCCGCGCGTACACAACAGCGGACACTGGACACAATTAGGTTGTTCAATCAGTCAGTTTGAATTGCACCTGCGCGCATTGTTGAATTTACCAACACCCGAATTAAAAATTGCCGCGCCAAGCGTGATGGTTAATTTAATCGGTACGGAACACCAAGCACAATGGCTGAATATGCCGTTCGCCCAATTACATTGGTATGGCAAAGAGGTGCGCCCGGGACGTAAAGTGGGACATATTAATCTTTCCCATCCGGATAAAAAGGTGATTATCGCTCAATTAGATAAGTTATCCCGTGAGCTGCCGGAAGATTATCAATCCGGTTTGCAATGGGCGAAAAATAAATTGCGTTAAATGGCTGACGACGGCTTGTCAAAACCCTGCCGTGGCAGTATAAATAAACAGATTTTTACACAACATCTCGAGGATTATTCTATGTTTGAAAATATTGTTGCCGCTCCGGCAGATCCGATTTTAGGTTTAGGCGAAGCATTCAAAGCGGAGACCCGCGATAACAAAATTAATTTAGGCATTGGCGTATATAAAGACGCAAAAGGCAATACGCCTATCGTAAAAGCGGTAAAAGAAGCGGAAAAACGCTTATTAGAACAAGAAAATACCAAAAACTACCTGCCGATTGACGGCGTTGCCGATTTCAACGCGCGCACCAAAGAACTCCTATTTGGCGCAAATTCCGACATTGTGAAAAATAATCGTGCCAGAACCGTGCAAAGTTTAGGCGGAACCGGCGCATTACGCATCGCGGCGGAATTTATTAAACGCCAAACCAAAGCTCAAAATGTTTGGATCAGCACGCCGACCTGGCCGAATCACAACGCCATTTTTAACGCCGTAGGCATGACCATTCGCGAATACCGTTATTACAACCCGCAAACCAAAGCCCTGGATTGGGATAATTTAATCGCCGACTTAAGCCAAGCCGGTGAAGGCGATGTGGTGTTATTACACGGCTGCTGCCACAATCCGACCGGTATCGACCCAACCCCCGAACAATGGGATAAACTGGCGGAAATGTCGGCGAAAAACGGTTGGTTGCCATTATTTGACTTCGCATACCAAGGTTTTGCCAACGGCTTGCAGGAAGACGCTTACGGTTTACGCGCCTTTGCAAAAAATCACAAAGAGCTTTTAGTGGCAAGTTCCTTCTCGAAAAATTTCGGCTTATACAATGAACGCGTCGGCGCCTTTACTGTGGTAGCTGAAACTGCCGATATCGCCGCAACCGCCTTAACCCAAGTAAAAACCATCGTTCGCACCCTCTACTCCAACCCGTCGGCACACGGCGCCAGCGCCGTCGCTTTGGTGCTAAACGACGCACAATTACGCCAGGATTGGGAAAATGAATTAACCGAAATGCGTGATCGCATCAAACAAATGCGTCACCTTTTCGTACAGTTATTGAAAGAATACGGTGCGCAACAAGATTTTGGTTTTATTATCAACCAAAACGGTATGTTCTCTTTCAGCGGCTTAACCGCCGAACAGGTTGACCGCCTGAAAAACGAATTCGCCATTTACGCCGTGCGTTCCGGACGCATCAACGTTGCCGGCATTACCGAAGACAATATTCGTTACCTCTGCGAAAGCATTGTAAAAGTGTTGTAATTTTTAACCGCACTTTAAAAAGAAAACGGCATCAAGTGAAAATTTGATGCCGTTTTTTCTTGCCGAATTCCCTTCCAAAATCAGCATAATTCATCAGTCAAAATCCCCACTTTTTACTTTTAGTTAAAAATAGTATATAATACCCGTCATTATTTACTTATTTTTAATGATTTACAGGAGAATGAATTAATGACGAACCAACGTTTTATTACGATTTTAAGCTGGGTTGCCACTTTTACCGCCGTGTGTATGTATGTGTCTTATCTTGAGCAAATCGGCATGAATCTCGACGGTGTAAAAGGCGGAACATTACAACCGCTGGCAACGGCGATAAATTGTAGTTTGTGGGTGGCTTACGGATTATTAAAAAAAGAACGGGATTATCCGGTAGCGCTTGCCAATTCACCGGGTGTGATTTTAGGGTTAATTAGCTTTGCCACGGCGCTATAAAGTACAACAGATAAAACGCCTAAAAAGATGACCGCACTTTCCATTGGAAAATAAAAAGTGCCCGGCGCACCATAAATTAAAAGATTCATGCCTTTCTGGTGATGCTTTAGAGCTTGTTGCAAATACATCAATATTATATCTTTCATACTGGCAATATGGGCAAAATCATCTAGCTGCAAACTTGGCACTTGAGATGTTTCCGTACAAGATTTCAATAGGACGTTTTCGTTTAATGGCTGTGTCACAAATTCATCAAAATCTAACGTATCGCCCCAATCTAAATTTGGAGTGTTTTAAACGCTCTTTTAAAATCCGACGAGCAACCGTACGTAAATTTTTATCATTCTCTAATTCTTCAGGCAGCCCAAACGCACTGGCGACTTCATCACTTCGCCAGCTACTCTCCTGAAACACTTCGGAAAAACCTTTATACTCAAATAAAATTTTGAGTATCATATTTTCAATATAAGAAGACACTGTCGGTGGGTTTAATTTATATTCAGACATAAAAAATACTCCTTACTAGGTTGGTAAGGAGTATTTTAGTGAGTGGTGCGACAAAAGGTGTCGTCAGGAATCAGTTTTGGATAAAGGTTGATTTAGAATTTCGAGCATTTCTTCTCCATGCTTTAATATCTCCTCGTTTTTCCAATTATTAAGCTCTTTTGTTTTTTCCATCATTAAAGCCTGTTTTAGGCTATCATAATTTTTATTCTTATAATAACTACATTTAGCTTCAGGTGTTAAATTGCTTAAACGAGAGTTTTTACTTTGAGATAACAAATATAAGTTGCCAAAATTATCTAGAATATTTTTCTCTAATCTCTCTAATACATATTCTTCAGATGGATGTTGAGGATAATGATGCTCAACAGAACTTCTAAAAGTAAATCGAAACTTAGGGTACTTTTCTTTATACTTTTTCCATAGTTGGTAATCTAATCGATTAAATACAAAGTTAGGAACCAGAACTCCATCATTCCATTTTTTATTATTTGAATAAAAATTAATTTTTTCTTCTCCTAAGATAATATCGGTAATATCTTTTTCTTGGCAATTATTACCAAAATAGAATTTATCGCATAATTTCTCTAAAAATCTTATATAACTATTAAATTTAATTTTCTCCCTATACGTATATAATGCTCGTAGTACTGCATATAGCCAGTTTTTATAAATACGAGATGGATTAGAAACATGAAACATTGAAAGTAACATTATTGTAGTTTTTGTTTGCTCATTACTTTCAGTGTCATTCGATTCATTATTATCACCACCAAAAGTATTTTTATAGTAATAATTATTTGAACTTCCTTTTACAATCTTCCATAAAGACCAATGCTCATCTTCTGAACGTAATGTGCTTGATTTAATAACATATTTATCAAATAAACATCTGCAAGATAACAATGTATCAATAAAGTCAATAACATTTTCTTTGCTCCAGTCTTTACCAAATGAATTTAATAGTTCTCTTTCATCTAAAGAAACATCTTTAAATCTACTGTCATCACAACGCAGTTCTAAATAAATTCTTAATACATGCATCAAGAAGTTAGAAAAATCAATAACTGAATTAAAACCACCTTCAGTAAATTCGTTATTTTGTACTGTTTGCTCTACTTTTTGCTCCCGCCCTTCAATTAAAGCAAGAATTGATGATTTACTACTTTTGCTATCTGTGTTTTGTTGAGTATTTTCTGCGTTATTACCACAATATTTAACAATGTCGTCAAATGGTTTCGGTTTATCCTGCCAATCTTCACCAAAAATAATCTTTCTAAGATTCGATTCTATCCCCATTACTGCATATCGGCTCATATCAGAACAAGCATCCCAAATCTGAGCGAAAATAGAACGTTTAACTCCCTCTGGTAGAATCTCCAATAAACGGGCTTTAAGAATTTCATGCTTCTCTAATTGCTCTCCTCGTGTATTCATAATCTCAAAATAATGATTAAGATCCGTATCCTTAGGAACTTCTGTTCTAATAATTTCAACTTTTTTAAGCAGAAAATCAGCTAAGTCTTTTGTTGCAGATGCTTTGACGGCTATTCCCCAATGTTTTTTAATTGATTCTAAAGCATTTTTAAATACACTAGGAATATCATTTTCTAACTCAAGATGATCTAATGCCCAATCAGAATCCTTCCGATGCTCAAAATACACATTCCTAGTGAAACCGTTTTTAGACAAATGATGCATAATTAATGTTAGTGTCGTTAATCTTTGCTGACCATCTATAACTTCAAAATCTCCATTTTCTCTTTTATAGACAACTAAACTACCAATGTAGTAATTGTCTTTAGATTTTTGGCAAGCATTCCCAAGATCTTGAATAAGAAGGCTAATCTCTTTATCTTCCCATGCATAATTACGTTGGTAAATGGGAATAATATATTTATCGTTATCTAAGAGTTCATTTATCTTTAACGGTTTTACATACTTATTACTTTGTCTCATATTTAACTCCAAAAATTTCTTTTATTTTTTTATCTACATTATCAAATTTAACCTCATCTAATTTTGGAATAAATCGAATAACTTGTACTGGTGTAATTGACTTTTCAATACAAGATAGCAATCCATCCCTAGCATGAGCTGCATCTTCTATTGTCTTAAAACTAATACGTTGATATTCAAAACGAAGGCGATAAACCCAAAGAAACGCCTTTGTCATAAACTCAGAAAAATGGTCATCCCCAAACTTATCAAAATAGAATAACAGTGTGCATTCAAATAAATTCCTAAGATATTTATCACCAACTCGATAGCTATAATCATAATTATCCAAAAAATTTATTACGCCCTCTTCCAAACTTACACCATTTATTTCATTGAGCAAACTTAACAAACCTATTTTTTCTCTAAATAATTTCTCATAAATTAATACATAGTGTTGAATATAATCAAAGAAATACTTTCCATTAACCAATGTTTGATTAGATTGAAATAGTGATATTGAACGATATAAAAAAGGATTCTCGGTAGACATTTTCTGTATCGCATTTGTAGCTAAAACACCATTCAAATAAGGGTATTCAACATTTTCGCTAACACCTTTAAATGTATCCAATTCATTAGCCGAAAATACTTCCGCATGTTCTTGATAATGCCAACGGCGCAATCTAAATAGAATAAAGTTAATAATTTTATTTAAATTATTTATATCATTAGACATTGCTGATCTTTCCCAACGTTCAACACATTGATGAATAATTTGGTCTGGTTTATTTCTCATCTCTCTTAAATGGTATGCCTTTAAGAGATCATATGATTCAAGAGGTTTTCCTCTTGCATTTTGTGAATCAAAAAACTGAAAAGCCTCATCTAAATCATCAAGTTCAATACGAACCATTTCGCATGTTTTTAAGATATATTCTTCAAATCCTGAAGGAAAATTATAGTTATTAATAAATTTATAATTCTCTAGAACATTAAATTTGCTAATACTATGATTTAACTCTTCTTTCAAAAATAAAATATCTTTCCTACCTAATTTATAAAGAACTAACGATAATGTAGTAAGTCGCTGTTGTCCATCAACTATTTCAGACTTGCCACCATTTTTATATAAAACAATTGTACCGATTCGATAAACTTTGTTATCACGGAAATGAGTAAGTAAATCATCAATTAGCTGCTGAACATTTTTAACTGTCCATTTGTATGGTCTTTGATAGTCAGGAATGCTTAACTTCAAGTCAAATACATCTTTAATCTTAAGTATTTTTGCTTTTTCATCACTCATAATAATTTGGGTTCCTTAGAATATTTTTTAACATAAATCAAAACGCGCAGATTATAACCGACAAATCATCATAAAACGATTGCTTCTCAATCATCTTTCGGCAAACCGTGAGGCGAGCTTTATCATCGGGATATTTCTGCCAAATCTTTTCGTGCATATCGTCTGAAAGCCCATCAGTCAAGCCGTCAGAACAGAGTAATAGACTAGACTTTCACCTGGCTTGATTTCAATTTCCTGATAAAAAATTTTATCTTGAAATTCGGAATAATCGGCAACCAAACAGGAAGAAACACCACCATAAATTGTGGCAAAATCTTCTTCTTTTTGATGAGGAGATATTTCTAACAATTCGGACAAAATAGAATGATCTGTTGTAATTTGTCGTCATTTTCCTGCTTCATCAATAAGGTAAGCTCTGCTGTCGCCTACACTTACTATTTTGACTTTTTGATTGACTTGATCAATTTCTGCTGCGACAAATGTAGTTGCCGAACCAAAATGGGTGTCTGCCAACTGTTTCTATAATCTATCTTGCAAATAAGGAATGGTGTTTCGACTTAATTTTTGAATCTTTTGCAATTCCGACATCACATATTGACTGACTTTTTCTGCACGAGGACTTTCGAAATGCCATCGGCAATACCAATGATAAAGTGCGGTCATTTTTCTTGGTGTTTTTACACCTCTTGAACCATAAACATATCAAACACCGAATTCACATTTTGTATCAGCGTTTCCACCTGCGGCATTTCGCCTTTTTCAATAATGTATTTCATGATACCCAGCGTCATGGTGGCGAACAGGTGAGCTTGAAAATCCAAATCCGTTTCTGCTATTTGTGCTGCTTCAGCCTGCAAATGTTCCACGTATTTTTCTTTCACCATTTTGTGAATGTCATTATATAAATGAATTTTCGGCGTTTCGATTTGACCGATAAGGTGAATTAGTCGGTGATGTTGTTCAAAAAGTGGTTGGACGCTATGAACAAATTCCTTCGTCGGTACGGAAAAACGCTGTTTTAATCGCTCCGTCACCAAGGCTTTAAGCTCTTCCACCAAGACTTTCGCCACGGCGTTTTTGTTGGCGAAATGCTTGTAAAAGGTAGAACGGTTAATCTGCGTCAGATCTAAAATATCCTGCACCGTCATGGCTTCAAAGCCTTTTTCCGCCAACAATGTCAGAAACGCGTCACGAATAAGTTTATCGGTTCTCAATACCCGAACATCCTGATTATTCATCATTTCTCCTTAAATTCACCGAATTAAGCAACAAATTACGCCTTTTTGTATGGTTAAGCAACAAAACGTTGCTTCTTGGTGGTTGAGCGGATTTTGCCCGCTCTCTATAATCATTCGCATAAACCGCGTAAAAGTAAGGATACAGAGATGAAAGCAAAATATTTCGTGTTCGGTTTTATTGTCATCGGTGCCGCCGGTTTTGCCATTTGGAAGAACGGGCAATTACAAGCCAATGAACTGAACGGCATTGCGGCTATCAACGGACGTTTGGAATTAAAACGGCTCGACATTGCCACCCTTTATCCCGGTCGCGTAGAAGAAATTTTGGTACAGGAAGGCGACGAGGTGCAACGCGATCAACCGCTGGCACGGCTTTCTTCCGGTATTTCGCAAGCGCAGGTTTCCGCCGCTCAGGCACAAAAGAAACGGGCGGAAGAAACGGTAGCCCGCGCCCTTGCGGAAATTGATGCGCGCCAACAACAAGCCAAAGTGGCAAAATTAGAATTGGATAACGCACAAAAATTGCGTCGTGATAATCTCATTTCAAGCAGCGAATTAGAACGTCGCCAAGCCGCTTATAAAGCGGCGCTTGCTGCCGTGAACACCACGCAGGCGGCAAAAGCCGAAGCGGAAGCCGCCGTTGCACAGGCGCAGGCACAATTGGAACAAGCGCAATCGCAAAATACCGATATGCTGATTAAAGCGCCGAAAGACGGACGGGTGGAATATCAAATTGCGGAAACAGGCAATGTTCTCGGTGCGGGCGGCAAAGTGGTCAGCCTGCTTGATCCGACGGACACTTACATCAATGTTTTCCTCACTGCGCCGCAAATGAATCAAGTCAAATTGGGGGATGAAGCCCGCATCGTGATTGACGGCATGAACGCCGTTTTTCCCGCCAACATTACGTTCGTCGCCAATAATGCGCAATTTACCCCGAAATCCGTGGAAACCACGGAAGAACGCGCCAAATTGATGTTCAAGGTGAAATTGCAGCTTCCGGTGGATATTGCGTTGAAATATAAGCCTTTATTAAAAAGCGGCATGACGGGGCTGGGCTATGTGAAATACGATCAGCAGGCGCAATGGCCGGCGCAGTTAAACGTGAGACTTCCGCAAGGTGAATAACCATGACAGCCATTCGACCCGCCGTTGCGGTGGAACATCTCTCACATTCATACGGAAAAACCACCGCACTTTATGATGTCAGTCTGCACATTCCCCGTGGAGCAACCGTCGGCTTAATCGGGCCGGACGGTGTGGGTAAATCCACGCTGCTCTCCCTCATTGCCGGCGTAAAAATCATTCAGACCGGCACGGTGCAGGTGTTTGATTTGAATATTGCGGAGAAAAAAGCGCGGGACGTGCTTTCCCGCCAAATCGCGTTTATGCCGCAAGGGCTGGGCAAAAATCTGTATCTCACCCTGTCTATCTATGAAAATATCGATTTCCACGCCCGCCTGTTCGGTTTGAATAAACAACAACGGGAAGCCCGTATTCAGCGCTTATTAAACGCCACCGGGTTAGCTCCTTTTGCCGATCGTGCGGCAGGCAAATTATCGGGCGGGATGAAGCAAAAGCTGAGTCTCTGCTGTGCCTTGGTGCATAGCCCCGATTTGCTGATTTTAGATGAACCCACCACCGGCGTGGATCCACTCTCCCGCCGTCAATTCTGGCAATTGGTGGATGATTTACGCCGTGAAGAAGACGGCATGACGGTGATTGTGGCAACGGCATACATTGACGAAGCGGAACGTTTTGAACATATTCTTGCTATGGACGATGGCAAACTCATCGCCAACGCGCCCACCAAGCAGGTGATTGCCGACACCCAAAGTCATAATCTGGAAGAAGCCTATGTCAAATTGCTGCCGCAGGAAAAACGCGGGGCGGAAAACGGCTTGCATATCCCGCCCTTTAAACCCAATGCCGACGAACCGCCGGTTATCGTCGCCAAAGGCTTAACCAAAAAATTCGGCGATTTCGTTTCGGTGGATAATGTCAGCTTTACCATTCCGAAAGGCGAAATTTTCGGTTTTTTAGGTTCCAACGGCTGCGGCAAATCCACCACCATGAAAATGCTCACCGGCTTGCTGGATCCGACGGAAGGTTCCGCCACGTTGCTCGGGCAACCTATTGATGCGGGCAATATCGACACGCGCAAACGGGTGGGCTATATGTCCCAGGCGTTTTCCTTATATGAAGAACTCACCGTTTATCAAAACCTGGAATTGCACGCCAAACTCTATCAAATTCCCCGCGCACAATGGACGCACTATGTGCAATCGGTCATGGGGCAATTTGATTTGGTTCAGCTTGCCGATGAATACCCTTCCGCGCTGCCCCTTGGCATTCGTCAACGTTTACAACTGGCCGCCGCCTGTTTGCATAAACCCGAAGTGCTGATTCTTGATGAACCCACTTCGGGGGTCGATCCTGCCGCGCGGGATATGTTTTGGGAATACCTGATTAAATTGTCGCGCGAAGACAAAATCACCATTTTCGTCACCACCCATTTTATGAACGAAGCGGCGCGTTGTGATCGCATTTCCTTTATGCACCGTGGGCGCGTGTTGGCGGTAGGCACACCGGAAGCGTTACGTCTTGAGAAGAAAGCTCCCACATTGGAAGAAGCCTTTATCATCTATCTGGAAGAACAGGCGGACGACATCACCGCGCCTAAAATGGATAAATCCGAGAAAAGTGCGGTGAAAATTTCAGGTGTTTCTGCGGATTCGCCGGAAAAAGGCATGCTGGCGTGGTGGTCGTTGGTGTGGACGTTTGCCGTACGGGAAGGGAAAGAATTATTACGGGATCGCATTCGTTTATTTTTCGCCTTGCTCGGCCCGGTGATTATGTTGTTTGCCATGGCATCCAGTATTTCTTTTGACGTACACCCGTCGAATTTTACCGTGTTGGATTATGACAACAGTTCGGAAAGTCGCCGTTTTATCGAATATTTTGACGGTTCCCGCTATTTTGTGCGCCAACCGGATATTCATTCTCCGCAGGAAATTCATCGGGTGTTGCAATCCTCGAAAGTGAAACTGGTGATTGAAATTCCCCCGGATTTCGGCAAAAAAGTGTTACAACGACAAATGCCGGAAGTAGGCTTTTTTATCGACGGCGCTTTTCCCTCTACCGCAGAAAACCTGCGCGGTTCCGTGGTCGGTGCGATAACTCAATATGTACAGGAAACCTTAGAGCAACAAGGCGTAAACGTGCCGAACAATACCGTGCTGGAACCCCGCTTTGTGTATAACCAGGATTTCAAAAGTATTTTCGCCATGACACCAGGCGTGATCATGCTTGCCATGATGTTGATTCCGTCCATGATGACGGCGTTGGGCGTGGTGCGCGAAAAAGAAATCGGTTCCATTATGAATTTATACGGCTCCCCTGCCGGGGCGATGCAATTTTTGCTCGGCAAACAACTGCCTTATATTCTGTTAGCGTTTATCAGCTATCTGATTATGGTGTGGATTTCGGTGATGGTATTTAACGTGCCGGTCAAAGGTTCCATGTGGGCAATGACCTTAGGCGCGCTTTTTATCATCACCGCCTCAACGGCGTTCGGACTGTTTGTTTCCAGCTTTGTAAAATCACAAATTGCGGCAATTTTCGCCACGGCGATTATCGTGATTATTCCGACCATGAACTTCTCCGGCATGCTCTACCCGACGTCCACCCTGCCGTCTCATGTTTATATGATGGCGCAATTGTTTCCCGGCTATTGGTTTTTGCTTATCTGTTTAGGCGGTTTCACGAAAGGATTGGGCTTTATGGATTTTCTCAGCAGCTACGGCGCATTGTTGGCAATTTATGCCGTGTATTTCTGCGGTGCGGTCGCCCTGCTCAAAAAACAGGAGAAATAACATGTTCAGATGGATAAAAAACGTGTTTTATTTATCGGGCAAAGAACTGCGCAGTTTATTTTCCGATCCGGTTCTGGTGGTGTTAATTATTTATATGTTCACCGTTGCCATTTACACCGTCGCCAATTCAATTACGTTGGAAGTAAAAAATGCGTCCGTCGCCATTGTGGATAACGATCACTCGGCGCTGTCCTACCGCCTGCAACAAAGCCTGATTCCGCCGAATTTCCGCAAAGTGCACAGCATTCACGCGCAACAGGCGGACCGTTTGATGGACACGGGAGAATATACGTTTATTCTGGATATTCCGCCAAATTATGAACGTGACGTACTCGCGGGGCGTAACCCGCCGATTCAGTTATTATCCGACGCGACGGCAATGACGCAAGCCGCTATCGGTTCCTCTTATATTTCACAAATTTTCCGTGGCGAAATTAACAATTTTCTCCACCTTCAAAGCAATAACGGCATACTCATTCAACCGGCTATTAATGTGCTTTATAACCCGAATTTTTCCGGTAATTGGTTTATGGGCGGCATGAACATTGTGGGCTATTTGAATTTATTAACCATGTTGCTGGTGGGCGCCGCCGTCATTCGGGAGCGGGAACGCGGCACGCTGGAACATATTTTGGTGATGCCCGTGCGATCCAGTGAAATTGCTATGGCGAAGATTGTGGCGAACGAACTGGTGTTGCTCACCGTCGTGATGTTTTCACTCTATTTTGTGGTGCATAAAATCATCGGCACACCCCTGCCGCAAGGCGCATTTTCGCTCTATATGTTAGGCGCGGCGGTATTTATTTTTTCCATCGCCTCCCTTGGCATTATGCTGGCGATTTTCGCACCGACCATGCCCCAGTTCGGCTTATTGGTGTTGCCGGTGTATATCGTGATGTACCTGCTTTCCGGCACCATGTCGCCGTTGGAAAATATGCCGGAATTCGTGCAAAAACTCATTCAGTTTTCCCCTACCGCCATTTTCGGTGCTTATGCGCAGGATGTGCTGTTCCGTGGTGCAGGGCTTGATGTGGTGTGGGATAAATTACTCCAAATTGCGGCGTTGGGCGCATTATTCTTAGGTATCGCACTCGTTCAGTTTAAATCCATGTTATCGCGCCAAAGCTAAGATTAAGAAGGAAAAGATTATGACAAATAAACGCTATGCTAAATTAACATTCATCACCGCATTGATTGCTCTTACCGCTTGCACGACCAACGTCGATTTGTCTTCTAAAGTGGAAATGCCCGCACAATTTGAGCAAACTTCAAACCAAGCGACCGCCAAAAATGCCATGGAAATCGCCCGTTGGTGGCAAAACTGGCGGGATCCGCAATTAACCCGATTAATCGAACAGGGCTTACAAAATAACCTTGATATTGAAATCGCCAAAGCCCGTTTATTGGAAGCGCAGGCAAACAGCCAATATACGCAGGCGGATCTGGGTCCGAAAGTCGGCGCGCAAGGTTCGATGGGCATGATTCATTCTCATGTGGAAAATCCGTTGACGCAGCGTACTTATGATCGGTCAGGGAATGTGCAATATGCGGGAATCACGGCAAGCTGGGAATTGGATTTCTTCGGCAAAAAACGCAGCGATCGCGATGCGGCACAAGCTGCCGCCCTTGCCGCGCAACAACAGGTTTATGCCGCTCAAATGTTGGTTGCCGGACAAATCGCCGAAAGTTATGCCAACATTGCCGCCTTGCGTCAGCAAAATGTGCTGTTGCAACAAAACGAAAAACACTTACGCCAATTAAAAGGTTATGCGCAAGGTCGCTTCCGCGCCGGACAAGCGAACGCCAATGACGTGTTACAGGTGGAAAGCCGAATCAGCGCCGTACAAGCGCAACAAGCCACCGTGAACGCACAAATTGCCGGCAACGAACGCGCCATTGCCATTCTCATCGGCAAACCGCCGCAAGGGTTTCATCTCGCTAAAAGTGCGGTGGATTTTCTCGGCGCTTTACCGCCCGCGCCGAATGGCGTGATGCCCGGCGACGTATTGGAACGCCGCCCCGATTTACGCGCTTATCGCGCTCAAGTACAGGCGTTAGCGGCAAAACTGGCTTCCGCCAAAGCGGATTTATACCCGCGCTTTGAGATTCAATTTTTAGGACAAACGGGGCGCATCGACATCAACACGGACATTCCCGATTTAAAAGGTTGGGGCAATTTGTTAAGCCTTGACATTAGCCTGCCGATTTTCACCAACGGACGCATTCAGGCGAATATTGATGCCGCCGACGCCCGCCTAAAAGCCGCCTTGCTGCAATACGACAAAGGCTTACTGCAAGCCCTTGCCGATGTGGATAACAGTTATCAAGCACAAGCGGCATTAAATCGCCAAAGCCAATTATTACAAACCGCCTACCAACAGGCACAAAAACAGGCGGGCAATGCGGAGAAATTATTTAACTACGGCGAAAAAACCTTAGACAACGCCCTCACCGCCCGATTGACCGCACTGGATTACCAAAACCAACTCATCCAAAGCCGACTGGCTGGCGCGAAGAATTTGATTAACTTGTATAAAGCACTGGGCGGCGGTTGGTCCGAGTGATGAAAAAAACGTTCGTGAAATCGACCGCACTTTTGCGCCGGCGTGTGTAAAAGTGCGGTGGTTTTTTTCCGATGTTTTTCAACGCCCCCACCTTACCCAAAACTCGCTATATAAAATAAAGTATAAAGATGTGTATAATAAAACACATTTAAAATTAACCGCACTTTTTACTTTCATGAATAAAAACAGATTTATTTTTGTATTACTTGCCTTTTTGCTTGTCGGGCTGGCGTTGTTTTCGTTGTCTTGGGGACGGTTTGCCATTCCTGTTGAGAATGTGGTGCAAACGTTGACGGGGAATAACCCGAACGATGTGCAGAACAACATTATTTTTAACCTGCGTTTACCGCGCATTCTTGCGGCGATCTTGGTCGGCGCGGCGTTGGCGGTTGCCGGGGCGACCTTTCAGGGGATTTTCCGTAATCCGTTAGTCTCGCCCGATTTGCTCGGTGTGTCCGGCGGTGCCTGTATCGGCGCGGCGGTGGCGATTTTGCTGGGGCTTGGCTTGTTTGCCATTCAGGGTTTTGCGTTCGTGGGCGGTTTGCTGGCGGTGCTGATGACCATGAGCCTGCCGAAACTGGTACGACGGGATTCGACGATTATTTTGGTGCTGTCGGGCATTATCATTTCCGGTTTTATGATGGCGTGTTTGGGGTTGGTGAAATACCTTGCGGATCCGGAAACCCAGCTTGCGGACATCGTGTATTGGCAAATGGGCAGCCTGACCAAAGCGGATTATCAAAATTTGCGTCTGCTTGCGCCGATGATTCTGTTCACCACCGCCGCTTTATTGATGATGCGTTGGCGCATTAATGTGCTGTCATTGGGTGATCGGGAGGCAAAACTCATCGGCGCCAATATTCGTTTTGAACGCAATCTCATGGTGATGTTCGCCACGTTGCTCACTGCCTCTGCGGTTTGTTTAAGCGGCACTATCGGTTGGATCGGCTTAATTATTCCGCATTTGGCGCGCATGTTTATCGGCGACAATAATTTACGCACCCTGCCCCTTTCCGCCCTTATCGGCGCGATTTTTCTGTTGATTATCGACACGCTGGCGCGCAATTTATACACGCAAGAAATTCCCCTCGGCATTCTCACCGGTTTTATCGGTGCGCCGTTTTTTGCTTGGGTGTTAGTGAAACAAAAGGTGGCGGACTGATGACGATGTTAAAAATTAACCAACTTTATTTTCAGCACCAACGCCATATTCCCTTGCTTAACGGCATTGATTTGGAACTGAAGGCGGGCGAGCTGATCACCATTCTTGGCGCCAACGGCACGGGAAAATCCACCTTGTTAAACTGCATTGCGGGCTTACTGAAACCAAAGTGCGGTGAAATTTTTCTGCAAAATAAGGAAATCAAACAACTTTCCGCCAAACAAATTGCCCGTAAAGTGGCTTACGTTTCGCAACATTCGCCACAGACCTATCAATACAAGGTGCTGGATTATGTAGTACTGGGGCGCGCCGCCCATTTAGGCTTGTTCGGTAAACCGCGCGAAAAAGATTATCATTTGGCGGAACGGGCGCTGGCACAACTGGGGATTCTCCATTTTTCGGACAAAATCTATATGCAAATGAGCGGTGGCGAAAAGCAACTGGTGAATTTAGCCAAAATTTTGGTGCAACAACCGCAACTGATTCTGTTTGATGAGCCCACCTCCGCGCTGGACTACGGCAACGTGTTCAAAACATTAAGCCTGATTAAAGGGTTATCACATCAGCAATTTTCTATTATCATGACAACACATAACCCCGATCACCCGATGTTGCTGAGTGAAGTGATTCCGAACAGCAAAGTGGCGATTTTAACCAAATCGGGAAAATTGCATTGCGGTTTCACCGAGGCTATTCTCACAGAAGACAACCTGCGGGAACTTTATCAAACGGATTTGCGTTTAATTGATGTGCCTGAATTACAACGTAAAATCTGTGCCATTACGCATATTTAAGAGGACGTACTTATGACCATGAAAAAAACATTGTTAAAACGCACCGCACTTTTTGCGGCTACCCTGCTGGCATTTTCCGCGCAGGCGAAAATCATCACCGATGTGGATGGCAATCAAGTGGATATTCCCGATCGCGTAGAACGTGTGGCAGATTTGTGGCATGCCAATAATCAAATCGTGTTGTTATTGGGCGGCGCAGACAAACTGGTGGCAACCACGACTTCGATCAGCGCGAATCCTTGGTATAAGGAAGTGTATCCGAGAATTAAAGAAGTACCGGTCTTGACCAACGGCGAAACTATTCAAATTGAAGAATTATTGGCGCAAAAACCCGATGCCGTGCTGCTTTCCAAAAAATCCATGCTGAAAGAAGTCAATCAAGCGGGCTTAAAAGGCGTACATGTGAGTTTTCAGGATTTTGACGGATTAAAGAAAACCGTGCGTATTACCGCAGACGTGTTGGGCGGTGACGCACCGAAAGTGGCGAAAAAATACATTAAAGAATTAAACGACAACATTAATTTTGTCCATTCACGCGTTAAAGATGTCAAAGACAGCCAAAAACCACGGGTGTTACACATCACCAGCGGATCGGATTTGCTCAAAATTGACGGCGGGAAATCCATGATCGGAGATTGGATTCGTATGGCGGGCGGCAGAAATGTGCTACCGGATGAAGCCAATATGGTGAATGTCACCATGGAAACCATCGTACAAGCCAACCCGGACGTGATTATCATCGGTAGCAGCGGCAACAAAGCCCAAGGCTCAATTGAGAAAATTAAAGCGGATCCGACCTGGCAATCTATCAGTGCAGTTAAAAATAATCGTATTTATGCCAACCCGACAGGCACCTTCCCATGGGATCGCTACAGCGCGGAAGAAGCGCTACAAATCCTGTGGGCGGCGCAACTGTTCCACCCGGAACGTTTCGGCGATTTGGATATGGTGCTGAAAACCCAGGATTTTTATCAAAAATACTACAATTACAGTTTGAGCAGAGAAAATGCACAACAAATCTTAAAAGGGCTTCCTCCTCTTAAGTAGTATTGGCATTCAGTGGTATTTCTTATAGAATGCCAAGGATTTTTTAACCCGCCTATTTAGGCTTTATCATAAGGAAATGTCCATGAAAATCAGTGCAAGAAACCAATTAAAAGGCAAAGTCGTTTCAATCGAAACCGGTTCCGTAAACGCTATCGTTCAAATTGACATCGGCGGCGGAAACGTGATTTCTTCCACCATCTCCATTGAAGCGGTGAAAGAGTTAGGCTTATCTGTCGGCAAAGAGGCTTACGCTATCATTAAAGCCACTTCCGTGATGGTCGGTGTAGAATAATTCCTACCGATTTTTAGACGCTAAAACAACCGTACTTGAAAAAGTGATCTGCTCCCCAAAAGTTGGATAGATAACTAAACCTAAGTTAAATATTGAGCTCTGTATTGCACAGGGCTCAAATTGTTTAATTTAGGCTTAATGCGCTCCTC
>JACAWG010000018.1 GCA_017160915.1 Aggregatibacter actinomycetemcomitans
TTGCCGAACGCCCAAATCGACACTTTATCCATGGGCATGACCGATGATATGCAAACGGCAATCAAATGTGGTTCCACCATGGTTCGCGTAGGTACAGCAATTTTTGGAAAACGGGTTTAACTTATATAACAGTATGATCAAACAGTAAATCAAAATCTAATTTTATTGTTAACTATTACGTGCTAACCATTTCCGTACACTTGCTTGCTCAGCCTTACTTAATTGTTCATATTGCATAATCACTTTCTCTGCCGTTAATGCCTGTTCAGACGAGGCGAATAGTGATTTTACATAACTATTGGCAGGCTGTTGTTGGATTTCGTTTGGTGCACCTACTTGCACCAGTTTTCCATTCTGCATGACACCAATGCGACAAGCAAGTTTTAAGGCTTCTTGCATGTCATGAGTAACGAACACGATAGTTGTGCCGAATTTTTTATGGATCAACGAAATTTGATCTTGTAAGGCAGTTCGCACCAGTGGATCAAGTGCAGAAAATGGTTCATCCATGAGCAATAAATGAGGATTAGCAGCAATAGCCCGTAAAATGCCTATCCGTTGTTGTTCTCCACCGGAAAGTTCGCGCGGATAGCGATCCTGATATTGTGCAGGTGGCAAATTCACTAATTCAAGTAATGTATTCACACGGGATTTCCGTTCATTTTTGTGCCACCCAAGAATATCAGGCATCAAGGCAATGTTTTGCGCTACGGTCATGGTGGGGAATAGGGCGATTTGTTGTAATACATAACCGATGCGATGACGTAAGGTATGGATGTTGTAATCTTTAATCCGTTTACCTTGAAAATATACATCTCCATCTGTAGGTTCGGTGAGGGCGTTGATCATGCGCAATGTTGTGGACTTACCGCTACCTGAACCTCCGACTAATACGAAGAATTCGCCTTGATAGATGGTCAGATTTAGCGTTTGCACTGCATGTTGTCCGTCATAATATTTGCTTACGCCGCGAAATTCGATAAAAGGTGTGCGATTAATTTTCATATTCTACCTTCATAACCGCTTTAAAGGTACATGGCGCGTTTCCAAGTAATTGCGTTGAATCGGGGAAGAGCATTATAGAATCGCGTACGGATAAAACCGGCATCGCTTTCCGTTCGATTAAACAGCGTGTGGCCATATTGCCGATTGAGTTTGTAATACCAAGTTCCATGATTTTTCCTGTTATGTTCATTTATTTGATCTCTCTGTATTCTCCCGTATGAGTCATACAGGGTTATATATTCCTCAGCCTTTTTAAGTTAATTATAGGTTGTAGTGCGGCTTAGATGATCCAGCCCGGTACCTTTTGTCTAAGGCTATAGCAATTTTATTTTCTTCAAATATTCCCTTGCCACTTTCTCCGGGCTTTCGCCCAGTACTTTAACTTGATAATTCATTTCACTCATTTCTTGTTCGGAAATGCGGTTGGCGAGGCGGTTAAGTGCGGTCAGAACCTGCGGGTTTTTTGCTGCAAAATCAGCTTTCATGAGTGGCGCACCTTGATAGGCGGGGAATAAATCAATGTCATCTTTCAGTAAGCGGAGCTGATGTTGTTTGAGCTCTGCGTCAGTAGAAAATGCTTCGATTAAATCAATTTTATTGTTGAGCAACGCCGTATAACGTAAGGCAGGTTCAAGGGTGACAATATGAGCTAAAGTAATGCCTTGTGATTTTATGCCTTTATAGCCGTCGATTCGATCGAGAAACTCCAGTGTGAAGCCGGCGCGAATGTCTCCTGCCACATGATGTAAATCGCTGATTGTTGCAAGCCCGTGTGTTGCTCCATAGGCTTCTTTCACTGCCAATGCATAGGTATTTTGATATGCCATCGGCGGTAAAAATTCAAGGCGGAACTGTTCCGCCAGTAATTGTTTACTCAGCTGATAAGTGGTTTCAGGGGAGCGGTGGTGATTTTTTTGTTCGGGCAACATTTGTACCAAGGCTTCCAGCACTGTGCCGGTAAATTCAGGATAAATATCAATTTCACCGCTGTTGAGAGCATTGAATAAAAAAGAAGTTTTGCCGAAATTCGGTTTAAGCTCTACTTGAATAGTTTTGTTTTCCTGCTCAATCAACAGTTTGTACATATTGATAAGAATATCAGGTTCACTGCCAAGTTTACCCGCAATCACCACTTTTTGAGTTTGGGATGTGAGAGAAATTTGCGAAAAACCAACCGCACTTAGCCCTAAAATCAAAACGATAGCGAGAGGACGTTTGCATCGTGCTTTTTGTAAAATCGCAATCAAACCACTTACTCCGACTGCCAGTAATGCAGAAAGCAAGGCACCGGTAAAAATCATCACCATATTATTGCGATCGATACCGAGTAAAATAAGACTGCCTAATCCGCCCGCCCCGATTAATGCCGCCAGGGTTGCAGTACCGATAATTAATACTGCCGCCGTACGAATGCCCGACATCATTGCCGGCAGTGCCATCGGCAGTTCAATTCGCCATAACGATTGCCACCGGGATAAGCCAAAAGCAGTGTAAGCGTCTTGAATAGATTGATCGATTTGGCTTAATCCCAGATAGGTATTTTGGAAGATCGGTAACAGGGCATAGAGTGTTAGGGCAATTAGTACCGGTGGTGAACCAATGCCGACAAAGGGAATCAATAAGCCAAGCAGAGCGAGAGATGGAATGGTTTGCAGCACATTAGTAAATTGTAACACTACTTCTGCCATATGGTGTTTGCGTGACAATAATACTGCAATAGGTACAGCAATTATTACTGCAATTAGCAATGCCGATAAAGAGAGCCATAGGTGGGTAAGTAACATTGCTCCTACTTCAGGCAAGGTGAAAGGAAGCATTTCAAGCATCAGTTAGTCCTTTGAATCGATAATGGAACTATTATATCGGGTGTTAGCCAATAAGGAAAATAGGCTTTGCAATAAGATATAATAAAGCAAAACGCCACTTTCTTTTGAAAATGGCGTTTGGTGTTTAAATAAAATTACTTTGCCAATACATTTTGTAATGCTTGATAAATAATCTGTGCCTGCTCGCCCGAGAGGGCGGCTTTATTTTCATCGGAAATAACCACCGCACTTTGTTTACCCACAG
>JACAWG010000019.1 GCA_017160915.1 Aggregatibacter actinomycetemcomitans
CAAAATCTTTGCAATAGTTTTTTGGAAAAAAATTGAACTTTTTTGTTATCTGCTCATAAAGTCGCCAAATTGTGTTTTTGTTGAGATAAAAAATCATGGGGAATAAAAAAAGTGCGGTCAGAAAAACACTTGAATTTCTGACCGCACTTTTGGCTTTCCGAGTTGAGTAAAATAGATTATTTGCCCACTTGGCTTCCGATTAAACCACCAAGTGCCGCACCGCCTAAGGTAGCACCGGTTGAGCCGCCGATGACGTTACCGGCAACACCGCCGATTGCAGCGCCGACAGCTGTATTCTTTTGTGTTCTGCTTAAATTATGGCAGCCGGTTAAAGCCACAGCTAACGTCACGACGCCAAGAATTTGAACCAGTTTTTTCATTTTAAAACCTCATTAAGTTACTAAAATAAGATGAGTAATGTTCTCGTTGTTACTCACCGCTTTAGACTTGGCTTTTATGAAAAAGTTTATTTTTTGCGTAGGGACACTTCTCCGGCATTGAAATATTGTCTGCCGTTTTCCGTGATAACGCATAAATGTCCTGTGGTATCAATGCCTTGTTCAATACCGGAAATCGTACTTTTTTCCGTAATAACATTAACCTCCGAGCCAAAATAGGCATCGTGATTAAGCCACTGTTGTTGCAGTTCGGCATCAATGCCACGTTGTTCAAAACGTTCGAGATAACGGTAAATGGTTTTCGTCATTTTGATGATAATTTGTTCGCGATCAACCTGCGGGAAAAATTCGCTTAATTCCGCCCACGGCTGATCGATTTTTTTATCCTGCCCGAGGGAGATATTCATGCCGATGCCTACAATCAGATTCAACATGCCGTTTTTGCGATTAACGATCTCCACCAAAATGCCCGCCAGTTTTCGATCATTAACTAAAATATCATTCGGCCATTTCACTTGGAATCCGTACATATCCAACTCCGCCAATGCTTGAACGATGGCGAGACCGATCACCGAACTCAATCCGTCCAGTGATTTTGTCGGATTCAGCTGCCAATAAAAACTCATAATTATTTGCCCTGCGAAGGGAGAAATCCATTGCCTGCCACGGCGTCCGCGCCCTGCGGTTTGATATTCCGCCAAGCATAAATCCCCTTTTTGTAACTGTTCCAAGTGATCCAACAAATATTGGTTAGTCGAGGAAATCACCGGTTTAAGCGTTACGCCATAAGGCGCTAAGGCTTGTGTCAAACGCGCTTCATCCAATAGAGGCATTTCAGGGATTAAATAGAGATTACCGTTTTCCACTTCAAAACATATCCCTTGTTGCTCCAATTGAAGGATTTCCTGTTGTAATTGCTGCGCGTCACAGCCTAAAAGTGCGGTCAGATTTTCCAATGAATTTTCAACGCCGCTCACCAATAATTCTAATAATTTCGCCATGCTGTTTCCTTGTTGAGAGAATTGTTTCTATCATACGCCAAATGGCATTTTTTAGAAATTTTTGTTCCCAATTTGAGGCGAAATCTGTATAATCCGTCCGCAATATTTTTTCCCAAACATTCAACTAAGAGAGATATTGCAATGGCATTACGCATACAAAAAGAGGCATTGACGTTTGACGACGTTCTTCTCCTGCCCGCCCACTCCACCGTGTTACCGAACACCGCTAATCTTTCCACCCAACTCACCTCTACCATTCGCCTGAACATCCCAATGTTATCCGCCGCCATGGATACCGTAACTGAAGCCAAATTAGCGATTTCATTAGCGCAAGAAGGCGGTATCGGTTTTATTCATAAAAACATGACGATCGAACGCCAGGTGGACCGTGTGCGTAAAGTGAAAAAATTTGAAAGCGGCGTGGTGTCGGATCCGATAACCGTTCCGCCGAATTTAACCATCAGTGAATTAAAAGCCATTGCGCAGAAAAACGGGTTTGCGGGTTATCCCGTGGTAGATGCCGACAACAATTTAGTGGGCATTATTACCGGTCGTGACACCCGTTTTGTATCTAATGTCAATAAAACCGTTGCCGATTTTATGACGCCGAAAGAACGTTTGGTGACGGTGAAAGAAGACGCGCAACGTGAAGAAATTTTCCAACTCATGCACGAACACCGCGTGGAAAAAGTCTTGGTTGTCGATGACAACTTTAAATTGAAAGGCATGATCACCTTAAAAGACTACCAAAAAGCCGAACAAAAACCGAACGCCTGTAAAGACGAATTCGGTCGTTTGCGCGTAGGCGCGGCAGTTGGCGCGGGTGCCGGCAATGAAGAACGCATTGATGCCTTAGTAAAAGCCGGTGTTGATGTGTTATTGATCGACTCCTCTCACGGGCATTCCGAGGGCGTATTGCAACGCGTGCGCGAAACCCGCGCGAAATACCCTAACTTACCGATTGTTGCAGGCAACATCGCGACAGCCGAAGGTGCCATTGCCTTAGCGGATGCGGGTGCAAGCGCAGTGAAAGTGGGTATCGGCCCGGGGTCGATTTGTACCACCCGTATCGTAACAGGCGTGGGCGTGCCGCAAATTACCGCCATTTCTGACGCCGCAGAAGCATTAAAAGATCGTGGCATTCCGGTCATTGCCGACGGCGGTATTCGTTATTCCGGCGACATCGCCAAAGCCATTGCCGCCGGTGCCAGTTGCGTGATGGTCGGTTCAATGTTTGCCGGCACGGAAGAAGCCCCGGGTGAAATCGAATTGTACCAAGGTCGTGCATTCAAATCTTATCGTGGCATGGGCTCCCTCGGCGCCATGGCGAAAGGTTCCAGCGATCGTTATTTCCAATCAGACAATGCGGCGGATAAGCTAGTGCCGGAAGGTATCGAAGGACGCATTCCTTATAAAGGCTTGTTGAAAGAAATTATCCATCAACAAATGGGCGGTTTGCGCTCCTGCATGGGCTTAACCGGTTGCGCCACCATTGATGAATTACGCACCAAAGCCCAATTCGTACGCATCAGTGGCGCCGGCATTAAAGAAAGCCATGTGCATGATGTGACGATTACCAAAGAAGCGCCGAATTATCGTATGAGCTAATTCAACGCATAAAAGTGCGGTCAGTTTAAAAAACGTTTTTCAAACTGACCGCACTTTTTTTGGCATAGTAGACAAAATAGTTGGTAATTTTGCCCTTTT
>JACAWG010000020.1 GCA_017160915.1 Aggregatibacter actinomycetemcomitans
CTAATCAGTCCATTTAAAGGCACCTGGCGTTATGAGTATGATGCCTTTGGGCGCCGAATCACCAAATATCAGGTACAGACAGACCAAACCGCCACAGACCCAAACAACCCATACAAAAATCAGCTAATTGATATGCCGATACGCCCGAATCAGGATTACTGGCATAAGATTAATGAGCTTTGGGAACGGCAAGAGCAGCAATCAGAAAGTCAAACTGAAAAAACACCGCAGAAATCGACCGCACTTTCGGGCTGGCGTTATCTGTACAAGCAGGACCAGCTGGTTGCCGAGGCGCCGTTGCAAGTTGCCAATATAGAGGGTAATTTAGCGCTTACCCCAAACGCAATGCAAGCCAACTGGGCAGAAGCGATTTACTGGCTGTATCAGGAAGATAATTTCACCCCGACGGCACGCTATGAAAAGGGGCGGTTGCATTACACGGTCGCCGACCAAGTGGGGACTATCACCGAACTCTTAACTGAAGAGGGGTATATCGACTACCGGCAAAAGCTGAACCTGTGGGGTGAGGCGGAGATTGACGGACACCGGCATTATGCGGCGAACGACAGTAGCCCGCTGAAATGCAACCACCGGTTTGTGGGGCAGTATTATGACGACGAGAGCGAGTTGCATTATAATCGCTTCCGTTATTACAGTCCTGAGACGGGGCAGTATATCAGCCATGACCCGATAGGGTTGCTGGGGGGATTTAATCCGTATGGGTATGTGTTTAATCCATGTGGGTGGGTGGATCCGTTGGGGTTAGCTCTCATGCCTGTCATTTTTCCTCCGGCGAAAGTTATTAAGCAGGTTACTATTAGTATGCAAGGATATCGGGATGGTGATTTTAAGGCGGCAAATGCGGCTGCTGGAATTAATGGTGCTCGAGGGAAACCAACAATTGGGGCTCATAAATCAGTTTATGGCGATGTGACGTGGCATCATATGGATTATGATCCAGCAACAAATACAGCTACGATGCAGCTAGTTCAAAGGGCTGATCATGAGGCTTCATTACCTCATAAGGGATCTGTGAAAGATTTTGAAGATGCTACAGGTTTAAAATACGAGAGTGATGAGGCTAAGTCAAAAGCTCAACAATTAAATCAACAACAAAGTAAATATTAATGTAAGGAGAAATATTTATGGATATTCATGATATTAAATTTGATAGCAGTCTTGAAATGAAAGTGTTTATCTCTGAACAAAAGGATTCTGTTCGTTTAGTGATTTCCGATGACCTTGCTTTGTCAGAAGAAGAAATGAGTAATGAATATAAGAAAAAGATAATAAAAATGCTGGAATCATCTGCAATTTGGTATCGTTTGGCTGAAGAAAGGATTTTTTCTGAAATATCCATGCAAGGGCAGTTGATGGCGATATATTTGCTTTCGGAACAAAATTCAGCTGACTTTGTATTTGGATTATTATTTAGGGTTGAGGCTGATATTGAACATGGAAGAGGAATGAAGGTTTTGTTTGATGATATGAAGATTATTGAATATGGAGATGCTGAAGTAGCTTTTTGTTGAACTGTACATGAGGTATTTTAATGCCACGATGATGCTCATTCTCCATGCATGCCTGATATATCAACAAGTTACAAGAAGATGTTGGCAGTGTGTTATATCAAGAAGTGTAAATTGGCTATGGTAAATAAATTAGCAAATGTAAGCGGTGGAGAATTTTTCGCAATTCCCCTGTTTTTATCTGATAAATCAGAATTAGAACGATTTAAAAAAAGTGATTTTCTCGGTGAAAATAAAAAATTTGCATATTGTAGAATTATTAAAGATCTTGGAGGCGGAGGTATCATTGTAGAAATTTTTAATTTGATTAATGGGTTATCACCTAGAATAGAAGATGTTATTCAATCAGGAAGATTATTCAGACCAATTGCTATAAGTGGACTTGGTATTTATAAGAAACGTTGGGTGAAAATCGGACAACAAGAGCACTATGACGAAGAAACAGATTCTCAATTTTCGCAAATTCAATTAGTTCTTCCAGCGTTACCACAAGAGTCTCCAAGGTTGTGGCAAAATGGTCAAGAAAAGTTTATTTCCTTTGAAGAAAGTAATGATTATGAGGAATGGACGATCTGGCTTTCTTCTCATTTAGAAAAAAGAATTATAGAAACTCTAAAATCTAGAGGTGTTGAAGTATAAAATTC
Source organism: Aggregatibacter actinomycetemcomitans (assembly GCA_017160915.1). Taxonomy (GTDB): domain Bacteria; phylum Pseudomonadota; class Gammaproteobacteria; order Enterobacterales; family Pasteurellaceae; genus Aggregatibacter; species Aggregatibacter actinomycetemcomitans_B. The sequence goes on from JACAWG010000020.1 coordinate 2,174, forward strand.
ATTTATCTTATAGGTAAAGAACTCACTGGGCGAATATTGGGAATACCGTTATGGTACTCACAATGAATTGCGTTTTGTGATAGCGCCGAATAAATTGAAATGGGAGTATCGTTATAACGAACGTTATCAGGTTGCTCGCCAACAGTTACCGGACGGGAATTACTGGAGTTATGGTTATAATGAGGAAAACCAATTAACGGGGGTTCGTAATAGTAAAGGCGAACAGACGCAATATCGACGGGATATGTTTGACCGAATTACGACCTTGGTTAGGACGGACGGTTCGACGTATCGTTATGAGTATAGTGAAGCACATGCGAATCCGAATGGCAGCCTGACCAAAGTCACGACGCCGGAAGGCTCGACCCAACAGTTTGGCTACAATAGCGAGCGTCTTCTCAAAGAAGCGATTGACGGCAACGGTAACAAAACGAAATATGGCTACGGTGCTTACGATTTACTGGAAAGTCAAACGTTGCCGAACGGTGAAACCTTAACCTTTCACTATGACAAGCTGACCCGCCTCACAGAAGTGAGAAACAGCCAGGGCGACAGCTATCGCTACGCATACGATAAGGTGGGGCAACTCATCAGTGAGACGGACTTTACGGGAAGAGTGCGTCACTATGCCTATGACCCGGTAGGCAGACTAACGAGACGTACGCAGGCGGACGGCAGTGTTGAAACCTATGCGTATGATGAAGACGATAAATTACTTAGCCGCCAAACGTGGCAACCGAAGTATCAAAAGGGTGCAGTCAACACAGACGAAAAAACGCCTAAAAAACCAACCGCACTTTTAGACGGTATCAAT
>JACAWG010000021.1 GCA_017160915.1 Aggregatibacter actinomycetemcomitans
ACAAGGAGGGGGTCACTGGTTCGAGACCGGTATCGCCCACCACTCACTTCCCCTTTAATTATTTTATTTCAACAGGTTCAGAACGTTTATTCTTTTGGCGTAAAGTGATAAAGTACACCCAAATTTTCAGTTGCATCAACGGATTCATTGAATGAATAAACCAATTAAAAATCAGACCGCACTTTTCGTTTCTAACGGCTTGTTACGTTTAGCCGGCAATATTGTCAAAATCCTAAGTTACCCGTTCCACGCGATTTTTCCGAAAAAGCGCTTTACCATTCCGGAATTCAGCCCGGCAAGACGCCCGTCCAATAAACCCGGCAAAATCAACAAAGTCATTTGGCAAACCAATTACAGCAACAAAGTGACCCTGCCCATTTACTGTAACTATTTAGTCAACCGTCTGTTTTCACCCGGCTATGATTACCGTTATGTAAGCACCGAAGCGCGCAGCGATTACATTGAAAAAAATGCCGATGCGCGCACCTTCGCCGCTTATAGCAAACTTACCGACGGCGCGGCGCAAGCGGATTTCTGGCGTTTATTCACGCTCTATCACGACGGCGGCATTTATATGGACATCGACGGTCATTTGGTCGGCAATCTGGATAAAATGATTGATCCGGAAGACGATGAAGTCCTCATTACGCGTCGCGGTCGTTACACCAATTTCTTTTTAGCCAGTCGCAAAGGCAATCCGTTTTTGAAAGAAACCCTGGACATTATTATTGATAATATTGAAAACCGTCGTATTGACGGTGGCGTGTTTGTTCTCACCGGCCCCGATACGCTCAATAAAGCGTTGGAAAACAAAGAAGTGAATACCCGTCGCGACAAATTGACCTGCGCGCAAGGCACCTTTGCCAACGAATATTTTCAATATATGGATAAAAAACGCGGTAAATGGATTCACGCAAAAAACGAAGATTTATTAAAATAACCGTCAATTAAGCAAAAAGTGCGGTCACAAAAAGCAGATTTTTTGTTGATCGCCTTTTTTGTTTCTGTGATATATTTTTTAACCGATTTCACAAATAACAATCAGAGGATTCTATGGCACTTTGGGGTGGACGCTTCACGCAAGCTGCGGATAAGCGTTTTAAAAACTTTAACGATTCATTACGCTTTGACTATCGCTTGGCGGAACAAGACATTGAAGGCTCAATCGGCTGGTCGAAAGCGCTGGTCTCTGTGGGCATTTTAGATGCGCAAGAACAGCAACAACTAGAACAGGCGCTGAACGAATTATTAATTGAAGTGCGGTCAAATCCGCAAGCGATTTTACAAGATGATGCGGAAGATATTCACAGCTGGGTGGAAAGTAAGCTCATTGATAAAGTAGGTAATTTGGGCAAAAAACTGCACACCGGACGCAGTCGCAACGACCAAGTGGCGCTCGACATCAAAATGTGGTGTAAACAGCGGGTTGCCGAATTGCAGCATTCCATTCGTGACTTACAGCGTAAATTGGTACTCACCGCAGAAAATAATCAGGATGCCGTAATGCCGGGCTACACCCACCTGCAACGCGCCCAGCCGATTACCTTTGCGCATTGGTGCATGGCGTATGTGGAAATGCTGGATCGTGATTATTCCCGTTTAGCCGACGCTTACCGTCGCATGAACAGCTGCCCGCTGGGTAGCGGCGCCCTTGCCGGCACGGCATACCCTATCGATCGCGAACAGCTCGCCAAAGATCTGGATTTTGCCTTCGCCACCCGCAACAGTCTGGACAGCGTGTCTGACCGCGATCACATCGTCGAACTGCTTTCCGCCGCGTCCCTTAGCATGGTGCATTTGTCCCGTTTCGCCGAGGACATGATTATTTTCAACAGCGGCGAATCCAATTTCGTGGAACTCTCCGATCGCGTGACCTCCGGTTCCTCCCTCATGCCACAAAAGAAAAATCCCGATGCCTGCGAATTGATTCGCGGAAAAGCGGGACGGGTTATCGGTGCCTTAAACGGTATGCTGATGACGCTAAAAGGCTTACCGTTAGCCTATAACAAAGATATGCAGGAAGACAAAGAAGGCATTTTCGACGCGTTGGATACCTGGCAGGATTGCTTAGATATGGCGTCTTTGGTATTGGATGATATTAAAGTGAACGTGGAACGTACCCGCGAATCCGCCCTCAAAGGCTACTCCAACGCCACCGAACTGGCGGATTATTTGGTGGCTAAAGGCGTGCCGTTCCGCGATTCTCACCATATCGTGGGCGAAACCGTGGTGTATGCCATCAAGCAACACAAGGCGTTGGAAGAATTGACCATTCCGGAATTCCGCCAATTCTGTGAAAAAGTATCGGACGATGTGTACGATATTCTGTCTCTGCAATCCTGCTTAGACAAACGTGCCGCCAAAGGCGGGGTTTCACCGTTGCGCATTGCCGAAGCTATCGCCGACGCGAAAGCCCGATTTGCGTAGAAAATACGTCGTAAAGTGCGGTCAGAAAAAACATTATTTTTTCTGACCGCACTTTTGTCTGTTTTTAGTACCAATTTTACTTACCTAGCCAGAAATTAAATAACATTCAACAAAAATAAACTTTTATTAAATTAAATCTAAAACATTTCCGCCAAGACAAAATATTTTAATATTTTTTTAGAAAAACATTTGAAATCATATCCCCGACTGTTGCATATTGAAAACCGACTTAACAACATAGTTGAGCAACACACTACTCACCCAAATGCAAACAACAACATTCATCTTACAGGAGATTTCTTATGTCTAGCTCGGTTCCTTCCTTAGAAGCATTTTTAGCCAAAGTCGAACAACGCGATGGTAACCAACCTGAATTTTTACAAGCCGTACGTGAAGTATTTACCTCCATCTGGCCATTTCTTGAACAAAACCCGAAATATCGCTCCGAAGCCTTATTAGAACGCCTGGTTGAGCCTGAACGCGCCATTCAGTTCCGCGTGGCATGGACGGACGACAAAGGACAAGTGCAAGTCAACCGCGCATTCCGTATTCAATTTAACAGCGCTATCGGTCCGTTCAAAGGCGGCATGCGTTTTCACCCGTCCGTGAACCAATCCATCTTAAAATTCTTAGGGTTTGAACAAATCTTCAAAAACGCCTTAACCACCTTACCGATGGGCGGCGCCAAAGGCGGTTCCGACTTCGATCCGAAAGGCAAAAGCGATGCGGAAGTCATGCGTTTCTGTCAAGCGCTGATGGCGGAACTTTATCGCCACATCGGTCCGGATACCGACGTTCCGGCGGGTGACATCGGCGTGGGCGGTCGTGAAGTGGGTTATTTAACCGGCATGATGAAGAAACTCTCTAACCAAACCGGCTGCGTATTCACCGGTAAAGGCTTAACCTTCGGCGGCAGCTTAATCCGTCCGGAAGCCACCGGTTACGGCTTGGTTTATTTCGTGCAAGCCATGTTAGCGGAAAAAGGGCAAGCGTTGAAAGGCAAAACCGTAGCAGTTTCAGGCTCCGGCAACGTCGCGCAATATGCCATCGAAAAAGCTTTGGAGTTAGGCGCAAAAGTCATCAGCTGTTCCGACTCCTCGGGCACTGTGGTAGATGAAGAAGGCTTCACCACCGAAAAATTAGCCGCCCTGATGGACATCAAAAATGTGAAACGCGGTCGTGTAAAAGATTACGCCGATCAGTTCGGTTTGAAATATGTGGCAGGTGTGCGCCCATGGAACTTAAAAGTGGATGTTGCCCTGCCTTGCGCCACCCAAAACGAATTGGAATTGAGCGACGCGCAAACCCTTATCGCTAACGGCGTGCAAGTAGTGGCGGAAGGCGCCAATATGCCGACCACCATCGACGCCACCAACGCCTTCATTGATGCCGGTGTCTTATTCGGACCGGGCAAAGCGGCGAATGCAGGCGGTGTGGCGACTTCCGGCTTAGAAATGTCGCAAAATGCACAACGTTTAAGCTGGACCCGCGAAGAAGTGGACGCGAAATTACACAGCATCATGCTGGATATTCACGCCAACTGTAAAAAATACGGTTCCGACGCCCAAGGCAACATCAACTATGTGGTGGGCGCCAACGTCGCCGGCTTCGTGAAAGTCGCCGATGCCATGTTGGCACAAGGCGTGTATTAATCTGTCAGAAAAAACACCGTTGAAAATGACCGCACTTTTTGGCTCGCTCAAAAAGTGCGGTTACTTTTTAAGCCGAATCCGTTATAAAACCAAACATTTTGATCTAAAAATGACGACGTGCGGATATTGAAATTCGCCGGATTATGGTGTTAAATCTGCACTTATTGTACGGTTATACTAAATAAAGGTTAAAAACAGATTTATGTGTCAATTATTGGGAATGAATTGCAATACGCCGACGGATATTGTGTTTTCATTTGAAGGATTTCGTCATCGCGCCGGGCTCACCGACTCCCATTCCGACGGGTTCGGGATTGCATTTTTTGAAGGCAAAGGGGTGCGAATTTTCCGCGATAATAAACCGGGACACATTTCACCGATTGCCGACTGCGTCAAACAATACAACATCAAATCCCTCAATGTCATCGCACACATTCGCAAAGCCACTCAAGGCGAGGTGAACATTGAAAATACCCACCCGTTCATCCGCGAAATCTGGGGAGAGAACTGGGTGTTTGCCCATAACGGTAATTTAACCGAATTGCCCGACATGAGCGAATCTTTCTGCCAACCTATCGGCAGCACCGATTCGGAAACGGCGTTTTGCTACATGGCGGAACAATTAAAAAACCGATTCCGTAGAAAGCCGAGCGAAGAACAAATTTTCCAAGCGATTCAAGAAATTAGCAATTCACTGGCAGAGCACGGCACCTTTAATTTTATTCTGTCTAACGGGGAATGGATGATCGCCCGCTGCGCCACCAATTTGCACTATTTAACGCGCCAGGCACCTTTCGGTAAGGCACAACGCATTGATGACGACGGCGTCATTGATTTTAGCAATTACGCCAAAGACGGCGACAAAGTCACCATCATCACCACCGCGCCGCTTACAAAAGACGAAGTCTGGACCAAAATGGAAAACGGCGGCTTCGTGTTCTTCAAAAACGGCGCCAAAGTTTGGGAAGTCATCGGCACGCCAAGAACGGAAGTAATTGACGACGGCACGCTGGGGACGGCAAAAGCGGCGTAAAGCAAACAATACAAACCAAAAGTGCGGTTAAAAAAATAAATATTTTGTAGCAAATGCACAAAACGGTTGCTGAGCTTGTCGAAGCATGAGTTTTGTGCCCGAACCGGCTGAAATTACTCACACTTCGACAAGCTCAGTGACCGTAATTTCAGCGTTATGCAACTAATACAAAATATTTATTTTTTTAACCGCACTTTTTTCTTATTCTCTATTCAAACTCCAATTCCACCGCACTTTCACCCAACAATGCCACCAGCTCGGTGAGCAGTTCGTCCGTCGGGTTGACCGACCACTGCACGCCCATTTTAACCAGCGCTCTGCCCTGCGGGCTTTGGTAGTAAATATGCACCGGAAGCGAATTGCCGCTGTAAGGCTGTAAAATGCCTTTAAATTGTTTAATGAATTGCGGCGTGATTTGCTCTTGCGACAGGCAAATCGCAAGGCTTTTGGCATAACGGGCGCGGGCTTCGTCGATGGTCATCAGATCACGCACGGACATACGCAACCCCTGCGAGAAGTCGTCAAAACTCACTTGCCCGGAAACCACAATCACCGTGTCTTTTTGCAGTTTCTCACCGAATTTTTCCAAGGCTTCACCGAATAAGGTTAAATCCAATCGACCGGAACGGTCGTCAATGGTGGCGATACCGATATGGTTGCCTTTTTTCGTCACCGCAACGCGGGTGTTAATCACCAAACCGCTGGCGGTGCTCATTTGCCCGCGATAATTCGGCACCAGTTCTTTCAGACGAACGGGGCTGTAATGGGCTAATTCTTTCAAATAACGGCTTACCGGGTGGCTGCTGAGATATAAGCCCAAGGTTTCCCGTTCGCCGTCCAAAATGGTCTTTTCCGTCCAAGGTGCGATGTTGGCGTAGGAGTTTTCCACTTCCTCGTTGGTTTCCGTCAGCACACCGAACATATCCGCCTGCCCTAAGGCCTCGTCTTTCGCGTGTTGATCGGAGGCGCGCAACGCATCTTCCAGGTTTTGCTGTAGCGCGGCGCGATGCGGTCCGAGTTTATCGAAAGCACCGGATTTAATCAGGCTTTCAAAGGTGCGTCGGTTGATTTTCTTTAAATCCACACGGGCGCATAAATCAAACAAGTTTTTAAAGATCCCGTCCTTTTCACGCGCTTCCACCAACGCGGCAATAGGTCCTTCACCCACGCCTTTGATGGCGCCGATTCCGTACACGATTTCGCCGTTTTCATTCACGCTGAAATGGTGTTTACCGGTGTTAATGTCGGGCGGAACCACTTTTAAGCCCATGCGCATACATTCGTCGTATAAGCCCACAATCTTGTCCGTGTTATCCATTTCTGAGGTCATCACCGCCGCCATAAATTCCGCCGGATAATGGGCTTTCAGCCACAGAGTTTGATAAGACACCAACGCATAGGCGGCAGAGTGGGATTTGTTAAATCCGTAACCGGCGAATTTTTCCACCAAATCGAAGATCTTCATGGCAAGTCCGCCGTCCACGCCGTTTTTCACCGCGCCTTCTTCAAACACGGAACGCTGCTTCGCCATTTCCTCCGGTTTTTTCTTCCCCATGGCACGGCGCAGCAAGTCCGCGCCACCCAAGGTATAGCCCGCCAACACCTGAGCGATTTGCATCACCTGTTCCTGATACAAAATAATGCCGTAGGTCGGTTCCAGAATCGGTTTGAGGGATTCGTGTTGATAATTGGCATCGGGATAAGATACTTCCTCGCGTCCGTGTTTGCGGTCGATAAAGTTATCCACCATGCCCGATTGCAACGGACCGGGACGGAACAACGCCACCAACGCGATAATATCTTCAAAACAGTCCGGTTTCAGGCGTTTGATCAAATCTTTCATACCGCGCGATTCCAGCTGGAACACTGCCGTGGTTTCCGCGTTGAGCAGCACATTAAAGGATTGTTGGTCGTCCAACGGAATGGCGCTGATGTCCACCAACGGTTTACCTTCTTTTTCCATGCGGGCGTTAATCATATCCAGCGCCCATTTAATGATGGTCAAGGTGCGCAAACCGAGGAAGTCAAACTTCACCAAACCGGCGTATTCCACGTCATTTTTATCGAAATGGGTGACCGGATGTTTGCCTTCCGAATCGCAATACAGCGGCGAGAAATCCGTGATCAGGGTCGGCGAAATCACCACCCCACCGGCGTGTTTACCGGCGTTCCGCGTGACACCTTCCAGTTTGCGCGCCATGTCGATAATGGCACGCACTTCTTCGTCCGCGTCATAAATTTCCTGTAATTTCGGTTCCGCTTCAAAGGCTTTCGCCAAGGTCATACCGGGATCGGGCGGCACCAGTTTGGAAATGCGATCCACAAAGCCGTAAGGTTGCCCCAGCACCCGCCCCACATCGCGAATTACCGCTTTCGCCGCCATCGTACCGAAGGTAATAATCTGCGACACCGCGCCACGTCCGTACATTTCCGCCACATGGTCAATCACGCGGTCGCGCCCGTCCATACAGAAATCCACGTCGAAATCGGGCATGGAAACCCGTTCCGGATTGAGGAAACGCTCGAAGAGCAAATCGAATTCCAACGGATCCAAATCGGTAATTTTTAACGCATACGCCACCAAGGAACCCGCCCCGGAACCCCGACCCGGTCCCACCGGAATGTCGTTATCTTTCGACCATTGAATAAATTCCATCACGATCAGAAAGTAGCCCGGGAAGCCCATTTGGTTAATCACATCCAGTTCAACCTGTAGCCGTTCGTCATATTCCGGGCGGCGTTCGGCACGCACTTTTTCATCGGGGAACAACACCTTTAAGCGTTCTTCCAAGCCGTCTTTGGCGCGCTTCACCAGATAATCTTCCGTACTTAAATCACCGGTCGGGAATTTCGGCAGGAAATATTCGCCCAAACGAATGGTGACATTACAACGCTGTGCAATTAACACCGTATTTTTCAGTGCGCTCGGCACATCGGCGAACAAATCGCACATTTCCTGTTCGGAGCGAAAATATTGTTGTGACGTATAAAGTTTCGGGCGTTTCGGGTCGTCCAAGGTAAAGCCGTCATGAATCGCCACGCGAATTTCATGGGCTTCAAAATCCTCCGCCTGCAAGAAACAAACATCGTTGGTCGCCACCACCGGCAACTGTTGCTGCTCCGCCAGTTCCAGCGCCGCTTTAATATAACGTTCTTCGTCAGGGCGCCCTGTGCGGGTGAGGGTTAAATAGAAATGATCGGGGAAAAATTCACGGTAAAAATCCACCGCACTTTTCAGTTCATCGGGGTTGCTTCTGAGCAATTTCTTGCCCACATCGCCGTTCACCCCGCCGGACAGCACAATCACCCCGGCGCGATGTTCCACCAGCCATTGCTGATCGATATAAGGCACATTGGCATAGCCGCGTTCATAGGCTTTGGAAAGCAGCAACGTGATGTTTTTATAACCTTCGTTATTCTTCGCCAACAGGGTTAAACGGAATTTTTCATCGCCGCACAGGTCACTTTGCACCAACACATCCGCCCCGATAATCGGCTTCACGCCGGAAGACAACGCCTCGCCGTAAAAACGCACCAAACCGCAGAAGTTGGTAAAATCCGTCAAGCCCATCGCCACCATACCGTTCTCCACACAGGCTTTCACCAACGGCTTCACCTTGGCGATACCGTCAATCATGGAAAAATCACTGTGAACCTGCAAATGAACGAAACGTGGCTGCGACATAAAAATCCTTGGGGAAAAATCAGACAAAAGTGCGGTGTATTTTAGCGGTATTTTGCGGGGAATTGTAGGGATAATTTGTCTTGAGACACCGATACAATAAATCCCCACAAAACGCGGTTTTATTGCTAGAGTTTTGATCGTTGATCGGCTATATTAGCGCACAACTGTTAGCTGATTTTGGATTTTAACCATGGACCTCAATTTTCATTTTATCAACCGCATTCGCCATCAGGCAAAAACGCTGGCAAATCGCACCGCACTTCGCTATTTCAAAGACAATAACTGGCTGGATATTTCCTGGGCGGAGCTGCAACAGCAGGTGGATCACATTTCTCTGGCGCTTTTAGCCAATCATATTGATATTCAAGATAAAATCGGTATTTTCGCACACAATATGCCGCGCTGGACAATCACCGACATCGGTGCGTTGCAAGTGCGTGCGGTGACCGTGCCGATTTATGCCACCAACACCGCAAAACAGGCGCAGTTCATTATTAACAACGCCGATATGAAGATCATTTTCGTCGGCGATCAGGAACAATATGACCAAGTGCTCGACATCGCCGATGAATGCCCGCAGTTGGTAAAAATCGTGGCGATGAAAAGTACCATTCATTTGCAGGAACACGCCAAAGCCTGTCATTGGCAGGATTTTATTGAAATGGCGGACGAACAATACCGACCGCAATTGCAACAACGGCTGGACGGCAAATGCCCGGAAGATTTGTTCACCCTGATTTACACATCCGGCACCACCGGCGAACCGAAAGGCGTGATGTTGGATTATGCCAATCTGGCGCACCAGCTGAAGGCGCACGATCAGGCGTTGCAGGTGGATGATACCGATGTGTCCCTTTCCTTCCTGCCGCTGTCCCACATTTTTGAGCGGGCGTGGGTGGCGTATGTGCTCCATCGCGGCGCCACCAACTGCTACATTGAAGATACCAACCAAGTGCGGGCCGCGTTGACGGAAATTCGTCCGACATTGATGTGTGCCGTGCCACGTTTTTACGAAAAGATTTACGCGGCGATTTTGGACAAAGTGCATAACGCTCCGAAGCTGCGCCAATGGATTTTTAATTGGGCAATTGCCGTCGGGCGCAAACATTTCGATGCCCTTGTCAAACAACAGAAAATCGGCTTCCCGTTAAAACAACAATATGCCCTCGCCGATCGATTGGTGCTCGGTAAACTGCGCGCCTTACTCGGCGGACGCATTCGTATGATGCCGTGCGGCGGCGCCAAATTGGAACCGACCATCGGCTTGTTTTTCCACAGTATCGGCTTAAATATCAAACTGGGTTACGGCATGACGGAAACCACCGCCACCGTTTCCTGCTGGAATGATTTCAGCTTTAACGCCAATTCCATCGGCACCCTCATGCCGGGCGCGGAAGTAAAAATCGGCGAAAATAACGAAATTTTGGTGCGTGGGGGCATGGTGATGAAAGGTTATTATAAAAAACCGCAGGAAACCGCCGACACTTTCACCGCAGACGGTTTCCTGAAAACCGGCGACGCCGGCGAATTCGATGCCGACGGCAATTTATACATCACCGATCGCATTAAAGAACTGATGAAAACCTCCAACGGCAAATACATCGCGCCGCAGGTGCTGGAAAGTAAAATCGGCAAAGATAAATTCATCGAACAAATCGCCGTCATCGCCGATGCGAAAAAATACGTCTCCGCCCTCATCGTGCCTTGCTACACGGCACTGGAGGATTACGCCAAACAGGTCAACATTAAATATCAGGATCGGTTGGAGTTGTTAAGAAATTCGGAGATTATTCAAATGTTAGAGCGCCGAATTAACGAATTACAAAAAGAATTGGCAGGCTGGGAACAAATTAAACGCTTCACCCTTTTACCCCAAGCATTCAGCACGCAATTGGAAGAAATTACACCGACGCTGAAATTACGACGAAAAGTGATTTTACAGCGTTATAAAGAGCAGATTGAAGCGATGTATAATTAAACGTTTCAGCTTAAAAGTACGGTGGAAAAATAATGTGTTTTTTCATCGCACTTTTTCTATGTATCTATTATTAAAAGAATTATAAATATTGTAACTTTATGTAAAGCAGTGCAAATATGCTTGATCCGAGAATTTAAAATATTATTCTAACACTCCTCTGACCAGTGTGTTATTTAAATAGAAATAACAGCTCATCATAAAAATATTAATAACTAAAATTGCTAAGAAATAACATTTCATCTACATATTCAATGCAATAAAAATACATTTCTTAGTGATTAACCTAATGAACCACAAGGAATAAGAAATGAATAAAATATTTAAAGTGATTTGGTGTAAATCTTCTCAAACCTGGATTGCCGTCTCTGAATTATGTAAAGTCAAACCGGTGTCTTCTGTCAATGAGAGGGAAAAAGTTTCTGCGACCAACTCCAACATGCTAAAAACATTAGCAACCACCCTTCCTTTCTTTTTAGTCTCATCAGGTGCAAGTGCTGCCGTGTATATCGGTCAAACTTATAACGGCATTCAATACACCACAGGCGCAACCGGAGAATATTATACTAATGATGGTGGTACACCTCCGTATAATTATATGAACCCGGGCAGTAAATCATATAGCGATAAAGACACACCCAATACCGGAGATACCACGCTTTACCATAGCGGAAATGCTGCCGGTATTGCTATTGGTAATAACTCTAACGCCTTAGATTCCAATAGCCGTTCAAACGGTATCGCCATTGGTGATTACTCCCGCGCTACCGGCGGTTTATCTATGGCTATCGGTTCCTTTGCTACGGCGGATAAAAACGGCACCGTTGCTATCGGTGCAACATCACGAGCTTCCGGGATTAACTCTCTTGCGATGATGCGTCAATCCGCCGCCACCGGAGACTATTCAACAGCAATCGGTTCGGTTGCATGGGCTGCAGGTCAATCAAGTTTCGCATTTGGTGCTTCCGCTACCGCAAAAGGCAACCAATCAATTGCTATTGGTAGCCTAGAGCCACAAATAAATAACGATGGTTCGGGTGTCCCTATTACTAAATACAACGGGTTAGATAACACGCAAACTAATGGCGATCGTTCCATGGCTTTGGGAACAAACGCTAAAACCAATGGTGATGACTCTTTCGCTATCGGCTATAGATCCCGAACCGGTGAATTTAATACCGTTATGGACAGCTACTTAGGCGATAATATCACTGCGCCGGATAACAATAAAAAAGCCGGTAAAGCCATTGCATTCGGTAGTTATGCGAAAGCACAAAAAGAATCTGCCATTGCCTTGGGTTATAACACCACATCCAACGGTTTAAACGCCATTGCCATTGGCGCCAATGCCAATGCTTCTCATAGCAATGTTCTTGCCATTGGTGAAAGTGCAATTGCCAGCGCCGATTCCGCCATGGCGATTGGTCAAGGCGCACAATCCACTGTGAAAAACTCTCTTGCATTGGGTACGGGAACGATCATTAAAACCATTGATAGCGGCGATTCAAGATATACCGCTCAAAGTTACAATGTTGAAAACGGGGTTGTAGCTGTGGCAAACGCAGGGAAAGAACGACGCATTGTAAATGTAGCAGGTGGTCGTAATGATACCGATGCAGTGAATGTTGCCCAGTTAAAATTCGTAAATGATAATTTAGCCAAATCCATTGCCGGCAACAGCTATACAGGCTATGCAACAGATGGACACACTTATCAAGCCCCTGTATTCAATATCAAAAATGCCCAACACACCAATGTCAAAGCTGCCGTTGAAGCGGCACAAACAAATTATGTGAGTGTAAATAGCACCAATACCGCAACCGGTAGCAATTACGACAATAAAGGGGCTAAAGCGGCAGGTTCTATTGCGTTAGGCGAAAAAGCCGCAACAGGAACCACAGCAATGAATTCCATTGCTATTGGTTTAAACAGCAATATTACCGGTCAAAATACCGTCGCATTGGGTGCCAATATCACCGCGACAACTAACGGTTCCGTCATTTTAGGTGATTCATCCGCGACCGATGGTTCACATATCACAACCAATGTAAGCAGCGCGGATATTAGCGGACACGTCTATTCAGGCTTTGCCGGAAAAGTGAAAGATGCCGGACATTTTGTCAGTGTTGGCGCGAAAGGTAATGAACGTCAAATCAAAAATGTGGCAGCGGGCAATGTTGCGGCAAACTCAACAGATGCTATCAATGGCTCTCAATTATTTGCGGTTGCCGCTCGAGTAGAACGAGGTTGGAATATCTCAGCAGACGTTGCGACAGACGGCACTTTAACAGGAACAAAAGAAGTTAAAACCATCAAACCCGAAAGTGCGGTCAAATTCTTAGCCGGAAAAAATCTTAATCTTCATCAAAACGGTGCTAACTTTACCTTCTCAACCCAAGAAAACGTCACGTTCACCAATGTCACAACCCAAGATTTAACTGCGACAGGCAACACCACTGTTAAAAACTTCAACGTTCAAAATGGCGGAAGCATCAATATGGGAAATAACCGCGTTACCGGTGTGGCAACGCCGACAAACGATACCGATGCGGTCAATAAACAATATGTTGACAATTTGAAGTTTAAATATAGTGCCGATAATGCCGGCAAAGGTGAAAACTTGCTCAGTACAGAAACCCATTTTGCCGGTACGACAAATGAAATTGTCACCAAAGCCGAGAATGGAAAAGTCTCCTTTGCATTAGCAGAACAAGCAAAATCCTCGCTGAAAAAAGCCGATACAGCAATACAAGAGCTCACCGTAGGTGCGGATAATGCACATACCGCAATAGGCATTACCCTTAATCAAACTCATAAGCGCTTTGATGTTGTTGGTGTGAATGATGTTGCCACCAAAGTCAATGGCAATAGTATTGAAGTCGATTTAGCACAAACAACCAAAAACACGATCGCACGACACACCACGGATATTGCCACGAACAAAAGCAATATTGACACGAACGCCAAAAATATTGCCGACAACGCGGCAAAAATCGCTAAAGGATTTGGTTTAGAAGCGCAAGAAGGAGGCAGTGTTAATAAAGCATTGGGTCAAAATATTAAAGTCGTCGGTGGCAACAATAATATTAAAACCTCTGTGAGTGATGGCGAAATAAAAGTAAACCTAAACAATACCTTAGATCTTGGCAACGGCGGTAGCGTCAACATTGGCAACAGCGTTCTGAATAATACCGGATTAACAATTACAAACGGTCCGACTATTACCGGCGCAGGAATTAATGCCGGCGGTAAAAAAATTACAGGTGTTGCGGAAGGCACAGAGGATAACGACGCGGTTAATTTTAAACAATTAAAAAGCGTTCTTGGCGGTTCCGTCTCAACGGAAATTGTTGAGAAAAAAGCAGCTCAAACCGGAGATGAAAACCTTGCGGACATTAGCGTAGCAAATGGTAAAAAAGCTGGGGATATGGGGGCGAAATACGAAGTATCCGTATCCAAAAAAACCGTACAAAAAGCGGCACAAGATGCGATTAAAGTCAGTGGTTCTCCCTCTGTTAGCGTCAATAAAACAACCAATAATGGTGTAGATGATTATGCGATTAGTTTTAATGGTACGGAGGCGTCAAAATCCATTCCGTTAACTTATAAAGCCAATGGTAATAATGCACAGACCGTACATCTGAACAACGGTTTAAACTTTACCAACGGCGCGATGACGGTCGCCACCGTTGCAGCAAACGGCGCCGTAACCTTTGATTTAAATGACAACACTAAATCTAAAATTAATAACGCGTTGGATAATAACGTATCGAATATCACTCATGATGGAAAAGATAAGTTAGCCGGCATCATTAAAGTTGCCGCGGGTACAAATATTGACTCCGTAAGTACAACTCAAGACGCCGAGCACAATACAACCTACACAATCAATGCCAAATCACAAGTTGAAAGCGTCGTGAAAGCGACTGCTACAGCGGGTGATGAAAATATTGCCGATGTCAGCGTCAAAACAGGCTCTCAAGGTACGGCAAATACGGAATACCAAGTTGGTGTATCTAAGAATAAAGTTGCCGAAATTTCGAAAGAAGCGTCTGCTTGGCACGTAAAAGTAGAAGGTAACACCGCTGAAAAAATTTCCGGTGGGGACACCGTTACATTGAAAAAAGGAAACAATGTTGAAATTAGTAATAACGGTAAGGAAATTACTATCGGCACTTCCATGAACCCAACATTTACCAAGGTAACGGCAAATGAATTGTCTGTCGGCCCGGTTACCATTAATCGTGATGGAATTAATGCCGGTAATAAGAAGATTAGCGGGGTTGAAGATGGCACCATCGCGGCAAACAGCAAAGATGCCGTAACCGGCGGTCAATTATTCGCTGAAACCACAAAAGCCAAAAGCACGGTTGAGAAAGGCGATGATAATATTCAAATCACACCTGAAAACGCGGCGGATGGGCATATTAACTATAAAGTGGCGTTAAATCCTAGCTTGACCGTTGGACCGAAAACCAATGGTCACCCAATCACCATTGATGGTAATAACGGCTATATTAGTGGTTTAACCAATACAAGTTGGACAGGCACGCCAACAACCGGTCGTGCAGCAACGGAAGATCAATTATCTATAGTCGATAAAAAATTCGATAATAAGGTTTCTTTAGGTGGCGACAACGGTAGCACTACAGAGAAAGCCTTATCTCACAACGACGGAATCAAATTTAATATTAAAGGCGGAGACAACCAGAAATATGTGGCAACATCGGCATCCGGCGATGATGTCACGGTGGATCTTGCCCAAACAGCGAAAGATAAGATCGACAATGCGGCAGATAAAGATCTTGCTAATATTACCGATAACGGCAAGAAGGTCATTACCGCCTTAGGCGCTGTTGTGAAAGCGGATGATTCTACGATTACGGTCACTGACGAAACCGATAATACGACAGGGCAAAAAACCTACAAAATCAAAGCCAATATTCCAACAGCGGAAAAAACAGCAATGGCTTCCGGCAACAATACAACTATTGAAGGCGACGGCTCAACCGCCAATCCGTTTAAAGTGAATCTGAAAGATGATTTATTGTTAGGTCAAAAAGACGCTAACGGCGTAATCGGGAAAGATTCTTCCATTAAAGTGAACGGCAAAGATGGTTCCGGTGTGGCGATTAACGGTAAAGGCGGTTCCATTGCGTTAAATGGCAAAGACGGTGCTAATCCTGTCACCATCAACACAGCACAAGGTCCTGCCGGTGTGAATGGAACCAATCCGAAAGATCGTTTAATGGTGAATAATGAAGCAGTGGCAACCATTGAAGACGGCTTAAAATTCACCGGCGATAACGGCACTGAAGTCATCAGCAAAACCTTAAATCAAAAACTGGAAATTGTGGGCGGTGCAGATAAAAACAAATTATCCGACAACAACATCGGCGTAAATGCCAATAACGGCAAACTGGAAGTGAAATTAGCCAAAGAGCTTAACGACTTAACCAGTGCGCAATTCAAGAATGGCGACAACACAACAGTTATCCATGGCAATGGAATGACAATTACCCCGAAAGATCCGACAAAATCCGTCAGTTTAACGGATAAAGGGCTAAATAACGGCGGTAATCAAATTGTGAACATAGACAGCGGGCTAAAACAAGCTGACGGTTCAACGGTTGCCTTAAAAGATGCCTCAGGTGAGACCTTAAAAAATGCGGCGAATATCGGCGATTTACAAAAATCCATTAACGACATTACCGACGCAGGTAAAAACGGTGGCTTCGGCTTAAGCGATGATAATGGCGCAACAGCCAAAGCCAATTTGGGGGAAACCATGCAAGTGAAAGGCGATGGCAGTGTTACTACAAAAGTGGTTACCGATAATGGCAAACCGACCTTACAAGTGGGTTTAAGCAATCACATCACCGTAGGAGACGATACGCAAGCAGGCACTATTAGCGTCAAAGGGGAAAACGGTAAGGATGGCGTATCCATCAATGGTAAAGAGGCTTCCGTCACGTTTGCGAAAGACGGGCAACCAGGTATGTCTATTGCCGCTACACGTAGTGCCGATGGTAAAGACGCGTTGACGCTCAAAGGCAAAGACGGTAAAGACGGCATTTCGTTCCAAGAAGATGGTCGTATTACTCAGGTTGCCGATGGGGTAAATGACAAAGATGCGGTGAACAAATCCCAATTGGATAGAAGTATTGCTCAAGCCAAATCCAATGTCAGCGCCGGCAAAAACATCACTGTGACGCCTCAAAAGAACGCCGACGGAAGCACCACGTACACCGTTGAAACCAAAGACGATGTTGAATTCACCACAGTGAAAACCGGTGATACCACCCTGGATAGCAACGGTATCAACATCAATGGCGGACCAAGTGTCACCAAGGACGGCATTCACGCCAATGATAAGAAAATTACCGGCGTAAAAGATGGTGAAATTTCAGCTCATAGCAAAGAGGCGGTGAACGGCAGCCAATTACATCAAACCAACCAAAATGTGACGAATTTAGCCAACAATGTGGATAAAGGGTTAAATTTCCAAGGGGACAACCAAGAAGTCACGGTTAACCGTAAATTAGGCGATCAATTTAACATTCGCGGCGGCGCGGATTCGAAGAAATTAACGCAAAATAATATCGGCGTGACTGCGGATAAAAACGGCACCATGACCGTTCAACTGGCGAAGGAAGTTAATCTCGGCGCGGATGGCAGCCTCACCGTAGGTAATACCACGGTCAATAACGACGGCGTTACCATTAAAGACGGTCCTAGCATGACAAGCCAAGGCATCAACGCCGGCGGCAAACGAATTGCTAACGTTGCGAAAGGAAAAGCGCCGACGGATGCGGTGAACATGAGCCAGCTTCAAGAGGTCGGCAGTGCCATTCACAACCGCATTGATAATATTGACAACCGCGTGAACAAAATGGATAAACGTCGCAAAGCCGGCACGGCTTCCGCCCTCGCTACGGCGGGTTTGATGCAGCCACATAGAGACGGGCAATCCGCCTTAGTCGCCGCTGTCGGTCAATATCAAAGTGAAACCGCTGTGGCTGTGGGTTACTCACGTATTTCCGATAACGGAAAATATGGCGTGAAAGTTTCTTTCAGCACCAATTCCCAAGGCGAAGTTGGCGGTACGGCAGGCGCAGGCTATTTCTGGTAAAATGCGCTTATTAAGCTAACCTGAAACAAAAGTGCGGTGGAAAAATAATGTGTTTTTTCACCGCACTTTTTTATTTTCCCCTCTCCCATTTCCCCCAAAATGAAATTTCTAACGAAACCAATCACTAAACTTTTCTCATAACAGATCGTTAACAAACAAGCCACAAAAACACTACATCTTGTGTCTTGAAATCATCAAAATATCTATATATAGTATTATCCAATTTCTTATAACACTAAATATGGACATCTCTCATGGGTACATTTTTTGTCATTAAGCGTGACGGTTCACGCATTAGCTTTGAACTTCAACGCATCGTAAACGCCATTAAAAAGGCGGCGCAGGCGGTGGGTATTACGGATGATCGTTATTGCTATGCCGTGGCGCAGAAAGTCAGTGATGACATTTTCAGCCATTACCAACAGGAAATCGACATTAGCCACATTCAAAAAATCGTGGAAAATCACTTGATGGCGAGCCAATACCCGCAAGTGGCGCGCGCTTATATTGAATATCGTCACGATCGCGATTTGGCGCGTGAAAAACGCAGTCAATTAACCCAAGAAATTGAGGGTTTGATTGAACAAAGTAACGTGGAATTATTGAACGAAAACGCCAATAAAGACGCCAAAGTGATCCCGACCCAACGGGATTTGCTGGCGGGTATCGTGGCGAAACACTATGCCAAACGTTACATTCTGCCGCGCGATGTGGTGGAAGCCCATGAAAAAGGCGAAATTCATTATCATGATTTGGACTATTCGCCCTTCTTCCCGATGTTCAACTGCATGCTGGTGGATTTAAAAGGCATGCTGACCCAAGGCTTTAAAATGGGCAACGCGGAAATCGAACCGCCTAAATCCATCGGCACCGCCACTGCCGTGACCGCGCAAATTATCGCGCAGGTGGCAAGCCATATTTACGGCGGCACCACCATCAACCGCATTGATGAGGTGTTGGCGCCTTACGTTCAACTCAGTTACGACAAACATCTGAAAAATGCCGCGCAATGGAATGTGCCCGATGCGCAAGGATACGCGCAGGCACTTATCGAAAAAGACTGTTTCGACGCCTTCCAATCCCTTGAATATGAAGTGAACACCTTACACACCGCCAACGGTCAAACCCCGTTCGTGACGTTCGGTTTCGGCTTGGGTACAAGTTGGCAGGCGCGTTTAATTCAAAAAGCGATTTTACAAAACCGCATTCGCGGCTTGGGCAAAAATCACAAGACGCCGGTGTTCCCGAAACTGGTTTTCACTCAACGCAAGGGCGTGAATCTGGAGCCGAATGATCCGAATTACGACATCAAACAGCTTGCTTTGGAATGTGCCAGCAAGCGCATGTATCCGGATATTCTCAATTACGATCAGGTGGTCAAAGTCACCGGTTCTTTCAAAGCGCCGATGGGCTGTCGTAGCTTCCTGGGCGCCTACGAAGAACACGGCGAACAAATTCACGACGGACGCAATAACCTCGGCGTTGTCAGCCTCAACCTGCCGCGTATCGCCATTGAAGCCAAAGGTGATGAAAAGCGTTTTTATGAAATCCTAGATCAACGTTTAGCCTTGGCGAAAAAAGCGCTCATGACCCGCATTGCCCGCTTAGAACACACCAAAGCCCGCGTGGCGCCGATTTTATACATGGAAGGTGCCTGCGGCGTGCGCTTAAAAGCGGACGACAACGTGGCGCAAATCTTCAAAAACGGACGCGCGTCCATTTCCCTCGGTTACATCGGCATTTACGAAACCGTCAATGCGCTCTATCACCGAGGTCATATTTACGATGACGAAATGCTACGCGAAAAAGGTCGCGCCATCGTGGAACACCTCAGCAACGCCACCAAGCAATGGCGTGCCGAAACGGGCTATGCCTTCAGTTTGTATTCCACCCCGAGCGAAAACCTGTGCGACCGTTTCTGCCGTTTAGACACCAAACAATTCGGCGTCATCGACGGCGTGACCGACAAAGGCTATTACACCAACAGCTACCATTTGGACGTGGAGAAAAAAGTGAATCCATACGACAAACTGGATTTTGAAATGGTGTACCCGCCACTCGCCAGCGGCGGTTTCATTTGCTACGGCGAATACCCGAACATCCAGCACAACCTCAAAGCGCTGGAAGACGTGTGGAATTACAGCTACGACCGCGTGCCTTACTACGGCACCAACACGCCTATCGACGAATGCTACGAATGCGGCTTCACCGGCGAATTTGAATGCACCAGCAAAGGCTTCACCTGCCCGAAATGCGGCAACCACGACAGCGAAAAAGTCTCCGTCACCCGACGGGTTTGCGGCTACCTAGGCAGCCCCGACGCCAGACCGTTTAATGCGGGGAAACAGGAAGAGGTGAAGCGTCGGGTTAAACACATGTGATTTAAGGTTCTGCCAAATCTCCCCTAACCCCTCTTTGCTAAAGAGGGGAATTTTATGAGTGTTGCAAAAGTGCGGTCATTTTTTTAAGTATTTTTTAATCGTTCCTCCCTTACGAGGGATAAAATACATTGCGTTTTGAGCGTTGGCTTTGCCAACAACCCCAAAGAGGGGAGCAAGTGAGTTTCTGAACTTGCGAATAATGTTCGCGAAGTCGGAGGCATCCGATTTTAATGCCCGCTAAAAAACACTTCAAAAAATGACCGCACTTTCTTAAATAACGCGCAAATAAAATGGGGTCCCCGTATAAGACGCCTGAGCGACTTGCAATTTTTAGGAAATTTTCGCCTGTTTGAGCGTAGCGAGTTCGAAAATTTCCGTGAAGAAAATTGCAACCAAGCGAAGAACAGCGGCTTGCCCGGGGTGCACTTTTCTTTGCTTACTTTCTTTTGTGCAAGCAAAAGAAAGTAAGTCGCCATTGGCGAAACCTAATGTTTCTACAAAACAGAATGTAATTTAAATAGAGCCAAAATGAACTACCTCCAATACTACCCCGTCGACATCGTCAACGGCGAAGGCACGCGCTGCACCCTTTTCGTCAGCGGTTGCACACACGCCTGCAAAGGCTGTTACAACCAAAAAAGCTGGTCGTTTAGTGCGGGCGTGCCGTTCGGTATTGAAATGGAAGAACAGATTCTCAAAGATCTCAAAGACACCCGCATTAAACGCCAAGGCTTGACCCTCTCCGGTGGCGATCCGCTTCATCCGCGCAATGTGGAAACACTGTTGCCGTTAGTGCAACGGGTCAAACGGGAATGCCCCGATAAAGACATTTGGGTGTGGACGGGTTACAAATTAGATGAATTGGATGAGTATCAACGGCAAATGCTGCCTTATATCGACGTATTAATTGATGGCAAATTCATTCAGGCGCAAGCGGATCCGAGTCTGATTTGGCGTGGCTCGGCGAATCAGGTGATTCATCGGTTTAAGATTTGATTTCGCACAAAAGTGCGGTGCTTTTTTCAGGCGAATTTTGCCACGCTGCTGTGCCAAATGGTCTCGGCGATTTGCTCCGGCGTTTCGCTTCTTAATTCACACAAGGCATTGAACACCTGCACCACGCGTTCCGGACGATTAGGCTGCCCTTGAAAACCAAACACCGGCATGTCCGGTGAGTCCGTCTCCAATAGCAACGCCTCCAAAGGCAGTTTCGCGATAGTCTGACGGGTTTTATTGGCGCGTTGATAAGTAATGGTGCCGCCCACGCCGATTTTGTAGCCTAAATCAACAAAGCGTTTCGCCTGATCATAACTGCCCGCAAAACCATGCACCACGCCGCATTTCGGCACGGCGATACGTCTTAAAAAGGAATACAACTGCTCGTGAGATTTACGGGAATGCAGGTTCACCGGCAAATCGTGCGTTTTCGCCAAGTACAGTTGCGCTTCCAAAAAATCACATTGTTTGCGCCATAACTCATCCGTTAACAGCTCCAGAACGGCGCGCTCCAAACCGATTTCCGCCACTGCCGTGCAACTTGTCGGACGCTCTGCCAATGCCTGATCCAGCAAATCCAAATCGCCGCTTTGATGCTCTTTGATATACAAAGGATGTAACCCCAAGCCGTAGTACAACTGCCCGGGATAAAGTGCGGTCATTTTTTCAATCGTTTTGAAATCCCGCTGCAACACGGCAACGATCAAGATTTTCTGCACGCCCACCGCCTGTGCATTCTGCACCAGCTGCGCCAACGGCTCGCCGCTAAATTGTTGCAGGTAATCAAGGTGGGTGTGGGTATCAAAAAAAGGCATGATTAGAAATTGGGATAAAGTCTTTTACAATGAATGATGGTACTGATTTGGATTTCTGTAGAAGAAACACGATAAACGATTCGATAGCCTCTGACATAAATTTCACGGGTTCCTTCAACACGACCGGTAACCCCCATCAGAGGCATATAGGCAAGCAATTCAATCGTTTGTTTAATATCTTCAAAAATAGTTATGGCACTGCTAAATCCGGCATATTCGGTTAAATCAAATACAATATGCTCAAAATCCTGAACGGCGTTTTCTGAATAAATAATTTTATGCAACGTCCTTCATTCCTTCTTTAGCTTTTACCGCTGCCTGAATCACGCGCTGATAAACTTGTTCAGACTCACATACACGATTATTTTTAAAATCTTCATCAGATTTTGCCACTTTTTGTTGCAAAAACTGTTTATATTCCTGTGTCATCATCATAACCTCCCGCGATTTTGATTAATTTTAGTACAAACTAATCCATTAAGGAACCAATAACCGCCCAATTATTTAGGCGGTTATCGTGAAAGATTACTCGTCCACAGTAACCGAAGTAATCACCACATCCTCATTCGGTACATCTTGATGGAAACCTTTATTGCCGGTTTTAACGCCTTTAATTTTATCCACCACATCCATGCCTTCAACCACTTCGCCGAATACCGCATAGCCCCATTCTTGCACCACTTCGCGCCCGTGCAATTCTTTTGCGCGGTAATCCAGGAAGTTGTTATCGGCAACATTAATGAAGAATTGCGCCGTCGCGGAATGCGGGTCAGAGGTGCGCGCCATGGCGATGGTGCCGCGTTTGTTACTTAAACGGTTATTGGCTTCGTTTTTAATCGGCGCGTTGGTGGCTTTTTCGCGCATACCGCTTTCCATACCGCCGCCCTGAATCATAAAACCGTCAATCACGCGGTGGAAAATTGTGTTATCATAAAAACCGTTTTTACAATAAGTTAAGAAGTTTTCCGCCGTTACCGGTGCTTTCTCGTGATTTAAGGCAATTTTAATATCGCCGAAATTTGTATGGAGTGTAATCATTGTGCTTTTCCTCTACGAATTAAAGAGCGTCATTATTTCATAATCCGCCCCAAATCGCCATAAAGTGCGGTGCGTTTTCAAAAAGATTTGGATCCTAATATGTTAAAACTTTTCAATACCCTAACCCGCGAAAAAGAAATTTTTAAACCGATTCACGCCGGCAAAATCGGAATGTATGTGTGCGGCGTGACCGTGTACGATCTGTGTCACATCGGGCACGGGCGTACGTTCGTGTGTTTCGATGTAATCGCCCGTTATTTGCGTTATTTAGGCTACGATTTAACCTATGTGCGCAACATTACCGATGTGGACGACAAAATCATTAAACGCGCGCTGGAAAACAAAGAAACCTGTGATCAGTTGGTAGATCGCATGGTGGTGGAAATGTACAAAGATTTTGACGCACTGAACATTTTGCGTCCGGATTTTGAACCGCGCGCCACTCACCACATTCCTGAAATCATTGACATTGTAGAGAAATTAATTCAACGCGGGCACGCCTATGTGGCGGAGAACGGCGATGTGATGTTTGATGTGGAAAGCTTCAAGGATTACGGCAAATTGTCCCGTCAGGATTTGGAACAATTACAAGCGGGCGCGCGCATTGAAATTAACGAAATCAAGAAAAATCCGATGGATTTCGTGTTATGGAAAATGTCCAAACCGAATGAGCCGAGCTGGAATTCGCCTTGGGGCAAAGGTCGCCCGGGCTGGCACATCGAATGCTCCGCCATGAACGGCAAACAATTAGGCGAGCATTTTGACATTCACGGCGGCGGCTCCGACCTCATGTTCCCGCACCACGAAAACGAAATCGCCCAATCCTGCTGCGCCCACGGCAATCAATATGTGAACTACTGGCTACACTCCGGCATGATCATGGTGGATAAAGAAAAAATGTCGAAATCCCTCGGCAATTTCTTCACCATTCGCGATGTATTAAGCCACTACGACGCCGAAAGCGTACGCTATTTCTTACTGACCGCCCACTACCGCAGCCAATTAAATTACAGCGAAGAAAACCTTAACCTCGCGCACGGCGCATTGGAACGTCTCTACACCGCATTACGCGGCACAGATAAAAGTGCGGTGGCTTTTGGCGGTGAAAATTTTGTAGACGCCTTCCGTGAAGCCATGGACGATGATTTCAACACGCCGAACGCCCTTTCCGTGCTATTTGAAATGGCGCGCGAACTGAACAAACTGAAAACCGAAGACATGGCAAAAGCCAACGGCTTGGCGGCACGCTTACGCGAACTCGCCGCCATTCTCGGTCTGCTCCAACTGGATCCGGAACAATTCCTACAAGCCGGTTCCGATGAAGATGAAGTGGCGAAAATCGAAGCGCTTATCAAACAACGCAACGAAGCCCGCGCCGCCAAAGACTGGGCAGCCGCCGACGCCGCGCGCAACGCCTTAACGGAAATGGGCATCGTATTGGAAGACGGTCCGAACGGCACCACCTGGCGAAAACAATAATTCGTCTCCCCAAAAAACAAAAGGAAAGTTAATCATAACTTTCCTTTTTTGTTATCACTACATGGGGTTCATCATAAAGTGCGGTGGTTTTTCCAAGTGTTTTTCAAGAGAAAAAACGTTCGTGAAAACCACCGCACTTTTTGCGATTATTTCACCAAGCCGCCGCTTGCCTGTAAATCGGCGTGATAAGAAGAACGGACGAATGGACCGCAGGCGGCGTGTTCAAAGCCCATGTTTTGGGCTTTGTCGCGGAACATATCGAATTCTGTCGGCGGAACATAACGGGCAACCGGAAGATGGTGGCGGCTCGGTTGTAAATATTGCCCCAGCGTCAGCATCGTCACCCCATGATCCCGCAGATCCTGCATCACTTCCAAGATTTCGTCATTGGTTTCGCCTAATCCCACCATAAGTCCGGATTTGGTCGGAATATGCGGGAACATGGCTTTAAATTCCTTCAACAAACGCAGCGACCATTGATAATCGGCGCCCGGGCGGATTTCGCGGTATAAGCGCGGCACATTTTCCAGATTATGATTGAACACATCCGGCGGATTGTCTTTTAATTTTTCCAGCGCCAGTTCAATGCGACCACGGAAATCCGGTACTAAAATTTCAATTTTAATATTCGGATTCAGGGCACGGATTTCCCGTACGCAATCGGCAAAATGCCCAGCGCCGCGATCCGGTAAATCATCGCGGTCAACGGAGGTAATCACCACATAACGCAATTTCATATCCTGAATGGTTTCCGCTAATTTACGCGGCTCTTCCGGATCCGGTGCCAACGGTTTGCCGTGCGCCACGTCGCAGAAAGGGCAACGGCGCGTACAAATAGCGCCGAGAATCATAAAGGTTGCCGTACCGTGGTTAAAACATTCGTGCAGGTTCGGGCAGGAGGCTTCTTCGCAGACGGAATGCAAGCCGTGGCGACGCATACCGGATTTGATACTTTGAATGCGCGCGCCGTTTGCCGGAATTTTAATTTTCATCCATTCCGGTTTTTTGAGCAGTTCTTGCTCAGGATCGATATTTTTCACCGGAATAATGGAGGTTTTGGCGGCGTCGCGATATTTAACGCCGCGCTCCATTTTAAAAGGTGTTCCCATTGATATTCCTTAATTTTCTGTGCAGATTTGCAGAGGTAATGTGCGTAAAACGGTTGTTGATGTTAACAAGTTGTTACATTATACCCCAATTGCGCGGCGAAATGTTGAACTAATTGTGGGGAAACCTTGTCACAGTCGGCATCCTGCGCGGGAATAAAATCTGCCAGCTGACACATTTCCAAGCCTGCATAACCGCAAGGATTGATTTGATGAAACGGGGTTAAATCCATGTTGATGTTAAACGCCAAGCCATGAAACGAACGACCATGGCGAATACGCAAACCAAGGGAGCAGATTTTTTTGCCGTCAATATAAACGCCCGGCGCATCAGGTTTCGCATAGCCTTCAATGCCGTAATCCGCTAAGGTTTTCACCACCGATTGCTCAAGTGCGGTCACTAATTGACGCACATTTAGATTCTCATGGCGCTTCACATCAATCAGCACATACATAATTTGCTGCCCCAAACCGTGATAGGTAATCTGCCCGCCACGATCGGACTGCACCACCGGAATCGCGCTTTGTTGTAACAAATGTTCCGGCTTGCCCGCCTGACCTTGGGTAAACACTGACGGGTGCTGCACCAACCAGATTTCATCGGGGGTATGTTCCGTACGATTATCGGTAAACGCCTGCATCTCGTGCCAAACGTCCTCATAATCACGAATGCCGAGCTGTCGTACAATTAATTCGGGTTGCATGATGGTTTCCTAAAAACGTTGTTTTTTCTGACCGCACTTTGCCGGTTACAGCACCATTCTCACGCCATCAATTTCCGCCAATTCTTTATACAGCGTTTCGATTTGTTCGATATTCTCGGCGCGCACGGTAATGGACACGGAATGGTAAGTGCCTTTGCCGCTTTCTTTCATGCTCGGGTTGTAATCGTCTTTGATGGTTTTATGCACCACCTGAACCACGTCATCCACTAAGTCAGGACGGGCGGCGCCCACCACTTTAAAAGTGAAATCACAGGGAAATTCCAACAGATCTTTTAATTTTTGTTGTGGAATGTCGGCTAAATTTACGGTTTTTTTATCTGTCATTGTTTTTTCCTAAAAAAGTGAACCGCACTTTGATGAAAAAGTGCGGTCGGTTTTGAGCGTGTTTTTTTAGTGGTTAATCAAATAAACTTTTGACGGTCAGCACCAGCCAGTCCCAGATTTTGCCGAAGATACCGCCTTCTTTCACTTCTTGCATGACTTGTAAGTTCACGCTGGCGATGTCTTTGCCGTCTAATTGATACACCACTTTACCCACCACTTGCCCTTTGGCGAGCGGCGCTTCGAGGTATTTTTTCTCTAATTCGTAACGGGCCTTAAGTTCGACGCTTTTGCCTTTCGGAATGGTGATGAAGGCATCTTGCAACACGCCTAATTGGATGTTGCTTTCATCACCGTAATACACCCGTTGTTCGGAAATGGATTTGCCTGCGTCCAAGGTTTTGAAGGTTTCAAAATTCGCGAAGCCCCATTGCAATAATTTTTTGCTTTCCACTTCACGACCTTTGTAAGTCGGCACGCCCATGACCACGGAAATCAAGCGCATATTGTTCGGGCTGACGGCGGAAGCCACGAGGTTGTAGCCCGCTTTATCCGTGTGACCGGTTTTCATGCCGTCAACGTTAATGGTTTTGTCCCATAACAAGCCGTTGCGGTTAGGTTGTTTGATTTTGTTAAAAGTAAAATCTTTTTCAGCGTAAATTTTATATTCTTCCGGTAAATCACGAATAATGTGCGCACCGATAATCGCCATATCGCGGGCGGAAGAATATTGGTTATCTTCGTCTAAACCGTGCACAGTGGTGAAATGGGTATTTTTTAAACCGAATTGTTCCACATATTTATTCATGGTATCAACAAAGTTCATCACTGTGCCGGAAACATGCTCCGCCATTGCTACGCAAGCATCATTGCCCGAAACAATGATGATGCCGCGATTCAAATCCGCAACGGAAACCTGTTGATTTAAGTTTAAGAACATTTTGGAAGAGCCGGGGAATTTTTGCCCCCAGGAGCTTTCGCCGATGGTGACCATATCCGTATTATGGATTTTGCCCTGTTTGATTGCCTGCCCGACCACATAGCTGGTCATCATTTTGGTCAATGATGCAGGATATTGGCGCTGATCCGGGTTAAGGGACGCCAACACGGCACCGGAGTTGTAATCCATTAAAACGTAGGTTTGTGCGTTAATTTCCGGCACGGCGATGTTAAATTGTACGTCTTCCGCCGCCATGGCACCGAGCGACATCGCCAATGCACCTGCGACGATGGCAATCTTGCTGTTTTTTACTGCTTTGTTAAACATAATATTGAATATCCTGAAATTATGTACTTGTTATTGATTATAAGAATACACAATCAGCGGTTCGGAATGATTTAACCGTCTTAATTGTGTTTTCAATTCGCTGATTTCCTGTTTTGAATTAAAAGGTCCCAAATGGATATGGTATTTTTTACCATGTGCGGCAATTTCTGCTTTCACATTATTTAACGCTAAATCCTGAATGATCTGCTCGGCGTTTTTCTTGCTGGCGACGTTGACCATTTTAATCTCATAGCGTTCCGCACTTGCCGCTTTACGACTTTGTCGCGGCGCCGGCGTGGAGGCGGTTTCATTATCCGCTAGGCGTTTTAGCCCTTCTTCCGTTCTACTCGCTTGCGCCAATGTGGAGGTGCCTGCGCCGGAAAGCTCACCTTTGGCGTCCACATGCAACGCTTCCACCTTAACCAATCCCATGCCGTAATTCACAATACCGATTTCTTTTGCCGCCGCATGGGATAAATCGATAATACGATCTTTGGCGAAAGGTCCGCGGTCGTTGATACGCACAATAACTTTGCGTTGATTGTACATATTGGTGACTACCGCGTAGGAATTCAAAGGCAAGGTTTTATGTGCCGCCGTATATAAAGTGGAATCGTAAATATCGCCGTTAGAGGTTTTCCGCCCGTTAAATTTATGATGGTAATAGCTGGCAATCCCCTGTTTGGAATAATTTTTTGCCGTTTGGTGCGGCTTTGTGGTGTAAGTTTCCCCTTTTACATTATAAGTCTGCGCTTTATCGGACATCGGACGGTAGGTCAACGACGGTCCTTGAATGCCATATAATTTTTTTGTTTCGGCCTGCACGGAAAGTGCGGTGCAAAATGAAAACAAAATCATCATATATTTTACAGTTTGCTTTAAATTCATTGAGTTTTTCTCCCTCTCTGTAAAGCCCACAATTAAGAAAACTGAAAACTTAATTAGTTCCTTTCAGAAAGTGTTCTTTGTGAGTATGGATTGACATGACCAAACCGAAGCCCGCCATAATCGCCACATAGGATGTGCCGCCATAACTCACCAATGGTAAAGGCACTCCCACAACAGGCAAAATGCCACTCACCATGCCGATGTTAACAAAGACATAAACGAAGAAAATTAACGTTAATGCCCCCACTAAAATACGCCCGAAAGCGCTTTGCGCATTAACGCCAATCATTAAACCGCGCGCAACAATAAATAAATAAATGGCTAATAAAATCAAAAAGCCAATCATGCCGTATTCTTCACTCAACACGGCGAAAATGAAATCCGTGTGCGGCTCGGGTAAAAATTCCAGCTGTGATTGCGTTCCCTGCAACCAGCCT
Source organism: Aggregatibacter actinomycetemcomitans (assembly GCA_017160915.1). GTDB lineage: Bacteria > Pseudomonadota > Gammaproteobacteria > Enterobacterales > Pasteurellaceae > Aggregatibacter > Aggregatibacter actinomycetemcomitans_B. Next base: position 29,358 of record JACAWG010000021.1, read on the forward strand.
TTGCCCCATAAACCACCGGAACCGATAGCAATTTTAGATTGCCAAATATGGTAGCCTGCGCCCAATAAATCTTTTTCCGGATCAAATAAGGTCAACACACGGGTACGTTGATAGTCGTGCATTAAATAGAACCACATAATCGGGATAAAGCCGGCGAGCGCAACCACGGCAATTAAAATGAGCCACCAGCTCATGCCGGCTAAAAATACCACAAATAAGCCGGAACCGCTAACCAAAATTGAGGTGCCCAAATCGGGCTGAATCGCCACGAGTAAAGTCGGCACGATAATGATGATCAGCGCGATAAACGTTTCCTTTAATTTAATGGGTTGCGGACGATTGCCCAAATACACCGCCACCATCAGCGGCACTGCCAGTTTTACGATCTCCGACGGCTGAAAACGCACCACGCCCAAATCCAGCCAACGCTGTGCGCCCTTACTGGTTGCGCCGATAAGATCCACCAAAATAAGCAATACGATGCCAAATCCAAATAAATACGGCGCAATGCGCTGATAAAATTTCGGCGGAAATTGTGCCATGACCAACATCACGACAAACCCGAGCGCCACCTGAACAATACGGCTGCGGAACATGGCTTCATTGGCACCGGAGGCGCTATATAAAACCAACATGCCGTAGCCGGTAATTACCACCAGACCGATAAACAGCCACAAATCGATATGCAAACGTCGCCACAGTTCCAGCCAAATATTACGATCATTCATTTTCATTCGGCTCGTCTCCTGTTGCGGGTTCCGCTTCCGGCGATTCAGGCTCATCCGATGGTGACATCACGGCTTGCGGGGTATTTTGTTTAAAATAATAATCCATAATTTTTCTGACGATCGGCGCCGCATTACTGGAGCCGCCGCCGGCATTTTCCAAAATCATCGACACCACGATTTGCGGGTTATCATAAGGGGCGAAAGCGGTAAACCACGCGTGATCGTGCAATTCTTTTTTCAAGCTGCCGGCGTTATACGTTTGATTTTCTTTCAAACTGAACACCTGTGCCGTACCGGATTTACCGGCAACACGATAAGGCGTGCCGATAAAGGCTTTACGCCCCGTTCCGCCGGCACCGTTCACCACGTTATACATACCGCGCTTCGCCTCATCCCAGAAATACTGTTTCGGTTCGGTAATATCTTCGTACAGCAGCGGATCTTTATAAGGTTCCACTACGGAACCCTCCACGCTTTTCATTAAGTGCGGCGTGTTTACCTTGCCGTTATTTACTAAAATGCTGGTGGCTTTTGCCAGTTGCAACGGCGTCGCCGTCCAGTAACCCTGTCCGATACCCACGGAAATCGTATCGCCCTGCACCCAGGCTTTTTTATAGCGTTTTTGCTTCCATTCACGGGTCGGCATATTGGCACTGGTTTCTTCCTGAATATCAATCCCCGTCGGCACGCCGAAACCAAAGCGTTTCATCCAATCGGACAGGCGATCAATGCCGAGGTTATAGGCGGTTTGATAAAAATACGTATCGGAGGATTCGGTAATGGCTTTGTTTAAATTGGTCATGCCGTGCCCGCCTTTACGCCAGTCACGGAAACGCTTGGTGCTGTTCGGCAACATCCAATAACCCGGATCATAAATGGTCATGTTCGGCGTAATCACATTTTCCTGCAACGCGGAAACGGCGATAAACGGTTTCACAGTTGATGCCGGCGGATAAGCGCCTTGAGTCACGCGGCTATAAAGCGGACGATTCGGGTCATTGAGCAAACGGCGATAATCCGCCCCGGAAATACCGTCCACAAAAAGATTATTGTCATAACTCGGCACAGAAACCATGGCTAAAATACTGTTATCTTTCGGATCCATCACCACCACGGCGCCTTTATGCCCTGCCAATAATTCGGTGACGTAAAGCTGTAAATCCAAGTCGATGGTCAAGTGAATACTTTTGCCGGCAATGGCGGGTTGTTCGCGCAATTTACGAATCACTTTACCGCGACTGTTCACTTCCACTTCTTCAAAGCCTGTGGTGCCGTGTAAAGCATCTTCATAATAGCGCTCAATGCCGAGTTTGCCCCAGTCGTGCGTGCCGGAATAATTGGCGTATTTTTCCTCTTTTTTCAGGCGTTCCACATCACGATCATTAATTTTCGAGACATAACCTAAAATATGGGTCAACGGCTCGCCGTATAAATAATGGCGTTTAAAATAAGGCTTCACATCCAGGCTGGGGAAATTGTATTGATTCACCGCAAAACGGGCAATTTGCTCTTCCGTTAAATTCGGTTTCAGCATAATCGGCGTATAGCGGGAAGAACGTCGTCGTTCCTTTTTGAAGTTCTCAATATCGTCATCGGTTAAGCCCACCAGCACTTGCAATTCTTCAAAAGTGCGGTCTAAATTTTCAACCTTTTCCGGCACGATATACAGCCCGAAAAAAGTCAGGTTTTCCGCCAGCAGCTTGCCGTTGCGATCATAAATCAGCCCGCGTGTCGGCGGCAACGGCAGCAGTTTGATACGATTGCCGTTGGAACGGGTTTGGTAGCCGTCATAATTGACCACCTGCAAATCATACAAGTTTAAAATTAGCACCACCGACAACACCAACACGCCGATAAATGACACCAAAGCGCGACGGGCAAATAAATTGCGTTCGGCTTTTTTATCACGAATCGGATCGTATTGCGGTTGATTTAATAATTTCTTTAAACTCATCTTGTTATTGATTTATTCTCGATGATACGGATGATTGGTCGTGAGCGACCAGGCACGATACAGGCTTTCCGCCACCACCACGCGCACCAACGGATGCGGCAAAGTCAGCGGTGAAAGTGACCAACTTTGTTCGGCGGCGGCTTTACATTCCGGCGACAAGCCTTCCGGTCCGCCGATGAGCAAACAAACATCGCGCCCGTCATTTTTCCAGCCTTCTAATTGTTGTGCCAACTGTTCCGTGGTCCAGGGTTTACCCGGAATGTCCAGCGTCACCACTTTGCCTTTTCCGGCAGCCGCCAACATGGCTTTGCCTTCCTGTTCCAAAATACGTTTGATGTCAGCATTTTTGCCCCGTTTACCGGCAGGAATTTCAACGAGTTCAAAAGGCATTTCTTTCGGAAAACGGCGTTGATATTCCTCAAAGCCCGTGGTCACCCACGCCGGCATTTTGGTTCCAACGGCAATTAACTGAATTTTCACCTTTCGATCCTCAACAGCACCTTAAAAACACCAGAAAAAACGACCGCACTTTTCGGCGTCTATGCCCAAAGTTTTTCCAGCTGATACATCTCGCGACTGTCCGCCTGCATAATGTGCACGATAGCGTCCCCCAAATCCACCACCACCCAATCGGCGGTTTCCTTGCCTTCATCGCCGAATACGTCGATACCGGCAAGTTTGCATTCGGTAATTAATTTTTGCGCCAAAGAAGACACATGGCGGGAAGAGGTGCCGGTACAAAGAATCATGGTATCGGTGACGGAGGATTTCCCTTTCACGTTTAACGGTAAAATATCGGTGGCTTTTAAATCGTCCAGTTTATTAATAAGAAAATCTACTAAGTTCATAAATATTATTTACCAATATGCTAAAGGTGCGTAATTCTAGCATGAGACAAAATAGATAGGAAACAAATGCTCATGCGTGTCACCGGAAATAGCTTTCATTATAAATTACCGCTCCCTCCTAACTACCTCACGCCAAATAATACGGACGATAATTTCATTTGTGTGTTTTTACGGAATTTGCGATCTGGATCACAAATTAAAATCTGTAAATAACAGATTTAATGTTGATTTCAGAAAAAATAATGTTATATTCATATAAAAAATAAGATCCATATTAATACTTAATACGTAAAGGAGATTAATCATGCATGCATTAAAACGATTCGGTACAGCTTTCGGCGGATACAAAATGATGGAGAACTATCCTGAACCTGCTTGCGGACCGGAAGATATTATTTTAGAAATTAAAGCAGCCGCCATCTGCGGCGCGGATATGAAGCACTGGCAGGTTGATACGGGTTATGACGATACCAACCTTCCACACGATCAACAACATTCTGTACGTGGACATGAATTTGCAGGCGAAATCGTCAAAGTCGGGGAAAAAGTTACGGACTGGCATGTAGGACAACGCGTAGTGTCAGATAACAGTGCCCATGTCTGCGGTGTTTGTCCTGCCTGTGAAAAAGGCGACTTTTTATGTTGCGAACACAAGATAAACCTTGGTTTGGACAACAATACTTGGGGAGGGGGATTTGCTAAATATTGCAAAATCCCAGGAGAAATTTTACGTATCCACCCGCATGCTATTTGGGAAATTCCGGAAACCCTTAAATATGAAGAGGCTTGCGTATTAGATCCGATTTGTAATGCCTATAAGGCATTGGCTCAGCAATCCCATCTGATTCCGGGGCAGGATGTAGTAGTGTTCGGCACTGGTCCATTAGGGTTATTTTCCGTACAAATCGCTAAATTAATGGGTGCACTGAATATTGTCATGGTGGGACTGGAAGACGATGTAAAAGTGCGTTTTGGTGTGGCAAAAGAATTAGGCGCAACTCATTGTGTGAATGGCTCAAGCGAAGACGTGGTAGCACGTTGCACCGAAATTTGTGGGCGCGACAATCTCGGCTTGGTGATTGAATGTTCCGGTGCCAATATTGCATTAAAGCAAGCCTTGGAAATGACTAGACCAAATGCCGAAATTGTACGGGTGGGGATGGGATTTAAGCCCCTAGAATTTTCCATTAACGATATTACTTCTTGGAATAAAAGTATTATCGGGCATATGGCATATGATTCTACTTCGTGGAGAAACTGCATCCGTTTATTGGAAGCAGGTAAAATCAAAGTCCAGCCGATGATCACCCATCGTTTGGGCTTGTCCGAATGGAGAAAAGGATTTGCTGCCATGGCTAGCAAAGAGGCAATCAAAGTTATTTTCACCTATGACTATAATGATTGATTAATTTATTAGTCGTAGTATCAAATACATAGGTAAATGACTACAAGGTTTTGTGACTTTTGCCTATGTTACTAAAGGAGATCAAAATGGAAAACAATCCGAGTATAAATATCGGTGCCAGACTGGATCGCCTACCTAATTCAAGTTGGCATGTCAAAATGTGGTTGGTCACCGCGTTTGCATTGCTCGTATGCTGGTCAAACGGCATCGGCGGTGCAGTACAAAATATTCTGTTAAATGAAATTCACTGGCTGGAACCCGGCACTACCTTATTGGCGATGTGGAGTACGACCTATACTGCCGGGCAATTATTCGGCGCTTTAATAGGCGGACCGATAGGAGATAAAATCGGGCGTAAAAAAAGTATCCTGCTCTACGAAGTGATCCATATTTGTGCCATGGTAGGCGGTGCACTATCCCCTAATATTTATGTGCTATACGTATTCCGTTTATTACAGGGTATGGCATTAGGTGCATTATTGGTAGTATTGTTCGCAGGATTTACAGAATATGTACCGGGCAGAAATCGAGGCACATGGTCCAGCCGCACCTCCTTTATCGGCAATTGGGCTCATCCGATTTGTAACGGCATCGCGTTGCTGATTGTCGCAACCGGCGTTAGTTATGCCTTGAATTGGCGTATTCAATTTATGATTCCATCAATCCTGTCCGTTATCGCCAGTTTGCTTGTATTAAGAAAATTTCCGGAATCGCCACGCTGGCTGGAATCCCAAGGCAGACTTCAGGAAGCCGATGAGATTATGACGCAGATCGAAAAAGATATTGAATCTTCTACCGGCAAACCTTTACCCCCAATTACCGAAGAACCGAAATCCATTAAACAACTCCCCTACTCCGCCTTATTTAAAGGAACATTATTAAGAAGAACAATTGTCGGTTCTCTGGTACTTATCGGTATGAATACCATTCAATATACTTTGATGAATTGGATGCCATCAATGTTGAAATCCTTAGGATTCGATACTTCGCAATCACAATTCATGACCATGTTCGGTTTATTTGGTGCGCCATTCGGTATCTTTATTGCTTCTTTAATTATGGACAGGTTACCGCGTCGAGCGATGGGTGTTATGTTATTAACCCTAATGGCTGTGTTGGGTATTATCACTAGCCAACAAACCTCTATGGGTAGCCTGATTTTATGGACATTCTTATTAAATACCGTGATCTATATGTATGTCTGTTATGCCTCAGCGGTCTATGTACCTGAAATGTGGCCAACTTCGGCGAAACTATCCGGTTCCGGTTTCAGTAATGCTATGGGGCGTGTCAGCAATATCCTCTTTCCATTCTTAGTTACATCTATAGCGAACACAGCAGGTGCAAATGGGGTATTCGTATTGATTTCCATTGTCGCCGTTATTATCGCTGTCGGAATTTTATTCCTAGGAATTGAAACAAGAGGAGAATCCGTAGAAGACATCGGCAACGTTTAGATGAGTAAAGGAGATGAAAAATGAAAAACTCAGAAGCGATTTTAGTCACACCTAAACAATTTGAAATTCAGGATTGTGCAGTGCCGGAGCCGAAAGAAGATGAAATCCTATTAAAAGTGGAATATGTCGGAATGTGTGGTTCGGATATCCACGGTTTTGAATTCGGCCCTTATATTCCCCCTAAAGATCCTAATCAAAAAATTGGATTAGGTCATGAAGTAGCAGGCACAGTCGTGAAAGTCGGCAATAAAGTCACCAAATTCAAAGTAGGAGACAGAGCATTACTGGAACCCGGCATCGTAGATATGAACACAGACTATAGTCGCGAAGGGCGTTATAACATTTGCCCAAGTGTTGACTTTCTCGCAACCCAACCAAATTATCGTGGGGCACTATGTCAATATATGACGCATCCGGAAGCCTGGTCTTTCCATGTACCGGATAATATAAGCACGCTAGAGGCTGCTTTGGTCGAGCCCGCAGCCGTTGGTATTCACGCCGCATTATTAGGTGGTGCAGCCTTTGGCAAGAGCATTGTCATTTTAGGCGGGGGTACAATAGGTCTAATGGTATTACAAGCTTGCAAAATCTTCGGAGCTACGGATATTACCGTGGTCGACGTGATTGAAAAACGCTTGGAACTAGCGAAAAAATTAGGGGCAACTCGTGTAATTAACGGTAGCCAACAAGATGCGGTTGCGGTACTCAGAGAACCATCTCTATATGGCGATCATGGAGTGGAATTAGTGTTTGAGACGGCAGGTGCAACATTTACTGCTCAGCAGGCAGTTCAGCTTGTCGCCCGAGGTGGAAAAATCGTAATTGTCGGTACACAGTCAAAACCTGTTCCAATTGATTTTTTGAAAATCAACCGTGAGGTCACAATCCAAACCTCTTTCCGTTATTGCAATAACTTCCCTGACACCATTGCTGCAATTGCCAGCGGCAAATTTAATGTAAAAGATTTGGTGACCAATATTTATGATTATCAGGACGTACAACAGGCATTTATGGACGCCATTGATCCGATTAAAAAAACGGAAATGGTGAAAGCTGTAATTAAAGTCACCGAATAAATTCGATCAAAAACAGGAGGAAAAAAATGTTATCAGATATTAGATTTTGGGAAAACAAGGCTAGAGAAGGGCGTTATGCCATTCCCCATTTTAACGTATGGAATGCAGAAATGTTAATGGGCGTCATGGATGCAGCAGAAGAGCTTCGCGCCCCCGTAATTCTCTCATTCGGAACGGGCTTTACCGGAAATACTTCTTTTGAAGACTTCTGCTACATGATGGAATCCATGGCGAAGAAAGCTAGTATTCCAGTAATCTTGCACTGGGATCATGGGAGAAATATGACCATTTTACATAATGCGGTTAATCATTGTATGAATTCTGTAATGCGTGACGCCTCGGCACTACCGTTTGAACAAAATGTCGCTGAAGTAAAACGCTGTGTAGATTATTTTCATACCTTTGATATTCCGGTTGAGGCTGAATTGGGGCATGTAGGTAATGAAACGGTATATGAAGAGGCTTTAGCTGAATACCAATACACCGATCCGGCGAAAGCCAAAGAATTCGTTGAAAGAACCGGCTGTGATTCGTTGGCTGTGGCAATCGGAAACGTTCACGGCGTTTATTCATCGGAACCTAAATTAGCTTTTGATGTTTTGGAAGCTGTAGCGAAAGAAGTGGATGTCCCTTTAGTATTACACGGAGCCTCCGGCATCAGCGATGAAGATATTAAAAAAGCCATTTCATTGGGTATCGCCAAAATCAATATTCATACAGAGCTATGCTTGGCTGCCATGGAAGCAATAAATGAGCATAAAGATAAACCATTCTTGGCTTTACAACGGGAAGTACGAAGAGCAATCAAAGAACGGGCTATGTATAAAATCAAATTATTTGGTGATGACGGAAGAGCGGATGAATAACATGGACAGAAAATTAGATGTCATTTGCTTAGGAGCGGTCGTAGTGGATATTCCTCTACGACCCGTATCCAAAGATATTTTTGATATTGAAAGTTATCCGGTAGATAGCATTACAATGACTGTCGGTGGCGATGCAATGAACGAAGCAACGATTATCAGCCGTTTAGGCTTTAAAACAGGCATTATAGCCTGTATCGGTGATGATCCTGCCGGTCAATTTATTCTGCAATCCTGTCGCAAAGATAACATTGATATTGAAGGAGTCAAGATCGACGCCAATCTTGATACGTCAATTAATGTTGGCTTAGTCACCGCTGATGGAGAAAGAACCTTCATCACCAATAAAAACGGCAGTTTATGGAAACAGTGTATTGAACATATCGACTTGGAAAAAATCAAACAAGCAAAAATCCTTTCGCTTGCCAGTATTTTTAATAATCCCTTACTTAACGGAAGCACATTAGTCAGAATATTTCGTATTGCTAAAGCGGCAAACATGCTCATTACTGCAGATATGATTATGCCTCGTTTAGGTGAAACCCTGGACAATATTAGAGAGGCATTAGGTTATGTGGATTACTTTTTCCCGAATTTTGATGAGGCCTGTTTATTAACAGGAGAAACGCAGGAGGAGAAAGTGGCAGATGTGTTATATGGTTGTGGAATCAAAAATATTGTAATGAAAATCGGCAAACGCGGTTGTTATATTCGTAACGCGGCAGGAACAATGATAGTACCTTCATGCAAGGGTATCACGGCAATAGATACTATTGGTGCGGGCGATAATTTTGCTTCCGGTTTTATTGCCGGACTATTGCAGGGAAAAAGCATTAAGGAATGCGCGATCTACGCTAATTGCACGGCGGCAGTTTCTGTGCAGCATAATGGTGCTACTACAGGCGTTACCAATAAAGCGGTAGTGGAAGCAATGTTGGAGAAATATCTCCTGGATTATAGCTAAAACACCATCCCACCATCATTTCCCTTTAACTTCAATAGACACTGGAGAAGCGCAGATGAATACAATGAAACTAGGCAAAACAGGTATCAATATATCCAGAATCGGGTTAGGCACTTGGTCAATCGGTGGTGGTTCCGCCTGGGGGGGAGATCATAATCGACAAACCGTCATTGATACGATCAAGCAATCACCAAAAGTGGGTGTCAATTTAATTGATACAGCACCTGCTTACAATTTCGGAAATAGCGAAAAAATCCTAGGTGAAGCGTTAAAAGATATGAACCGTCAGGATGTCGTAATCATTACCAAGTGCGGTGTAATTTGGGATCAAAAAATGAAAGGAGATCTGTTTAATCAGGTTAACGGCATTCAATTATATAAAAACCTCAATACCACCTCCATTAAGCAGGAACTCCAGGACTCGTTAGCAAGGTTGGGAACAGATTATATTGATGTATATATGACACACTGGCAGTCCACAGAAGGAAGTGAATATTTCGTACCAATTCAAAAAACCATGGAAACCTTAAACGAGTTAAAAGAACAAGGCAAAATAAAGGCCATTGGTGCTGCGAATGTGGATATTCATCATATTGAGGAATATTTGAAATGGGGGCAGTTGGATATTGTTCAGGCAAAATATTCATTACTGGATCGCTCAATTGAAAAAGAAATCATCCCTTGTTGCCAGGAAAATGGTATTACTATTCAAGCTTATTCACCGTTAGAGATGGGGCTTTTATCCGGTACCTTGCCGCGTGATTACCACCCCGTTGGGGCACAAATTCCGAAGAAATGGTTTCAGAAAGAGAATATGCATGCCGCGATGGATATGATGGAACAATGGCGACCGCTATGCGAAAAATACCATTGCACTATAGCCAATCTGGCATTAGCGTGGATTTTAGCACAGGGAGAATTCCTAAATTTATTGAGCGGTTCAACGACGGTGGAACAAATTAGAGAAAATGTAAAATCTTCCGAACTGGTTCTGGAACAAGAGGATGTGATGATGATCCGTGCAATGGCAGAAGCTTTGGAATAATAGTGACTTTATTTCTTTCCCAATTAAAAACTGCTATCCTTTCCCGCCAAAAACGGAGAAAAACAGATGGTTGCCAAAAATCGTATTGACTTGATAAAAAGATTCGTTCGGACAAATAGAAAAGTTAAAGTTTCTCAGCTTAGTACACATTTTGGTGTTACAGAAGAGACAATCCGAAGAGATCTGGAAAAATTAGAAAATGACGGCATATTAACAAGAACCTTTGGTGGTGCGGTTTTAAACGTAGAGAATCATCGAGAAAATATTGATTTTTATCAACGAGCACAAATTAACGTTGAAGCCAAGCGAAAAATGGCATTAGCTTTTGCTGATATTCTTAAGGGGAAACGAACAATTGCAACAGATAGTAGCTCAACTGTCATGGAAGTAGTCAAATTAATCGAAGATAGTGAAGATATAACAATCTTAACGACTTCTAATATAATGTTACAGGAGTTGGCAAATACAAAATTCAATTTACTTTGTACAGGTGGTTTTTTTAATCGAAATACGCTTTCTATGCAAGGAAGCATGGCGATTGAAAATATTAAGCGTTATAACGTAGAAATCTTATTGATTAGCTGTAAGGGATTAGACCTTGAAAAAGGTGCAACAGATTCTACTGTACCCGAAGTCGAAGTAAAAAAAGCCATGATTGAACAGTCAAGTGAAATAGCGTTGTTCGCAGATCACTCTAAATTAGGTAAGACAGCATTTGCAGAATTACTAAATCTTAATGAAATTGATTATTTAGTGACTGATCAAAAGCCGGATAAAAAATGGTTGGATTTTTGCGATAAAAACAGTATTAAATTAATCTACTGATGATTATTTTTTAGTTATATCTTTTTCTATCTCCTTATAAAACGCAATAAGGGGGTCATATGGCGGCTGAAAATTCAATTGTAAGAAAAATGGTATATTCCGTGGTTCTTAGTTTTGTTGTTGGCTTCATTTTAATGCTACTAAAGGGAAACATTGATGAAAAGCTATGGTCCGTTTTGGATATGCTTCTTTTCCAAGACATTTCCTCTACCAAAAGTTTCAGTGGGCTAGGTTTATTTTATATTATTGGTCAGCTCTTTATTCGGGGATTACAAATGATGATTGTACCGTTAGTCATATCCTCATTAACCCTTTCACTGTGCAATTTAAGCGATCCTAAAAAACTCGGTCGTATCGCCAAAACAACCTTTACTACCTACCTAATATTTTATGTGATAGCGGCTTTTTTAGCAGGTTGCGCCGCATATTTCGTTAAGTCTATGGGGTGGTTTAACGTCAATCTTCCAACGCATGAAGTAGGAGAGTTGGTAGTAATGGAGGGATATAACCCTTTGGTGACTATAGTTAACGCTGTACCAAGTAATATCGTAAACGCAATGTCAACTAACACAGCCATTTTATCTGTTGTCGTTGTGTCCATTGTATTCGGTATCGCAATGACAACTATCGGAGAAAAAGCCATACCATTTAAAAGAGTACTGGAAAGTCTCAATGAAATGATTCAATACTCATTAAATATTTTAATTAATAAACTCGGTCCGATTGCTATTTTTTGCATGATCACCCGTGCTTTAGCAATTTATGGCATTGAATACATCACGCCGACTTTAGTATGGATTCTAACGACAATCATCGTCAGCCTGGTCTTAGTTTGCACCATTTATCCTCTTGGTGTCTTTTTTGTTACCGGTTTAAGTCCTTTCAAATTTCTAAAAAAATCATCAAAGATCGGTATGTTCGCCGCGGCAACTAATTCGTCCGCAGCAACACTTCCGCTCAACACCCGAGTTTGCACAAAAGAATTAGGTTGTTCGGAAGAAATTTCTTCTTTCATACTTCCAACCGGGATGACCATTAACATGAACGGTACAACGGTGATGCATATGATTGCTATTACTTTTATAGGAACAGCAGCCGGTATCAGTGTAACTCCCGCGATTTTAGTAATTGCTGCATTTTTATCAATCTGCGCGGCTATTGGCACTCCTGCTATCCCCGTTGCCGGAACAACAATGGTTTATGTAGTTATGATGGGATTAGATTTCAGCACCGAACTCTGTATGATCGGCTATTCTTTAGTATTAGCTATGAATTATCTGCCCGGTATGGCTATTATCACCTTAAATGTTATCGGCGACGCCGCAACCAATGTCATAGTAAACTTTAAAGAAAAGGCTTTAAATCAGGATACTTATAACTCGTAACGAAATACAATATATACTGTTTAAACAGTTTCAAATGAAATCGGATTCGTCAATAAAAAACAATCTTAAAATTTCCGCACTTCCCCCTATATGTATGAGAAAGTGCGGTTAAAATTAGCGACGTTTTTTTAATAAACGTTGATTAGAACGGGAATGTGGTGCTCTTGTCTGCTTTAACCGGTAAGGCTTCGGTAAATCCTGCAATAACGCGTTCGGATCGTATTGGCTTACGGGGATGCTGTGTCCGATATATTCTTCAATCGCGGGTAAATTCATGGCGTATTGTTCGCAGGCGAAACTGATGGAAATACCGCTTTCGCCGGCACGTCCGGTACGCCCGATGCGGTGTACATAATCTTCCCGATCGTCCGGCAAATCGTAATTGAACACATGGGTCACTTCCGCAATATGCAGCCCGCGCGCCGCCACGTCCGTCGCCACTAAAATATCCAAATCGCCGTCGGTAAATTGTTTCAATAAGGACAGCCGTTTTTTCTGCGCCACATCGCCTGTTAATAAACCAACGCGATGCCCGTCCGCCGCCAAATAGCCCCAGATTTCCTCGCACTTATGTTTGGTGTTGGCAAACACAATGCAGCGCTCCGGCCATTCTTCTTCCAATAGCGTCAGCAACAACGGCATTTTGTCCCGATTGGACGGGTAAAATAATTCTTCTTTAATTTGTTGCCCGGTTTTTTGTTCAGGTTCGATTTCCACATATTCCGGGTCATTCATATCTTCAAAAGCCAGTTCGCGCACTTTGTAAGACAAGGTGGCGGAAAACAACATGGTGAGACGTTGTGGCGCCGGCGGGCATTTGCGTAACAAATAGCGAATGTCGCGGATAAAGCCCAAATCGAACATACGATCCGCTTCATCCAGCACCACCGTTTGAATCTGATCCAAACGAATTACGCCCTGTTTCACATAATCAATTACGCGCCCCGTGGTGCCGATAAGCACGTCCACGCCGTTTTCAATGGCTTTGAGCTGCTTGTCATAGCCGTCACCGCCGTAGGCAAGTGCGGTCTTAAATTTCGTTGTTTTTAAGAAAATCTGCGCGTCGTGTTCAATTTGCACCGCCAATTCGCGGGTTGGCGCCAGAATCAAAGCGCGCGGTTGATTGGCTTCCGTTTGTTTCGGGTAGGTTAATAAATGATGGAAAAGTGCGGTCAAAAACGCGATTGTTTTTCCGGTGCCGGTTTGTGCCTGCCCGGCAACATCTTTGCCCTGTAAGGTAATAGGCAGCGAAAGCGCCTGAATCGGCGTACAAAAATCAAATCCTTTCTCGTTTAACGCCTGTAAAACCAAAGGATGTAAAGCTAAATCGGCGAAACGCGCCGAACTTAAATAATTCTGTTGCATAATCTCAAATTCATCGTAAAAAATTGGCGCTAAGCATAGCACGAACAAGGCAAATCCCCAAAAATTAGACACAATTAATTCAGGGAATTTTGTAAACGAACATTAAAGGCGAACCCGAAAAACGCCCGCAAAAACGACCGCACTTTGATCTGCACCCCAAAAGTTGGACATCA
>JACAWG010000022.1 GCA_017160915.1 Aggregatibacter actinomycetemcomitans
GGGCGGTGCAAAGGAATAAACCGGTTTCTCCCGCCTGTAAATCCTGTTTGAGCACCTCATACGCCACTGCACCGTGCGGTTCGCATAAATAACCGAGTTTGTGCATTGCGCGTAATGTTTCTTCCGTTTGTTCATCGGAAATCGCCGCCGAATGTAATTCGGTTAACGCCCAACCGTTACGTTTGAACAACTCTTCCACGCGTGGCCAGTTATTCGGACGGGAAACGTCCATAGCGTTGGAAAGGGTGGCGATAGTGGCGTTCGGCGACCAGTTGCCGCTGTGTAAATAGCGTGGCACGGTATCGTTCGCGTTAGTGGCGGCAATAAAGCGTTTGATCGGCAAACCAAGGGTTTTGGCGATTAAACCGGCGGTGAGGTTGCCGAAGTTGCCGCTTGGCACGGACACCACGAGATTTTCCCGTTGTGCTTTCGGTAATTGCGCCGCCGCTTCAAAGTAATAGCACACTTGCGCCAATAACCGGCTGATATTAATGGAGTTGGCGGAGTTTAAACCGATGGCTTG
>JACAWG010000023.1 GCA_017160915.1 Aggregatibacter actinomycetemcomitans
GTACCGACTATCTACCACACGGATGGAAACGCGGCGTTACAAACGGAAATAATGCGTTGTGAAGAAAACTGGGAAGAGGCGATTTACTGGCTTTATCAAGGCAGTGATTACAGTCCGACGGCGCGTTATGAGAGAGGAGAGTTACACTATACAGTAACCGACCAAATCGGCACGATAACGGAGCTTTTAACCGAAGATGGCTACATTGACTACCGTCAAAAGCTCAATCTGTGGGGTGAGGCGGAGATTGACGGACACCGGCACTATGCGGCGAATGACAGCAACCCGCTGAAATGTAACCACCGATTTGTGGGGCAATATTATGATGATGAGAGCGAACTGCATTATAATCGCTTCCGTTATTACAGTCCTGAGACGGGGCAGTATATCTCACATGACCCGATAGGGTTAAGAGGGGGATTTAATCCGTATGGGTATGTTGGGATACCGACGAAGTTTGTGGATCCTCTAGGATTAATCGGAACAGATGAAACAGGCTATTCAGTGTATGGATTATATGATGTTGACCCAGTAACAGGGAGGACTGTTGGTGATCCATATTATATTGGGATTACAAATGATATATCTAGACGAACGGGAGAGCATGCAAACAGTGGACGTTTAACAACGGATCAAAATAAGATGCTTGATGGTAAGACTAGGTTAGTTCCTCTGGAATCCGATATTAATTATGGACAAGCTCGTGGTTATGAACAGGCGTATATTGAACATTATAAAACTAAAACGGGAGCTAGAGGGGAGAAAATTTCGCAAGAAAATAGAGGAAATATGATTGCTTCTTTTGATCATGATAATAAGACGAGGGATAGAAATCGTCAGGACACATTTGAAGAGAATTATCAATCTAAAATGGATGAACTGAGAAGAAATCAGCGAGCGTCAGGTTGTGGAGGGTAAAATATGAAAAAAATAAAAATTCACGCTTGGGATAAGAAACCAAGAACAATGTTACGTTTTATAAAGATAGGCGATATATTTTGCTATCAATTCGAAGAGAATATATTTGTTTTTGGGCAAGTTATTGGCAAAGTAAGTGTGGGACACGTGATTCAATTCTTTGATATCTTTAAAACAAAGCCCGTTATTTCTGCTCAGGAGATCAATAGGGCTCATTTTGTCAATAAACCAATTATTGTCGATTCTTATAGTTTGTTTGATAAGAGTCCGGTGAGAATCTGGCGGATTATTGGTCATCAAGCTGATTTCGATCAAACACCCTTCCAAAATCTAGTTTTTAAGTGGGGAGATCCAAACGGGGATAAGTTTGGGAAAACGGGTATTGATGGAACTGTTTATGCAAAGGCTTTTTCTAAAGAAGAAGTTGAAGGTCTTGATTGGGAATTTTGTGTAGGGAGTATTTCTTATAACAAAATACTACAAGAAGAGATTAGTAAAAAGGGTATAGAAGATTTATTCTAATTTTAGGACATTGGTTTCATATATTTTCTGCGGAAATCATCGCTGAATAGTGGGTAAAAAAACGCCTAAAAAACCAACCGCACTTTTAGACGGTATCAATCCTGAAGGCTATGAATTAGCTCATGAGGTCAGCTATACCTATACAAAGAAAACCGGTCAGCTGACAAAAACCGTCAACACCCAATATTTGCCGTACTTTGCAGAGCATATCACCGAGTTTGAATATGACGCACAACATCGCCTGATAGCAGAAATTCAGGACGGTGAACGGGTTGAAATCAGCTTAGACAAATACGGCAGACAAACGGCATTAAGTCTGCCGAACGGCAAACCGAAAGACCCGAATGACCCGGAAAGTGCGGTCAGAATTTCACAAGTTTTTAATCAATATGGTGAACTGAGCCAATTCCAAATCAACAATCACAATCCGCTTAATCTCAGTTATGACAAACTGGGCAGACAGACGCG
>JACAWG010000024.1 GCA_017160915.1 Aggregatibacter actinomycetemcomitans
CCCTTCTCAATCGTCAATGGAAATCTCGCGATAATCATTAATAACTTAGGATCGTCTCCAACCCTTAAAACTGTACCAATAGGATAAATTTTCATTCTGACTCCTTAGTTGTTGTGATCCTCAGGCATGAGGCTTTGCAAGATTACAGACCTCTTGTATGGCTTGGTTTCTAGCATTAATAAAATTGAGAACTCTATTGCAGATAGCAAGAAAAGAGCATATGTTTCATAGTATATAAAGAAATATATGGAAAGAAATAAAAAAATAAATATTGTGGTGTAATATATTAGATTAGACAATTTGCTTTTTTTTATTGCTTGAAATAGAAAGTTATCTATAAACTCTTTTTTGTCTAAATATATTAGATTGTTTTTAAATAATGAGTCATTGATTCTTTTTATCGTATATTTAGCTATGTAGTATCCTATTACCATGAAAATGAAATAATAAAAAAAGGCAGTGTCAGGAACATATTTCCCAATTAAACGGTGTGCTGCATTAGCGATTAGAATTAAGAAAATAATTGTAGGAGTATGGACTTTGTTATCATCTACTCGTATTTTGTAAAAATTATTATCTTGAGTATCAAAATATATATGAAACTGACCTTTAATTGTATAGATATAAACTAACTTTTCAGCAATATTATTTTTTAAATTCATCATCATACCACTCATCAAAATAATCTGAAGCTGCCCAACCTGCCACAAAACCAGCCATTCCACAGAAACCAGATACAAGAGGACCGGTTGGAGCACATGACATAGCCGCTACTTTAGCAGTGGCGACCCCAATTGCAACATGGCTAACAGCTTTTATCCCTGCATCAGTAACATCTTCACCTTGCGATAATTGTATTCCCATATCAATCGCACCGCCCACAACAGGAGGTGCCCATTTGGAACCGTTACGAATAACCTGCGCTACATTACTTGGTGGTTCCGGAATAATTATATTTCCACCACCGATTGCAGCTCCAACCATTCCTTTGTCAACAAAGAGGTCAGTAGTTTTGCGAGCAACATCTAAGGCGCCATCTACAAATTTCTTCGCAGCCTCCTCTGTAACTTTATCTTTAGCCATTTGCCCAACCATAACGCCGATATTAGAGGCGACACTTGAGGTTGAATTTCCAATTTTCTCCATCTGCTCAGGGGTAAGTATCGGTTCCGAATATTTAATTTCCTCTCCGGAATCTGAACCTTTAC
>JACAWG010000025.1 GCA_017160915.1 Aggregatibacter actinomycetemcomitans
ATTTCAAAGCCCAGTTTCGGCAGCGTGGAACCTAAACGCTGCCAGGCGTTATCAAACGATGTCACCAGCACTAATGCGGTTCTACCGTTGGCATCGGTGGCGATAGCGGACTGAATCGGTGAGGAAGCGGCGCCGTTAAGAGCTTGTTGCTGTTTTTGGTAAGCGGAATTTAATTCCCCCACCAATTGGTTTAAGCGATCGGAGGCATAACGTTTCTTATCCGTAAAATTAGGTGTGAAAATGGTGTCATCACGTTTCATTTGCAACACGGAAACAACCAATGCGCTGGCGTGCGGCGCGTTGATTTCTTCAATCTGATAGCGGATTTTGGTGTTTTCCAAATCGTCGGCACGACCGGTATTTGCCCAGTCGGTTAATAATTTATTGCCTTCTACGGTATAGCTAATGTCTTGTTCTTTGAGCAGGCGTTCTACTTGGGTTAGGTTGTAAACGCTTTGTTTGTCGGGCGTATAAGCGATCAGCGCACGTTCGCCGTCAAATTGCGTGACGGAATTATTGATGATTGCCAATGGCAAGGATGGCGGACGGATATCTACGCCGTCGGTTCTGTTGATTTTTACTTGTGGTAATTGATATTCCGCGCTTTGTGCCGGCAGGTTCACACCGCCACTGGCTAACGGAGTGAAGTATGGTAATTCGCTGTTGGATTTTTGATAGGTATCGCCCGCTTGTTGTTTACTTTCGTTACTGGTGGAGCAGGCGCTGAGTGCGGTGACGATTGCTACGGTTAATAGCCACTTTTTCATAAATTACCCTTTTGGTTCATGATTAGGATGTTGCGTGAAAATTGCCTTTTTTCGACAGAAAAATGTGTGAAAAGTTCAGGGCCTATATGCATAGACCCTGATGAATACTGCGTTTAAAGCAAACCGGCGGCTTTTAATGCGTCTAAGACTTTTGGCTGCGCCTGTTCGCTTAATGTGGTGAGCGGAAGACGCAATACCGGTTCCGGAATCAAGCCTAATTTGTAACACGCCCATTTCACCGGAATCGGATTTGATTCGACGAACAGATTTTTGTGTAGCGGCATTAAGCGTTGGTTGATTTGTTCCGCTTCATCAAATTTACCGGTGCGGGCGAGATGACACATTTTCGCCATATCGGCTGCCGCGACGTTATTGGTGACGGAAATCACGCCTTCCGCACCCAGTTTCATGGCTTCCAAACCGGTGGCGTCATCGCCGCTTAAAATAATGAAATCTTCGCCGGCAAGTTGTTTGATTTTTTGTA
>JACAWG010000026.1 GCA_017160915.1 Aggregatibacter actinomycetemcomitans
AACGGAGGAAGGCAAGATATTTTAAAATATCAATGAATTATAATGTTTCGAACAACTGTGGTTGGGAAACGCGCGCCATCAAGTTATCGGAAATACATTCGGTGAAAAATCAATTCACTTCTTTCACCCGTAACTCTTTCGGCACTTCAAAGAACATATTTTCTTCCAGACCTTGCAGTTCTTCTACGGTGGTGACGCCGAATTCCTTCAGGCGGGAGATGACCGATTGCACCAATTCTTCCGGGGCGGAGGCGCCGGCGGTGACGCCGATGGTTTGTACGCCGTCGAACCAGTTTGCATGAATGTCATTCGGGTCGTCGATTAATTTGGAGGCGACACCCATGCGGGAAGCAAGTTCCGCCAGGCGATTGGAATTGGAAGAGTTTTTGGAACCGACCACGACCACTAAATCCGATTGTTTCGCTAGCTCGCGCACGGCTTCTTGTCGGTTGGTGGTAGCATAACAAATGTCGTTTTTATGCGGACCTTGAATGGCGGGATATTTTTCTTTCAGGGCGCTGATGGTTTCCGCCGTGTCGTCCAAAGACAACGTGGTTTGCGTCATGAATGTGAGGTCGTCATTTTGTTCCACCGGCAAGTTGGCGATGTCTTCCACACTTTCGATTAAATAAATGCCGCCCTCTTGATTGCCGTATTGCCCCATGGTGCCTTCCACTTCGGGATGCCCTTTGTGCCCGATTAAAATGGCTTTGGTACCTTTACGGCTGGCGCGCGCCACCTGCATGTGCACTTTGGTCACCAACGGGCACGTGGCGTCGAAGACTTTCAAATTGCGCTCTTTCGCTTCCTGGCGCACCGCTTGGGACACGCCATGGGCGGAGAAAATCACAATGGCGCCGTCCGGCACTTCGCTTAATTCTTCCACAAAAATGGCACCGCGCTCACGCAAGCCGTTCACCACAAAACGGTTATGTACCACTTCATGCCGCACATAAATGGGTGCGCCGTGAATTTCCAGCGCCAGTTCTACAATGCTGATGGCACGATCCACGCCGGCACAGAATCCGCGCGGGTTGGCTAAAATAATTTTCATTATTTACGTTCCTGTTTATTACCGTTTTTGAACGCGTCCAAGGCAATCAAACCGGCACCCACACAAATGGCAATATCCGCCACGTTAAACACGGGATAATGCCAATCCCGCCAATAAAAATCTAAAAAATCCACCACATAGCCGTGATACAGACGATCCGCCGCATTGCCCAAAGCGCCGCCGATAATCAAGGCGTAGGCGGCATTCAGCAGTTTTTGTTCATGGTGATTTTTCATTAAAAAATAAACCAACATGGCGGAAATGCCCACTGCCAACGCGAGGAAAAAGAATTTCTGCCAACCGTCATGATCCGCCAGGAAACTAAAGGCGGCGCCGAAATTGCCTACATAAGTCAGGTTGAAAATCGGCAGGAGATTAATGCTTTCGCCGTATTCAAAATGGCTTACGATTAAATATTTGGTAAAAATATCGGCGATAAACGCCACCGCACTTAACCACAAAAATGAGAGACCGGATTTTGGTTTGTTCGTCATAAGTTCGTTAAATCATCTTCATCATAAAATAATAAAAAGTGCGGTCGATTTTAACCGCACTTTTTTGCATCGACGGCAAATTAAGCGAAATGTCGGATTTCGCCGTTGCCTGCCACGTTTTCCACGCAACGCGGACAAAGTGTCGGGTGTTGCGGATTAACGCCGATTTTGTCGGAATAATGCCAGCAACGCGGGCATTTTTCGCCGTTGGAACGGGCAACGCTCACGGCGATGCCTTCCAATTCGCCTTCCGCCACATCGGCAGGTTTGTCCGCCAACGGTTTCACTGCCGCTTTGGAAGTAATCAACACGAAACGGAGTTCGTCGCCGAGTTTTTCCAATAATGCGCGATATTCGTCGTTGGCATAAACAGTCACTTCCGCTTCCAAACCGCCGCCGATCACTTTATCGTTACGGGCGATTTCCAATACGCGGTTTACTTCGGAGCGCACTTTAATCAAGGCTTGCCAATAAGCGTCGTCTAATTTTTCGTTTTCGCCTAAGCCGAATAAGCCTTCGTAAAATTCTTCGGTAAACACGAATTCGGCGCGCGGTGTGGCGGTTTTCGGCAAGTAGCCCCAGATTTCATCCGCTGTGAAGGATAAAATCGGCGCCATCCAACGTACCAAAGCTTCCGCAATGTGCCACAAGGCGGTTTGGCAGCTGCGACGGGCGAGGCTGTCCGCTTTGGTGGTGTATTGACGGTCTTTGATAATATCGAGGTAGAAAGAACCCATTTCCACAGAACAGAAACGCATTAAGCGTTGTACGACGGCGTGGAATTGATAATTATCATAGGCATCTTTGATTTCGTTTTGCGCCTCTAACGCACAAGCCACCGCCCAACGATCCAGGCTAATCATTTCCTCCGGTTTCACCGCATCACGTTGCGGGTCGAAGCCGTTTAAGTTCGCCAACAGGAAACGCGCCGTATTGCGAATACGGCGATAGCTGTCCGCCGCGCGTTTTAAGATTTCATCGGAAACCGTCATTTCGCCGGTATAATCGGTGGACGCCACCCATAAACGTAAAATATCACCGCCGAATTTATCCATCACTTCCTGCGGGGTCACCACATTGCCGATGGATTTCGACATTTTGCGCCCCTGACCGTCCACGGTGAAACCATGGGTAAGTACTTGTTTATAAGGCGCTTTGTTGTCCGTAGCGGTGGAAAGCATTAAGGAGGACATAAACCAGCCGCGATGTTGGTCGGAACCTTCCAAATACATATCCGCCGCTTTGCCTTCAAATTCAGGGCGATTCGCCACCACGGAAGAATAAGTGGATCCGGAATCGAACCACACATCAAGGGTATCCGGCACTTTGCGATAGGTTTCCGCGTCGGCGCCAAGCAGTTCTTTTTCGTCCAAATCCCACCATGCTTGAATCCCGGCTTTTTCTACGCGTTTTGCCACTTCCTCAAGCAATTCCAAGGTGCGCGGGTGCAATTCTTCCGTTTCTTTGTGCACGAATAAAGTCATCGGCACGCCCCAGGTACGCTGACGGGAAATACACCAGTCAGGGCGATTTTCCACCATTTTTTCAATACGCGCCTGACCCCAATCGGGAATCCAACGCACTTGTTTGATTTCGCCTAGCGCTTGCGGACGTAAACCTTGCACTTCCATGCCGATAAACCACTGCGGTGTGGCACGGAAAATAATCGGGGTTTTATGGCGCCAGCAGTGCGGGTAACTGTGTTTAATTTTATCTAATTTCAATAAGTTACCCGTTTCTTGTAATTTTTCGATCACTAACGGGTTGGCTTCAAATACGCCTTTGCCGGCGAAAAATTCGGCAGTCGAAATAAATTTACCGTCATTCGCCACTAAGCCCGCCATCGGCAAGTCATATTGTTTACCTACGATAAAGTCGTCCAAACCGTGATCCGGCGCGGTATGTACCAAACCGGTACCGCCGTCGGTAGTCACATGATCGCCTAAAATAATCGGCACAGTGAAATTGTAGAACGGGTGATGGAAGCGTAATAACTCAAGATCTTTGCCTTTTGCGGAACCCAAAATTTCCACCTTCTCCGCGCCAACCGCTTTCGCCACATCCGCCACCAAATCGGCGGCTAAAATCACGCGCTCGTCGCCTAATTGCACAAGCTGATATTCCAGCTCCGCATTCACGGAAATGGCACGGTTGGACGGCATGGTCCAAGGAGTTGTGGTCCAAATCACGGCGGACAGCTTGCCGCTGCCTTTGCCGACGGCGTTAAATTTACCTTCAATTTCCACCGCACTTTCCGCCGGGAAACGCACATAAATGGACGGCGACACGCGGTCTTCATATTCCACTTCCGCCTCCGCCAAAGACGAACCGCAATCCAAACACCAATGCACCGGCTTGGAGCCTTTATATAAATGCCCGTTGGCGATCACTTTGCCCAGGGTGCGGATAATGTTGGCTTCGGTGTTGAAATTCATGGTCAGATACGGATTATCCCAATCGCCCAACACACCAAGGCGCACGAAGTCTTTTTTCTGACCTTCCACCTGCTCCGCCGCATATTCACGGCATTTTTGACGAAATTCCGCCGCCGAAATTTTCTCGTTCGGTTTGCCCACCAAGCCTTCCACTTTCAGTTCAATCGGCAAGCCGTGGCAGTCCCAACCCGGAATATAAGGGGAATCAAACCCAAGCGCGGTTTTGGATTTCACGATAATATCTTTAAGAATTTTATTCACCGCATGACCGATATGAATGGTGCCGTTGGCATAAGGAGGGCCGTCGTGCAAAATAAAGGATTTCTTGCCTTTGGTCGCCTGACGGATTTTTTGGTAAAGATCTTTCTCATACCAATTTTTCAACATCACAGGCTCACGCTTGGCTAAATCACCACGCATCGGAAAGCCCGTTTCGGGAAGGTTAAGGGTATTTTTATAATCAGTCATTTTCTATTCCAGTTTTGTGTAAAAATGTAAACTTGTTACCTAAAAAGTGCAGTCGTTTTTAAAGATGTTTTTCGCCGTCTCCACATCCTGCGCGATTTGCGCTTTTAGTGCGTCAAAGGACGGAAATTTCATTTCGTTACGGATTTTGCGGCACAGTTCCACTTCCAGACATTGCCCGTAAAGATCGCCTTGAAAATCAAATAAATGGGCTTCTAATAATTGATTCACGCCGTTAATGGTCGGGCGGGTGCCGATGTTTGCCACACCGTTAAAAAACGCGCCGGATTTTAACCGCACTTTAACGGCGTAAACCCCTTTCACCGGATTCACCTGACGATGCAGGCGGATATTCGCCGTCGGGAAGCCGATGGTGCGTCCCAATTCGTTACCGTGAATCACGCGACCTAAAATGCGGTATGGGTGCCCGAGCAATTTTTCCGCCAATGGCAAATCGTCGTTCGCCAAGGCAAGGCGAATGGCGGTGCTGCTGATACGCAATTCATCCAGGCAAAAACTGCGGTTATCTTCCACCGTAAAACCGAATTGTTCACCGGCTTGTTGCAACATCGCAAAATTCCCTTGGCGTTTGGCGCCGAATTTAAAATCATCGCCGATACTTAAAAATTTCACCTTTAATTTGCGCACCAGCCAATCTTCGATAAATTGCTGCGCCGGCAATGCGGCAAAAGTGCGGTCGAATTTCGCTACGATAACGATGTCCACGCCCGCCTGTTCAAGATAATGCAATTTATCGCGTAAGCGCATTAAGCGCGCGGGGGCGTCTTTGCCGCAAAAATATTCGCGTGGTTGCGGTTCAAACAGCATAACCACCATAGGTAAATGCAATTCGTCGGCTTTTGCCCGCAAATGACGCAAAATGGCTTGATGCCCCAAATGCACGCCATCAAAATTACCGATGGTTAACGCGCAAGCGTGCAAATTTTGCGGTAAATTTCCCAGACCTCGAATCAACTGCATTCAATGTGTTCCATAAATTTCGGTGAAAAAATATTTCGGTATTATACGCATAAATCCATGCGCCACAAAAACTAATTTCATGCCTGGCGCGCGCCCGTCAAATCACGTTTGCGAATCCCCAACAGCACCAACATTCCGCCGTAAACCATCGCCGCCAGCACGATGAGCCACGCCAGCCAATGTACACGGGTGAGAAAGCGCATGGCGTTCCATTCCGTCAGGCTCGGGCTGTGATACCAAACCAACGCGCCCATGATCGCCGCAGCGATAAAAACTTTCAGAAAAAAGACCGCACTTTGACGGCTGAAATGATACACGTCGGCTTTCGCCAAACCGCGATAAAGCAGGAACGCGTTGAGCGTCGCCGACATGGCGGAGGCGATCGCCAAGCCCACATAGCTGAAAGGAATCGCAAGCAGGTTGAACGCCATGTTGCTCACCATGGCGATAATACCGATTTTTACCGGCGTTTTGGTGTCCTGGCGGGCGTAATAGCCGTTCGCCAGAATCTTGATTAACATAAAGCTCAACAGCCCCGCATTAAAGCCCCATAAAGAATACGACGCCGCCTGCACATCGCTGAAACTAAAGCTGCCGCGCATAAACAGCACGAGCAACATAGGCTGCGCCAACACGGCGATACCAATCATTGCCGGCACGCCGAGCAATAAAATCATGCGCACGCCCCAGTCCATTGTGTTGCGAAAATCCACCGCACTTTTGACGTTATCGTCGCGGTTCACATGATGACGGGCAAGGGTCGGCAAAATTACCGTGGAAATCGCGATTCCGAACAAGCCGAGCGGGAACTCCAGCAAGCGATCGGAATAGTAAAGCCAGCTGATGGAGCCTGTCATTAGGAAACTGGCGATAAAGGTATCCAGCAATAAATTGATTTGACTGACAGACACGCCGAACAACGCGGGAATCATCAATGTGCGGATTTTCTTCACACCTTCGTCATGCCACGCCCATTTCGGCTTCACCAATAATTTGGCTTTATATAAGAAAGGCAGTTGGAACAGAAATTGCAGCAAGCCGCCGAGAAAGATCCCGATTGCCAAGCCTAAATCGGGATTTTCCAGTTGCGGCGCCAGCCAAAGTGCGGTGGCAATCATCGCCACATTGAGCAGCACCGGCGAAAAGGACATGACGCCGAACTTGCCGAGGGTGTTTAAAATCGCGCCGGACAGCGCCACAAAGGTCACGAACCATAAATAGGGAAAAGTGATTTTGAGCAGCAATGAGGCTTGGGTGAATTTTTCCGCGTTAGGACCGTCATTGAGCCAATCCACAAACCAGCCCGTCCCGAAAATCGCCGCCACAACGGGAGAGCCGATCATCGCCAGCAAGGTCACGATACTCACCAACCCGCCTAATGTGCCGGAAACCTTGCCGATAAATTCGCGGGTTTTGGATAAATCGCCGGATTTCTGATATTCCACCAGCACTGGCACGAAGGCTTGCGAAAACGCCCCTTCGGCAAACAAACGACGGAGAAAATTGGGAATTCGATTGGCGAATAGAAATACGTCGGCGGCAGCGCCTGCGCCGATTAAATTGGCAATCACCACATCCCGCACCAAGCCCAACACGCGGGAAATTAACGTCATGGCGCTGACGATGATGCCGGATTTTAATAATCTTTTACTCAAAACGGATCACTCTGAACGATAAAATTTGCCTAATTGTATAGAAATTTCGTTTTTACGCTATATTCTAAGGGAAAAAACTGTTAAAATCTCGCGCACATCGTTTCGTGAGCCGGTTTGAAAGTGCTTGTTAAATATAACGATGCTTACTTTCGGTTGTGTCTCACCGAAATCAACACAAAATTCCCATTGACAAAAGTATAAGAAATCGGCATATTTACGCCCCTATTTTGTCACTATTAACTAACAGAAATTTTTAGGAGTTTGACCTTGGCTAATATCAAGTCAGCAAAAAAACGTGCGGTTCAATCTGAAAAACGCCGTCAACACAACGCAAGCCAACGCTCTATGATGCGTACTTACATCAAAAAAGTTTATGCACAAGTTGCCGCAGGCGAGAAAGCCGCTGCTGAAGCCGCATTCGTTGAAATGCAAAAAGTTGTGGACAGAATGGCATCTAAAGGTTTAATCCACGCGAATAAAGCAGCCAACCACAAATCTAAATTAGCTGCGCAAATCAAAAAATTAGCATAATTTTTGCTTAGCAGATAAAGAGAAACCGCTCAATTGAGCGGTTTTTTGTTTTTATCGATTGTGTTTATTTCCGAGGGAAAAACGCCGGAAAAAACCACCGCACTTTTCCCTACTTCGCCCTTCTGCGCCGTTGGTGAAACAGCTTGCTCATCGATTGCGTAGTTTTGTTGCGCAATACCGGTGTTTTTTCTACGACATGAATACGGCTGCGACGATAATGGCTGAGGAAATAATGTAGGCTACTGGCAAGTAGGATCCCGGCAAGGAAGACGATAATAATTTCGCCGTATAAACGATGAAAAATCTGATTGATTTTGCTTTGCGTGGTTTGTCCGTATTTGGCATCAAAGGTCACGCGCAGAAAGCCTTCCACGCCATTCGGCGAATAAATGGGTTCTACAATTTGTTGGGAATCCGTTTCCTTTTCTTCTTTTTTATCCAGCCCCAATAAACTGCGCATATCGGACGAATTGGTGCTTTGCGCCAATAATTCGCCGTTGCGTGCATACACGGCAGCATCCAACACAAATTCTTCTTTTGCGAAATTATCCAGATTTTCCACCAGCCTTTCGGTTTTCGCGTTATTCACCAATAACATAGAAAATAAATTGGCTTGTTGGCGCGCCAGCAAATGAGACAAATTTGCCACCTGATTGACGCTGGCAAGTTGCGAACCGATTTTAAATTGTTTTACGCCGAACAAAATGATCGCCATGATCCCCGCACATAACAGCATAATGCCGAAGAACATCATAAACTTAATCATTTTTTCTTTTGTGAAATGCAAGTTATTTTCCCCAAAGTTTAATAAGTAGGCTAGAATACAGTGCTTTTAAAAACCGCTACAATTTACAGGATTTTTATGCAAACACAAAATCTTAACGCCATCATCGAACACTTTTCATCACTGCCCGCGCCGTTCATTGCCGATCAGCCTTATGAAACCACGCAGGCGTTTATTCTCTATTCCGACAACGTAAACCTCACAAAGTTACAGGCTTTTCAACAAAAGTGCGGTGAAAATTTTCTGTGTTTTGCGGCGTGGAATGTGTTGCATAACACCGTGGTGCTGCTCAAAGGCACATGGCAGATGGAATGGGTGAATATCGCCTATGAATTGAAACTGGATATTGCGCCCCTAAACTTTCACGCGAGCCTGAGCCAAGCGGGATTATTGGTGATGGACATGGATTCCACCGCCATTCAAATTGAATGTATCGATGAAATCGCCAAACTTGCCGGCACAGGTGAGATGGTTTCCGCCATCACGGAACGCGCCATGCGTGGCGAATTGGATTTCAGTCAAAGCCTGCGTCAACGGGTCGCCACTTTAAAAGACGCGCCGGAAGGCATTTTGCAGGAAGTGAAACAACATTTGCCGCTCATGCCCGGCTTGACGGAAACGATCAAAACCTTAAAAAATCACGGTTGGAAAGTGGCGATTGCATCAGGCGGCTTCACTTATTTTGCCGAAGTGTTGCAGCAACAACTCAGTTTGGATTTCATCGCCGCCAACCAATTTGAAATTATCGACGGCAAACTCACCGGCAACGTACAAGGCGCCATTGTGGACGCACAATATAAAGCGCAAACCTTACAACAACTTGCGCAACAATTTCACATTGCCGCCGAAAATACCGTTGCCATCGGCGACGGCGCCAACGATCTTGCCATGATGCAGGTCGCCGATTTGGGCGTTGCCTATCATGCCAAACCGAAAGTGCAACAATTAGCGCAAGTTATCATCAATTTCGCCGATTTAACCGCACTTTTATGTATTTTAAGTGCTAATGACAAAATCAAATAAGGAGTAAACCATGCCATCATTCGACATTGTTTCCGAAATCAGCGGACACGAAATTCGCAACGCCGTGGAAAACGCCAACCGCGAACTGACCAACCGCTGGGATTTCCGCAACGTGCAAGCCGCCATTGAATTTAATGAAAAAAACGAAACCATCAAAGTCAGCAGCGAATCGGATTTCCAGGTAGAGCAACTTATCGATATCCTGCGTAACGCCTGCATTAAGCGCAACATCGAATCCAACTCCTTGGACATTCCCGCCGAGTACGAACACAGCGGCAAAACCTACAGCAAAGAAATCAAGCTGAAACAGGGGATTGAAAGCGATATGGCGAAAAAAATCACCAAGCTAATCAAAGAGTCCAAAATCAAAGTCCAAAGCCAAATTCAAGGCGAACAAGTGCGCGTCACCGGCAAATCCCGCGACGATTTACAAGCGGTGATTCAACTGGTCAAAACCGCCGAACTGGGACAACCGTTCCAATTCAATAATTTCCGCGATTAAAAAACGCGTCGAAAAACGACCGCACTTTATAACGAAAATGAAAAGACCGCCCGAAAGCGGTCTTCTTTTATGTAAGCAGAAAGCTAGTCAATCGGAGGAACATAGGTTCCGTCGGCAATTTGATCTTTAATCCGTTCCGCTTCCTGTTGCACCAACGTCAATAAGTTTTTGACGTTTTCCAGCGTTGCAATAGGGCTTAATGTGGTCATTTTCAGGGCTTGATTGCCACCGACTTTGGTGACGCCGATATTGGCTTCGCCACGGGCAAATAATTCATCCGCCACATTTTGATTTAACATATCCAGCCATTCTGCCGGATAACCTTTCGGCACGACGCGGAATAAAACGGAGGCAAATTGCGCCGGAACCAACATTTCCAAGCCTTCCGTTTCATGAATGTAGCGTTCAACGTCTTTCGTGAGGTGCACACCATGATCGATCATCGAGGCGTACAATTCCTCACCCAATGCCTCCACTGTAAACCACAATTTCAACGCATCAAAACGGCGGGTGGTTTGTAACGATTTGGCAACCAAGTTCGGCACGCCGTGCGCTTCATCATATTCGGAATTCAGGTAATCCGCTTTGTAATCGATAAAGCGATAATTTGCCTCGTCTTTGAGCAAGAATGCGCCGCAAGAAATGCTTTGGAAGAAATGTTTATGAAAATCCAGGGTAATGGAATCGGCAAGTTCAATGCCGTTCAACAAATGACGAAAATGCTTAGACAGCAACAACGCACCGCCCCAGGCGGCGTCCACATGCAACCAGGCGTGATATTGGTCGGCAAGTTTACGAATAGCGATTAAATCATCAATGGCACCGGCGTCCGTCGTGCCGGCTGTCGCCACAATGCACGCCACGATGTTGCCCTCGTTGTTCAGTTGCGCCAATGTATTTTCCAACGCATGAATATCTAATTGGGCATTGCCGTTAGTCGGCACGGTGACCACAGACTGAAATCCCATACCCATCATCGCCATATTTTTTTGCACGGAAAAATGGGCGTTTTCGGAACATACCACTTTCACCTTTTGCATTGCCTCGGCAGGAATACCCAGCGCCTGCACAGACCAAGGCGCGCCATCAGGCTGTTTCCAGCGATTGGCAATGCACCAATCCCGCGCCAGTAACACGCCCATTAAATTAGATTGCGTCCCGCCGGAAGTGAAAACGCCTGCCGTTCCTTTGCCATACCCTGCTTTTTGACGCAACCAGTCAATCAGATGTTCTTCCATGATGGAGCCTGCCGGGCTCTGATCCCAGGAATCCATAGACTGGTTCGTGGCATTAATCAACACTTCGGCAATTTGGCTGGTCACCATTGTCGGGCAATGCAAATGTGCCAAAGAATGGGGGTGATGTACTTTCAGGCTCGGATTCAAAAAAATCTCCACCAAATGTTCAAGCGCCCTCTCCGTGCCAACACCCTCCTTTGTTGGTTTGAAGCCATCAATTAACGCGCGCATTTGCTTAATTGAACCGCCCGTGTACATTTTTTCATTTTTAAGCCAAAAACTGACCGCACTTACTGCCTTCGCCATCGCATTTTCATAGTCGGCAATAGCCTGTGGATCGCTACAAAAAAGGGCTTGTTGGTGTTTTGCCATATCTGCCATATAAAAATTCCAAATAATACTGTGAACAGAAAAAGTGGGCGGTTTTGCCCACTTAACCAGAGTGAATTAACCGCGAACCGTTTTTACCGCATCGGCAACGGATTGTGCAAAACGTTCAATAAATGCTTCGCATTCCGCCTGATTAATATTCACCGCGCAAAGTACGCGAACCACATGACCGTTGCGACCGCCACGTTCTAACAGTAATTTGTTTTTAAAACAGGCTTTTTGAATTGCCGCCGCCAGCTCGCCATCTGCCGGAAAAGCACCGCCCGCCTCCTTCGGTTGGCGTTCGTCCACAATATCAATCCCCATCATCAAACCGCGTCCGCGCACGTTTCCGATACAAGGATAGGTTTTGCTTAATTCGATCAATGCGCTGGTCAGATATTCGCCACGTTCTTTGGCATTTTGTGCCAGATTTTCATCCCGCATAATTTTTAATGACGCGTAACCTGTCGCCATGGCTAATTGATTTCCGCGGAATGTCCCCGTATGTCCTGCAGGCAACCAAGCGTCGTACTCTTTTTTGATGGCGAGTACGGCTAACGGCAGGCTGCCGCCGACGGCTTTCGACATCACGACAATATCGGGCTCAATACCGGCGTGTTCAAAGGCAAACATTTTGCCTGAACGGCAGAACCCCGCCTGTACTTCGTCAACGATCATTAAAATACCGTGTTTTTCCGTCACTTCACGCACTTTTTGTAAGAAGCTGATCGGTGCCGGCACAACGCCGCCTTCCCCTTGAATCGCTTCGAGAATTACCGCAGCCGGTTTGACCACGCCGCTTTCGACGTCTTCAATAAAATTCTCGAAATAACGTTCAACCGCTTTTGCCCCCGCATCACCACCGATACCGAAAGGACAGCGATATTCATGTGGGTAAGGCATAAACTGCACGCCCGGCATTAAATTCTGCACGGCATTTTTCGCCCCTAAATTGCCGGTCACCGAAAGCGCGCCATGGGTCATGCCATGGAAACCGCCGGAAAATGCAATCACATTCGCACGCCCGGTGTAGGTTTTGGCTAATTTAAGCGCCGCTTCATTGGCATCGGCACCGGAAGGACCGGTAAATTGCAAAATGTATTTATTTTTAGGGAAGAATGACAATAATTCTTCGCTAAAGGCATCTTTTAACGGCGTGGTTAAATCAAGGGTATGTAAAGGCAGTCCGCTGTCTAACACATCTCTAATCGCCTGCATTAACACAGGATGATTATGACCGAGCGCAAGGGTTCCCGCACCGGCTAAGAAATCCAGATACTGATTACCTTCAACGTCCGTTACCCAGCAGCCTTGCGCTTTTTCATAAGCAAAAGGCAATTTGCGCGGGTAACTCCGTACATTGGATTCCATGATGTCTTGGCGATCTAAGAAATGTTGATTGGAAGCAAGAATTGCTTTTACAGGGGTTGTCATTGTCATATGAAAGAAAACCTTCTAAAAGAGGTGAAAAAAATAAGTCGGGTGCCTTGCGGAAGCCTAGGCTTTCTGTTGAAAACAACAGAGATCATGGGGCATTTGACTCGCTACTTATTAAAAAAAGCGTTTCAGCTTTTTTGTTTTTACCCTAATTGCCCGTAGAGAATGGGCTAGGTTGGAAACAGTTTTGCTATAGGGTTATAACAAAACCGGCTCATTGTACATTGCTTTAGCTAAAAAGAAACACCTCTCGCCTTAGCGCACCATGGATTAACACAGATCAGACCTGTAATCCTTGCAGAAATCCCTGCGACTTCAGCACACACATTGAGCCATCAGCGCTTTTTCGCTACAATACGCGCCATTCTTTTTCGCAAGCAAAGCACTATGTCAGAAATCAAACTTATCGTCGGGCTTGGCAATCCCGGTGACAAATATGCGGACACCCGTCACAATGCGGGTGTCTGGTTGATGGAGCGTTTGGCGCGCCGTTTTAACGTTATCTTAAATCCGGAAAACAAATTTTTCGGCTACACCGCGCGTGCCCTGGTGAACGGCAAGGAAGTGCGTTTTTTGGTGCCGACGACGTTTATGAATTTAAGCGGCAAAGCAGTAGGCGCGCTGGCGAATTTTTACCGCATTAAGCCGGAAGAAATTTTGGTGCTGCACGATGAGTTGGATTTACCGCCCGGCACGGCGAAACTCAAGTTGGGCGGCGGACACGGCGGTCATAACGGGCTGAAAGACATCGTGGCACAGCTGGGCAATAACAATAATTTTCACCGTTTACGCATCGGCATCGGTCATCCCGGGCATCGCGATTTGGTGGCGGGTTATGTGTTAAACAAGCCCGCGCCAAGCGAACGCGACGCGTTAGACAAAGCCCTGGACGAAGCGACGGATTGCGTAGAGCAGCTTTTCAAAGACGGCATGGTGAAAGCCACCAATCGGCTAAACAGTTTTAAAGTTTAATGAACAAAAAGTGCGGTCGTTTTTACGATCGTTTTTCAATAAGGAAAAATTATGGGATTCAAATGTGGCATCGTGGGTTTGCCGAATGTGGGCAAATCGACGCTTTTCAACGCCTTAACCAAAGCCGGAATTGAAGCGGCGAACTATCCGTTTTGTACTATCGAACCGAATACCGGCGTCGTGCCGATGCCTGATCCGCGTTTAGACGCGTTGGCGGAAATCGTCAAGCCGGAACGCGTGTTGCCGACCACCATGGAATTTGTGGACATTGCGGGCTTGGTTGCCGGTGCGAGCAAAGGCGAGGGGCTGGGAAATAAATTCTTGGCGAACATTCGCGAAACCGACGCCATCGGTCACGTGGTGCGTTGCTTTGAAAACGACGACATCGTGCACGTTGCGGGCAAAATCGATCCGTTAAACGACATCGACACCATCAACACCGAACTGGCGCTCGCCGATTTGGACAGCTGCGAACGCGCCATTCAACGCTTGCAAAAACGCGCCAAGGGCGGCGACAAAGAGGCGAAATTTGAGCTTTCCGTGATGGAAAAAATCCTGCCGGTGCTGTCCGAAGCGGGCATGATTCGTTCCGTGCCGTTAGACAAAGACGAATTATTGGCGATTAAAAGCTACAACTTCTTAACCTTAAAACCGACCATGTACATCGCCAACGTGAACGAAGACGGTTTTGAAAACAACCCGTATCTCGACAAAGTGCGCGAATTCGCCGAAAAAGAAGGTTCCGTCGTAGTGCCGGTGTGTGCCGCAATTGAAGCGGAAATCGCCGAACTGGACGATGACGAAAAACTGGAATTCTTACAGGATCTCGGCATTGAAGAACCGGGCTTAAACCGCGTGATTCGCGCCGGTTACGCCTTATTGAATTTACAAACCTACTTCACCGCCGGCGTGAAAGAAGTGCGCGCGTGGACGGTTTCCGTGGGCGCCACCGCCCCGAAAGCCGCCGCCGTGATCCACACGGATTTCGAAAAAGGTTTTATCCGCGCAGAAGTGATCGCTTATGAAGACTTTATTCAATACAAAGGCGAAAACGGCGCAAAAGAAGCGGGCAAATGGCGTTTGGAAGGGAAAGATTACATCGTGCAGGACGGCGACGTGATGCACTTCCGCTTCAACGTATAAAACATTTCAAAAACCGACCGCACTTTTTAAGTGCGGTATTTTTTTATTTCATTTGAGGAAAGCAAAATATGTCAAACATCACGATTCTCGACGGCGGCATGGGGCGCGAACTGGCGCGTCGCAAAGCGCCGTTTCAGCAACCCGAATGGTCGGCGTTAGCCTTATACCAACAACCAAGCGCAGTGCAGGCGGTACATGAAGATTTTATTCGCAGCGGTGCGCAAATTATCACCACGAACAGCTACGCCGTGGTGCCGTTTCATATCGGCGAACAGCGCTTTCAGGCGGACGGCAAAAGTCTGGCGGATTTGAGCGGTCGGCTGGCAAAAAGTGCGGTCAAAAATGCCGGCGTTTCCACGGTGAAAATCGCCGGTTCCATTCCGCCGTTATTCGGTTCTTACCGTTTCGATTTATATGAGCCGAATCGCGTGCAGGAAGTGGCGCAACCGATTATTGACGGGCTTTCTCCTTATGTGGATTTCTGGTTATGCGAAACCCAAAGTTCCGCCACCGAACCGCAGGCGATTAAACCGTTATTGCCGCAAGACAATCGCCCGTTGTGGACCTCCTTTACTTTGCAGGACGACGAACCTACCGATGTACCGCGCCTACGTTCCGGTGAAACGGTGGAAAGTGCGGTGGAAAAAATGATCGCATTGGGCGTGGAAGCCATTCTGTTCAACTGCTGCCAACCGGAAGTCATCGAACAGGCATTATCCGTCGCCCAAGCCACATTAAAAGCCAAGCACGCCGAACATATTCGTATCGGCGCTTACGCCAACGCCTTCCCGCCGCAACCGAAAGACGCCACCGCCAACGACGGCTTAGACGATATTCGCGACGATCTCAACCCGCAGCAATACCTCGCCTGGACACAAAAATGGATCGCCAACGGCGCGACTATTGTGGGCGGTTGTTGCGGTATCGGGCCGGAGCATATTGCAGCGTTAGCGGAAGCGTTTGAATAATGCAACGAAATCTTCCCTTTTTACAAATCTCCCCTACCCCCTCTTTACAAAAGAGGGGAATGTGCTTTAGATGTTGATGTACCGAGATAAAACCACTGCTTAGGAGAATCCCATGCCTACCCTCACCCAAATCAAACACGCCATTATGTCCGATCCGCAGAATCAATCCTTTACCGAACGCGGTATCGAGCCCCTGTTTGCGGCGCCGACGGGCGCGCGCATTAACGTTGTCGGACAAGCGCCCGGGGTGAAAGCGGAGCAAACCCGTTTGTACTGGAACGATAAAAGCGGCGATCGGTTGCGTGAATGGTTGGGCGTGGATCGTGAGACCTTTTATCATTCCGGGCTCTTTGCCGTGATCCCCATGGATTTTTATTATCCGGGTAAAGGCAAATCGGGGGATTTGCCACCGCGTAAAGGTTTTGCGGAAAAATGGCATCCGCAGATTCTGGCGGATTTACCCAATATCGAACTGACCATTCTAATCGGGCAATATGCGCAACAATATTACCTGCCGCAGAATAAACGCAACGTCACGGAAACGGTGAAAAATTACCGTGAATTTCTACCGCACTTTTTACCGTTGGTGCACCCTTCACCGCGTAATCAGCTCTGGCTGGCGAAAAATCCGTGGTTTATGCAGGATGTGGTGCCGACTTTGCAACAACTGGTCAAACAAATTCTCTCCCGTTAATTTCAATTTTCTTTGTCTTAAGGAAAGCAATATGTCGAACAAAAAAATCGGATTACTCTCGTTAACCGCGCTGGTGCTAAGTTCCATGATCGGCTCGGGCATTTTCAGTCTGCCGCAAAATATGGCGGAAGTCGCGGGCGCAGAAGCCTTGCTCATCGGCTGGGCGATTACCGGCGTGGGTATTATTTTCCTCGGGCTGTCGTTCTTTTACATTTCCCGACTTAAGCCGGAATTGGACGGCGGCATTTACACTTACGCGCGCGAAGGCTTCGGCGAACTGGTGGGCTTTATGTCGGCGTGGGGTTATTGGCTGTGCGCCACCATCGGCATCGTCGGCTATTTGGTGGTCGCCTTTGAAGGCGTGGGCATGTTCACCGACAGCGAAAGTGCGGTCATTTTCGGCAAAGGGAATACCGTCGCCTCTTTCATCGGTTCTTCCATTATCGTCTGGCTGGTGCATATTCTGATTGCGCGCGGGGTGAAAGAAGCCGCGTCGGTGAATCTGGTGGCGACGTTCGTGAAAGTGTTCCCTTTGGTGTTATTCATCGGCTTGGCGATTTATTATTTTTCCCCACAGACTTTCAGCCTGGATATGCAAGGTAGCACGTTAAACAACGGCGTCGGCGAACAGGTGAAAAATACCATGCTCATCACGCTATGGGTGTTCACCGGCGTGGAGGGCGCCTCCGTACTTTCGGCGCACGCCAAAAAGAAAAGCGATGTGGGCTTAGCCACCGTGTTGGGAATCATCATTGCGCTAAGTTTGTATGTCGCCATCACCGTGCTTTCCCTCGGCATTTTACCGCGCGACACCATCGCCCAAATGTCCAATCCGTCCATGGCGGGCTTGCTGGAAACCATGATCGGCGGCAGCGGCAAAGTGATTATCACGCTCTGTCTGATCGTCTCGGTGCTCGCCTCTTACATCAGCTGGACCATGTATTCCGCCGAAGTGCCTTATCGCGGTGCAAAAAACGGTGCCTTTCCGAAAATTCTGGATAAATTGAACGAAAACGACACGCCCATCAATTCCCTGTGGTTCACCGGTTTTGTCGTACAGTTTTGCTTATTCTTAGTGCTGCTCACGGGCAAAAGCTATAACGCCTTGCTGCTGATTTCCACTTCCATGATTTTGGTGCCGTATTTCCTCATCGGCGCCTATTTATTCAAAATCGCCATTCAACAAAACAGCCCGTGGCACATTAAACTCACCGGTTTCATGGCATCTCTTTACGGTTTATGGATTCTATACGCGGCGGGGTTGGATTATTTATTGCTGTCCGTGTTGCTTTATGTGCCGGGCATCGGGCTCTTTTTATATTCCCGCTACCAACATCAAGGCGGTAAATTCAATTTGAACAAAGGAGAAAAACTGATTTTAGCGGTCATCGCCGTGCTGTTCGTGTGGGCGGTGTATAACGCGGCGGTGAATGTGGATTGGGGATAGGGAAACACGGTATTAACTTGTTACCCCGGGCTGAAAAATAAACTTTCTAAGAGGTATTTTAGTAATGACGATTAAAATATTATCCGGATACGATTCTCCGCAAGAAATCAAAGCATTATTTGTCGAATACACCGATATGTTAATTAAAGGCGATCCCGCCTTTAAAGCGTATCTGACAATACAAAATTATGATAATGAGTTGGCGCATTTAGAAAACAAATATGGTCTTCCTTACGGCAGATTGTATCTGGCGTACTACAATGACAAGGTTGCGGGTTGTATCGGTTTGAAAAAGATCGATGAACAACATTGTGAAATGAAAAGACTCTATGTTAGACCCGAATTCAGAGGCAATCATATCGGCGAGCAACTCATCACCAAGATTATTGCCGATGCGAAAGAGATCGGTTATTCGTCTATGCTGTTGGATACGTTACCCTTCTTAAAAAGCGCAATACGCCAGTATAAAAAATTCGGCTTTTATGAAATTCCAAGTTATAACAA
This sequence comes from Aggregatibacter actinomycetemcomitans, assembly GCA_017160915.1. Taxonomy (GTDB): domain Bacteria; phylum Pseudomonadota; class Gammaproteobacteria; order Enterobacterales; family Pasteurellaceae; genus Aggregatibacter; species Aggregatibacter actinomycetemcomitans_B. The sequence continues at coordinate 18,700 of JACAWG010000026.1, forward strand.
TAGCCCGCTGGATACCTCAATTTATATGAAACTGGATTTATCGTAAAAAGTGCGGTCGTTTTTCCAAACGTTTTTCAATAGATAAAAAAAAGCCTGTCTAACGACAGGCAAAGTCTTTGGAACAATTGGATTATTAACGATGAATTAGACTTCGATTCCGTCGAAAAGTGCGGTACTTAAATAGCGCTCTGCGGCGGACGGTAGGATAACGACGATCAGTTTGTCTTTAAACTCAGGTTGTTTCGCCAAGCGATCGGCGGCGGCAACGGCGGCTCCGGAGGAGATACCGGCAAGAATGCCTTCTTCCGCCATCAAACGGCGGGCGGTGGCAATGGCGGTGTCGCTGTCCACGGTTTCCACGCGATCCACTAAAGAAAGATCTAAGTTTTTCGGAATAAAGCCGGCGCCGATACCTTGAATTTTGTGTGGACCCGGTTTCACTTCTTCACCCGCCAAAGTTTGGGTGATAACCGGAGATTCCGCCGGCTCTACGGCAACGGAGGTAATTTGTTTGCCGTGATCTAATTTGATTGCGCGGGAAATACCGGTAATCGTACCGCCCGTTCCCACACCGGCAACCAACACGTCAATTTTGCCTTCGGTGTCTTTCCAGATTTCTTCGCCGGTGGTTTTGCGGTGAATGTCCGGGTTCGCCGGATTTTCAAATTGTTTTAACATGACATAACGATTCGGATCGGACGCCACGATTTCTTCCGCTTTGGCAATCGCCCCTTTCATGCCTTTGGCGCCTTCGGTCAGCACCAGATTCACGCCTAAACCGCGCAACAAACGTTTACGTTCGGTACTCATGGTTTCCGGCATGGTGAGGGTGATTTTATAACCGCGTGCCGCCGCAACATAAGCCAGCGCAATGCCGGTGTTACCGCTGGTGGCGTCAACGATTTCTTTGTCTTTCGTCAGCGTGCCGTCTTTTTCCGCCTGCCATACCATGTTAGCGCCGATACGACATTTCACGCTGAAACTAGGGTTACGCCCTTCAATTTTCACGACGATATTGCCGTTGCCGAAATGTTTTAAACGCACTAACGGGGTATTGCCGATAGAATAAGAATTGTCACTGTAAATGGTCATAATATGTTCTCCTGACGATGAGATAATTAAAGTGGCGTTAGTTTTAGCATGAGAACCGCCGATTAAAAAATAGCTATTTTTTATAAATAATAACCAAAAGCTATTTCGTGACGATAACGCCGCCATCGGAAGAGCGACGATTCACGCTCACTTCAGTGCCGGTTTGCCCCGGTTACGGACGCTTAAATAACGTGCGGTATTCGCTCACCCACATTGCCGTTGCACCGCACACCGCCACGGGGATAATCACCAGATTCACCACCGGCACGAAAGTACATAACGTCACCAAACCGCCGAAAGTCACCGTCACATTGCGCTTAATCGCCAGTTCGTTTTTCATCATGCCGAAAGGGATTTTGTGGTTATCAAAAGGATAGTCGCAATATTGAATCGCCATCATCCAGGCAGTGAATAAAAAAGTCACCACGGGAATCACGGTTTGCCCCAGCAAAGGCACAAATCCCAATAAAAACAACGCGATGATTTTCGGCAAACTGTAAACCAACTTTTGCCATTCACGCGCCAGCATACGCGGCACATCTTTCATAAAATCCCACAGGGACATATCCTGCAAACTTTCCCCGGTCAGCATTTTTTCCACTTTTTCCGCCAACAAACCGTTAAAAGGCGCGGCGATGAAGCCCGACAGCGTGGTAAAGATGAAATAAAACAAAACGAGAATCATGAGAATGGAAAGCAGCAACAAAACGCCGCTCAACCAACTCAGCCAATCGGGAATGTAGGACATAATGCCGTCAATATAACCGCCGATTTGGTTCAAAAAAAGCCAAAACAAACCGCATAATAACAGCACGTTTAACAGGATCGGCATGATCACAAAACGGCGCAGCCCTTTCTGTAAAACCAGATGCCAACCCATCACAAAATATTCAAAACCGGATTTCATTTCCGCGTGTTTCAACATAGCGTTATCCCTAAGAAAAAAGAGGCTCAGGATACAAAGTGCGGTGAAAAAAATCAAACTTTGTCTATCATCAATTTCGCAAAAATATGATAAGCTTACGCCCAACTTGCGTGAATTTTGTATGATTGGAGAGTCGGCAATGGATTTAAATACAATTTTGATTATCTTGGGCGTTATTGCATTATTGGCATTAGTTGCGCACGGAATTTGGTCAAACCGTCGCGAAAAATCCCAATATTTCAAAAACGCCAATACCTTTGCACAAAATCAGCAACCGAACCGTTTTAATGCGCCGAACCCAACGGCGCGCCCCGTCACAGACGCGCCCATTGCCGAAAAACCAAAACATTCCTTTGTTGAAGAAACACCACCGCCACAACAGCAAGCCTTAGATTTTGAAGAAGCAACCGCGCCAAGCCCGGCTGAAAACCAATCCATCGAACGCGCCGTAGATGAAATTAAAATCACGCTGCCGAGCGGTGCGTCAAACGCCTTCCATCAAGCTGAACCTGCGCCGCAATACACGCAGAGTGAGCCGGCGTTACAACAGCCGCAACAGCATTCGCAACCGACTCCAAACAGACAAAATGACACGCCGTTTAAACCTTACGGCGAGCCTTCGCCTTACGCCGATCCGAACCGCGTTTCCATCACACAAATGGAAGAAGAATACACCACACCGACTGTTTCTTTAACGCCATTGGAACAGGAAAGCCACGAGCCGACCACAGAAACCCAAGCGGCGCCGCAACCAACGGAAAACAAAGGGGAAAATCCGGCTAAACCGTCTTTCATTATGTTGTATGTGGTGGCACCGGAAAACCGTGAATTCAACGGCGGACGCTTAGCGCAAGCCCTGGACGGTTTAGGCTTTATTTTCGGCGATCAGCACATTTATCACCGCCATCTGGATTTAACCTCTGCCAGCCCGGTGTTATTCAGCGTCGCCAATTTACAACAGCCCGGCACTTTTGATCCTTACGACATGGACAACCTGTTCACGGTGGGCATTGCGTTGTTCATGCAATTACCTTCCCCGGGCAACGACACCGTCAATTTAAAAACCATGATTCGCGCCGCCCGCAATTTGGCGGACGAACTGGGCGGCTTCGTGTTGACCGACAAACAGGAAATTTTCAATGACCACGCCGAACAGGAATATTTAGCCAAAGTGGCTTAATCATGGCGGCGGCTTAAAAACGTTTTCAAAAACGACCGCACTTTTCGCTCACCGAGCACCTCAAAGTGCGGTCATTTTTTTCGGTATTTTTTACGGAATCACAATGACAACCTCAATTCAACAACAAATCGACGACCTCAGAAAAACCTTACGTCACCACGAATATCAATACCATGTATTAGACGATCCGCAGATTCCCGACAGCGAATACGATCGCCTGTTTCATCAGCTCAAAGCCTTGGAACAACAGCATCCCGAATTGGTTAGCGCCGATTCGCCGACCCAGCGCGTGGGCGCACGTCCGTTGTCCGAATTCGCGCAAATTCACCATGAAATTCCCATGCTATCCTTGGATAACGCCTTTTCCGACGAAGAATTTTTCGCTTTCGTCAAACGCATTCAGGATCGCCTGGCGCTCGTGCCGGAACCGCTGACCTTTTGCTGCGAACCGAAACTGGACGGTTTAGCCGTCAGCATTTTGTATGTGAACGGCGTCCTCAGCCAAGCGGCAACCCGTGGCGACGGCACTACCGGCGAAGACATCACGCAAAATATCCGCACCATTCGCAATATTCCGTTGCAACTGCTGACCGACAATCCGCCGGCGCGTTTGGAAGTGCGCGGCGAGGTGTTCATGCCGCACGCGGGCTTTGAGCGGTTAAACGAACGCGCGTTGGAACACGGCGAGAAAACCTTTGCCAATCCGCGCAATGCGGCGGCAGGGTCGCTACGCCAGCTGGATCCGAAAATAACCAGTCAGCGCCCGTTAGTGCTCAATGCGTATAGTATCGGCATTGCCGAAGGCGTGGATCTGCCACCGACCCATTTTGAACGTCTGCAATGGCTGAAATCCGTCGGCATTCCGGTGAATAATGAAATTCGGTTGTGCGACGGTATTGAAAACGTATTGAATTTCTACCGCACGATTATGGCGAAACGCAGTTCTCTCGGTTATGACATTGACGGCACGGTGTTGAAAATCAATGATATTGCGCTGCAACAACGCCTCGGTTTTATTTCCAAAGCGCCGCGTTGGGCGATTGCCTATAAATTCCCCGCGCAAGAAGAGCTGACCGTACTCAATGATGTGGAGTTTCAAGTGGGGCGCACCGGGGCGATTACGCCGGTTGCCAAGCTCAAACCGGTTTTCGTGGCGGGCGTAACGGTAAGCAACGCGACCCTACACAACGGCGACGAAATCGCCCGTTTAAACATTGCCATCGGCGACACCGTGATAATCCGTCGCGCGGGCGATGTGATTCCGCAAATTATCGGCGTGGTGCACGATCGCCGTCCGACGGATGCGCGCCAAATTATTTTTCCGACCCACTGCCCGGTGTGCGGTTCCTTAATCGTTCGCATTGAAGGGGAAGCCGTTGCACGCTGCACCGGCGGATTATTCTGCGCGGCGCAACGCAAAGAAGCGTTAAAACACTTCGTGTCACGCAAAGCCATGGACATCGACGGCGTGGGCGGCAAGCTCATTGAACAGCTGGTGGATCGCGAATTGATTCATACCCCGGCAGATTTGTTTAAATTAGACTTAACCACTCTCACCCGCCTTGAACGAATGGGACCGAAATCCGCCGAAAATGCTTTAACCAGCTTAGAAAAAGCGAAAAATACCACCCTTGCCCGTTTCATTTTCGCCCTGGGCATTCGTGATGTGGGCGAAGCCACCGCGTTAAATCTGGCAAACCATTTCAAAACTTTAGAAGCGTTACAAAATGCCGATTTGGAACAGTTACAACAGGTGCCCGACGTGGGCGAGGTGGTGGCGAATCGCATTTTTGTGTTCTGGCGTGAAGCGCATAATGTCGCCGTGGTGGAAGATCTCATCGCCCAAGGCGTACATTGGGAAACCGTTGAAGTGCAGGAAGTGAAGGAAAATCCGTTCAAAGATAAAACCGTAGTGCTCACCGGCACCCTCTCGCAAATGGGACGCAACGACGCCAAAGCCTTGTTACAACAACTCGGCGCCAAAGTCAGCGGCAGCGTTTCCGCCAAAACCGACTATGTTATCGCCGGTGAAGCCGCCGGCTCAAAACTAAGCAAAGCGGCGGAATTAGGCGTGCAGGTGTTGAGTGAGGAAGAATTTTTGGCATGGATAAAATAAAGCGCCAACAATAAGTCTGACGGCTTTCTATCTATCAGATAACACCGGCATCAACGCCGGTGCTTATTGGGGAACCATCAAGCGTTTTTTACGTATTTTTGTGTAGGGGCTGGTCCTGTGCTCGCCCGGATTTTTGATGGATATTCACGGGCGGGCACAGGACCCGCCCCTACAAAACACCTTTAAAACACTTCTAAAAACGACCGCTCTTTTTCCGCCGTTACTCCGCCATTTTCTCCTTATAATGCAAACGGCACACGGAAAGATAGCTGTCGTTGCCGCCGATTTGAATTTGATCGCCTTGTTTAACCACTTCGCCCCGTTCGTTAAGACGCAACACGAAATTGGCTTTGCGTCCGCAGTAACAAATGGTTTTGAGTTCTTCCAGCTGATCCGCCCACGCCAGTAAATAGCGGCTGCCTTCAAATAATTCCGCTTGGAAATCGGTGCGCAAACCGTAGCACAACACGGGAATGTGCAGCTTATCCACCACATCGCTCAGTTGATAAACCTGTTCTTTGGTTAAAAACTGGGCTTCATCCACCAAAATGCAATGGAGCGGTTCCTGCGCCAAATGTTGTTCGATTTCAGCGAACAAATCCGTATTGCGGGCAAAGGTATTCGCCTGTTCGCTAATCCCGATGCGGGAAGTCACCTGCCCCACGCCGAAACGATCGTCTATCGCCGCCGTATAAACCAACGTGTTCATGTTACGTTCGCGGTAGTTATAGGAAGATTGCAGCAATGTGGTGGATTTTCCCGCATTCATGGTGGAATAGTAGAAATACAATTTAGCCATGTTTATTTAAGCACCCAGCGCCAGAAATGATAGCAAATGAAGCCCGTCACCGGTGGCAGCGCGGCTAAAATAAGCACGCCGATGGTAGTGCGCCCGCCCGCCATTTTGCCGACTTCCGTTAAGAAATCGATCAGCACGTCCGTGGGCGTGGTAAACACGAAAAAGGCGATAATCGCTAACATAACGAAACAGCCGATGCCGGCGGCACGCATTGCTCTGAATTTGATTTTGTCCATTTGTTTTCCTTTTTATTGAAAGTGCGGTCGAAAATTTATGTATTTTTTCCACCGCACTTTTGGGTTAAATCGCGGTTAATTCGGTCATCGCCCAACGAGGACGGACTTCAATTGCCAATCCTTGTTGTTGCCCCTGTTTTAAGCGTAAAAAACCGGCATAGGCGATCATGGCGCCGTTGTCCGTGCAAAATTGCGGCTGCGGGTAAAACACCTCGCCGCCCAGTTGTTGCATAAGCTCCGCCAAGGTTTGACGTAACTGTTTATTGGCGCTCACGCCGCCGGCAATCACTAAACGCTGCAAGCCGGTTTGTTTTAACGCACGCTTACATTTGATTGCCAGCGTGTCCACCACCGCTTCCTGGAAGGCGTAAGCAATATCCGCCTTGCTTTGCTCGCTCAGTTCACCTTCTTCCTGTAACACCTGGTGAAGGGTGTTGGCGGCGAAGGTTTTTAAACCGGAGAAACTGAAATCCAAGCCGGGGCGGTCGGTCATCGGGCGCGGAAAGGCGAAACGATTCGGTGTGCCACGGAGCGCCAGACGTGCCAACGCCGCCCCGCCCGGGTAATCCAAACCGAGCAATTTGGCGGTTTTATCAAAGGCTTCGCCTGCCGCGTCGTCGATGGATTCACCCAGCAATTCATAACGCCCTACGCCGTCCACCCGCACCAATTGGGTATGCCCGCCGGACACCAACAGCGCCACAAAGGGAAAGTGCGGTGGGTTTTCCTCAAGCATGGGCGCCAGTAAATGCCCTTCCATGTGATGTACGCCGATTGCCGGCACATTCCACGCATAAGCCAAGGCGCGCGCAACGGTGGATCCCACCAACAACGCACCGACCAAGCCCGGACCGCTGGTATAAGCCACGCCGTCAATGTCTTCGGGGGTTAAATTCGCTTCTTTTAATGCGGCTTGTAATAGTGGCGCCAGTTTGCGGATATGATCGCGCGACGCCAGTTCCGGCACCACGCCACCGTAATCCGCGTGCAAGGCGATTTGGGTATGAAGTTGGTTGGCTATCAAACCTTTTTCTTCGTCATAAATGGCAACGCCCGTTTCATCGCAGGACGTTTCAATGCCTAAAATTCGCATTTGAGTTCTCTTTTTTATGGGTTTTATTGGCGCTGAATTTTACCCGCTTTACATGATTTTAACCAGTTTTCCGATGCGGATTTCAGGAAAACCTCAATCTGCCCTTTACTTTCATGCGTGATTTGGATTAAAATTGCGTCCTTTATTGAATCTGCCGCAGGCGCGGCAACAAATAAAAATTTAAATTGCAATTAAATTAATTAAACTCATTGAGGTGATTGGCTTATGCCTGTAATTAAAGTTCGTGAAAATGAATCCTTTGACGTAGCATTACGTCGTTTCAAACGCTCTTGCGAAAAAGCTGGTATTTTAGCAGAAGTTCGTGCTCGTGAATTCTACGAAAAACCAACAACCATTCGTAAACGTGAAAATGCAACCCGTGCAAAACGTCACGCAAAACGCTTAGCCCGTGAAAACGCACGCAACACACGTTTATACTAATTAACAGCATTTTTAACTCGAGTTATAAAAACCGTGAATCTTTCCAGGCTCACGGTTTTATTTTCTCTCAATCTCATCAGTTAGGCTCATATTTCGTTCACAATAAGAGGCAGAATACTCGATGAAAGGCTCCATTCCACGCACCTTCATAGACGATATTTTAACCAAAGTTAACATCGTCGATTTAATCAATTCCCGCGTAAAACTGAAAAAAGCCGGTCGCGATTATCAAGCCTGCTGCCCGTTTCATCACGAAAAAACGCCGTCGTTTACGGTGAGCGACAAAAAACAGTTTTATCATTGTTTCGGTTGCGGCGCGCACGGCAACGCCATTTCCTTTTTGATGGAATATGACAAGCTGGAATTTGTGGAAGCAGTGGAAGAATTGGCAGGCTTTCTCGGCTTGGAAATTCCCTACGAAAAACGACCGCACTTTAACGACGGCAGCAAACAAATCGGTTTCCAAACCAAGCGTAATCTGTATGAGTTAATGCAGGAAATCGCCAAGTTTTACCAACAACAACTGCCGTTAAATATTCCCGCACAAAGTTATCTGCAACAACGCGGACTGTCGGCAGAGGTGATTGAGCGCTTTCAAATCGGCTATGTGCCGAACGCCATGGACTCCGTCTATCGCCAATTCGGTAAAACCCGCGAGGAACAGCAAAAACTGTTCGACTTGGGGATGCTGTCGCGTAACGATCGCGGCAATGTGTACGATAAATTCCGCAATCGGATTATGTTTCCCATTCGCGATCGGCGCGGTCGCACCGTTGCTTTCGGCGGACGGGTTTTAACCGATGAAAAACCGAAATACCTGAACTCGCCGGAAACCGTGACCTACCACAAAGGGAGCGAACTTTACGGTTTATATGAAGCCTTACAAGCGGACGATTCACCACAGAAATTGCTGGTCGTCGAAGGCTATATGGATGTGGTGGCGCTGGCGCAGTTCGGTGTGAATTATGCGGTGGCGTCTCTCGGCACCTCCACAACGTCGGAACAAATTCAGTTGCTTTTCCGCGCCACAGAACAGGTGGTTTGCTGTTATGACGGCGACCGTGCGGGACGGGATGCGGCTTGGCGCGCCTTAGAAAATGCCCTGCCGTATTTGGAAGACGGTCGTCAGCTGAAATTTATCTTTTTACCCGACGGCGAAGATCCCGATACTTTTATTCGTCAATACGGCAAACAGGGCTTTGAAGAATATCTCGACAACGCACAGTCTTTAAGTGAATTTTTATTCGCCCATTTAACGCCGCAAGTGGATTTTTCCTCAAAAGAAGGCAAAGCCAAACTTGCCGCATTGGCGATTCCGCTAATTAAACAAATTCCCGGCGATGTACTGCGTTTAGATTTGCGCAATACGCTCGCTAAAAAATTAGGAATTTTGGATCCCGCGCAGCTAGAGAGCATGATCCCGAATCAGGCAAAAACGGAAGAACCTGTCGCACCCACCATTCAATTTAAACGCACCCCGATGCGTATTCTGATTGCATTGTTGTTACAAAATCCGGAATTGGTGAAATTTGTGCCGGATCTGGAACCCTTAAGAAATCTTAATGAGCCGGGTTACGATTTGCTCGCAGAATTGACCGCACTTTGTCGTGAAAAAGTGGGGATTAGCTCGGGGCAATTGTTGGAACATTGGCGCGATACAAAACAACAAAACACGCTTGAAAAATTGCTCGCGTGGAACCATTTGATTGAAGACGATAAGATTGAAGACACGTTCCGCGAAACATTACGTTATTTCTATCTGCAACTCGTTGATAAACGAATAAATTGGCTCATCGCTAAAGATCGCGCGGAAGGCTTGGATCTGAATGAGAAAAAAGAACTTTCACATTTGTTAGTAAAAAAACAAGAAAAGAAATAGTTAAACCATGGTAACGATGATAAAATCCTTAGCATTTTATCTTCTCCAAATAAGTAAGCAAGGCGGATATCAAATATGGATCAAAATCCACAATCTCAATTGAAACTACTCATCGCGCAAGGGAAAGAGCAGGGTTATTTAACCTATGCCGAGGTGAATGACAGCCTCCCCGAAGAATTAGTCGATGCGGATCAAATTGAAGATATTATTCAGATGATCAACGACATGGGGATTCAGGTGCTGGAAACCGCGCCGGATGCCGATGATCTGATGCTCAATGAAAATATCACCGATGAAGATGTCGTTGAAGAAGCAACCCAAGTATTATCCAGCGTAGAAGCGGAATTAGGGCGGACTACCGACCCTGTGCGTATGTATATGCGCGAAATGGGTAGCGTAGAATTGCTTACCCGTGAAGGCGAAATTGATATTGCCAAACGCATTGAAGAAGGTATTAACGAAGTACAAAGCGCCATTGCCGCTTACCCTGAAGCCATCACTTACTTAATTGAGCAATATGATTCGGTAGAAAACGGTGGCGTACGTTTAGCCGACTTAATTACCGGTTTCGTCGATCCTAATGTACTCAGCGAATCCGAAACTGAAGATCTGGAAGACGATTTTGATTCTGACGAAGACGACGCCGATGCGGATGATGCCGACATTGATGATGAAAGCGAAGAGGAAGAAGAGAACGAAGAAGGCGGCAGCGATGACGGCGATAGCGATAACAGCATTGATCCTGAAGTTGCCCGGGAAAAATTCACCGCACTTAAACAGCAACATCAAAAAACCTTAGACAGTATCGCCAAACATGGGCGTACGGCGAAAAAAGCAAAAGACGAAATTCAGGCGTTATCGGATATTTTCACCCAGTTCCGTTTAGTACCAAAACAATTCGATACCTTAGTGTTGTCCATGCGTGACATGATGAAACGCGTCCGTAGTCAGGAACGTTTCATTCAACGCATTGTGGTGGATAATGCCAAAATGCCGAAATCCGGCTTCCAAAAGAGTTTTATCGGACACGAAACCACCGATGCCTGGTTGGTGAAAGCCTTGGGTGCCGGTAAATCCTGGTCGGAAAAATTGGTGCAGTATGAAAACCAATTACGCCAAGCTATCGCTAATTTGGTACAAATCGAACAAGATACCCATTTAACCATTCCGCAAATCCGAGAAATCGGTGAGCGCATTGCACAAGGCGAATTAAAAGCCCGCCGTGCGAAAAAAGAAATGGTGGAAGCCAACCTGCGTTTGGTAATTTCCATTGCCAAGAAATACACCAACCGTGGCTTGCAATTCCTTGATTTAATTCAAGAAGGTAATATCGGTTTAATGAAAGCGGTGGATAAATTTGAATACCGTCGCGGCTACAAATTCTCCACTTATGCCACTTGGTGGATTCGTCAGGCAATTACCCGTTCTATTGCGGACCAAGCCCGCACTATTCGTATTCCGGTCCACATGATTGAAACCATTAACAAACTCAATCGTATTTCCCGTCAGATGCTACAGGAAATGGGACGCGAAGCCTCGCCGGAAGAACTGGCGGAACGCATGGGAATGCCGGAAGATAAAATCCGTAAAGTGCTGAAAATTGCGAAAGAGCCGATTTCGATGGAAACCCCAATCGGTGATGACGACGATTCCCATTTAGGCGATTTTATCGAAGACTCCACGCTAGAGCTTCCATTAGATTCCGCCACCGCGCAAAGCCTAAAAGCGGCAACGCACGAAGTGCTGGAAGGCTTGACGCCACGAGAAGCCAAAGTCTTGCGTATGCGTTTCGGTATCGACATGAATACCGATCACACTTTGGAGGAAGTGGGCAAACAATTTGACGTAACCCGTGAACGTATTCGTCAAATTGAAGCCAAAGCATTACGTAAACTGCGCCATCCAAGCCGCTCCGAAACCTTGCGTAGCTTCTTGGATGAATAATCCGTAACAATGAAAAAAGGATAAGTCGGCAGGCTTATCCTTTTTTGTTTAAATAAAAAACACACAAAATTTGGTTGCTGGACTTTACCCCGAGATTTCCCTATAATCGCACCTCAATTCAACGCTCACCGCCCCCATAGCTCAGTCGGTCAGAGCAGTCGACTCATAATCGATTGGTCACAGGTTCAAGTCCTGTTGGGGGCACCAAAAAACTTATTTCATATATTTCAATAAGTTATCCTCAGAATTTATAACTCACCGATAAGATGAAAGTTCGCCCTCTGGCATAATTATTCAGAATAGCATTGGTCTTTCCGCCGTATCTTCCGTTACATAATCCGTTAGAATCACACTGAACTACATCATCTCCATAGGAATTGAGATTTTCAAAGGTGGAGAAATAACGTTGGGTTGCGGCGTCATTTGCGGCATCCAACGGATCAATATATCTTTTATCAAAGACATTTTGTATATCTGCGCGAATGACTAAATTTTCGATGGGTTCATAAGCCACATAGAAATCAACCACCAACGGTTGCTTATCAATAGTCTCGGTTTCTTTAATCACACGTTTGCCGATATTATGCGGATCAGCGGTATTGCCGGGTTGAGTGCCGTCAATGTATCTTTCTTCCGTCGTGGCACGTTTACTTTTACCGTAATATCTGACTGCACTTCCGACGGTTAATTTACGATCAAACCAGCGTGAACCGATTTCCAAGCGACCATAATCTCTCGGCAACATAGAAATTTTAGTTAAACCATAACCTTGTTTTATTTGATCCTGTTTCGATGCGTTATTAGGTGATTCACTGGCATCGCTGTAGTTAGTCGGCTGATTGGTTTTCTGATAAGCGTAAGATAAATTGGTAAAGAACCGACCCGCGTCATAAGTAAGCTCTAATTCCAAGCCGTGTTTATTGACGCGTTTTTGATAATTTCGGTGTTGAATCGTATAGCTCAACCCGGTTGTCGTTACCCAACTTGGCGGTACACCGGCTTGAGTATTCCACCATTTGCCATAAACATTATGAATGTAATCTTTAATGCGGCTACGATAAAACACGGCTTTTAAACCCAATACATCATCATCCAGGAACACATTATTTTTGAACGTATTAAAACCGATTTGATAGGTATCCGCACGCTCGGGTTTTAAGTTTGTGTTCACACCGGAATCGCCGATTTGTGAAAAATACATTTCCTGAATATTCGGCATTCTATGGGTTCTGGCATAGCTGATAAAAGGCATAAAATAATCACTTGGCGCGGCGCTCAAAACGACGGAATGATTGACCGCACTTTTCTTGCCGCCCTTTTTATACACCGGTTCATACAAATCACAACTTGGATTGCAGTGTTTTTTATAAATTTCCGAATCTTCTCCAAATGCCTTTTTAAAATCGCTCGGGCTGTTGTAATAGGCAGTATATTCGCCGTTAAACTTATACTTCACAAAATTCACACTGTAATCAAGTTTAAAGATGTCACGAGTCAAAGAGGTATCCAGATAAACCGTATTAAAACGCTGTTCGCCAGAAGGCTGTAAAATGGTCGATTTTTGCGGAAGTATGCCTTTATCGCCTTTGAAACGACCTAAAAAGTCATATAGTCCGCCTTTTTGCGAAGGCCCGTCGTAAAAAGGGCTGAGTTCTTCCGGGAAACGATTTTTAGTATATTGATTTTTAAATAAATTCACGCCTAAGGTCGTTTTCAGATCGGTTTCTTTTGGCAGCGAAAAGGTATAGCTGTTACTAATATCAATAATATCCGCCGTATTTTTGGTTTCTAAATATTTCAGTACCTGCCAGCCGCCAAAACGTGAACCGCTCGGATACTTTTGTTTGCCTACGTTATGCGCCAGCAATACATTGAGATCAAGATAGCCATTATTATTAAAATTGTAATTTAACTGATAATTCCGATTCTCGATTTTTCGACTGCCGATATGATTATCAAGGGTTCGGTATTGTAAATTTAAGGTATGTCGATCATCTGAAAATTCCACTTTCACTAAATGGCTTTTTGAACGCTGAACCAAACTTGAAGGATCTATCGGTGTTAAATCCCATTGCGGCACTTCGTTTTCATTCCAGATTTTACCTAACTCGGCGATATATTCCTTTAACTTTTGCGGATCGTTATATTTTTGATTCCAAGGATATTCCCACGTACTCTTACCCGCTGAATTTTTTATCGAAAAGTCACGTTCCCATTCGTTTTTCTCACTATTAAATTTCAACTGATGGCTACGGAAAAATTCATCTCTTTTTCGTTCAAGAAACCCTTTACCTACATCGGAGATACGTTCGCCACCACCGCCGACCTTATAATTTTGTGAAACCTCTCTTTGACTATAACCGTACAGAACACCGATATATCCGCCATTGTCCAACCATTTACGGGCAGCGCCCATTGCCATGTAGTTATATTTGGTTTCGTTATCGCCGGTTAGTCCTTTGGTGAGGAAGCCATAGTTTTTATCTCCCTGAATTACATCATTCACACCCAAAGTTCTGAAATTTGCCGCCCCATACAAAGAATTTACCCCGCCGGTTCCGCTAAAGTTGCCTTTGGTTAAATCCACACCGGCAATAAAATTCGGATCGATTGCCGCACCAAACTGCGAATTGCCGCCAGCACGTCCCGCATCCATGGAGGTTGAATAAAAAGTTTGTGTCACCCCATCAACCATGGTATTCACCCGTCCGAACCCGGTTTCGCCGCGAATGTTTAAGGATAGTACGCCGGAACCTTTATCCTGTTGAGTAAACGCCCCGGGAATACTGCGTACCACATTATCAACGGTTTCGGTGGACTTAAAGACATTCTCACGGGTGCTTTTGGCTTTCGCCTCGGTAAACGGTTTTTTCTCGTTCGCAATGATTTTTTCAACAACGTCGATTTGATCTAATTGTTCCTCTGCATTGGCAACATTCAGCACATTTAACATGCAAAACGCAGCCAAATTTAACTTAATAAACGTGTTCATTTATTCTCCTTAGGACAGTTTATTTTTTGATAATCATTCTCATTATTGATCGTTTTATAAATGAATACAATAAAAGCAAAGGAAGATTTTTGCTAAAACGTATTTGCAGAAAAATCAGTGGGATAAGCTGAGTGAATTTTATAAACGATCAATAAATAAGCATTTTTATCGATATTGACAGGCAACTTATTTTATATAGAAAAATAAGTCATTAGCAAGAAAAAAAGAAATTCAAAAATGGGAAGACGGGAAATAAAGAAGAAAAAAGTGCGGTCAAAATCCACCGCACTTTTTACACAAAAACCAATACAACGCTAGCAAACAACTAAATTGACATTCTTGTTTTTCAGCAACTCATCAATGCTCGGCGGTACGTCCATGTCGGTAAAAACATATTCCACATCGGTGATTGAGCCCAGTTTCACCATGGCGCGACGGCTGAATTTGGAATGGTCGGTGACTAACAAGGTGTTGCGGGAATTATCAATAATTGCCCGTTTAACCTGCACTTCATGGTAATCATAATCCAGCAATGTGCCGTCTAAATCAATGGCGCTGATGCCTAACACACCGAAATCCAAACGGAATTGGGACAAAAACTCCACCGTTGATTCACCGATAATGCCTCCGTCTTGACGTAAAGAACCGCTGGCGATGGTAATGTCGAAAGAGTCATTTTGCATGAGAATATGCGCGGCATTGAGATTGTTGGTGACGATACGTAATCTTTGATGCCCTAATAAGGCGAAAGAAACGGCTTCGGAGGTGGTGCCGATGTCGATAAACAATGAGGCGCCGTTTGGAATGAGCTCAACCGCCTGTTTAGCGATACGATTTTTTTCTTGAGAAAAAAAGTGTTTGCGATCGTGATAATCACTGTTTTCGGCGGTGGAAGGCGACGCGGCGCCGCCATGATGACGGCGAATAAAGTTGGCTTCCGCCAGTTCGTTTAAGTCGCGTCGAATGGTTTGCGGGCTCACATCAAACAAAGCCACCAATTCATCGGTGCTCAAATACCCTTTTTGCTTCACCAGCTCGACAATTTTTTGATGACGAAGAGATTGTCTCATGCGTATTTCCTCATTCCCATAAGCATTCGGGCTGCTAATTTACCGCATTTTAGTGAGGAAATCACGATTTAACGCGAATATTTCGTTCCGTAAACGCCAGCAATACGCCCACCAACAAACCGGAAATATGTGCCGTGTTGCCAATATTAATATCCACCAGCGGACCGGCAAAGCCGAGCAAAATCCCGACCACCAACATATTGAAAAAGCCTTCCGGCACGTCAAAATCCATTTTTTTATTGAGCTTATCCAACACAAATACATAGCCCAGCACCGCATACACCACGCCGGACAAGCCGAAAAATGCCGGCCCACTCACCATGTTTTGCGCAATGCCGCTCACCGCGCCGGCAAGAAAATAAATTTGCAGCAGTTTAAAACTGCCCAATCGGCGTTCAATCGCGCCACCGAAAATCCACCACCATGTGAGGTTAAACAGAATGTGCATATTGGACAAATGCACTAAAGTATGGCTGAAATAGCGCCAAATTTCGCCGTATTGGTCGGGATCATCGGGAAAATGGGAAAACAGCACGATGGGTTCGGCAAAACCGAACAACATGCCAAGATAAATCAGGGCACAAAGTGCGGTCACAATAACAGTTATTTTTCGCTGTTGAAGGTAAGCCGGCAAGGAAATTGAACGGTGCGGTTGCGCATCATTGGAGGCAGACCCACGACGCACTTTAATGGGGCTTGCGCCGCTTTGCCAGGCTTGCGCGTTCTGTTGTGCCAGCCATGTTTGTAAAAAATCGTCACATTCCTGCACAATCGCTTCAAAGTGCGGTGCATTTTGCGGCAGAAAAACATGATAAACCGGCTCGCCCTGTTCGTTGGTCTTTTCTTCAACAACCAAATCCACCTGATATTTCGCGCGAATATGCTCGCGAAAATGACTGACTAACGCGGGAATTTCACTACCAAACAAATGCTGCATTTGCTATATTCCTTTTCCAAAAATTTGATGTACGGAGAAAAAATGAGAAATTCAAATTTACCCTCGGGCTTCAGCCCTTTCAGCTGGGCGATTGCTATGTTTTGCTTACCGGTGTTGCTTTGGCCTTTGGCGCTGTTAATTTCACCGAATTTGTTGAATAACCCGAACCTCAGCGACACCCAAATTCACGCCATGTCGGTATTCCTGTGGGGCTATCCTTTCGTTTTGGGCATCATAGCACGGATTTTTTATAAACTGCATGCGCGCAAACCCGCGTTGGCACGCCGGGGTTTAGCCATAAGTGCGGTCATTTTTTACGGCGTTTTAGGTTATGTCGCCGTTGTCGGATTTAACTAAAAAGCGCCGATTAATAGGCGGTTTCCAGCGGCAAATTGGCTTCCACCCAACCGGCAAAGCCACCCCGCACGCTATACACTTTTTCATAGCCGCGCTGTAACAGAAACATAGCGACACTGCGGCTACTCACACCATGATAACAACTCACCACAATCGGCTGATCGTAATCATATTCGGCTTCAAAATCCGGCCAGGTGAGCTCCGTTAAATTCACCGCGCCCTGTGCATGGGAATAATTAAAACGCGCCTGATCGCGCACATCCGCCAGTACGGCGTTTTCATCCTGTTGTAACATCTCCCACGCCTGTTGCGGGGAGATTTCAATAAATTCTGTCATAAACGTGATTCATTAATGGGCTTTATGGCTGGTGCCGTAAAGGATTTTGTCCGTATATGCCATGGCAATGGCGGAGGCTAAGAAGCCCAAATGTAAAAACAGCTGCCACATCATGGTTTTTTCATCCATATTTGACGCATTGACGAAGGTTTGCAACATATGGATAGACGAAATGCTGATAATCGACATCGCCAATTTCACTTTCAACACCGACGCATTCACATGGCTCAACCATTCCGGCTGATCCGGATGCCCGCGTGTGCGCAGCTTGGAGACGAAAATCTCATATCCGCCGATAATCACCATCACCAGCAAATTGGCGATCATAACCACATCAATCAGATTCAACACCGCCAACATCACGGTGTTGGAATCCATTTCCTGTAAATTGACAATTAAATGCCACAGGGATTTCATAAATTTATAGGCATAAATGCCCTGCACGACGATCAACCCGAGATAAATCGGCAGTTGCAGCCAACGGCTGGCGAAAATAATTTTACTGATTGCCGTCGGCTCATAACGCGGTTTAATTTGTTGTCCTTGGTTCGCTTGTTGCACGGTTTCCCCCAAAAAAAGATTAAAAGTATAAAAAGGCGGGCAAAATTAACCGTTTTCCGCCTAAAATTCAACGTTTTTTTAACATTATGGGGAAATTGTAAAAACGCATTAAAAATCCACCGCACTTTAGCGTTAAATAAGAGAAAAGTGCGGTCCGTTTTAGCGGTGTTTTTTTCATGTCAGCTTTCCGCCTGTTGATACGCAATGCCGTGGGTAAAAAGCTGTAATACGTCTTTTAACAATTGTTGCTCATTGCCTTGGTAATGTTGTTGCAAAACCGGCGTGTTCAGCATTTCGTCGATTTTTTGAATCCATATATCAATTAGCACAATAGGGAAATCATCCCGAATGACTTTGCGTTGCTGTAATGTGCCGAAAAAATAGTGCATATAGTGGTATTTTTCCTGCGCCATTTGCTGAAAAAACGGTTGCAATACGTCATCCCGCAGGGCATTTAAATCCGCTAATACCGGCGCGGAATAAAGGGTTACCATGGATTCCTGCTGCATGGCTAAAATACGCCGAATGACCGTCGCCAAATCCGCATGACTCCGTAGCAAATGCTCAAACTCATCGCGCATTTTATTTTTTTGTTCTTCAAATAGGGTTTTGATCAGATCTTCTTTCGTCGGGAAGTGTTTATAAAAGGTCACTCTGCTGACCCCTGCCCGTCGGCAGATTTCCGCAATGGAGGTGGCAAGCCAGCCTTGTTCATAAAAAAGCGCTCGGGCGGCTTGCTTTAATACAGAATCTTTTTTCATTTTTGCTCCTTAACCGCCAATAAAATAGCCGAAAGCCTTGAATTGTCAAACATCACATTTGAGAAAAATTCTTATTTACTTTCCGCTCCCGGTTATGCTAGGTTTACATTATTCAGTGATTAACATCATAAATGTAAACTTAAAGGTGCGCCGATGAAAAATCCACATTCTCCCCTCAGTTTGATAACCCTTTGTCTAATTGGCACTTATTCCCTGTCTTCCTATGGGGAAGAAAGCAATCAGCCCACGCCGTTGGATGAAATCACCGTCATTGGTGAAAAATTCGAACGCAGCCAATCGGCAACGGGCTCGAGCACTTCGGTTATCACAGGCGATCAGCTTAAACAAGAAGCCAACCTGATTTCCGCCACCCAATTACTAAAACGCGATGTGAATATTCTGGACACCGGCTTGGGCAACGATTTACCCACGGTACGCGGCGTGGACGGTTCCGGTCCTGCCGTGGGCGCGGTGGCGTTCTTTGCCGGTTCCCGCCCGCGTTTGAATATGCAAATTGACGGCAGAACCGCAAGCTACAACGAACTGGCATTCGGCACAAAATCCCTGTGGGATATGAAACAGGTGGAAATTTACCGTGGTGCGCAAAGCTACGCTCAAGGACGCAATGCCATTGCCGGCGCGGTGGTGATGAGCAGCAACGATCCGACGCAGGAATGGGAGGGCGCGGCAAAATTAAATCTGGGGAATCATCGTTTGGCGCAAACCGCTGCGATGATTTCCGGACCATTAATTAAAGATGAATTGGCGTTTCGTTTAAGCGTGGATCACCAACAGCGGGAAACCTCAGTGGAGTTGCCGCATTATGATCCGGTGGGCAATCCGCGCTGGTTTAAAGCTACCACAACCCGTGCCAAATTGCTTTGGACACCGTCCGCCATTCCCGATTTATATAGCCGCTTAACTTTCAATCACCTGAACGCCCGTGCGCCGCAAAGTGAAGCGGAATTACAACCGAATTCCGCCCGTTACACGCCGGAACGTCCCGTATTCCAAACCCGCTCCGCCAGCACCATTTGGGACATCGGTTATCAACTTTCGGAACGATGGAAATTAGAAAATAAACTGATTTACACCCACTTTATTCATGACCGAAAAACCACCTCGCCCTATACAACAAGCGGCGTGCCTGCCCGTGTGGATGGCAACGAGTTTCAAATTGAACCTATTGTGAAATATGAAGGGGAGAAATATCGCGGTTTATTAGGCTTGTTCTATTTTCATGCCGACCAAGACGAACATGTCACCATGCCGCGCAGTCGCGTCAGTCCGACGGCGGTAACCACGTATTTCAAAGATAAAACCAAAACAAAAGCGGTGTTCGGTGAAGTGACATTCACACCGGAGATTCCTTTTGAATTCACCCTGTCCGCCCGTTATGAACAGGAACACCACCAACGCCAAGGGGAAAGCGTGCTGTTTTCCATTCATCGCGACAAAAAATATAACGTCTTTCTGCCAAAAGCGGACGTCGCGTGGAAAATGGATGAAAACCAACGTTTAGGTTTCAAAGTGGGGCGCGGCTATAATCCGGGCGGCGCAGGCGTGACGTTCGGTACGCCTTACACCGGTTATGAATATGAGGCTGAATATGTGTGGAACTATGAACTCTATCATCGCTGGACATCCGACGATAAGCGGTTACGCATTAACAGCAACGTTTTCTATAATGATTACAAAGACATGCAACTGCCGTTTTATTTAGGCCCGAATTCTATCGTGATTCGTAACGCCGACAAAGTGGTCACTTACGGCGCAGAAATCAATACGGAATGGCAAGCCACCGATAAATTGGCATTAAATGCCGGTGTCGGCGTGCTGAAAACCGACATAAAACGCTATGCAAACAGCGGCATTGAAGGCAATAAACTCGCCCGTGCGCCAAGTTTCAGCGGAAAATTGGGCGCTAATTATCACATGACCGAAAATTGGGAAATCGGTGCCAATTACAGCTACAACAGCAGCTATTATTCCACTGCGGACAATCTGACCAATGGCAAAGTGCGCGGTTACGACCAACTGGACGCATACATCGCCTATAACCTGAAACACGCCAGAATCATGCTTTATGCGGATAATCTCTTGAATTCACGCCGCGACATTTTAATCGTGCCGCGCTCCGGCGATATCACCCGCCAGCCGGAACGCCAAATCGGGCTTTCGACCGAACTCCGCTTCTAGCCATGAGCCGACATCATCAACAGATTTGCCAACCCGTTGCCGCGCAATTACGCCGCTCAATGTGGTTGGCAACCTTTGCGCAAGGGTTAAAAATCGCCATTTGGCTACTGATGATCCACATTGTGTTCAACGTCAGCCAATTTATGTTTTTTCCTTATTGGCAGTTAGTCGCCCTACTCGGCGTATCCATTTTGTATTACACCTGCAAAATCAAAGCGCACGATCAATCCCACTACGCCGCCTTTGAGCTGGAAAAAATCCTGCGCCAACGGCTAGCCCTCAAAATCAGTCGACTGCCCTTAGGCAAAGTGCATGAAATCGGTTCCGGCGGTTTAACCAAAGTGCTATGTGACGATGTCAAAGAATTGCACGCCTTTGTTGCCGACGCCCCGCCTCTGAAAGCGGAAGCCTATTCCACCCCATTGTTTGTGTTCATCGCGTTATTCTGGCTGAACTGGCAGCTCGCCACCACCGTTGCGGTATTTCTGGTGGTGTTATTTGTGATTTTGCAACGCTTAATGCGACACAGCAAATTGGGCTACCGCGATTACGGCATTGCCGTGGGGAGAATTAACAGCGCCATCATTGAATATATTCAAGGCATGAGCACCATTCGTACCTTTGATGGCGGGCAAAGTTCATACAGCCGTTTTCATGCGGCATTGTTGCACTTCAACCAAATTATGTTCGCCTGGCTCGCCAAAGTCGGTACGCCAACCCGCCTTGCCCGCGCACTTTTTACCCCCATGCCGATCATGCTTTTCCTGCTGATATTGGGCATGTCTTTGCACCACCTTGCCGTGCTTTCCACCTTTACCCTATTCGCCTTTCTGGTTTTGGCGGCAGGTTTAATCGAAACCATGCACCCTTACATGGGGCTGTTTCATTTACTGGAGCGCTCCCGTGCCGCCATTGAACGCATTCATGAAATCGAAACGCCGGAAAATTCCACCGCACTTTTGCCGTTACAAACGCCGCAGGGTTATCACATTTGTTTTGACCGGGTGAGTTTCGGTTATGCGCAGGACAAGCCCATATTACACGACATCACATTCCACGTGCCGCAAAATAGCTTTACCGCGATTATCGGCACTTCCGGCGCCGGAAAAAGCACGTTGCTCAGTTTATTATTGCGCTTTTGGGATGTCACCCAAGGCAAAATTACCTTGGGCGACGCAGATATTCGTCACATGGATGCACAACAGCTGATGTCTTATTGTTCCGTGGTGTTTCAGGATAATTTCTTATTTTCCTGTTCCATTGCGGAGAATATCGCTTACGGCATTGAAAACGCCACGCACGAACACATTATTGCCGCCGCCAAACAGGCGCGTATTCACGATTTTATTATGACACTGCCGGAACAATACCAAACCAAAGTCGGCGAACGGGGGCAGTTACTTTCCGGCGGACAAAAACAGCGTATTACCATCGCCCGTGCCTTTTTACAAAATCGTCCGATTTTATTGTTGGATGAACCCACCGCCTTTTCCGACGCCAAAAACGAAGCGGATTTACTGCAGGCGTTTCGCGCGTTAATGCGGCACAAAACGGTGATTATGGTAGCGCACCGCCTTTCCTCCATTATTCATGCGGATCAGATCATTTATTTATCCGCCGGCAAAATCATCGCCCAAGGCACGCACTCGACATTGTTGCGAGATTCTCCCGCATACCAAAAACTGTGGGCGGAATATCAACAGGCGAAAGCCTGGACGATGTATTAAGGAACAGCCATGCAAACGTATCTGAATCTTGACACCCAACGCACCAAAAGCCTTTGGCAGACCTATCGGGCGCTGTTCAACGCCGCCACTCAACAGCGCGGCAAATTTCTGTTCAGCCTGTGCTGCGCCGTCGGTTCGGCAGTTTGTTTCGGCGCGGCGATCGCCCTGCTCTATCCGCTGTTACGCGCATTAGCAACCTCGGACGGCGATAAAAGTGCGGTCATTTTTCACGGCGTTTTTTGTGCCGCGCTACTGTGCCTCAGCATTTGGCTGCGAATTATCGCCGAATATTACGACACCAAAGGTTATTCCCAGTTGGCGACCTATCAATTAAGACGCCTGCTGGGCGAAAAACTGCGCCGCGTGCCTTTAGCCATACTGAGCGGTTTTCGTTCCGGCGAATTGAGCGCCGTCGCCATTCAAAGCATTAACGAAGCCACCAATTATGCCTTTAGTTTAATCAGCATTCTGCTTTACGGCATCGTCACACCGGTGGCTACCGCGCTTTGTCTGTGTTTTTTCGATTACCGCTTCGGCTTGTTGATTTTTATGATTTTCCCGGTGATCGCGCCTTTATATTTATGGCGTCGAAAAGCATTCCGGCGCGGATTCAGTATCTTGGCGGAAGCCAATCAACGTTTAAAAGGGGAAACCATTGAATTTATTCAGGGGTTGGAAATTCTGAAATCCACCGGTCAAACGGAAAATAAACAGCACGTTTTTAATCGGGTAGTTGAAGATGTGGCGACTATTCAGCGTATTGGCACGCAAAAAGGCGAACGCCCGAATCTGATCATCACCTCAAGCATTCAATTAAGCCTGCTTGCGGTGTTGCTGATGGGCACGATATGGGTGATGTCGGGCAGCGCCCATTGGACGTTGCTGGCGACGGTATTAATTCTGATTGCGCGCCTGGCGGACGTGTTGAATTTCTTCGTGCAAATGTCGTCGCTGCTGGAAATTTTTGTCATTAGTTGCGAGAAATTCAACCATATCATGGCGTTACCTGAATTACCGGCGCGCCGCCTAGAGTCGTTACCGACAGATTATACGATTCGTTATGAAAACGTCAGTTTCGGCTACGAAAAAGACAAAATTCTGCTACATAACATCAACCTGACGATCCAACCGAACAGCCTGAATGCTTTTGTCGGCGCCAGCGGCTGTGGCAAAACCACGCTGTTACGCCTGCTGTTACGTT
Organism: Aggregatibacter actinomycetemcomitans; assembly: GCA_017160915.1. GTDB lineage: Bacteria > Pseudomonadota > Gammaproteobacteria > Enterobacterales > Pasteurellaceae > Aggregatibacter > Aggregatibacter actinomycetemcomitans_B. Next base: position 42,547 of record JACAWG010000026.1, read on the forward strand.
ATGCCGACACGTCGCAGGGGCGGATTACCATCGGCGGTATCGATATTCGGGATTTCGGTCAAGATCAGCTCATGCGCCTGATTTCCGTGGTGTTCCAAGATGTCTATTTGTTTCAGGATAGCGTGCTGAATAATATTCGCATGGCAAAGCCCGATGCTACCGACGCCGAGGTGATACACGCCTGCCGACTGGCACAATGTCATGATTTTATTCAAGCCTTGCCGGACGGCTACGCCACGCAGGTGAACGAAATCGGCAGCAATTTCTCCGGCGGCGAAAAACAGCGGTTAGCCATCGCCCGCGCCATTTTAAAAGACGCTCCGATTTTAATTTTGGACGAGCCCACCGCTTCGCTGGACACCCACAATGAATTAGCGGTGCAAAAAGCATTGGATCAATTAGTTAAACATAAAACCGTGTTACTCATCGCCCATCGGCTTTCCACCATTGTAGGCGCGAACTGCATTTATGTGCTGGCAGACGGCAAGATTGCGGAACAAGGGACACATCAGACATTACTGGATTTAAAAGGACGTTATGCAGCATTTTGGCAATACTAACAATATGGCGACGACGCAGCCTAATTTAACCCTGCAAGATTGGGCGCTGCTTGCTACCACCGCCTGTTTTAAGTTTTGCGTGGTGGCGTTTTATATGATCGCGCTGTTCACCATGCTCAAAGAAATCGGCTTTGATTTGAAACAGCTCAGTTGGTTGTATTTGCTGGGAGGCATGGAAATGGCGAAATTTGTGATCTCGCCCTTCATCGAACGCTATCGCTTGGCAGCATTCGGGCGCTTTCGCAGTTGGCTGGGATTATCAACCTTGCTTATGCTCATCGCTTTAATCACCTTGCATTTTATTCAACCACAGCAGAATTTCGGCTTCCTCATGCTCGCCAGCCTTCTGCTCAACGTCAGCAGCCTGTTTTTCGGTTGCGCCGCCTTGGGGCTCACCTGCGCCATTTTGCCTTTTGCTCAACGGGGCTTCGGCGGTGTCATTCAGGTGATCGGCGGACGGCTTGGCAAAATGCTCGGCGGCGGTGTGGTGTTGTTTATTTATCATCGTTACGGCTGGCAAAGTGCGGTGGATTTAATGAGTGTTTTTACCCTATTACTGTTCTTACAAATCAGCCTGTATCGTGAAACCGCCACCACAACCGCACCGTCCGACATCACATTCGGCTTTTTATTCAAACGCTTTTTCAATTTCTGGCGCCAACCGAACATTCCTTTGGGTTGGTTACTGTTATTGTTTTTCGTCTTCATTCCAAGCGGTATGCTGGTGAGCAGTTTCATTCCCCGCCTGAACGCCTTGGGCTGGAGCAGCCAACATATCGGCTTATTGCTTTCCGTCTTTGAACCGCTGTGCGCCATTGCGTTCACCCCCTTAAGCGGCTTGCTGCTGAAAAAATACGCCCGCTTCACCGTTACCCGTTGGGTTTTGTTTAGCCAGATTTTTGCTTTCAGCCTCTTTCTATTATTTGACGCTTTCGTCGCCGATTCCCCTTATTTCATCGCCGTTCCCATCCTGCTTTTAAGCATAACCTACGCCCTGTTGGTACCCTGCCTGCTGGCAATCATCATGGACAAATCCACCCCCGAATACGCCACCCTAGACAGCGCATTACAATTCTCCGTTACCTTATTCGGCGCCTATCTGGCAGGCTTCATCGCCCTCCGCCTGGCGCACGCTTTCGGCTATTTAGCGGTCTATAGCGCCGCAACATTGATTGCGGTTGGGGCGTGGTGGTTTTTTAAATCTGAAAAATTTATTTAAACAGAGATCGCCATTGGTGACCGACCAAGAACTTGCTCACCCATTTTTTATAGATTAAAATCTATAAAACAAAAATAAGAAGGAAGTTATGACACAAGAATGGAATGTAATATTGCAAGCCCCTCTTTTAGATTGGCTGAAATCGTTAGAACAGGATGAGCGATTAAAAATCTACGCCGCCCTTGAATTGCTCTCAACAGAGGGACCTCAATTAGGAAGACCTTATGCCGATACATTGCAAGGGTCTAAATACGCCAATTTAAAAGAATTACGGGTGCAATCTAAATTATCGGTATTTCGATTATTTTTTATTTTTGATCCAATCAGACAAGCGATCGTACTCTGCGGCGGGAATAAAAAAGGTAAAAAAGAAAAGCTATTTTATAAAGAAATGATCGCGCTTGCAGAACAAACATACGAGATTTACCTTTCTCAATTTGAACAGGAGCAGAACAATGAGCGTAAATTTTAAAGATTTAATGGCTGAACTTCCTCAAGAACAACAAGCAAAAGTCAAAGAGATGGCGGAGGAAATGCGCATGGAATTACAGCTTCACCGCATTCGTGAAGAGCTGGAAATTTCACAACAACAAATGGCGGAAGCATTAAATATTAAACAGCCCTCTGTTGTCGCCTTAGAAAAACGAGGAAACGATATTCGCCTCTCTTCTGTCAAACGCTATGTTGAAGCAATGGGGGGCGTGCTTAACTTGTCGGTTAAATTACCAACCGGAAAAATTGTAACGTTTAATTTATAAGTCCCTTAAATCCACCGCACTTTTCCCAATAAAGTGCGGTCGGTTTTACGGACGTTTTATCTCATCCTATTCTTTTTCCTTATTAAGCAACAACCGCTCCGTTTCAAAATCATGGTGCAGCGGTTCAATGTCCGGCAGGGTTTTGGTGGCTTTGGCGGAGAGGGCTTTGAAGCGTTCCACTTTGCCTATTAAGCCTTGTTGCCCGACCAGCGCGGTGACGGTGCTGTTGTAATGGGAACTGACGGCGGACAGGCTGTTGCCGACTTTTGCCAAACGCTCGGCGAGAAGGCAGATTTGGTTATAAATGTCGCCGGCTTTTTCGCTGATTTCGCGCGCTTCCGCATTGCCGCGCTCTACCCGCCACAGGTTCGCCACAGTACGCAAAATCGGCATGAGCGTGGTGTGGGACACCATGATGACATTTTTGTCGTAACCGTAACCGAACAGACTAGGATCCATTTTTAACGCTTCAATATAAGCGGGTTCCACGGCAACGAACATCAGCACGAAATTCGGGCTGCGTACGCCGATAAGGTTGCTGTAATCCTTGCGTGACAACTCGTCGATGTGATTGCGCAGCGCTTTAATATGCTCGCGCAGGAATGCCTGACGTGCCATTTCATCCTCAGAACTGACCGCACTTTCATAGGCATTGAGGGACATTTTGCTGTCGATGATCAAATGCTTGTCATCGGGCAGATTGAGAATAAAATCGGGATAATTACGCTTGCCTTCCTCGTTTTTAAAATGCGCCTGCGCGGTGTAATGTTCGTCCTCCACCAAACCGGCGGATTGCAACGCGCGCTCCAGTTGCATTTCGCCCCAGTTGCCGAGGGTTTTCTTTTCGCCTTTTAACGCGGACGTGAGGTTATTCGCCTGTTGCGACATACTCAAGCCGATTTCCAGCACTTTTTTAATTTCCGCTTCCAGACCGGCGTTGCCTTTAACGGACTCCGAATGAATTTCATTCACCCGCTTCTGAAAACTTTCAATTTGCTCACGGAACGGCTTCAGCAGGCTGTCCATGGAGGCTTGATTGGTTTGTTGGAAACGCTGACTTTTTTCTTCCAGAATACGATTGGCAAGATTTTGAAACTCCGTGTTGAGCTGCTGTTTGGTCTGCTCGAAATTTTGCTGCTGTTCGGCAAAATGTTTTTCTTTTTCCGTTAACGTGGTCTTGAGCTCCGCCAGCTCCTGAGAAAGTGCGGTGTGTTTTTCCGTTAAATTTGCCAACGCTTCTTCGCGGCGGGAAATCAGGCTTTGGCTCTGTTCCAGCTGCCCGCGCAACCCCTCCGCCTGTGCCGACGCCACGCCAAAACGTTCTTTTAAGGCGGTAATCTGCTCCGCAATGGCGCTGTGACGGGCTTGTTCTTCGTTCAGTTCCGTTTGCAAATACAAGACTTTTTCATCGCGCTCGGTGAGGCGAATTTGCAAGCCGTCCGCCACGGTTTGCGCTTTCACCACCTCTTGTTCCAATTGATTTTTACGTGCGGTGACGGCATCAAATTTCGCCAGTAACTGATTAAAATCTTCGATGTTTTTATTGAGATCCTGTTGTAATTCCACGCTGTCGCGCTTGCGTCGCGCGCTCACAAAGAACAAAATCAGGCAAAGCACGCCGAGCGCGGCGCAAATACCCAGTAACACATTTAAATCAATATCCGGTACAAACATTTTTCCTCCTGCTGTTGGCGCATTAGTATAAAGGAAATCCGCGCCCTTTGCCGACCTTTTGCGGGTGGCAAAACGCCGCAAACTTGCGTAGAATTGCTTTCATCAAAAACGTTTGCCAAAATGACCGCACTTTTAGGAATCCGCATGAGCGAACCTTTATTTCAAGCCACCAAACACGAAGAACACTGCCCGCAATGCGGCGCCTTGTTGCAAATCAAACAGGGCAAAAAAGGGCTGTTTCTCGGCTGTTCCGCTTACCCGCAATGCGATTACCTGAAGCCATTACACGCCAACAATGAAGTAAAAATCCTCAAAATGCTGGAACAAACCTGCCCCGAATGCGGACAGTTTCTGGCGTTAAAACAAGGGCATTTCGGAATGTTCATCGGTTGCAGCAATTACCCCGACTGTCATTTTGTGGTGCATGAGGAGGCGGAGGAAGAAACGGAAGAACATCTGCCCTGCCCCGAATGCAAAGCAGGGCAATTGGTGGCGCGACGCGGACGTGCGGGCAAACCGTTTTACGCCTGCAACCGCTTCCCGCACTGCAAATTCTCCGTGCCGAGCAAGCCGTATGCCGTACGCTGCCCGCAATGCCACGGCAGTTTAGCCTTATTAAAAAAACAACAGGACGGGCAACGCACTTGGCAATGCGTCAACAAAGCCTGCCGTCATATTTTCACGACCGAGTAACCTCATGAATTTACAAGATATTGTTGAACAGTTGAAACGTCAATGCGTGGTGGCATATCCCACCGAAGCGGTGTTCGGCTTGGGTTGCAACCCGAACAGCCAAAGTGCGGTGGAAAATTTACTTGTTTTGAAACAGCGCCCCGTGTCGAAAGGCTTGATTCTGATTGCGCCGACCTTGGATTTTTTATTGCCCTTTATTAATGAAGCCCGTTTAACGGAACCCCATTGGCAACGTCTCACCGCACAATACGCCCGCCCGACCACGTGGGTCGTTCCCGCGAAAAAGACCACGCCGACCTTTCTCACCGGTGATTTTGACAGCATCGCGGTGCGCATCAGTCGGCACCCTGCCGTCAAACTGTTATGTGAACAAGCGGGTTTTGCGCTCACTTCCACCAGCGCCAATTTAAGCGGACAACCGCCCTGCCGCACGGCGCAGGAAGTCACCCGCCAATTCGGCGCCGATTTCCCGGTGTTGGATATGCCCGTGGGCGGTGCGGTTAACCCGTCGGAAATTCGCGACATTTTCACCAACCAAATTTTTCGTCAAGGATAAATCATGTTATACGCCGTTTGGGGCAACCCTATCATTCAAAGCAAATCGCCGCAAATTCACCGCATTTTCGCCGAACAAACTGCACAAGACGTGCAATATGACGCCATATTGGGCGACGAACAGGATTTTGAGCGACAATTACTGGCGTTTTTTGCACAAGGTGCGGCGGGCTGTAATATCACCTCGCCTTTCAAAGAACGGGCGTTCAAACTGGCACAGGCACACAGCGAACGCTGTTTATTGGCGGAAGCCTGTAATACCCTGAAAAAACGGGATGACGGCAGCCTTTACGCGGACAATACCGACGGCGCCGGCTTGGTAACGGATTTACAACGTTTACACTGGCTCAAGCCGAATCAAACATTGCTGATTCTCGGCGCGGGCGGCGCCACCAAAGGCGTGTTGTTGCCCTTATTACAGGCGCAGCAAAACATTATGATTGCCAACCGCACCTTATCCAAAGCGCAACAACTGGCGGACAAGTTCGCGCCTTATGGCAATATTCGGGCGGTTGCGCCGGATAAAATTCCCGCACAATCCTTTGATGTGGTGATAAATGCGACTTCATCAGGTTTACACGGTGGCACGGTACGAATTGATGACGCCATTTTGCGAATGGCGAAAGCGGTTTACGATATGCAATATGATCGACAACAAGACACGCCGTTTTTGGCGCGTTGCCGTGCGTTAGGCGTGCAAAATCGCAGTGACGGCTTCGGGATGCTGTTGGCGCAAGCGGCGCATTCCTTCCATTTATGGCGTGGCGTGATGCCGAACATCGAACCGTTGTTTGAGGCGTTATAATCGGGTCGGGCTATGTTTGGTGCGCCAAACGCCGTCGGCGATGATCAACAACATGGCGATGACCAGACAAATAAACAGCGGATAACTCTGTGCGTCGATTTCTTCGCCGATGAGCAACGAAATGCCCACCATCAGGCAAGGTTCCACATAGCCCAACAAGCCCAGCAGATTCATCGGCAAATGGTTGCTGGCGAGAATATAGGAATTGAGCGCAGTGCCGCTAATTAAGCCGAGGATCAACAATAAAGTTAAAATATTCGGGTTGCTTTGCTGCACCTGGGCAATATCCACCTGCCAGGCGAAATAAATACAAAACGGCAATAAGGTCAGCATTTCCAGGAAGAACGCCGCCAAATCGGTCATTTTCAGGATTCGGCGAACCACAAAATAGGTGGTGTACCCCACGCAAATGACCGAGGCCTCCCAAGAAATCTCTCCTTTCAATACAATGTTCGACAGCACGCCCACGGCGGCAATCACCACCGCAAAAAATTTAATACGGGAAATACGTTCTTTAAAAATAAGGCGCGCCGCCGCCACCATCACCAAGGGCAGCAATAAATAGCCGAAAGAAACACTGAGCGAGCTACCGTTATTCGGCGCCCACAGAAACAACCACATTTGGAAGCCCATCAGCGCGCCGGTGAACACAAACGCCAGCGCAAAGTGCGGTTGTTTTTGAATGCGTTTTAAATGGGCGACAAGTGCCGCTTGCTGTTTAAACAGCACCACTGCCGCCGCCACGAAAGGTAGGGTGAACACAATGCGATAGCCGAAAATATCCGTTCCGCTCAAAGGCAACAGCAAGGTGGAAAAATAATACATATAGCCGAACAGCAGAGAGGCAAATAATGAAAATGCGATGCCTTTTAACATGGTGAAAAAACTCCTTAGATAATGACCGCACTTTACTCCAACAAATCCCAAAATGCACGCACTAAAGGACGCTCCAGCGCAGGTTTTAAGGCGCATACGCCCAATTCGAAAGGCGCAATAGGCACATCCAATTGCAACGTGGAAATCTGACTGTTCAACGGGCTGTTTTTAATTACCACATCCGGCAGCAACGCCAACCCGCACCCCAGCGCCACCATGGATACAATACCCTCATGCCCCGCCACCGTGCCGTAAATTTTCGGGTGTTTAATGCCTTTTTGTTTAAACCACTCCTCCACCCGCTGCCGCGCCATGCCGTCTAACGGCAAAATGAAGGGAACCTGCTGCCAATTGATGGGATCTTGTTGCAATAATTGCGTTGCCGAACAGGCTACACGTGGCGCTATGAGCGACAAACCGATGTCGTCGATATAATGAAAGGTCACCGCATTGGGCAATACCGGCGGCTTCCCCGCCAACGCCAAATCCACCTGCTGCGCCTGCACCAAGTGCACCGCCTGCGCGGGATCTCCCGTGGTTAATTGAATTTCCACTTTCGGATAATGGGCGCGGAATTTTTCCAAAATCCCCGGCAAATGGCTATACGCCGCCGTCACCGAACAATACAATTTCAACTCGCCGCTTAATTCTTCCTCCTGCGTATGCAATTGCTGCTGAAATAGCAACCAATTCTGCCATTGCTGCTGCGCAAACGCCAAAAACACCTCTCCGTTCGGTGTCAGCGAAACCTGCCGATTATCCCTCCACAACAACTGTTGCCCCAGTTCTTCTTCAATTTTCTGGATCTGACGGGACAGCGTTGAGGGCGACATATGGTGCTGCGCGGCGGTTTTGGCGAAGTTTTGGGTTTGGGTGAGGGTGATGAAGATTTTGAGATCGTTAAAAGTCATAATCGTTTGTTTTCTGTTTAGGTTGGTGTTTCGTACTCAACATTGTTGAGTACGAGTCACTTTTCTTTGCTTCGCCAAAGAAAAGTAACCAAAAGAAAGGCGACCCCGGATAAGCCGCTTATCCTTATTCCAACGCAATTTTCTTCACGCTAAATTTCGAACTCGCTTCGCTCAAACAGACGAAATTTAGCTAAAAATTGCATTTCCATAAGGGCGTCTTACACGGGGACCCCGTTTTTCTTCGAGCATTATTCTAAAAAGTGCGGTCAGTTTTAAGTGCGTTTTTCAAATAAAAATAACGGGAAATTCAACCGCACTTTTTCAAATTCAAAGCGCGAATCTATTCGCGTGTAGGTCGCCCTAGGGCGAAATCCCTAGCCGCACACATAATTGCAAAACCTGCAACGCATAATCCAAATAATATCACTTTACGCAACAACAAAACACCCTATAATCACCCCAATCTAAACAAACACCCAACACAAAAGGAAAACATCATGGCTAATTATTTCAACACCCTCAACTTACGCCAACAATTAGACCAATTAGGTCGTTGTCGTTTTATGGATCGCAGTGAATTTGCAAACGAAGCGAATTTCTTAAAAGGCAAGAAAATCGTTATCGTAGGTTGCGGTGCGCAAGGGTTGAACCAAGGTTTAAATATGCGTGATTCCGGTCTTGACATCAGCTATGCGTTGCGTCCGGAAGCCATTGCGGAAAAACGTGCGTCTTTCCAACGTGCCACAGAAAACGGTTTTAAAGTCGGCACTTATGAAGAGTTGATCCCGACTGCCGATTTAGTGATTAACTTAACCCCGGATAAACAACACTCCAAAGTGGTTGCCGATGTGATGCCGTTAATGAAACAAGGTGCGGCGCTGGGTTATTCCCACGGTTTGAATATCGTTGAAGTGGGTGAGCAAATTCGTCCTGACATCACGGTTGTGATGGTGGCGCCGAAATGCCCGGGTACGGAAGTGCGTGAAGAATACAAACGCGGTTTCGGTGTGCCGACATTGATCGCCGTGCATCCGGAAAACGATCCGCAAGGCGAAGGTTTGGAAATTGCCAAAGCCTGGGCGGCAGCAACGGGCGGTCATCGTGCGGGCGTGTTGGAATCCTCTTTCGTGGCGGAAGTGAAATCCGACTTAATGGGCGAACAAACCATTTTGTGCGGTATGTTGCAAGCGGGTTCCATCATTTGTTACGACAAATTGGTGGCGGACGGCAAAGATCCGGCTTACGCGGGCAAATTGGTGCAATACGGCTGGGAAACCATTACCGAAGCCTTAAAACAAGGCGGTATCACATTGATGATGGATCGTTTATCCAACAGCGCAAAATTACGTGCTTTTGAGTTAGCGGAACAAATCAAAGAAGAATTGGCGTTCTTATTTGCCAAACACATGGACGATATTATCAGCGGCGAATTCTCCCGCGTGATGATGGAAGACTGGGCGAACGGCGATGCCAACTTATTGAAATGGCGTGAAGAAACCGGCAAAACCGCCTTTGAAAACGCACCGAAATACGACGGCAAAATCAGCGAGCAGGAATATTTCGATAACGGCGTGTTAATGGTCGCGATGGTGAAAGCGGGCGTGGAATTGGCGTTCGACACCATGGTCGCAAGTGGCATTTACGAAGAATCCGCGTACTACGAATCCCTGCACGAATTACCGTTAATCGCCAACACCATCGCGCGTAAACGCTTATATGAAATGAACGTGGTCATTTCCGACACGGCGGAATACGGTAACTACTTATTCGCCAACGTTGCCGGTCCGATTATGCAAAAAGCTTTGGTACCGACCTTACGCAAAGGCGACATCGGTGAACCGACCCCGACGGTAGAAATCGACAACATCACGTTACGCGATGTCAACGATGAAATCCGCAATCACCCGGTGGAATTAATCGGTCAGGAATTGCGTGGTTACATGAAAGACATGAAACGGATTTCCTTACAAGGTTAATCCGCCCGAAAGAAACAAAAGCCGACAATATTGTCGGCTTTTTTGTGGGAAAAGTGCGGTCGGATTTGAACATGTTTTTTTGGAGGCCGGAGAAACATTGATAAATCCAACCGCACTTTAACGGGAAAATCCCTAAGCGGTGCGTTTAACGCGCCCGCCCGGGATTTCTATCACATTATTTATATTCCACCACCACATCCGCTTCGGTGATCGCATCGCCGTAAATCGGTTGTAAGGTTTTTTCGTAGGCTTGTTTTAACACGCCTTCTTTGCCTAATTTTTCAATTTCCGCATTCAGCCAGTTCAATAATTCCGTATCGCCTTTTTTCACTGCTGGGGCGATGAAATCCTGTTCGCCGAGGTTTTTCACGCCAACGGTGAAGCCCGGATTTTCTTTTGCCCATGCGAATAACAAGGTATTGTCATGCGCCAACGCATCGCCACGACCATCACGCAACGCTTCAAAAGTTTCGGTATTTTGCTCGAATTTCAGTAACTTAATGTCAGGATAGTTTTTGGTGAAATACGCATCGGCGGTGGTGCCTTTGTTAATCAATAAGGTTTTGTCTTTTAATTGATCCACATCGGTGATCACCGCGCCGTCTTTCGATACCACACCCAGCGCCACTTTCATATAAGGTTTGGCGAAATCCACCACTTCCGCACGGGCGGGCGTCACGGTGAAGTTGGCGAGGATAATATCCACTTTATTGGAGGTTAAATATTCCACACGGTTGGCGGCTTCCACCAACACGTATTCCGCTTTATTTTCATCGCCTAACAGATCTTTAGTGATGGCTTTAGCGATCTCTACGTCAAATCCCTGGCTTTTGCCTTGGCTGTCCACATAACCGAACGGCGGTTTGTCACTGAATACACCGATACGCACTTTGCCGGCTTGTTTTAATTGCTCGATGGTGGAAGGCGCGGCGCCGTCGGTTTTCGCTTCTTTATCGTTACAAGCGGTTAAGCCCGCCGCCAACAAGGCAGTCGCAAAAAGTGCGGTCAGTTTTTTAAATGTTTTGTTCATAGTTAACTCCTCTGGGTTCGTAATTTAAGATGTTAAGAAAGGTTTTCGCGCGGTCGGTTTGCGGACTGGTAAAGAAATCCGACGGCGCGGCTTGTTCGACAATTTGCCCTTTGTCCATAAACACGATGCGATTCGCCACTTGGCGGGCAAAGGACATTTCGTGGGTAACGATAAGCATGGTCATGCCGTCTTTCGCCAAGCCCAGAATCACGTCCAGCACCTCACGCACCATTTCCGGATCGAGCGCCGCCGTAACTTCGTCAAACAGCATAATGTCCGGATTCATGCACAGCGAACGAACGATGGCGATACGTTGTTTTTGACCGCCCGATAATTCGCGCGGATAGGCGTTTTTACGGTCGAAAAGCCCGACCCGTTTCAATAAGGCGTCGGCTTGCGCTTCCACATCGGCACGCGCACGTTTTTGTACTTTCATCGGCCCCAGCAGAATGTTGTCAATCACCGACATGTGGGGGAACAATTCGTAGCTTTGAAACACCATGCCGATATGCTGGCGGGCGGTCACCCAAGACAGGTCTTTGCCTAACTCGCCTTCATTTTGCAGAATTAATTGACCGCTCTTTATTTCTTCCAAGCCGTTAATACAGCGTAAAAGGGTGCTTTTGCCGCAACCGGACGGACCTAAAATCACCACGACTTCGCCTTTTTCCACGGAGAGATTAATGCCTTTCAACGCTTGCGTTTCGCCGTAATATTTCACTAAATCTTTAATTTCCAATAAGGGCATATCTACCTTCTATTTTTCCCAATAAGTTTCCAAATAACGCGAAAATAAGGATAACGGATAGCAAATCGCAAAATAGAGCAAGAAAATCACACCGTAAATCCATAAAGCGGCGGAAGGCTCCGTAAACAACGAAGTTTCGATAATTTGTTGCCCGACTTTAATGACTTCTAACACGCCGATTAACATGGCTAACGAACTGGTTTTGACCATGCGGGTAAACAGGTTGATAGCGCTCGGTGTGACCCGTTTCAAACTTTGCGGCAGTAAAATGTAACGGAAGGTTTGTAGCGGGGTTAAGCCCAGTGCATACGCGGATTCCACTTGGTGTTTTTCAATGGAGGTTAATGCACCGCGCACCAAATCGCCCATTTCCGCCGTTCCCCAGAAAATAAACACCCAAATGCACACGGTGACGCCGTCGATGTGGGTGTTGAACCATTTCGCCACACCAAAATAGGTGATAAATAACAACACCAACAGCGGAATAATACGCACGAATTCCAAATAAAACCGACAAAGGGCACGGATCAGGCGGTTTTTACTTGTCATGAGCAAACCGAGAATCACGCCCAGAATGCAGGCAAAGAACACGGAAACAAAGGCGATTTTTGCCGTTACCCATAAGCCGCCTAACAATCGCTCGAAGTTGCTACCTTCAAATAAAACATTAAGCCCCATATTTTGCTCTCCGTGTGCGACGTTCCAAATAAGCGATAAATAAAGACACCGGCAATAAAATCAATAAATAAAACACCACTAATAAAAAGAGGGCTTCGTTGGTTTTGTAATCCATACCGATAATTTCTTTTGCCATAAACATGAGTTCGGCAATGGCGATCGCGCTGACCACCGAAGTTTCTTTCATGAGAAATAAGCAGTTGGCGCCGATGGCGGGGGTGGCGATAGCGAAGGCTTGCGGAAATAACACATAGCGAAATGCCTGCGCCGGTGTAAGCCCTAAACTTAACGCCGATTCCAATTGCCCGCGCGAAATAGCCTCCAAGCCACCGCGAATCGCTTCCGACATATAACTGCCGCCTAAAAACGCCAAGCCGATAACGGCGCAAGTGAAACCGTCGAGTTTAATGCCGACTTTCGATAAGCCGAAATACAGAAAAAAAACCTGAATCAACAAGGGCGTGTTGCGCGAAAGTTCGATGTAAAACTTCACGATGGGATTGAGAAAGCGCACTTTGTAGGTGGTGATGATGGCGCAGAAAAAACCGACTGCCAGCGACAAGATAATCGCCCAAAAAGAAAGCTGCAACGTCATCCAGGTTGCATCAATAAAGCGGGGTAATGCGTTCCAAATATAGTGCCAATTCATGAAAAGTCCAAAACAGACGAAAACGTTTACGCATTATAAAAAGAAGATAAATTCCGAGGGAAAGAACGAATTTGTATATCTTATAACCGAAAGCAATGAAAATCGGCGTCTTATTTTTGTTCGGCAGCCGCAAAAGTGCGGTCGTTTTTGGAAATGTTTTTGCGTGCCGCAAGCAACGCGCCCGGGAAGTGATAATAAGTTGACAGCCTGCGGTTTGAAGATTAAAATCTGCGGTCTGTTCTTGTATGGACAGATTTGTAAAACAACATTCTTTAATGAATTTTTATTAAACTGGAGTTTTTTAATGGCAACAATCAACCAGCTAGTACGCAAACCGCGTGTGAAAAAGGTTGTAAAAAGTAACGTTCCTGCATTAGAGGCTTGCCCGCAGAAACGTGGTGTATGCACCCGTGTGTACACAACTACACCTAAAAAACCGAACTCAGCATTACGTAAAGTATGCCGTATTCGTTTAACCAATGGTTTCGAAGTAACCTCATACATCGGCGGTGAAGGTCACAACCTTCAAGAGCACAGTGTTGTGCTTATCCGTGGCGGTCGTGTTAAAGACTTACCGGGTGTGCGTTATCACACCGTACGCGGCGCATTAGACTGCGCAGGCGTAAAAGATCGTAAACAAGGTCGTTCTAAATACGGCGTTAAACGTCCTAAAGCTTAATGGATCTCCGTTAAGTAAGGCCAAACGTCTAAATTAGTAAAACTTATTTAAATCACAAACTCCAGTATCTAATTAGCCCCTTGTAAAAAGTGCGGTTAATTTTTATCGAGTTTTGGGATACCCTGAAGATTATAGAAACGGAGAAATTCGCAATGCCACGTCGTCGTAGTATTGAACAACGCAAGATTTTACCGGATCCGAAGTTCGGTTCAGAATTACTTGCTAAATTTATCAATGTCATCATGGTAGATGGTAAAAAATCTATCGCAGAATCTATCGTTTATAACGCGTTAGACACTTTAGCTCAACGTACCGGTAAAGAAGCTTTAGAAGCTTTTGAAGCGGCATTAGAAAACGTGCGTCCAACCGTGGAAGTTAAATCCCGCCGTGTCGGTGGTTCGACTTACCAAGTACCGGTTGAAGTTCGTCCGGTTCGTCGTAACGCATTAGGTATGCGTTGGATCGTTGAAGCTGCACGCAAACGCGGTGATAAATCCATGGCTTTACGTTTAGCTAACGAATTGTCCGACGCTTCCGAAAACAAAGGCGCGGCAGTTAAGAAACGTGAAGACGTTCACCGTATGGCTGAAGCTAACAAAGCGTTTGCTCACTACCGTTGGTAATATTCGGTTAGTATTTACGTTTTTGGGCTTCATCTCATATTTCTATGCGGTGAAGCCTCATTCATATATAAAATTTCGTATTTAATTTTAAATAAGAAATCGTCAAGGAAATAATAATGGCTCGTACAACCCCTATTGAAAGATATCGTAACATTGGTATCAGTGCGCATATTGATGCGGGTAAAACTACTACTACTGAGCGTATCTTGTTCTATACCGGCGTAAGTCACAAAATCGGTGAAGTACACGATGGTGCTGCAACCATGGACTGGATGGAACAGGAACAAGAACGTGGTATTACCATCACCTCTGCGGCAACCACCGCATTCTGGTCCGGTATGTCACAACAATTCCCACAACACCGTATTAACGTTATCGACACCCCGGGACACGTTGACTTCACTGTTGAAGTAGAACGTTCTATGCGTGTTCTTGATGGTGCGGTGATGGTTTACTGTGCGGTTGGTGGTGTTCAACCACAATCCGAAACCGTATGGCGTCAAGCAAATAAATATGAAGTGCCACGTATTGCGTTCGTTAATAAAATGGACCGTACCGGTGCAAACTTCCTACGCGTGGTTGATCAATTAAAAACCCGTTTAGGTGCAAACGCCGTTCCGCTTCAACTACCAATCGGTTCAGAAGAAAACTTCACCGGTGTTGTTGATTTGATCAAAATGAAAGCGATCAACTGGAACGAAGCCGACCAAGGTATGACCTTTACTTATGAAGATATTCCTGCCGATATGCACGCTGCCTGTGAAGAATGGCGTCAAAACTTAATTGAAGCGGCAGCGGAAGCTTCAGAAGAGTTAATGGAAAAATACCTCGGCGGTGAAGAGTTAACTGAAGAAGAAATCAAAGTCGGTCTTCGTCAACGCGTATTAGCAAACGAAATCATCTTAGTAACCTGTGGTTCCGCATTCAAAAACAAAGGTGTTCAAGCGATGCTGGATGCCGTTGTTGAATACTTGCCGGCACCAACCGATATTCCTGCGATTAAAGGTATTAATCCGGATGAAACCGAAGGTGAGCGTCATGCAAGCGATGAAGAGCCGTTCTCTTCATTAGCGTTCAAAATCGCAACTGACCCATTCGTAGGTAACTTAACCTTCTTCCGTGTGTACTCCGGTGTAATCAATTCCGGTGATACCGTATTGAACTCCGTACGTCAAAAACGTGAACGTTTTGGTCGTATCGTTCAAATGCACGCAAACAAACGTGAAGAAATCAAAGAAGTTCGCGCAGGTGATATTGCGGCGGCAATCGGCTTAAAAGACGTTACTACCGGTGATACATTATGTGCGATTGACGCGCCAATTATCCTTGAGCGTATGGAATTCCCTGAGCCGGTAATCTCTGTTGCTGTAGAACCAAAAACCAAAGCAGACCAAGAAAAAATGGGTATTGCATTAGGTCGTTTAGCACAAGAAGACCCTTCATTCCGTGTTCACACTGATGAAGAATCCGGTGAAACCATCATTTCCGGTATGGGTGAATTACACTTGGATATCATCGTTGACCGTATGAAACGTGAGTTCAAAGTGGAAGCTAACATCGGTAAACCACAAGTATCTTACCGTGAAACAATCCGTACTCGCGTTAACGATGTGGAAGGTAAACACGCAAAACAATCCGGTGGTCGCGGTCAGTACGGTCATGTGGTTATCGACTTGTATCCATTAGAGCCGGAAGGTCCGGGCTATGAATTTGTTAACGAAATCAAGGGTGGTGTAATCCCTGGTGAATATATCCCTGCCGTTGACAAAGGTATTCAAGAACAACTTAAATCCGGTCCGTTAGCGGGTTACCCGGTAGTTGATATCGGTGTTCGTTTACACTTCGGTTCATACCATGATGTGGACTCCTCCGAATTAGCGTTTAAATTAGCGGCATCTTTAGCATTTAAAGCGGCGTTCGCTAAAGCAAACCCTGTTCTGCTTGAGCCAATCATGAAAGTTGAAGTAGAAACTCCACCTGAGTACGTAGGTGACGTAATCGGTGACTTAAGCCGTCGTCGTGCAATGGTGAACGGTCAAGAAGCGAACGAATTCGTCGTTAAAATCGATGCAGAAGTTCCGCTTTCAGAAATGTTCGGTTACGCAACTGACTTACGTTCCCAAACTCAAGGTCGTGCTTCCTACTCAATGGAACCATTGAAATATGCTGAAGCACCGAAAAACGTAGCTGAAGCCGTAATTGAAGCTCGTAAAAAATAATTTTGTTTAACTAAATCCACAAGCCGCTCCGGCTTGTGGACTTATACATTGAGGAAACTTAATCGTGTCTAAAGAAAAATTTGAACGTACAAAACCGCACGTTAACGTGGGTACAATCGGCCACGTTGACCATGGTAAAACCACTTTAACAGCAGCTATCACTACCGTATTGGCAAAACACTACGGCGGTGCAGCACGTGCATTCGACCAAATCGATAACGCGCCTGAAGAAAAAGCGCGTGGTATCACCATCAACACTTCCCACGTTGAATATGACACCCCAACCCGTCACTACGCACACGTTGACTGTCCGGGACACGCCGACTATGTGAAAAACATGATTACCGGTGCGGCGCAAATGGACGGTGCTATCTTAGTAGTAGCGGCAACCGACGGTCCTATGCCACAAACTCGTGAGCACATCTTATTAGGTCGCCAAGTAGGTGTTCCTTACATCATCGTATTCTTAAACAAATGCGACATGGTAGATGACGAAGAGTTATTAGAATTAGTTGAAATGGAAGTTCGCGAACTTCTTTCTCAATATGACTTCCCGGGCGATGACACCCCAATCGTACGCGGTTCTGCATTAAAAGCCCTTGAAGGCGATGCTACATGGGAAGAAAAAATCCTTGAATTGGCAAGCCACTTAGATTCTTACATTCCTGAGCCTGAGCGTGCTATCGACCAACCGTTCCTTCTTCCAATTGAAGACGTGTTCTCTATCTCCGGTCGTGGTACCGTAGTAACAGGCCGTGTTGAACGCGGTATCATCCGTACCGGTGATGAAGTTGAAATCGTAGGTATCAAACCGACTGCGAAAACCACTGTAACCGGTGTTGAAATGTTCCGTAAATTACTTGACGAAGGTCGTGCAGGTGAAAACATCGGTGCATTATTGCGTGGTACTAAACGTGAAGAAATCGAACGTGGTCAAGTATTGGCGAAACCGGGTTCAATTACTCCGCACACTGACTTCGAATCTGAAGTGTACGTATTGTCCAAAGAAGAAGGTGGTCGTCATACTCCATTCTTCAAAGGTTACCGTCCACAATTCTATTTCCGTACAACTGACGTAACCGGTACTATCGAGTTACCTGAAGGCGTGGAAATGGTTATGCCTGGCGATAACATCAAAATGACCGTATCCCTAATCCACCCAATCGCGATGGACCAAGGTTTACGTTTCGCTATCCGTGAAGGTGGCCGTACAGTAGGCGCCGGCGTGGTAGCTAAAATTATCAAGTAATTGATAAGA
>JACAWG010000027.1 GCA_017160915.1 Aggregatibacter actinomycetemcomitans
AGGTCTTAACCCACTTTTTACCAACTATTTTGTCTACTATGCCTGATATGATAAGGACAGGCATAAAGCCTGTCCTTACGGTTGACGTCTGCGATTAAAGTGCGGTTGTTTTTCCGAGAGAATTTCTACTCATATTCTTCCAGCCACTTCAACAAAATCGCTTCTAAAATGGATTCGTTGGATTTTTGCGGGTCGTCATCAAAATCGTCCAGCTCACAAATCCAACGATGCAGATCGGTAAAACGCACAGTTTTCGGATCCAAATCCGGATTATTGTCATACAAGGCTTCGGCAATTTGTTGCGCGTCGGTCCATTTCATTAATGCGCCGCCTCATTTGCATGGTTGATGTTATATTTCGGAATTTCCACCACTAAATCTTCATCGCCGATGATACATTGGCAAGACAAACGGCTGTCCATTTCCAAGCCCCAGGCTTTGTCTAACATATCTTCTTCCTGATCACTCGGCTCATTTAAGGAATCGCCACCTTCGCGCACGACCACGTGGCAGGTGGTACAGGCGCAGGAGCCGTCGCAGGCGTGGTGAATTTCCACACCGGCGTTATGGGCGACCTCTAATAAATTGTCACCGGCGGCGGCATCAACCACCATGCCTTCCGGGCAAAACTCTTCATTGGGTAAAAAAATCACTTTTGGCATGCTGAACGTCCTCACTTTCCTACAATATCTTCAACGGATTGACCTGCCAGCGCGGCGCGAATAGATTTATCCATGCGGCGTGCGGCAAAGTCCTGCGTTGCCAGATCTAATGCTTTGATTCCTTGCTTGATCGCAATGGAATCTTCTTGTTGTTTTAACTGTTCCAACGAAATAATCGCATTTTTGACCGCACTTAATTCGTCGTCATCTAATAAATCATAATCTTGTGCCAGTGCCGAACGCACACTTTCCAGTACGCGTTCTGCTTCCACCCGTTGTTCTGCCAATAAGCGCGCCTGAATGTCCTCTTTGGCATTTTCCATGGAGGCTTTCAACATATTGGCGATTTCATCGTCCGTTAAGCCATAAGACGGTTTTACCTGAATGGACGATTGCACGCCGGTGGTTTTTTCCATAGCGGTGACGCTTAATAAGCCGTCCGCATCCACTTGATAGGTCACGCGAATATGCGCCGCGCCGGCAGCCATCGGCGGAATACCGCGTAGGGTGAAGCGGGCGAGGGAGCGGCAATCGGCAACCATTTCCCGTTCCCCTTGCACAATATGCACGGACATGGCGGTTTGCCCGTCTTTGAAGGTGGTAAATTCCTGCGCGCGCGCCACCGGAATGGTGGTATTACGCGGAATGATTTTTTCCACCAAACCGCCCATGGTTTCAATGCCGAGGGACAGCGGAATCACATCCAATAACAACAAATCGGAATCCGGTTTGTTGCCGGCAAGAATATCCGCCTGAATCGCTGCGCCCAATGCCACCACTTTATCGGGGTCAATGGCGGTCAGCGGTTGTTTTTGGAAAAATTCACCCACTTGCTCACGCACATAAGGCACGCGGGTGGAACCGCCCACCATGACCACTTCGTGTACGTCATCCGCTTCCACACCGGCGTCTTTTAAGGCGCGACGGCAAGCCAACAGCGAACGTTTAACTAAAGGCTGAATCAGTTCGTTAAATTGTTCGCGGGTAATGTTGCCCAACCAATTGCGGTAATGAATCTGTGTTTCCGTTTCGTGGCTGAGCGTTAATTTAATTTGATTGGCTAATTCAATGAGTTCGCGATATTGGTTATCGTTTTCCGGTTTCACCGCGGATTGTTCGATAATCCAATTGGCTAATAATAAATCGAAGTCATCGCCGCCCAGCGCCGTGTCGCCGCCGGTTGCCAATACTTCAAACACGCCGCGTGAAAGGCGCAAAATTGAAATATCAAATGTGCCGCCACCCAAATCATACACCGCAATGACGCCTTCCTGTCCGCTATCCAAACCGTAAGCAATGGCGGCGGCAGTGGGTTCGTTGAGTAAACGCAAGACATTTAAGCCGGCGAGTTTTGCCGCGTCTTTGGTGCTTTGGCGTTGCGCGTCGTCAAAATAGGCAGGGACAGTAATCACCGCGCCGACAAGGCTTCCTCCCAGGCGCTGTTCGCCAAGTGCGGTCAGTTTTTTCAGTATTTCTGCGGAAATTTCAATGGGGCTGCGGGCACCTTGTGTGGTTTGCAATAAAGGCAAACCGTTTTCGCTGGCGACAAATTGATAAGGTAAATTCGGGTAACGTTGTTGAATATCTGCCAGGCTACGACCGATTAAACGTTTGACGGAAATCACGGTATTTTGCGGATCCTGCGCCGCAAGTTCGGCAGCTTCATAGCCCACGATAATATTATCATCGCCGCCAAAATGCACCACGGACGGCAACAACGGGCGATCTTGCCCGTCGAGTAAAATTTCGCTGTGACCGTTGCGCACGGAGGCAATGAGGGAATTGGTGGTGCCGAGATCAATGCCTACCGCCAGTTTGTGTTGGTGCGGCGCGGCGCTTTGACCGGGCTCTGCAATTTGAAGTAATGCCATGTTATATCTCGATATTTTTATTATAAATCAAATAGATTTTCTTCAACCCGTTCGATTTCGGCTTGGAGTTTTTTGATAAAACGTAATTTATCCGTAATTGCCCGCGCCGTTTGCCATTGTTGTTCGTTAAGTGCGGTGGATAATTCCGTTAAAATGGCGCTGCGGGTTTGCTGAATATCTTGGTTGAAAGCGGTTAATTCGTCGGCATTTTTTTGCTGTTCGATATTTTCCAGGGTTTCCCGCCATTCCATTTGCTGCATCAAGAAGGCGATATCGTTGGTGCTTTTTTCTTCTACGTTTTCCGTTTCACCGGTGTTGATGTCGATAATGCTGTCGGCGCGAGCGATGGGATCTTTTAAAATTCGTAGGGCATCATTAATTTCCGCCGATTTTTGAATGGCGAGGCGTTGTTCCTGCGCGGAAGCGGCGGAGAAATTATCCGGATGGAGGGATTTCTGCAGCGCCAGATAACGTTCGTTTAATAACGCCGCATCCACTTGAAACGCAACAGGCAAATCAAATAAAGCAAAGGGATTGTTCATAGCCGTCTCGATTACACGTTAAAACTTTCGCCGCAACCGCATTCGTCTTTCACGTTCGGATTGGTGAATTTAAAACCTTCGTTTAAGCCTTCTTTGGCGAAATCCAATTGGGTGCCGTCTAAATACACTAAACTTTTGGTATCGACGATGACTTTCACGCCGTGTTGCTCAAACACCTGATCGTCTTCGTTTAACGTATCTACAAATTCCAACATATAAGACAAACCGGAACAACCCGAGGTTTTGATGCCCAAACGCAAGCCGATACCTTTCCCGCGTTTTGCTAAAAATGTTCTCACGCGATCTGCCGCGCTTTCGGTTAATGTGACTGACATAATTATTCCCCTGATTTTTCTAATAAATTTACGGTTGGTTTTACTGATCAAATAATTTGAATCCAACAAGACCAACGATAAAAGATGAATAAGTCAATAATGCACTGCAAATTGTCGCACGTAGCCAAGATTTCTGCATAAATTGCGGTTTAAGCAGTGCAGGAAAAATGGAAACGAAACCGGCTGCAATGCACCACACAAGATAAACCATCCACATTGCTCCATCACCTTTGGCATCACCCGTTGGAATAGCAAAAAAGATGAATAAACTCAATGTCGCTAATGCCGCTCCCGTCACTGCCGAGGCGCGAACGAAAGCATATAATACCGTGGCGATAAAAAAACAACCCCAGAAGTAAAGTAGATTCATGAAAATGAATTCAAGTCTTAAACCTTCTGAAATGTCGCCACTGCCTATCATGTGTACTACGGGAACAAGCACGTAAATTAATGGAATAAGAAAGCCCAAAAACACAGTAAAATAGGCGATTTTCTTTTCTTTGGTCATATTATTGTTTCTATAAGTAAGAAAGTGCGGTGGAATTTTTCCGTGTTTTGAAAAACACTTAGAAAAACGACCGCACTTTTCTGTTATTAAGAACCTTTTTTCGCTTTGTAATCGGCAATTGCCGCTTTAATGGCGTCTTCCGCCAAAATAGAGCAGTGAACTTTTACCGGCGGTAACTCAAGTTCTTCGGCGATTTGGCTGTTTTTGATGGCGCCGGCTTCTTCCAGGGATTTGCCTTTCACCCATTCGGTGATTAAGGAGCTGGAGGCGATGGCGGAACCGCAGCCGTAGGTTTTGAATTTCGCGTCTTCAATAATGCCGTCGTCGTTAACGCGGATTTGTAATTGCATCACGTCACCGCAAGCCGGTGCGCCGACCATGCCGGTGCCGACGGCGCTGTCTTTTTTGTCCATTGAACCGACGTTACGCGGGTTTTCATAATGATCGATAACTTTGTCGCTGTATGCCATTTTTCTGTTCCTTTCCTAAAATAATGTGGCTAATCGGGCGACTTCCATCGCCCGTCGAATTAGTGGGCTGACCACTCAATGGTGTTTAAATCAATGCCTTCTTTGAACATATCCCAAAGCGGGGATAATGCACGTAATTTTTCCACCGCGCCTTTCATCAGGCTGATGGTGTAGTCGATTTCTTCCTCGGTGGTGAAACGACCTAAGGTGAAACGGATGGAGCTGTGCGCCAATTCGTCGTTACGTCCTAACGCACGCAAGACATAAGATGGTTCAAGACTGGCGGAAGTACAGGCGGAGCCGGAAGAAACTGCGATGTCACGCAACGCCATCATTAATGATTCGCCTTCTACATAGTTGAAACTGATGTTCAGGTTATTGGCGACACGGTGTTCCATAGAACCGTTCACGTAGGTTTCTTCGATATTTTTTAAGCCGTTGTACAGGCGATCGCGCAGGGCTTTAATGCGTGGAATTTCCGTTGCCATTTCTTCTTTGGCAATGCGATAAGCCTCGCCCATGCCGACGATTTGGTGCACCGGCAAGGTACCGGAGCGCATACCGCGTTCGTGTCCGCCGCCGTGAATAATGGCTTCCAAACGGATACGCGGTTTACGACGCACATATAAGGCGCCGATGCCTTTTGGTCCGTATAATTTATGGCTGGACATGGACATTAAATCTACCGGTAATTCGGCAAGATTAATTTCCACTTTACCGACGCTTTGGGTCGCATCCACATGGAAAATGGTTTTGTTGGCGCGGCACAGTTCACCGATGGCTTTGATATCCTGAATGACGCCGATTTCGTTATTGACGTGCATGATTGACGCTAAAATAGTGTCCGGACGTAATGCCGCTTTGAATTTTTCCAAATCGATTAAACCGTCGGATTCGGGCTCGAGGTAAGTGACTTCAAAGCCTTCGCGTTCCAATTGGCGGCAGGTATCAAGCACCGCTTTATGCTCGGTTTTGCAAGTGATAATGTGCTTACCTTTGGTTTGATAAAAATGCGCAGCGCCTTTAATGGCGAGGTTGTCGGATTCCGTTGCACCGGAAGTAAACACGATTTCGCGGGAATCCGCACCGATTAAATCGGCAATTTGATTACGCGCTACATCGACCGCTTCTTCCGCTTGCCAGCCGAATTTGTGGGAACGGGAAGCGGGGTTACCGAAAACGCCGTCGATGGTTAAGTATTCCATCATTTTTTTCGCTACACGTTCATCTACCGGACAAGTCGCCGCGTAATCTAAATAAATGGGTAATTTCATTATTCACTCCTAAATAGTTATATTTTTGACCGCACTTTAGCTATTCGGTGGGTCGTTAGCCGTTTACCACGACTAAATTTTCAAAATCCTGATGTTTATGATGGGAGGCAACGCCCTGTTGTCTGCCTTTTTGTTGGATAACCAATTCTTCCAAGGTAATTTCATTTAAGAAATCTTCAATGCGTTGGCTCAATTTTTCCCATAAAGAATGGGTGAGACATTCGGAACCGTTGTTACAGTTACCACGCCCGAGGCAACCTGTGGTTTCAATATTTTCGTTGACGGCGGCGATGATCATGGCGATAGAAATTTCACTTGGCGCAAAGCCCAATTTGTAACCGCCGCCCGGTCCGCGCACGCTTTTCACCACATTGTGGCGGCGCAGCTTGGCAAATAATTGTTCTAAATAAGATAAGGAAATATGTTGTCGTTCGGAAATATCAGACAAACTCACCGGCCCATCATTGGCGTAAAGAGCAATGTCCAAAATTGCGGTTACCGCATAACGACCTTTGGAGGTTAATTTCATCTTTTTGTGTTCCTAATAAAGTTATGAATACGAAAATCTTTACATTGTTGACTTATTTAGTCAACTATTATCCTTGTTAAGATTTTAGTTTTTTTTCTACCGCACTTAACATACCAAGCAGAATGTTCAATTCTGTTTTTTCTATCCCTGCGCGGCTGTATAATCGTCGCAACTTTTGCATAACGCCTTGATTTTGAATGAATCCAAGGGAATGATAAAGTTGCTCCGTATGGTTAAAAAAATATTCTAATTCCTGCATCTGCGGGTAAATATTCGCGTCATTGCGGATATTTTCGGCGTGCGATGCCGTAGCGGAAATTTGATCCAAATATGCCATTCTCACTTCATAAGCGATTAATTGCACCGCCATGGCAAGATTAAGAGAGGCATAATCGGGATTGGCGGGAATGGTCACGTGATAGTGGCATTTGAGCAATTCCTCATTGGTTAAGCCGACGCGTTCACGCCCGAACACAATGGCGGCTTTCCCGTTTGCCGCATGAACAATGGCTTTTTTGCCGCATTCGCGCGGTTCAATAAGTGAATTCTGCAAATGGCGCAATCTTGCGCTGGTACCGATGACTAAAGAGCAATCGGCGACCGCTTGTGAAAAGTTTTCCACTACGATCGCACTTTTCACCACATCTTCCGCACCGGCGGCAAGGGCGATAGCCTGATCATCCACGCCTTGTTTCGGCGCGACCAACACTAAATCCGTTAATCCCATTGTTTTCATTGCCCGCGCAGCAGAACCGATGTTGCCGCTGTGTGAGGTTTCAATTAAAACAATCCGAATATTTTTTAACATTATTTTTATTATGTAATTTAAAACGCCGGCTATTCTAACATAATACCCCTTGCTTTTAGTCAACAATTCTAAAAATTTTTCTGATAGCTATTTCCTTATAAACTGCTTATAATCTGGAACCTGACTGTTCTTTAAAATCTGGTGGAATCTATGAACCCAATGTTAAATATCGCGATTCGTGCAGCACGAAAAGCGGGCAATATTATTGCGAAAAACTATGAGCGTCGTGACGATATCGAAACGATGGAAAAAAGTAAAAACGATTATGTGACGAATGTCGATAAAGCGTCCGAAGCGGCGATTATCGAAGTCATCAAAAAATCCTATCCCGAACACACCATCATTACCGAAGAAAGTGGTGCGTTGGAAGGAAGCGATAATGATGTGCAATGGGTGATTGATCCGCTGGATGGCACCACCAATTTCGTGAAAGGCTTACCGCATTTTGCCGTTTCTATCGCCATTCGCGTCAAAGGCCGCACCGAAGTGGGCGTGGTTTATGATCCAATCCTTAATGAACTTTTCACCGCCGTACGTGGTGAAGGCGCAAAATTAAACGAATTACGTTTACGCGTTGAAAATAAACGCGATTTAAACGGCGCTATTTTAGCCACCGGTTTCCCGTTCAAACAAACCAAATATATGCCGATGCAATTTAACATGATGCAAAGCCTGATTGCCGATGTAGCGGATTTCCGTCGCACAGGCTCCGCCGCGTTGGACCTTTGCTATGTGGCGGCAGGTCGCGTCGATGGCTATTTTGAGTACGGCATCAAGGCTTGGGATGTGGCGGCAGGCGATTTAATCGTGCGTGAAGCGGGCGGCATCGTCACCGACTACAACGCCGGTCATGCCTATTTGAAATGCGGTCACATCGTGGCAGCCGCGCCGCGGGTTTTAAAAGAAATCCTCGGCAAAATCCAGCCTGCTGTTGCCGACGACTTAAAATAAGATTTAAAACGACCGCACTTCAAATAAAGTGCGGTCGTTTTTTTTGATGTTTTTAGTTGTTCGGTTTTTCGCTCTGATTCGGTTGAACTGCCTCTTGTTTTTCACCCTCCGATTGAGGTGGTATTTCCGCTTGTGGTTTTACTTCCTCCTCTTGCGGTTCAACTTCTTCCGTTTGTTTTAATATTTCCTGTTGGATTTCTTCCTCGGTTTTGCCGTTGATAAACGTGCCTTTGTCGGTTTTTTCCAGTTTAATCACGTAATTATCCTTGTCTTCCAGGAAAAACGGAGAAAGTTTGCCTTCCGGTTTTATTTCCATTCGAAGTCGTTGCCAGAATGGCGAGTCATTTTTGATTTTTAGACTTTGCTCGTTGGTGTCGTCGATTAAGCTCTTGCTAAGGGCGATATTGAGTGCGCCTCTGAGGTTTTGGTCGAGCGCCTCCAATGACGTTTGGTTATCTTTTTGTGATTTGATTGCGCCGTTGATGTCCAGTTTAAGCGGATAGGCTTTGGTGGCAGGATAGGTGTTCAAATTCAGCGTAGTCGTTGAGTTGTCTATGCTTAAATCCAATCCTTTCCATTGATTTTCAATGTATTTTACGGTGGTGTCCGGAGTGAAATAGGCAAAACATAGCGACGCTGTCAGCAGACCGGAACAAAATTGTGCTTCTAACTGTTTCGGGTAGTTATTAAGGGTAAGCGGAAGGTTGATGGCAAGATCTTCAATTTGCATTTGCGCTTCAGGCAATGCCAGTTTTTGCATGGAAAGTGTGGAGGCACCATGATATTGGCGATTTTCTTCCGTTGCCGAACTCTTGACGCTTAACCCCTCAAAAGCGATATTGCCATAATTGAAGGATTGCAACGTGATTTCGGACGTGCCGTCGCCACGGTATTCTTTAGCCCATTTCTCTTTCAATTTTAACAGGGCTTTGTTGTCTTCTTTCGGCGGAGTTTTTACCGTGAAGGAATCCAGATAAAAAGGAATGAACGCTAATTCATTTTCTAAGTTGTAATTTTCCAGATGGTAGATGATTTTGGCGCCTTTCGCCTGCCATTGTCTGCTTTGATCTTCCGGTGTTTGTTTGACGTTACCGACATTAAGTTGCAGATCAATATTCGCGTTGTCGAGATGACGATTGTTCATTTTGAGGCTGAACGTCGTGTCATTCAAATTGAAATAAGGTTTTTGATTCTTCGGCGCTTCAACGGATTTTACGGCAAGCGAGCCGTTGAACTCCTCGTTTTGGGTTAATACGGCAACCAAAAAATTGACGGCATTTTTTATGCCTTGGTTATCATTAGTGAGTTTTTTAAATTCATCGGCAAAATCGACCGCACTTTTCACGCCTTTTTGGGCAAGATTGAATGACAAACCGTTAATGGTGGTCTGGCTTTCTTCCGTGGTACGTTCTTTATTGGCAACGCGGAGAACGTCGCTGCTGAATTTGGTGGTTAAATCGCGCTGTTGAGCTTCCTCGTTTTTCTTAATATCAAACTGATACTTCGCATTTTTGAGCTGAATTTTGGTATTTTCGCCGTTCATTAAATCCAATTCGGCGTTTTTGGCGTTAAGTTCAATAGAGGAAATGTCATATTGATTATCGCCCACCGGCACGAAGTGGAGTTGTCCGTTAATTTGTTCCAGTTTGCTGTTTTTATCGTAATTGAAGCCGCTTAAATCGGTTTTAATATTGACGTCTTTGTTTTCCGCATTGAAATTTAAGGTGACGGCAAGGTTTTGTGATTTATTGGTGAAATCGCGGAATTCGGTTAGCACGTCCGATTGCAGATAATCGCCCACCGGCGAGAATTTGCTGTTAATGGTGTTTTTATCAATGGTGATGTTGAGATTTTTGTTTAATTGGCGCACCAATTGATCGGAAAGTTTGGATTCCGCCGTAATAAAAAACGGCAGGGCAGTGAGCTTGGTGGAAATCACATCGGTGGTTTTGCCGTCCGGATTTTCAAGGTTAAAGGTTAAATGACGGCTGAAAAAGTTGTTATTCGTTTCGGTCACATTGAGGCGGAGTTGATTATCCAAGGAATAAGGGAATTTTTGTAACACCTGGTCCACTTGTTGATTGGTATAAATTTGCGCACCGCTACCGATAGCAACGATAATGGCGGCAAGTGTTAATGTGACTTTTCTCTTTTTGCTCATGTTGTCCTCAAGGTTGAATTAAGGGAGGTTAGGGCGTTATATATAGCATAATTAAAAGCCTTTGCTCCCCGCAAGCTGGGGAAAGAAAGTCATTTATCTATGGCTGACATATAACGGCAGTTTCCAAAATGCCATAAATCATAACCGCACTTTTATCTTTTGAATACAAAGTGCGGTTAAAATTTCAATTATTTTTTAATTTTATTCATTTTTTAACAGGAAAACCCCTTGTTCGGAAAGCTGAACATAGGCTTCCTGCAATGCCGGGTTGAAGTGTTCCGGGCGGCTGTTAATCAGCAAATCTTTGCCGTGCCATTGCGCCACCACTTCCCAATGGTTGCCCATGTACACCGCACTTTTAATGGTGCAACGTTGAGCTTCGCTACCGGTTTCGGAAAGATAAACCGCTTCCGGACGAATCCCCACCAGGCAATCACCATCTGCCAAATGAAACTGCGCAGCGTCTTTCAAGGTTAACTCATAGCCGTCGATATTAACGGTGTTTCCTTGCAATTTTGCCGGGAAAATGCTGGATTCACCCATGAAGTTGGCAAGAAATAACGAGTTAGGGCGTTGATAAAGATCTTTC
Source organism: Aggregatibacter actinomycetemcomitans (assembly GCA_017160915.1). GTDB lineage: Bacteria > Pseudomonadota > Gammaproteobacteria > Enterobacterales > Pasteurellaceae > Aggregatibacter > Aggregatibacter actinomycetemcomitans_B. Next base: position 10,700 of record JACAWG010000027.1, read on the forward strand.
GCCGGCGCTTTTTGCATGATTTTGCCTTTGTTCATCACGATAACTTCATCGGATACCGCAAAGGCCTCCGTTTGGTCGTGGGTCACATAAAGCGACGTGATGCCGAGGCTTTGTTGTAATTCACGGATTTTTTCACGCATGGCGCGACGCAAATTGGCATCCAGGTTACTTAACGGCTCATCGAACAATAACACTTTCGGTTTGAGCACAAGGGCGCGGGCAAGTGCTACACGTTGTTGCTGACCGCCTGAAATCTGGTCCACATACCGATCTTCAAAACCGGCTAAATCCACCAATTCCAAGGCTTCTTTCACCCGTTGTTTACGTTCTTCTTTGCTCACGTTTTGCATACGCAATCCGTAGCTCACGTTATCGCCGATGCTCATGTGCGGGAATAAGGCGTAGGACTGGAACACGATACAAATATCGCGGTTTTGAATGGAAGATTTGGTGACGTCTTCGCCGTCAATAAAAATTTGACCGGAGGTCGGGTTTTCCAAGCCTGCCACTAAGCGCAACACGGTGGTTTTTCCGCAACCGGACGGACCAAGCAGGGTGACCATGGTGCCGCGTTTAATGGTTAAATCCAAGTCATCAATCACCACGGATTTGCCGAAAGATTTGGTGATGTTTTTTAATACTAAGAAATCATTGTTCATATTTTTTACCTACAACTTAATTCATTTTTTTTGCTTTGGAACGGGAAATGCGGGTGTCACCGACAATCCAGTCGAAGAATAAAATAATCGCCATCATCACCACGATTAAGATAGAACCGTATGCGATCGCAATACCGTATTCGCCGTCTTCTACGCGGTTGAGGATGTATGCCGTTGCCACGCGGGTGTCGGCAGTAACCAAGAAGATGATGGCGCTCACGGTGGTCATGGCACGTACGAAGCTGGTGACTAAGGCGGACAATAATGCCGGTTTGAGTAACGGCAGGACGATATACCACAGGGTTTTCCAGGAGCTACCTTTTAAGGAAAGTGAGGCTTCGTCTAAGGATTTATCCAGCTGTCCCAAACCCGCAATCGCTGCACGCATACCGATTGGCAGATCACGCATAACCATGGAAATAACCACGATAATGCTGGTGCCCGTGATGTACATCGGCGCATTGTTAAAGGCGAGAATGTAAGAAACCCCGGCAACGGTACCCGGTACGGCAAAACACAGCATGGTTAAGAATTCTAAGGATTTTTTCCCTTGGAAATCTTTACGCACCACAATGTAAGCAATTAACAACCCGAAAATGGCGGTTAACGGTGCGGCGATACCGGCGTAAATTAAGGTGTTGATTAAGGAAGGCCATGCGCCGTCGCTTAATCCTTGACCGAATAACATGGCGTAGTTTTTCAGGGTTAAGGTGTAATCCACGCCCCAGTTTACGGTAAAACTACCGTAGAAAATACTGCCGTATAAGGCGAGGTTGAAGATGACCCAGAAGCCGAGCATGAAGACAATGGTGTATTTCAAGCCGGTCGGCAGATCTTGTACGTCACCGCGATAGGATTTACCGGAAACGGTCACGTAAGAGCGGTTACCAATCCATAAATATTGAATGATGAAAATCGCCAAAGAGAAGATTAACAACATAGAACCGAGGGTACTGGCGGAGGCGTAGTCTAATTGTGAGCCGGCAATATAAAAGTAAATTTGCGTGGCGATTACGTCGAAGCTGCCGCCCAATACCAACGGGTTACTGAAGTCCGCCAGCGATTGGATAAACACGATTAAGAAGGAGTTCGCCAACGCCGGGCGCAGCAACGGGAAAATGATGTTATAGAAAGTTTGGTAACGGTTGGCACGCAAGGTGTAAGAGGCTTCTTCAATGGACGGGTGAACGGATTTTAATGCGCCGTCCAGGATCATGAAGGAAATCGGTGCGAACGCCAAAATCTGCGCAATGGCGATACCGTTGAAACCGTATAACCAGTTATGGTTGGTGAAGCCGAAATAAGTGGAAAGAAATTCCGTGACATAACCGGAACGACCCAGCATTAAGGTGACCCCTAAACCTACTACAAACGGCGGTGTGACAATCGGCAAAATAGAGAAAATCTTACCGATAAATGCCGTGCGACGTGCGATTCGCGTGGTGTAAAGGGCGAATGCCAAACCGAAAACCGTTGAAACGATGCCGACGAATCCTGACAAGAATAGTGAATTACTGATTACACGCACAATGTAGCTCTGCGTCAAAATACGCATCACTTGTTGCGGCGCAAAGGTTTCACCGTCGTAGAACATGGACACAAAAATCGCTAACGTCGGGTAAACGATGAAGAAGAAAATCAGCAAAATAATGCAAAGTAGGGACGCGATAATGAATTTATCGCCTTGCATGATTTTCAACTTGGCAAGTGATAGCGTGGCAAGTGCGGTGTAACCAATAAGTAACACGATCACCGAATAGCCCATGCTGATTTTCAATACGCTGGCGCTGATAAAGGTAAACAGCGTCGCTATTGCCAGCAGGTAAAGCTCCGCTTTGGCTTGCGTATGGCTAGGGAGTTTAAGGAACGGCAATAAACCGTACAAAATGACCGGCAGGAACCAAAAAGCGGTAATGTTAAAAGATGACCATCCCATGGCGTCATAGAATTCATCGGCAGTGCTATCGAACAAGCCGTAATCCAAGGCGTGGGAGGGCAAAACCAGAAAAGCAATTAAGGATAAAATTATCCAAAAATTGGCAGAATGTGTTATTGGAAGTTTATTTGCGTTCATACAACCTCGCATAGTAGAAGAGAGAAGTAATGCAGCGGGGCATTGCTCCCTTTCTATTCATGGTTATTTGGCTAATTTGACATCATCCACCCATTTGGTGATAAGGCGTTTGCGTAAATCGGTGGCGCCGTATTTGTCAAAATCATAGTTAATCAGGTTAATGGATTTAAAGTCTAACGCATAAGGCGATTGTTGCGCTGTGGTATTGGTTAAAATGGAATAGGCTTCGCCTTTTTGCCATGTTAATTCCTGCGCTTCTTTAGATAACGCCCAATCCACGAAAAGTTTGGCGTTTTCCAGGTTTCTTGCGCCTTTAATGACGCTCACCCCGCCGATTTCATAGCCCGTCCCTTCACAAGGCACGACTAACTCAACCGGTGCGCCTTTGGCTTTTTCCAAAGAATATTCATGTAAAAAACCGATACCGATTGCCGTTTCGCCGCGTGCGGTATTGCGGGTCGCCGTATTACCGGATTTGGTGTATTGCGACACGTTTTTGTTCAACGCTTTCAGATACTTAAAGGCTTCTTCTTCGCCCCAAAGTTGCATATAAGTGGCTAATTGGGTGTAGCCTGTACCCGAACTTTGCGGATCCGCCGCTTGGATTTCATTGCGATACATCGGATCGGCTAAGTCTTTCCAGCATTTTGGTGTCGGTAAATTGAGCTTTTGCAAACGTTCCGGATTGACGCCAAAACCTAACACACCAAGATAGATAGCGGAAGAATAGTTGCCTTTCATTTTGGCGGGATCGCGGAATTTCTCGACAATTTGCGGAAGATTCGGTGATTTATAAGGTTCCAGCAAGCCCATTTCACCCGCCTGAGAGTGCGGATCCAGGGTCCCGCCATACCAAACGTCGCCTTGCGGATTGTCTTTTTCCGCATCAATTTTGGCTAAAATCGTGCCGGTGCCACCGCGAATAAAACTGGTTTTGACATCGTATTTTTTTTCGAATGCCATGGCTTCTTGCTCGCACATGGTATTTTGTGCGCTGCAATAAACCACCAAACGCCCTTTTGCCACAGCCTGACTACTTAACAACATACCACCGAGTACAACACTTGAAAGCGCAAGGGCAATTTTTGAGAGTTTCATTTGAACACTCCTATGTTTTTCTTTTATTTTATCAGCGCAAGCCTGAACGATTGCGCCATTAATCCATTCATAAAAAAACAACAAAAGTGCGGTCGAAAAAACACATGGATTTTCAACCGCACTTTTTAGCGCTATTTCGCTAATTTCACCTCTTGTACCCATTTTTCAATTAAGGCTTTGCGTTGTTCGGTGGCGCCGTATTTTTCAAAGTCGTAATTGATCAGATTGAGTTTGTTCGGGTCGAACGCCGTCGGGGATTGTTCCGCGGTGGTGTTGGTTAAGATTTGTAAGGAATCCCCTTGTTTCCATGCCAATTCCTGACCTTCTTTGGATAACGCCCAATCCACGAATAATTTGGCGTTGTCGAGGTTACGCGCACCTTTTAAGATGCTCACGCCGCCTAATTCATAGCCGGTGCCTTCGCATGGCACGATCAATTCCAACGGTGCGCCGTTGCGTTTTTCAAGCGCATAATCGTGTAAGAAACCGATACCCACTGCGGCTTCGCCACGGGCGGCGTTACGGGATGGTGTGACGCCGGATTTGGTGTATTGGGAGACATTCGGGTGTAAGGCTTTTAAGAAATCAAAGGCTTTTTCTTCGCCCCATAATTGCACGAAAGTGGCTAACGCGGTGTAAGCGGTACCGGCGCTTTGCGGGTCGGCAATTTGCACTTCACCTTTCAAACGCGGATCCGTTAAATCTTTCCAACATTTCGGCACCTCTTTAATGCCTAATTTTTCAAGACGTTCGGTATTCACACCAAAGCCTAAAATCCCCATGTAAATGGCAGAAACGTAGTGACCTTTGGTTTTTGCCGGATCACGGAAACGTTCTACAATTTCATCAATGTGTTTGGATTGATAAGGTTCAACCAAACCGAGTTCGGCAGCTTGTGCTTGCGGGTCGAACGTACCGCCGAACCAAACGTCTGCTTGCGGGTTATTTTTTTCCGCTTCCACTTTGGCGAAGGTGCTGCCGGAGCCGTTACGGATGAAGGAGGTTTTTACATCATATTTTTCTCCAAAGGCTTTGGTGGTGGTTTCACATAAAATGTTCGTTGCGCTACAGTACACCACTAAGCGCCCTTTGGCGGTTGCCGCTTGTGAGGCGAGTAATCCGCCGGCTAAAAGTGCGGTGGAAATGGCGAGAGAAAGTGATTTTAATTTCATACGAATAACCTCTTAATTGTCCATGAGATATAAAAATTTAATGCCAACCTGCGTTGGCATCTGGTTTTAGGTTGCGGGCATATTAACGAAAATTTTTAAAAATTAATGTGAGAATTCTCACAAAAATAATAATTTTATGGAGTGAATTTATCGTTTCAGCTTCCTTTTGGAGAAATTTTGTTTATTTATGTTGCCGGAAAGGGGCTGAATTATCGGTGGGAACCCTATAAAAATCGGATTTTTTTCTTTATAATTTCCCGAATTTATTTACGCGCCCGTTACACGCCAAAAGGGAAGGAAATCGGTATGTCAGACACACAAAATTCATCTTGTATTATTATCGCCATCGCGGGGGCGTCCGCCTCCGGAAAAAGCTCCATTGCTTCCACCGTCCACAAAGAACTGTGCAATGAATTAGGTTACGAAGAAATCGGCATTATTGCGGAAGACAGTTATTACAAAGATCAAAGCCATCTGGAAATGGCGGAACGGGTGAAAACCAATTATGACCACCCGAATTCCATGGACCGCGATTTGCTCATTCGACATTTGAAATCCCTCAAAGCCGGCAATGCCGTGGATATTCCCGTTTATAGTTATGTTGAACATACCCGCACCGATGATGTTACCCATTTCACTCCGAAAAGAATCGTGATTTTAGAAGGCATTTTGTTATTAACCGATGAGCGTGTGCGTCAGTTGGCGGATATTTCCGTGTTCGTGGATACGCCGCTGGATATTTGCTTTATCCGTCGTTTGCAGCGTGACATGGAAGAGCGCGGGCGTTCTCTGCAATCGGTGATCGACCAATACCGCGCTACCGTACGCCCGATGTTTCTGCAATTTATCGAACCGTCTAAACAGCACGCCGATATTGTGATCCCGCGCGGCGGTAAAAACCGTATTGCCATCAATATGTTAAAAGCGCAAATTATGCAGTTATTAAGCCGAAAATAGGAGGCGCCCATGAGATTATGTGATACCGACATTGAACGTTATCTGGACGAGGGATTAATTTCCCTCAATCCGCGCCCGTCGAACGATAAAATTAACGGCGCCACGATAGATGTGCGTCTGGGCAATTCCTTTCGCGTGTTCCGTGAACATTCCGCCCCTTACATTGATTTAAGCGGTCCGAAAGAAGAAGTGTCGGCGCAGTTGGAATCGGTGATGAGCGATGAAATCATTATCGGCGATGATGAAGCCTTCTTCTTGCACCCCGGCGTGCTGGCGCTTGCCACGACCTTGGAGTCGGTAAAACTGCCGGCGAATATTATCGGCTGGTTGGACGGGCGTTCTTCCTTGGCGCGTTTGGGGTTAATGGTGCACGTCACTGCCCATCGTATCGACCCGGGTTGGGAAGGCAAGATTGTGCTGGAATTTTACAATTCCGGCAAATTACCGTTGGCATTACGCCCGAATATGATTATCGGCGCCTTGAGTTTTGAAGTGTTGAGCGGACCGGCGGCGCGCCCGTACAGTAGCCGCAAAGACGCAAAATACAAAAATCAGCAAAATGCCGTTGCCAGCCGCATTGACGAGGACAAATAAATGAAAAAGATCGCAATTATTACCGTGGTCGTCATACTTGCGATCTTTGCGTTTTTTTATGTCCAGATTCAGAAGCTGGAAACGGTGGTTTCCGCCAAACTGGCGCAACATGAAACCCAATTTCAAGCGCTTAGCTTAGGCTTCTTCCCGCAACCTTACCTTGCTTTTGAGAACGTTAAACATAACCAAATCAGTATTGCAAAGCTGACCGGTAGATTTCCGTTATCCGCCTTGTTTTCCGGGAATGTCAAATTACAGGCGTTGGAAATTCAACATGCCAAATGGTCTGAAAATGCGCAGAATAGTGCCGATATTCAAATGCGTTTCTCCGATTTCTCTCTCGATAATATTTCTTCCGACGGCATTGCCTTTAGCGGCGATAATTCGGTTACGGTGGAATTGGCAAAACCGTTGTACGGCAACAATAAAACCTTTAATTTCCGTTTTATCAAGGGCGCGATTCAGCGTAGCGGCGAGCGAAAATTTACGGCGCAGTTCGATCATGCCGTTTTAAATGACGAAACCTTAGGGTTTATTCAGGCGGATTTAGACTTATCCCAATACACCAAGCGCCTGATTGCAGACATTAATTCTTATTGCCCGCCCGATTCGCCTTGTACCGCACGCTTGGATTATGTCAGCGAGCCAGAAAAAAGTGCGGTCGGTTTTTCCGCTAAAAATTATCCGCTGGAACGCTTGCTGACCTGGCTCACCTTCCCGAAAACCATTACCGGCAATGCCGATGTGGACATCGCCGTGCAGTTCGCCCATTCCCAAATTATCGACGGTAAATTCTATTTTGATGCGAAAAATGGCGAATTATTGGGGCTGAACCTGTTGGAACTGGTGGGGCAGTTTTTGCCGATTAACTGGGATGAAAACGAGTTAAAAGACAAACAGCACATCAACACCAAATACGATCAGGTGGTGAGTCTTTTCCATTTGAACGGTCATCAACTGGACATTGAAAAAACGATGTTAAAAACCACCGCACTTTTAGGCGAAGGGCGCGGTCGAGTGGATTTGCAATCCATGCAATGCGATGTTGATTTGAACCTTCGTCCAACCAATGAAAAATACGCGGATATTGTGCTGCCGATTCATTTCTTTGATAGTTGCTATTCGCCGCAGTATGAAGTGAACATCGACAAAGCATTTCGCAATAAAATCAAAGAACTTCTTCGACGTAAATTAAAACAATAATATGGTCTCTTTAAAAATTGTACGACGCCTGAAATTTTTTCGCGTTGTGTTATTGGCATTTGCCGCCTTTATTTTCAATACCACCGAATTCTTACCCGTCGCCTTGTTGTCCGACATTGCGCAAAGTTTTGAAATCCCCGTGCAGCAAGCGGGGCTGATGATCACCGTTTATGCCTGGATTGTTTCCCTGATGTCGCTGCCGTTTATGCTGATGACGGCAAAGCTGGAGCGGCGCAGCCTGCTGATTAAACTCTTTATTGTGTTTGTCGCCAGCCATATTCTTTCCGTTATGGCGTGGGATTTTTGGATCCTGCTGTTATCCCGTATCGGCGTGGCGTTTACCCACGCGATTTTCTGGTCTATTACCACGTCTCTGGCGGTGCGGGTCGCGCCGAAGGATAAAAAAGCGCAGGCGATCGGGTTGCTGGCAATGGGCAGCGCGTTGGCGATGGTGCTGGGGTTGCCTCTTGGACGGGTTATCGGGCAGTATTTCGGCTGGCGTGAAGCGTTCGGCATTATTGCGTTTCTGGCATTTGCGGTATTGGTGCTGCTGTACCGCTTCCTGCCGCATCTGGCAAGTCGCAATGCCGGCTCGTTGAAATCCGTTCCTTTATTATTCAAACGCCCGCTGTTGGTGGGCTTATATATGCTGACTATCCTCATTATTTCGGCACATTTCACCGCTTACAGTTATATTGAACCGTTTATTGTGCGTATCGGCGAGATGAGCGACAGCACCGCTACGGCGATCTTATTGATTTTCGGCTTATCGGGCATTACCGCCAGTTTGTTGTTTAACCGTTTCCACCGCTTCGCGCCGGCAAAATTCCTGTTGAGCGCCATGGCTATTTTAGTCCTTTCTCTGCTGTTGTTATTGCCGCTCAGTCAAAGTCAAAGCGCCATGTTCCTGTTGGTGTTTATTTGGGGCATAGGCATTTCCGGTATCGGTTTGAGTTTGCAGGTGCGGGTGTTGCAACTGGCACCCGATGCCACCGACGTGGCAATGGCGATTTATTCGGGGCTTTATAATATCGGCATCGGTGGCGGTGCATTATTGGGCAATCAGGTCATGCAACATTTCGGACTTGCCAATATCGGCTTTTCAGGCGCCTTGTTTGCAGCGCTTGGATTGATGTTGTTTGTGTCTATCCATTTTCGCTATGGAAAAGCCAATAGCGGGAATTCTCTATAACAAAAATGAAGGAAACTTTATGAAAAAATGGCTTTCACAATTTGTTCAACTGGCGAAACAAGCCTTGGTTCGGCATCCGATTGAAATCCTCTTGGTGACGTGCTGTGTTGTTCCGGCGTTTAGTGCGGAACCGGAAGAAGTAATGAAAGTGTATGCCGATTACCTTGTCTGGTTACCGATCGCTTTTATGCTGGTGAATTTAACCCACGGCAGTAAATATTATCGCTTGAGCGTTCTTATCCCTGTCGCTTTCGTGCTTGGGGTCAAGTTCTTTGATATTTTTGATCTATTAGGCGGCGCCCGCTTCGCGAGTCTGACCCTCGCGGTTATCGTCATTTTCCTCTGTGAAAACGTGGCGAAAAACAACCGCACTTTTATGTTCGGCTTTACCCATAAACTGTTTAACTGCGCCCTTGCCGCACTGATTGCGTTGCTTTTTGGCGCGCTGGGAAGCGGGCTGGCGGCCGCCATTCAAGGCTTATTCCATGTCAACGTGTATGCGTTTGAGGTTTATCAACGTTTATGGCTCACCGCTTGGATCTGGATTTTCCCGGTGGCGTATTTGAGTCTGGCACAAAGAAAAGCGCTTTTAGGCGAAGAATGGCATTTAAACGATTTCATCCAAATCCTCTTTAACTGGATTTTATCGCCGGCATTAATCCTTTATACCTTGGTTATTTACGCCTATGCCGTTTCTATTTTAGTACAGGGCAAAATGCCGGAAGGTATTGTCGCCAATGTGGCGCTTCCGTATTTGGTTGCCGCTATCGTGCTTTATGTCGCCCAAGTGTTATTGGATAAGGGAAAATGGCAAAAATTCTACCGCCTGTTGCCATGGCTTAATATCTTGCCGTTAGCCATGTTGTGGTACGCCATATCCATTCGCATTCACCATTACGGCTTTACCGAAGAGCGCGTGTATTTGGTTATGGGCGCGGTGCTTGTGGTGCTGTGGAACCTGATTTTGCTTGTTCCGGGCATCAGACAATACCGTCTGATGGCAGGTGTGACCTTGCTTGCGTTGTTAAGCAACAGTTTTGTTATTGATGCCGATAAAATCGCTTATAAAGACCAGCTGGTTCGCTTTGATGCCTTTGTGAAAGCGCATCAATTGGTGGATGAGAACGGTAAGTTATCCGGCGAGCGTATTGAGCAATGGGTAGAAAAAAATCAAGACGGCGATGATGCTGACGCGATTGACGAATTTCGTCAGCTACATCATGCCGTGCTGTTGAATACTAATGAAAAGTGGCAGGAGGAATTTAAGCAAAAATATGGTATTCCGAAAGAAGACGGACCTTACAAATGGATGCCGTCTTTCAGGGAGAGCCGGGCTTATAAAAATCATTTGATAGATTCTTTTAGGATTGAAAATAGACAACAACAGCTTTTCCCTATTCAAGATTACAATCAATTTCTTTGGTATGACGGCGTGGTGGCGAAACGTTATTTTAGCAGTAGCGATGCCGATGAATGCCGTATTGAGCTGGAAACGGTGATTAATTCGGCGGGCGAAGTCAATCCTGTTGATACGGAATGTGGTAATTTCCTGCGTGATAATTATCCGCCTGATTTCCTGTTAAGAATACAAGGGAAGAATGGCGAAGAAATGATCTGGAACCTTGATGCCTACCTGCGTGATTTGTTTGTTCAGCACAATTTGGATATTCATAAAAGACACACTGAAAATGAATTAGAGGTATTCAATGAAGATTTTAAACCTTATGTGGTGATTAACGATACCCTGATTATTTTTGATGACTTTAGTATGAAATATGATCGGCGGGGAGAATATGAGGGTTATGTTTTCGAAAATTTATCTATTGAAGGTGTATTATCTAAATAGTTAAGACGAAAAAAGTGCGGTGATTTTTCACCGCACTTTTGTTTTACCTAATAATTCGTGAAATTAGAATTTGTAAGACACGGAAAGTTTATAGTTGCGACCCGGGTCGAGATCCACTGAATCATAGTATTGTGTACTTTGATCTTTGTAGGCTTTATTGAAGATATTATCTACGCCGAAAGTGAGTTCCAATCCTTTCACCTGCTCAGGAGCCCAGGAAACGTAAGCGTTGCTCACGGAGTAGGATTGTTTCAGCGTATATTCCGGCACATATACCGGTCTTTGACGGGAAGCGATATTGTTTTCTGCGTAGATATTGATGCCGCGTACCCACATAGTATTCCAGCCCAATTCCACATGATAGCTCGGCATGTAATAGCTTAGGGAAAGATTGTAACGATCGCCGGTATCCGGGAACGCGTTAAAACCGTCTCTGCCTTTGACTTGTGAGCCTACGTCCGTGGTTTGTTTGCTTCTGGCGCGGGCGTAGCCTAAACCGACGGTAAAGTCTTCAATGCGGTATTTGGCGGATGCTTCAACCCCTTTTAGTCTCACCGCACCAACGCTTTGGTAGCCGCTGAAACCGCCTAAATTGACATTTTTGTTGATGTTGTCATAGTCGGTTTGGAAGTATTTTGCGGTAATGGAGAAGGAATCGTTGCCGCTGAAGACATTCTCTTTGGCAAAATTAAAACCGCCTTCTTTATTGTCGCCGCGAATGGCTTCAAGCGAAGGTGAGTAACCGCGCGAACCGTTTAATGTAACTTCACCGGCGTCCGGACCTTTAAATAATTCGGTGTAGTTGGCGAACAGCATTAACTCATCGGTAACCAGATATTTCAAGCCGAGCGCTTTGGAAAAACGGTGATAGCTTTTATTAAAGGTCGGTGCCAAGCGGGCTTTATGGTGATCATAGCGCAGTCCCGGCGTAACAATGAAATCACCGAATGCGATTTGATCTTCCAAGTAAATGGATGTGCTACCGACTTTGGTTGTATAGCCGTTCGGACCGTCGTCATAGGCTCTGGCTTTCGTGTTGAAATATTCGCCGCCGACCAACACCGCGTGATGCGTCGGACCTAAGTCAAAATCGGACGTATTGGAAAGGGTTCCGCCGACGGTGCGGATATTGGTTTGACGGCTTCCCATGGAAGATGTTTTGGAATCCGTATTGTAGATATTTGCTTTCACGTTCACCAACGGATTTTCACTCGGTTTAAAACCGTAGGAAAGGGTGTAGGTTTTACGTTGTAGCTCGGTGTAAGCACGTGCATGGTTTGCCCGTCTATATTCAGCCTGACCTTCCTGCGGAACGTCACCCAAGCACATACCGAAGTTCGCACGGAAGCAGCTCAGCGCCGTATTGGTATAACGTTCGGCGGAAACTTTAACCCATTGATCAGGACTGATATTATATTTGGCTTTGAACAAATAATCCTGCAAGTGTCCCTTGTTGGCATTTTTCAAACCGTTTCCGTCTTTACCGTCTTGTTGGTGGCGGTAGTTGAAATAGCCCAACAAATCTAAGTCGCCGGCACGCCCGTATAACATTGCCGTGCCTTGGTGAGAGTTTCCGTTGCTACCCCAACCGTATTTTACTTTACCGCCGAAGTTCTGACCTTCTTCCAGCATATCTGCCGCGTCAACGGTTTCAAACTTCATGGAACCGCCCAAAGAACCTGCGCCGGCAACAACAGAGTTTGAGCCCACATCAATATCCACCCGTTTCAGAATTTCAGGATCAATACCGTAGTTGCCCGAATGGTGGAAGGCATAACCGTTTTGGCGTGCACCGTCGATGGTTACGGTGAGATATTCTTCGGAAACCCCGCGAATGTTATAGCGTTCTACCACGGAACGACCGCCGTTCACATTCACCCCCGGCACGCCGCGCAATACATCGGACATTTTGGTGGCTTGACGAACTTTTACTACCCCTTTGGCTGCCACATTGGAGACCTGTGGTGAGTAATTGTCACTGACGACATCGATGGTGTCTAATTGATCCGGATTTGCGTACACGTTCAACGTGACAAACGCGGCGAGAGGGAGGAGAGTAAAGCTTGATTTTCTCATGTTTATTCCTTGGAGTTATGTTAATTATTGCGAATTATTATTGTTTCTTTTCTTGTTAAGGTCAAGCCGGTTTTATGACGAAAAATCACAAAAATAACTTGATTTTTTAGCAGGCTTTGTAGCGCTTGAATTAAGTCTTTGTATTATTTTAAAAAGGTCTGTTTTTTATTCAAAAGAGAAGTATTTTTTCGGTAAAAAAATAAAGAAAAAGATGGAAAAAGAAATCGGTTTCATGAATAGGGAGACATCACTTAGCACAAATTTTCTCCAATAAAAGCGGAAAACCGGAAATCGCGTGAGAATTTTAAGAGGATTCGGTTATATAAAAGGAAAATAACAATCCGCACGTAAAACGTGCGGTTTTTAGGCTACCCTATAAGGGCCTAGTACTTCACATGCCCTTCAAAGGGCATGTGAAAACCAACAACCGTGAAATAACTCTATGACCTACCCCTTAAAGGGGTCCACATATTCTTTCTTCGATAAATTATCCTGAATCATGTCTTCCTTTTCCTGATTCCTTATATACTCCTCCACTGTCTTTGTATTTAGCCCTACCGTGCTTACATAATAGCCTTTCGACCAAAAATGTCGGTTACCATATTTGTATTTTAGGTTTGCGTGCCTTTCAAAAATCATTAACGATGATTTTCCCTTTAAATACCCCATAAAACTTGATACCGATAATTTCGGCGGTATTTTTAGAAGCATATGAATATGATCTCTCATTGCGTGTGCTTCTATTATTTCCACATTTTTATAGTCGCATAATTGCCTTAATATGCTACCTATATCCGTTCTAAGCTTTCCATAAATAGCTTTTCTTCTATATTTCGGGGTGAAAACAATGTGGTACTTACAGTTCCATTTGGTGTGTGATAGACTTGAATCGTCATGGGCTTTACTTACCATTGACTTATCCTCCTATATCTTGAATTTTGGTTGTCAGCCTTATTCATTATATAGTGAGGATTTTTTATGTTGACCGCTTAAGCTCTTTGATTCCATACGCATAGCGTACGGTTTTTATAGCTAGACATTGTCTAGCTATAATATAAAAGTGCGGTGATTTTTCACCGCACTTTTTACGTTATTTTTTCGCTTTCTTAATAAACTTCATTAAACGTTTACGCTTGCGTAATTGGTTCGGCGTGAGTTTATTGCGTCTGCCGGCAAACGGGTTGTTGCCTTCCTGGAATTGCAGTCGAATCGGCGAGCCGATGATTTTCAGGCTACGGCGGAAATGGTTGGACAAATAACGTTTATAGGAATCCGGTAATTTATCCACTTGGTTGCCGTGAATCACAATAATCGGTGGGTTGTAACCGCCCGGGTGGGCATATTTGAGTTTTACCCGACGACCGCTAATCATCGGCGGTTGATGTTCTTCCGTGGCGATTTGCAAAATACGCGTCAGCATGGAGGTGGTCATTTTTTGTGTGGCACATTCGTAGGCTTCTTTGATGGAATCAAATAAATTGCCGACGCCGCTGCCGTGTAAGGCGGAAATAAAATGCACGCGGGCAAAATCAATGAAATCCAAACGGCGATCCAGTTCCGATTTCACCCGATCTTTCACTTCCGTATCTAAGCCGTCCCATTTATTCACCACGATCACCAGCGAGCGACCGGCGTTTAAAATAAAGCCGAGCAGGGATAAATCCTGATCGGAAATGTTTTCACGCGCGTCAATCACCAATAACACTACGTTAGCGTCCTGAATGGCTTGCAGGGTTTTGATGACGGAAAATTTTTCCACCGCTAAATGCACCTTGCCCCGTTTACGCACGCCGGCGGTGTCGATGAGGGTGTAATCCTGACCGTCGCGTTCCATGGGAATATAAATGCTGTCGCGGGTGGTGCCCGGCAAGTCGTAAACCACCACGCGATCTTCGCCTAAAATGCGGTTGGTCAGCGTGGATTTACCGACGTTCGGGCGCCCTACAATAGCGATTTTGATATTTTTCTTATCGGGTGTTTGTTCCTGCGCCAGTTCTTCGTCTAAAAGTGCGGTGTCTTCTTCGTTTGAAAAATCGAAGTCCTCGTCCCATTCGTCGAATTCGGCAGCGTTGGTATCATTGGAAGAAACGTCGGTATTTTCCACCGCACTTTCTTCGCTTTCTTCCGTAATTTGCTCCGCCAACGGGCTAAGTACCTGTTCCATTAAGCTCACAATGCCGCGCCCTTGAGAAGCGGCGATTTGGGCAATGTCGCCCAAGCCTAATTGGTAAAATTCGGCGCAGTGGGAATCCGCATCAATGCCATCCACTTTATTGGCGACCACCACCGTGGTTTTGTTTTGGCGCTGGCGTAAATAATTGGCGATGCCAATGTCCGCCGAGGTTAATCCTGCGCGGGCATCCACCAAAAAGAGAACGATATCCGCTTCTTCGATGGCGAGTAGGGATTGCTCCGCCATTTTTTCTTCTACGCCTTCTTCCGTGCCGTCGATACCGCCCGTATCAATGACGATAAAGTCATGGCCGGCAAGGTGGGCGTGACCGTATTTGCGATCACGGGTTAAGCCGGGAAAATCGGCGACAAGGGCGTCGCGGGTGCGGGTCAGGCGATTGAATAGGGTGGATTTTCCCACATTCGGGCGACCCACCAAGGCAACTACGGGAGTTGTCATAAAAACCTCTTATAAATGAAATGTGCCACGGGAAGATTGACATCGGCACTTGAAAAATGGCAGGCATTATAGCGGATTTTAGCCATGATGAGAAATCACAAGGCTTTGACGTGATAATTTATTTCTAAAAATCACTTTAAAAATTTTCTGTCGGCATTATATTAAATAGGTGAAATTTTATACCGATCATCTCATCAATTCATGCAATGCCGCAGGGCGTTCTTACACTTGGCGGCAAATCAAACCGAATAATAGCATTTAGACATTAAGCAATAAGGATAACTATGGCAAAACAAAACTATTACGAGATATTAGGCGTGGATAAAAATGCCGATCTCGATGCAATTAAAAAGGCGTATCGCAAATTGGTGCGCAAATATCACCCCGATGTCAGCAAAGATCCCGACGCGGTGCAAAAAACCGCCGAGGTGAATGAGGCTTATGAAACCTTGAAAGATTCGCAAAAACGGGCGGAATACGATGAAATGCTGGCGAACCCGTTTGGTGCGGGGCAAGGAAATCCGTTTGGCGGCGCACATCAGGGCAATCCGTTTGAAGGCGCATACGGCGATGGCAGCGGTTTCCGTCATTATGAATTCCACAGCGGTGCGGGCGGTGAACCGTTTGGTCAGGGAGATTTCCATTTTGAGGATTTATTCTCCGCTTTCGGTCGTCGCGGTCAGCAACAATCACAAACGCGCCAAACCGGGCCGATAAAAGGCGAGGATCAACACGCCGAGCTCAGCATTGATATTTCGGCGGCGTATCAGGGTGCGGAGCGTTCTTTAAGCCTGAATATGCCGACCATTGACGAGCACGGACGAATTATTCAACAAACCAAAACCCTGAATGTGAAAATTCCGAAAGGCATTGCCGAAGGGCAACAAATCCGCCTGTCAGGGCAGGGCTTACCGGGCATCAACGGCGGTACAAGCGGAGATTTATACTTGAAAATCCGTTTCCATGAACAGCCTGATCTCTATGTGAAAAACAAAAAAGACGTTTGTCAGACCATCGATATTTTTCCATGGCAGGCGGCGCTGGGCGGCAAAACCGTGGTGTCCACCATCGGCGGAAAACTGCAAATCAACCTGCCGGCGAACAGTCAAAGCGGTAAAAGTATTCGTTTGAAAGGCAAAGGCATTCCGGCGAAAGACGCGGGCGATTTGTATTTGAATATTCGTATTGTGGTGCCGGCGGTAGAAAACGAGGCGGATCGTGCCGCATGGGAACAATTAAGCGCGCATTTTGCCGCGAAACAGGCGTAACACAGAATAAGGAATGGACGTTATGAAACAAGATATTGATATTAAACTGAGTTTTAGTGAGATGTTGAATGTGTGCGCCGGTGAACGGCAGTGGTTATTGGCGCTGATTGACGAAGGCATTATTTCTGTGGAAGGGCATCCGGAGCAGGCGGTATTTAGCGGCTTCCAAATGGCGCGTGTGCGTCGCGCCCACCGCTTAAGCCATGATTTTGAAGCCAGCGTGCCTGCCTTGAGTTTGATTATGCAACTACTTGATGAAGTGGAAGAATTGCGTAAGCAAACGCGCTCCATTTCGTTGTTAAGCGATCACTAAAAAACATTTGAAAAACACACCGCACTTTTTGTCAAAAGTGCGGTTTTCTTTTTTCTTATTTTGTAAATTTAATGTAAGCAAATGTGATCTTTGTGTCAATTATGTAAGTTATTATTGGGTTGTGTAAAAGGATATATTTTTATCTTTTAATTAATTTTAATTTCACCTTTTTATTCTTTATTTCTTTCCTCTTCTTTTTCTCTGTTCTTCATTGATGTTATTTAATGTATTGTTTTATCAATATGTTACGTTGATTGTTGTGCTTTTGTTCTGTTTGTTTTTTGCTGACAGGTTTTAGCATGAAATGCGTTTGATTTTATATTTTTAAATTTTTAACCTTATTTATTAACCTCAATATTATTAATTATTAACGCTGTTTATTTGTTATTATTTTATTAATTTGGATTGATTTGTATTTTAATTTTTAAATATTTTAACCATGGTGTTTAAATCTTTTTTGTAAATTTATTTTGATTTTAATTTTATAGTGTGAAATTCATTAAAAATTAATTTTATTAATTTAATCAATTTGTTATGCTTTGTTTTGGAGTGCGTGATTTCTTGTTTTATTAAACTTTAAAAAGTATTTAAATTTTCTCTTGTCTGGTTCGACCAGTTTTATTTAAAGGGAACTGTTTGGTCATCTTATTAGTCATATTTGTGTCATGTGGAGCTATATTTAATGATATTTGTTATCCTGCTTTCATGCGTGATTGGATTTTTCAAGTATGTAAAGATAAATTCAGCTCGTTACGTTAAATACAAGAGATGTCATTTATGGATCTTAAGAATTATAAAATCGGTGTTATTGGCTTAGGTTATGTCGGTTTACCTTTAGCCGTAGAGTTTGGCAAAAAAATCGCAACTGTAGGATTTGATATTAATCAGGAGCGAATTGAGGAATTATCATCAGGTAAAGATCGCACATTGGAAGTGGCGCCGGCGGATTTGAAGGCGGCAACACATCTTTCCTATACCGCAGATTTGGCAAAGTTAAAAGAATGCAATTTCTTTATCGTGACTGTGCCGACCCCTATTGACGATGTCAATCGTCCTGATCTCACCCCATTGCAAAAAGCCAGTAACACGGTTGGTCAAGTGCTGAAAAAAGGCGATATCGTGGTGTACGAATCAACGGTTTATCCGGGCGCGACGGAAGAAGTGTGCGTGCCGATTCTGGAAAAAATTTCAGGCTTGAAGTTTAACCGGGATTTCTTTGTGGGATATAGCCCGGAGCGTATTAACCCGGGTGATAAAGTGAACACCTTGACCAAGATTAAAAAGATTACCAGCGGCAGTACGCCGGAAGTCGCCGATATTGTGGATGCCATTTACAGCAGCATTATCACGGCGGGCACGCACAAAGCGTCAAGCATTAAAGTGGCGGAAGCGGCGAAGGTGATCGAAAACACACAACGTGATTTGAATATCGCGTTGATCAACGAGTTATCCATTATTTTTGAACGTATCGGCATCGACACCCTGGATGTGTTGGAAGCTGCAGGCAGTAAATGGAACTTCCTGCCGTTCCGTCCCGGCTTAGTGGGCGGGCATTGTATCGGTGTGGACCCGTATTATCTCACGCACAAAGCGGAAGAAGTGGGTTATAACCCGCAAGTGATTTTAGCCGGTCGTCGTATTAATGATGATATGGCGAATTATGTGGCGCAGACCACCATTAAGATGATGATTAATAATCATATTGATGTGGCGCACGCGAAGGTCGGGATTTTGGGCGTGACCTTTAAAGAAAACTGCCCGGATATTCGTAACAGCAAAGTGATCAATATGATCCGCGAATTTGAAAAATGGGGCGTTGATGTGGTGGTTGCCGATCCATGGGCGGATGCGGAAGAAGTGAAAGAAGAATACGGCTTGAAACTGTCTTCCATTGATTCCAAACATCCGGTGGATACGTTGGTGGTTGCCGTCGGGCATAAGGAATTCCGCGATTTGGATTCCGAAACCTTGCGTTCTTTCGTCCGTACCGAAAAACCGGTCTTGGCGGATGTTAAAAGCCTCTTTAATCGCGATACCTTGGCAGAACAAGGCTTCAGCGTGTTCCGTTTATAAATTTTAAGGAAAGCAGAATATGAAAAAATTTGCATTAATCGGCGCGGGCGGCTATATCGCCCCCCGTCATTTAAGAGCAATTAAAGACACCGGCAATACGTTGGTGGTGGCAATGGACGTGAATGATTCCGTGGGGATCATGGACAGCCATTTCCCTGAAGCGGAGTTCTTCACCGAATTTGAAGAATTTGAAGCCTTTGTGGAAGACCAAAAGCTGAGAGGGGAAAAGCTGGATTATGTCGCCATTTGTTCACCGAACTATTTACACGCCCCTCACATGAAATTTGCGTTGAAAAACGGCATTGATGTGATTTGTGAAAAACCGCTGGTGTTGAATTCTTCCGATTTGGATATGTTAGCCGAGTATGAAAAGAAATACGGCGCGAAAGTGAATTCTATCCTGCAATTAAGATTACACCCGTCCATTATCGCGCTACGTGACAAAGTGGCTGCCGCCCCTGCGGATAAAGTGTTTGATGTGGATTTAACTTACCTCACGTCACGCGGTAAATGGTATTTGAAATCCTGGAAAGGGTTTGATGAAAAATCCGGTGGTGTCGCCACCAATATCGGCGTGCATTTCTACGATATGTTGCATTTTATTTTCGGCAACGTGGTGAAAAACGAAGTGTATTATCGCGACGAAAAAACCGTTTCCGGTTATTTGGAATATGAACGTGCACGCGTGCGTTGGTTCCTGTCTATTGATGCGAACAACCTACCGCCGAATGCGATACAGGGCGAAAAACTCACTTATCGCAGCATTACCATCGAAAACGAAGAACTGGAATTTTCCGGCGGCTTTACCGATTTGCATACGCAAAACTATCAATTAGTACTGGAAGGCAAGGGCTATGGCTTGGAAGAAAACCGTACCGCCATCGAAACCGTAGAACATATTCGTACGGCAGAGATCGTGAAGAACCCGGCGCACCCGCATCCGTTCTTAGCGAAAGTATTGAAATAGGAAAGTTTTGTATAAGGATATCGACTGCGCTTGGGCGGATGACGTCAAAAGTGCGGTCGATTTTTTAAATGTTTTTCATAACGGAAAAATAACATGATGGATTATTACCAACACGACACCGCCATTGTTGATGAAGGCGCTCAAATCGGCGAAGGCTCACGCATTTGGCATTTTGCCCATGTTTGCGGCGGTGCCAAAATCGGTAAAGGCGTGTCGCTGGGGCAAAACGTGTTCGTCGGCAATAAAGTGACGATCGGCGATAAATGCAAAGTGCAGAATAACGTTTCCGTGTATGACAACGTGCATTTGGAAGAAGGCGTATTTTGCGGGCCGAGCATGGTGTTCACCAATGTGTATAACCCCCGTTCGCTCATTGAACGGAAAAGCGAATATCGCGACACGATCGTGAAAAAAGGCGCTACGCTCGGTGCAAATTCTACCATCGTTTGCGGTGTCACCATCGGCTCCTATGCCTTTATCGGCGCGGGGGCTGTGATTAATCGTGATGTGCCCGATTATGCCTTGATGGTCGGCGTGCCGGCAAAACAAATCGGCTGGATGAGCGAATATGGCGAACAACTGGATTTACCGTTAAACGGTCAGGGCGAAACCCGTTGCCAACATACCGGCGCGATTTATCGGTTAGACGGCAACAAAGTGACGAAATTGTAATGGGATAAGCAAGATGGAATTTATCGATTTAAATGCACAGCAAGCACGCATTAAAGCCAAAATTGATGCGGGCATTCAAAAAGTCTTAACACACGGAAAATATATTTTAGGGCCGGAAGTCACCGAACTGGAAGAGAAACTGGCGGCTTATACCGGGGCGAAATATTGCATTAGCTGCGCCAATGGCACCGATGCATTACAAATTGCACAAATGGCGCTGGGTATCGGTGTGGGGGACGAAGTTATTACCCCGGGCTTTACTTATATTGCCACAGCGGAAACCGTTGCGCTTTTAGGGGCGAAACCGGTTTATGTGGACGTGGATCCGAAAACCTATAACCTTGACGTGGCAAAATTGGAAGCGGCGATTACTCCGCGTACCAAAGCCATTATTCCGGTGAGCTTATATGGTCAGTGTGCCGATTTTGATGCCATTAACCAAATCGCACAAAAATATAACCTGCCGGTGATTGAAGATGCCGCCCAAAGTTTCGGCGCAACTTATAAAGGGCGTAAGAGCGGTAACTTATCTACCATTTCCTGCACCAGTTTCTTCCCAAGCAAACCTTTGGGTTGCTATGGCGACGGCGGGGCGATTTTTACCAATGATGAAGAACTGGCAACGGTGATTCGCCAGATTGCGCGCCACGGACAAGATCGTCGTTATCACCATATTCGCGTCGGCGTGAACAGCCGTTTAGATACGTTACAAGCGGCGATTTTATTACCGAAATTAGAGATTTTAGAGGACGAGATCCTTGCCCGTCAGGTGGTTGCGGAAAACTACAATGATTTATTCCATGCTGCAGGCATTATGACTACGCCGTTTGTGGAAGAGCATAACCGCAGTGCTTGGGCGCAATATACCATTCAAGTGGATAACCGCGCCGACGTACAGGAAAAACTGAAAGCGCAGGGCATTCCTACCGCCGTGCATTACCCGATTCCATTGAACAAACAACCGGCGGTTGCCGACGCGCAGTCGAATTTACCGGTGGGCGATAAAATCGCAGAACGTGTGATGAGTTTGCCGATGCACCCGTACATGACGCTGGAAGAGCAGCAAACCATTGTTGAGGCGTTGGCATAGGAAGGCATAGGAATCTGAATGGAGCGAGAAAATTTACGCGTATTACTGGTCAGTGATATGGGGCATATCGGCGGAACGGAAATCGCCACGCTGATTGCCGCCACGGAATTAACGCCATTGGTGGAAGGCGTGGGGGTATTCGGTAAAACAGGGCCACTGTTTGAACGTATTGAAAAACTTGGCGTACAGCAAATCAATGCGGATTGCCACACGAAGAACCCGTTTAAACTGCTTGATTATGTTTATAAGTTAGTCAAAACCGTTAATGACGATCAGATTGACGTGATTCATGCACAGATGGCAAGACCTTTGCCGTTTATTTGGTTGGCGAAGAAGTTTTTTAAAAACAAACAGGTCAAAATTTTCTGGACATCGCGCGGATTGGATCACGAAACCTATCAAAAAGTCGTGCCGTTTTTCAGCAAAATGGGGGTACGCGGGTTAGGAAATTGTAAGTTGGAACAGCAAAAACTGATTCGTTATGGCTACCCGCCGGAGAAAACCGATTATGTGTACAACGCGTATCGTTTAACGCCGACGAATAACCCGATGAAATCGCTGGAAAAAGAGAGTTTCACCATCGGCACCTTATCCGCCTTACGCGAAGGACGTAGTGTGGATCTGTTTTTGGAATTAGCCAAATATATGCTGAAAAACAATGCCGATCGACAATTACGTTTTGTCATCGGCGGTGACGGCAATCATCGTGCCGAATTGGAAAAATATGCTGCCGATTTGGGGATTGAACAACAGGTGCAGTTCTTAGGGCGTATTACCGACGTCGCCACGTTTATGGATGACATTGATGTTTTCGTCAGTCCGTTAGTGGTGGAAGGCGATACCGGCGCGGGGTTGTCCAATTCCATTGTGGAAGCCATGATCATGAAAGTGCCGGTATGTGCTTTCCGTGCCGCAGGCATTGAAGAAATTGTAATTAACGATCAAACGGGACATTTAATTGAACCCCGTGATATTCCTGCAATGGCGGAAGCCGTGGTGAAAACCATCGACGAGAAAAGCCAAACGGAAACGCAGGTGAATCAAGCCTATGATTTGATCATTCGCGAGTGCGATCCGAAAAAATACGCGCAAAAACTGCTGCGTTTGTATAAGGAATTGTAATGCATATTTTGCTGTTGCCTTCTTGGTATCCGTTGCATCAGGACGACTTAAACGGCTGTTTCTTTCGGGAGCAGGCGCAGGCGTTGGCGCGTAGCGGCGAAAAAGTCGGCGTAATCGTACCGCAGTTTCGTTCTTTGCGTTTAGGCAAACGCGCGGTTTTCGGCAGATATGATGAAGAATTATGGCAGGACGGTGCGGTTGCCACCTACTTTAAACACGGCGTGGCATGGCTTCCGAAAGTGCCTTATGTCGATGCCAAACGTTGGGTCAATGCCGGGTTGGCATTATTTGAACGTTATATTCAAGAACAGGGTATGCCCGATGTATTACACGTGCATAGCCTGTTGCATGCCGGTCCTTTAGCCGTTGCCATTCGTGATAAATACGGCATTCCTTATTGTGTTACCGAACACAGCACCGTTTATGGGCGCGGATTGGTAAAAAATTGGGAATTGCCGCAATTAAAACGTGCCGAACAGAATGCCGGGAAATTGTTGGCAGTCAGTAAAAGTCTGGCGGATATTTTAAAAGCGCAACTTAACGGCAAAGACTGGGCGGTTTTCCCGAATTTGCTGGATAACGTTTTTATTGCGCAAAACGACGAAACGGTTGTCAGAAAAGAACAACTTTGCGCCGTAGGCTTTTTACATCAGAAGAAAGGTTTTGATGTGCTGATTAAAGCCTTTGCGCTGGTGCTGAAAGATTATCCGCAACTTCGTTTGATGATTGCCGGTGACGGTCCGGAAAAAGCTAATTTATCTGCGTTGATTGCGCAGTTGGGACTTCAACATAACGTGGTTTTACTCGGCGCGTTGGCGCGTCCTGAGGTTCGTCGTTTAATGCAGGAAAGTCAGGCATTTGTGTTATCCAGCCACATCGAAACTTTTGGCGTGGTGGTGATTGAAGCTTTATCGCAAGGCACGCCGGTGGTGGCGACGTTATGTGGCGGCCCGGAATCTATTTTAACGGCGGAAGACGGTTTATTCGTGCCGCCGAAGGATGAAAAAGCCTTGGCGCAAGGCATATTAGATTTGTTGGCGAATCGGGATAAGTTTGATCATGACACAATCAAAGCGCGTTGTATCGCCACCTATTCCGAGCCGGCTTTTGTGCGCAGATTGCACGCGATTTATGAAGATATTTTAAAGAACAAATAACACTATGATTAATTTGATATCGATGGTTTTCGTCAGACAAATTTTAGTCGGCGTGTTGCAGGTGGTCACCCTGATTCTGATTGCCAGAGGTCTCGGCACGGAACAAATGGGGCAATACACCTTAGCGATTTTATTGCCGACCTTGTTCTCACAGATGATTACCTTCGGTTTGCAAAGCGTCAATATTTACGCGATCGGCAGAAAAATCGTGAATGAAAGACAAGCGCTGTATGCCAATTTGATGTTGCTAACCATCATTTCGCTACTAACCGCATTGATTCTCACGGTGGTGGTGCATTATTTCGGCGCGTATTTTTTCAAAGATGTGCCGGTGACATTGCTGTATTTATCCATTGCGTCGTTGCTGCCACAAACGTTCTTCACAGTGTTGCCGTCCCTTGTGCAAGCAATGCAAAACTTTAAATGGTTCAACATTTTATGCGTGGCGCAACCGGCAATGATTTTTGTCATTTCACTGATTGCGGTGTTGTTGTCAAATCAGGTGGAATCGGTATTAATCGCTTATGTAATAAGCCATTGGTTGAGTTTCGTCATTTTGATGCGGATTATTTTAAAACTCATCAAAATCGAAACTTATTCTCTGTTTAAATTTTTGCGGGAGTTTATCGGCTACGGGCTGAAATCCCATTTAAGCAACATTATTACGTTGCTGAATTATCGTTCGTCGCTGTTAATTCTGGGTTATTTCACGACACCCGTGGTGGTGGGGATTTATTCCGTGGGAATGCAGTTGGCGGAAAAATTATGGTTACCGTCGCAGGCGGTGAGCACCGTTTTATTACCGCGCCTGTCCAATAAATTAGGTGAGGGAAGTGATGCCAAAGAAGTGGCAAAACTCACCTTAGACAGTGCCAGAATGACCTTATTGGTGACTTTGTTAATCGGCGTAGCGTTTGCCGTGCTGGCGCCGATGGTGGTGGATGTGTTATTCGGTGAAGCCTACAACCAAGCGGTTTATGTGGTGTTATTGCTTTTGCCGGGCATTTTAGCCTGGACGCCGTCGCGCATTCTTGCCAATGATCTTGCGGCACGCGGGTTTGCCGAACTGAATTTGAAAAACTCCTATTGGGTCTTTGCTATTAACGCGACCCTAAGTTTATGTTTGGTGCCGTTATTCGGTTTAATCGGCGCCTCGCTGGCAACCACGGTGGCTTATACCATGGATTTGGTGTTACGTTTGAAAGCCTTTGATCAGGTAACGAAAAGTGGCGCGTTTATGAACATCATGCCGAAATGGTCGGATTTTAAAATGATGTTCGGTTTTGTGAAAGGAATAAGAAGAAATGCAAAATAAAAAGCATATTTTACTGGTCGCGCCTTATGTGACGTTTCCCGACGAAATGGGGATGAATCGGTTTATTTACCTAGCCAAGTTACTTGCCAAGGAATTCGACGTGACGCTGGTGACCAGCAAGTATTGCCATTTCCTGAAAAAACACCGTGAAAATCAACCGCACTTTCCCGGCGTGGAAGTGGTGCTGTTAGACGAACCCGGCTATGCCAAAAATGTCAGCGTTCAGCGTTTATTAAGTCACCGTCAGTTTTGTCGTCATTTTGATAATTTCTTACGCCATTATGAGAAAAAAATCGATGTGGCGTATTCCGCGTATCCGCTCATTAGAACCAATCACATTTTAGGTAAATACAAAGCGGAAAAAGGCTATAAATTAATTATTGATGTACAGGATGTGTGGCCGGAAGCCATTGCCGGACCGATTTCCCTGCTTTCCAGCGTGGTGGGGAAAACGCTCATGTGTCCATTGACCATTTATGCCAATGAAACCTATGGCGATGCCGACGCCTTGGTGGCGGTTTCCGATACCTATTTACAACGGGCGGACGTAAATCAGTTGCCGCCCGATTTGAAAACCGCCGTGTATATCGGCGGCGATGCGTTGTTTTACCGTGAACACAAAACGAAAAGCACGAGCAAATTAGTTGCCACTTATTTAGGCACCATGGCGGGCAGCTATGATTTGGAAACCATTGTACGCGCCGCGCCGCTTTGCCATGAGCTGGTAAAAATTCAGTTTATCGGTACCGGACCTCATGAAGCGCAGTTACGGGAATTAAATGACGAATTAGGTGGTCACGTGTCTTTTCTGGGCGTGCATAGCTATGAGGATGCCATGGATCTGCTGGCAAATTCCGATGTGGCGCTTAACGCCATTAAAGCCTCGTCACAAGGCAGTATTACCAATAAATTATCCGATTACATTTGCTGCGGATTACCGATTTTGAGCTGCCAGCAACAACCTGAAGTGGAAAAACTGCTTGCCGAAGGTGGTGGCATTCAGTATCTGGCGGGAAATTATGAACAACTTGCCGATTTATTAAACCAATTGGCGCAAGATAACAGCCGATTGACGCATATGTCCGTAATTAATCAACGCTTGGCAAAAGAACGATTCTTACGGGAACACTCGTACCAAAACATCACGAAACTCATAAAGAAAATCATTTAGATGAATATTCAACGTACCGACGTATTTAAATTAGTCCTGTTATTCGGAATAGGTTTAACCGTTTTATCGCCCGCACTTTCCAACCTTGCCGGTTTACCGCGTTTGGACAGTGCGCTGGGGGGGCTTTTTGTGGCGTTATCGCTGATTGCGTTGTTTTCCAACAAAATCGAAACGGATTTTCTGAAGTTCCTTGTTCCGCTTTATGGCGTATTCTTCTTTGGCTTTTTGTCCGTATTGGCGTCCTTTTCCTCGGAAAAACTGGTGGATTTGTTTTTCTTCGGCATCGTGATTTTTTCTTTCCACTATTCCTTTTTAGCTTTCCGTCATCGTAACGGCGAAAATGATATGCGATACCTGCTATTGGGCATTTCATTGTTTGTGCTGTTAGGTTTCTTTATTGAAGCGGGGCTGGGCATTCAGTTGGTGTCGGGGAACGAAGAATTAACGGTCACCGATAAAGCTTTTAAAGGTTTCTTTTTTAACACCAACGACCAAGCGGTGGTGATCGTTTCGCTGGCTGCGGCAGTGGGGTTTTTCTTTATTATTCGTGGCGAAAGCCTCAAATTGAAAGCCGTCGGCTATGCCTTGTTGCTGATGATGGGCGTCGTGGTGGTGGTCAGTGCTTCGCGTAGCGTGTTGGCAAGTTATTTGCTGATGCTGATGTTGTTGCTTTTCTTAAATGCCTCACTGTATTTCAGAGCCGTGTATGTGTTACTTGGCTGCGTGATTATTCTGTTTATTTTTAACTTATCCTGGTTGCAGGAATTATTCATTCAGTTATCCCGTATCGAATGGCTGGAACGCCCGATTGAACGTTTCTCTTTGGCGATTTTCTCCATGAATGATGATAAATCCGTAGGCTATCGAACCGAGATTTACACCACCTTCATTGATAACTTTAAGATTCTCTGGTTGGGGTATGGTCCGCGTGATTACATCCATTATTTCGATCAAATTAAGCTCAGTTTCCCGCTCGGTTACACCAACCCGCACAGCTTCTTTATTGAGGTGTATCTGGCATTCGGCATTTTCGCGTTTATCTCGTTTATTTGTTTCTTACTGTGTTCGGCTTTTTATGTGTTAAACAGCGGGGCGTTAAAGTGCAAAGAGAAAGTTTTCATTCTGTTCATTATTGCGAATTTCTGCTGGATCGTTTGGGTGCCGTCTTCCATTTTCAGGTTGCCGTTAGTGTGGTATCCGCTGTTTTTGGTGCTCATTGATATGATTTTGAATAAGCATGACATATTTTCTAAAAATAATAGGTAAATCATTATGTTAAAACGCATTTTTGATATTGTTGTCGCCACATTGGCGTTGCTGGTGCTTTCTCCCGTTTATTTTCTGGTTGCCTATAAAGTAAAGAAAAACCTGGGGTCGCCGGTATTGTTTAAACAAACCCGCCCGGGCTTACACGGCAAACCTTTTGAGATGATTAAATTCCGTACCATGAAAGATGCGGTGGATGCGCAGGGAAATCCGTTGCCCGACGGCGAGCGTTTAACACCTTTCGGCAAAATGTTGCGCGCCACCAGTTTGGACGAATTGCCGGAGCTTTGGAACGTATTAAAAGGCGACATGAGCTTAGTCGGTCCGCGACCGTTATTGATGGAATACTTACCGCTTTACGATGAAAACCAGGCGAAACGCCACAATGTGAAACCCGGTATTACCGGCTATGCGCAGGTGAACGGGCGTAATGCCATCAGTTGGGAGCAAAAATTCGAGCTGGATACCTGGTATGTGGAGCACCAATCCTTTTGGCTGGATTTGAAAATTTTGTTTAAAACCGTGCAAAAAGTCATCGCAAAAGATGACATTAATGCGGTGAATGACGCAACAATGCCTAAATTTGAGGGAAATAAAAAATCATGAATATTCTAATTACATCGGCGGGACAACGCGTTTCTTTGGTTCAGGCATTTAAAACCGAACTTACCAAATTAGTGGAAAACGGCAAGGTATTAACGGTGGATTTAAACCCGATTCTTGCCCCGGCTTGTCATGTTTCCGACGGCTATTTTCAAGTACCACGGGTAACGGATAAAAATTATATCGACACATTACTGCAAATTTGTTTGGAAAATCAGATTAAATTAATTGTGCCGACTATTGATACGGAGCTGTTAATTTTAAGTGAGAATCACGAATTATTTCATTCTCGGGGAATTTCCATTTCTATCAGCGACGCGGAATTAATTAAACAATGTCGCGATAAACGTCTGACGCATGAATTATTTACCGAATACGGCATCGATATTCCAAAACAATTTGAACGGAATAATTTGCAATTCCCTTTATTTGCCAAACCTTACAACGGTAGTTTAAGTAAAGGTATTTTAGTGGCAAAAAGTGCGGTGGATTTAACGGATGAAAATTTAAATAATCCGGAACTGTTATTTATGCAATATATTTCACCGGAAGAATATGACGAATATACGGTGGATTGTTATTTTGATAAAAACTCGGCATTAAAATGTGCGGTGCCGAGAAAACGTATTTTTGTGCGTGCCGGTGAAATTAATAAAGGCGTGACCAAGAAAAACCAAATTATTGATGTATTAACGGAAAAACTTTCCCATTTAAAAGGCGCCCGCGGTTGTATTACGGTGCAGGTTTTTTATCATAAAACGCAGTTTAATGTATTAGGCATTGAAATTAATCCGCGTTTTGGCGGCGGTTATCCGTTAAGTTATTTGGCGCGGGCGAATTATCCGCAATGGTTAATTAAAGAATATTTCTTTAATGAAACCATTCCGGCATTCGGTGATTGGGAAGATAACTTACTTATGTTGCGTTATGACGCAGAAGTGTTGGTGCATCATTATGAAAAATAAAGCCTTGGTTTTAGATTTGGATGACACATTATATGCCGAAATTGATTTCTTATATTCCGGCTATAAACATATTACCATGCGGTTGGAACCGGAAAACTGGAAGCCGTTATTTGATCATTTGGTGAAGTTATATCACAACGGCGAAAACGCATTTCAATATTTAACCGATAAATATCAAATTGAATTATCCGTATTATTGGAATGGTATCGTTATCATAGTCCGGATATTAAATTATTTAAAAATACGCAGGAAATATTAAATAACCTGCGTAAAGATTATAAATTGGCGGTAATTACCGACGGGCGTTCAATTACGCAGCGTAATAAATTAAAAGCGCTAAATTTAGAAAATGTATTGGATTTTGTTGTCATTTCGGAAGAAATCGGCAGCGAAAAACCGGACCCAAAAAATTTCCTTGCGGTGCAGGACGCGTTGCAATGCCAGAAATATATTTATATCGGCGATAATCCGAAAAAAGATTTTATTTCGCCGAATAAACTTGGCTGGGAAACTATTTGTTTAAGAGATAAAGGAAACAATATTCATAAACAGGACTTCAATATTCACTCGGAATTTCTACCGCACTTTTATATTTCTGAATGGTCAGAATTAATATCGGTGCTTTAACTTTTAGTCAGTAAGGAATAATTATGCTTAATACGTCTTTTGAACCTTGGCCGTCATTTACTCAGCAGGAAGCGGATGCCGTTTCTCAAGTGATTTTATCCAATAAAGTGAATTATTGGACGGGCACCGAATGCCGTGAATTTGAAAAGGAATTCGCGGCATATTGTCAAACCAAATACGCGGTGGCGTTGATGAACGGTACGGTGGCGCTGGATGTAGCGTTAAAAGCGCTGAATATCGGGCGGGGCGACGATGTGATCGTGACCTCCCGTACCTTTTTAGCCTCCGCCAGTGCCATTGTGACAGCAGGGGCGAATCCGATTTTCGCCGATGTGGAATTGGATTCACAAAACATTTCCCGTCGCACCATTGAAGACGTCTTAACCCCGAACACCAAAGCTATTATTTGTGTCCACTTGGCGGGTTGGATGTGTGATATGGACCCGATTATGCAATTAGCTGAAGAAAAAGGGCTATATGTGATTGAAGACTGCGCACAGGCGCATGGCGCGAAATACAAAGGCAAACCGGCAGGCTCCATCGGGCATATCGGCGCTTGGTCGTTCTGCCAGGATAAAATCATGACCACCGGCGGCGAAGGCGGCATGGTGACCACCAACGACGATAATCTGTGGAAAAAAATGTGGTCGTACAAAGATCACGGCAAAGATTATGACACGGTGTATAACAAACAGCATCCGCCGGGATTCCGTTGGCTGCACGATTCCTTCGGTACCAACTGGCGCATGATGGAAGTGCAGGCGGTGCTGGGGCGTATTCAGCTGACCCGCATGGCGGATTGGACGGCGAAACGCAATGCCAATATGGCGCTGATTTTTGATGCGTTTGCGGATAGCCCGTATTTTACCGTACATAAACCGAATTCGGATTACGTGCACGCCGCTTACAAATGCTATGTGCAGGTGAATTCCGATGCCTTACCGGCGGGCTGGTCGCGGGATCGTATTATGCAGGCGATTAACGATCAGAATGTGCCTTGTTACAGCGGTTCCTGCTCCGAAGTGTATTTGGAAAAAGCCTTTGACGGTACCCCGTGGCGACCAAAAGTGCGGTTAAAAAATGCGGTGAAATTAGGCGAAGAAAGTTTAATGTTTTTGGTTCACCCGACATTAAGCGAACAGAGTCTTGAGCGTTGCCGTTTGGCGATCAAAAACGTGATCAAACAATTAGCCGATGAGGCGTAATTAAGAGGCGATATATCGTGATAAAGTCTTTTGTTGCAAGGCTGGTGATAGCGTCAATATGGGCAAAAGTCATGGGTCTGATGTTGATGGACTTGTTGGTTTTTCCGATTTTGTTGTGGCTTTGCTATTCCTTACGCTTATTCGATGTTTCCATTTATTACATCGTGCCTCAAATTTATTTAAGCGAGGTATGGATTTCAGTGCTTGCCGTGGCAAGTTTGTTTATTTGTCGGGTCTATCATTTTGTGATTCGCACATTTAATGAAAATCTGATTTTCCGCTTGATTATCGCCACGGCGATGACCGTTATCGCCCTGTTCTCACTGAAAAATCTGACCGGTTCATTTATTCCGACTTCGGTGATTCTGATGTTCGGTTTTATGATGTTCCTGTGGGTGTTACTCAGCCGAACCATTATTCGTTTATTGGTGCGTAATATTCTGAGTTCCAGCAAAGTCAGTAAGCGTATCGCCATTTATGGTGCGGGTGCGGCAGGTCAGCAAATTGCCCAAACCTTGGTGAATTCCGATGAGCACGTGCCGTTATTTTTTATTGACGACGATAAGAATTTAATTAATCGCCGTGCGGGCAGATTAAAAATTTATTCGGCAGAAGCGGGATTGGACGCCTTAAGACGCTATGAAATCGATGAGATTCTGATTGCGTTGCCGTCGGTCAGTCGTGCCAGAAAAAATGAAATCGTTGAATTTTTATCACAATCTCATTTACGCATTATGGAATTACCGGGGTTAACGGAATTGGTGGACGGTAAAATCAATATTGCGGATATGAAGGAAATCAACATCATTGATTTGCTCGGACGCGATCCGGTGGATCCGGTGCCGGAATTGTTTGGTAAAAATATTCGTGATCAGATTGTAATGGTAACGGGCGCGGGCGGTTCTATCGGCTCCGAATTATGTCGTCAGATTATTCGTAACCGCCCGAAATTGTTGTTGTTGTATGAAATCTCCGAATATGCGCTGTATGCCATTGAGCAGGATTTGAAAGACATTATGCACAAGGAATCCATCAGCGACGTGATCGTATTGCCGTTGTTAGGCAGTGTACAAAATACCCAACGCCTCACGGACATCATGCGGACGTTTCATGTGGAAACCGTTTACCACGCGGCAGCCTATAAACATGTGCCGATGGTGGAATACAACGTGATTGAAGGGGTGCAGAATAATATTTTCGGCACTTACAACACCGCCAAAGCGGCAATTGCGGCAGGCGTGAACTCCTTTGTGTTGATTTCCACCGACAAAGCGGTACGTCCGACCAACGTGATGGGCAGCACCAAGCGTATTGCCGAGCTGTGTTTGCAGGCGTTGGCAAAAGAAAAAGGCAAATCCCACGACACCTTATTTTCCATGGTGCGTTTCGGCAATGTATTGGGATCCTCCGGTTCTGTGATTCCGCTATTCAAAAAACAAATTGAACAGGGCGGACCGATTACGGTGACCGATAAACGCATTATTCGCTACTTTATGACCATTCCCGAAGCGGCGCAGTTAGTGATTCAGGCGGGCGCCATGGCAAAAGGCGGCGATGTGTTTATTCTGGATATGGGCGAGCCGGTAAAAATCGTGGATTTGGCTCGTAATCTGATCAAACTGTCGGGCTTCAGTATTCGTGACGAAGAACACCCTGACGGTGAAATCGAAATTCGTTTTACCGGTTTAAGACCGGGCGAGAAGCTTTATGAAGAGCTGCTTATCGGTGATGACAATGTCGAACCGACCTATCATGAACGAATCATGACGGCAAGAGAAGTCTCTTTGTCGTTAAACGAGTTGAACGAGCTGATTCGTCAGCTTGAAAAGGCTTGTGATAATAATGACTGCGAAGAAATTCGTCGCCTATTATTGAACGCGCCGACGGGTTACCAACCTGTCAGTGAATTGGCGGATTTTGTCTGGACAAGACAACAAAATTCGAATGATTAACCTTGGCTTGACGTTTTAACAAGCCCCATACTATAACGATCTAAATTATGAAAAAACTCAGTAAATCTCTGTTTTTGGTCGGTGCCGTGTTTTCACTTTCGGCCTGTTCCGTTTTGTTGCCAAGTTCGGGTTCACCAATGACCAAGAAAGCCGAAGTGGTCGGCGAAAAAGTGGATTATGCCAAAGCGGTGGACGCTTATCTGATTACCCCGCAATTGTTGAGACAATTGTCACCGGTTAATGCCTCCGCCCGTTCCAATACAAGTTTGGATAGTGCCGTGAAAGGTTATCAATATCGTGTCGGTCCGGGTGACGTGTTGAATGTAACCGTATGGGATCACCCCGAATTGACGACGCCGGCGGGTTCTTATCGTTCCGCTTCCGAAGCCGGTAACCAGGTTCACGCCAACGGCACCATGTTTTACCCTTATGTGGGTTCCATAAAGGTCGCCGGTTTAACCGTACAGCAAATCCGTGATCGTTTAACCAAATCCTTGGCGAATTACATTGCCGACCCGCAGGTTGAAGTGAATGTTGCGGCGTTTAAATCACAAAAAGCCTATGTAACCGGCGAAGTGAAATCACCGGGGCAACAATTCATCAGTAACGTACCGCTCACCTTATTGGACGCCATCAACAAAGCGGGCGGTTTATCCGATCACGCCGATTGGCATAATGTGAAAATCACCCGCAACGGCAGAGATCAAACGGTTTCCGTTGAAGCGCTTATTCAACGCGGCGACTTAACGCAAAACCGTTTGCTAACTAACGGTGACATTGTGCATATTCCGCGTAACGATACCATGAAGATTTTCGTGGTGGGCGAAGTGGTTCAACCGCAATTCCTTACTATCGGACGTAACGGCATGACCTTAACGGAAGCCATTAGTGCGAGCGGCGGCATTGATAAACTGTCCTCCGACGCAACGGGGATCTTCGTTATTCGCGGTCAACGTGGCGCCCATGAAATGGTGAAAACCGACAAAGGAGAATCCGTGGAGAAAGTGGCGAATATCTATCAGTTAGATGTCACCAACCCGACCGCCTATATCTTGGGTACGGAATTCTATTTGCGTCCGCATGATGTGGTTTATGTGACCACCGCACCGATTACCCGCTGGAACCGCGTGATTTCACAAGTGGTACCGACAATCAGCGGTTACAACGACCTGACCGAAGGTACGTTAAGAATCAGAACATGGGGACGATAGTCCGAAGTTTATTAATCAGGAACGAAATACCGACCGTAATTTGTGCGGTATTTCTTCCATCAATGCTTTTTTGTAACAGTTACCGTTTTCCGGTATTAAAAAAGCCGAACAAAGGGTTTTATGATGAGTAAAAAACAGAATGACGTAATTGATCTGAGTAAACTGCTAGCCGTCTTTTGGGATCGGAAAGGGACTATTATTTATACCACTTTACTCTTTATCGTGTTGGGCGTGGTGTATGCCTTGCTGGCACCGTCCATTTACAGCGCCAATGCTTCCGTTCAGGTGGAAGCGAAATATACCGGTGGTGCTTTGAAAGATCTTTCCACCATGTTTGAACAGGAATCTTCCGCCGGCACCGAAATCGCGGTGATTAAATCCCGAGCGATCTTAACGGGCGCGGCAGAGGATTTGAATCTTTCTACGCAAATCACACCGAAATATACCATCCCGTTTTTCAGCAAAGGCTGGGAAAAACTGACCGGCGAAACACCGGAGCTAACCACCTCCCGCTTTATTCCTAAGCGTAAAGAATTAGATAACGCCGTATTGGAAATCGGTCCGAATCCCGGCGAGTACAGTTTATTTGATGACGACGGTAAACTCGTTTTGGAAGGGAAAGTCGGTCAAACCTATGATACCGATGACGTAAATATCGAAGTCACTTATTTAAAAGGGGATGTCGGCAAACGCTTTTCCCTGGAAAAATTGGATGAACTGAAAATCGTCACCGAGTTACAGAAAAAACTCTCTGTCGAAGAGCAGGGCAAACTCACCGGCGTGATCACGTTAAGTCTTAACGGTGAGGATAAAGAGTATATTTACAACGTACTGCGCGCCATCACCGCAAGCTACATTCGTCACAGCACCGCACGCAACTCCGCCGAAGCGGAAAAAAGCCTAGAATTCTTAAAAAATCGTTTGCCGGAAGTGCGTGAACGCTTGGCGCAATCGGAAAATGCGTTAAACCAATATCGCCAAAAAACCACTTCTTTGGATCTTGGTTTAGAAGCCAAATCCATGTTGGATACCATGGTGCAATTGGAAGAGGATTTGAACGCCTTAACCATTAAGGAAAGTGAAATTTCCCAACGCTTCAAACGCAATCACCCGACTTACGTCGCCTTATTGGAACAACGTAAAGTCTTGTTGAAGGAAAAAGCCCGCCTGACGAAAGACATGGAAAACCTGCCGGAAACCCAAAAAGAAGTGGTACGTTTAACCCGCGACTTTGAATCCGACCAGGAAATTTACGTTCAGTTACAAAATAAAATTCAGGAACTTGATGTTATCCGCGCCGGCGCGGTGAGTAACGTACGCATTCTGGATCAGGCGCAGGTTATGCCGGATCCGATAGCGCCGCGTAAACTGCTGATTTTGGTGTTCTCCATCATTCTCGGCGGGATGGCCGGTTGCGCAGTGGTTATCCTGAGAAGTTTCTCCAACAAAGGCATCAAGGGAACGGAAGAGATTACCGACCTCGGATTAAACGTCTATGCCACCGTGCCTTATGCACATAAACAAAACGCGTTATCGCGCAAACTTTCCTCGAAAAAAGCCGGTGACGTGTCCATTCTGTTATCGGAGCGTTTCTCCGACGATTTGGCGGTTGAAGCCCTGCGCGGATTAAGAACCGACCTTAACTATCTGTTGAACAACGCGAAGAATAACCTTGTGCTGTTCTCCGGCATCACGGCGAACGCCGGTAAAGGCTTCATTTCGGGCAACCTTGCCAATTTACTGGCGCAAACCCACCAAAAAGTGTTGTTTATCGATGCGGATTTACGCCGTGGCTATGTGCATAAACTGTTACGTCTTGATAACCAAAACGGCTTGTCCGATGTGTTAAGCCAAGGCACTGCCTTTGATCAAAGCGTGCAGGCGGCGAATGATCATCTTCATGTCATCACCCGAGGCACCGCCCCGCAGAACCCGTCAGAGTTATTATCCTCCGCCCG
Source organism: Aggregatibacter actinomycetemcomitans (assembly GCA_017160915.1). Lineage (GTDB taxonomy): Bacteria > Pseudomonadota > Gammaproteobacteria > Enterobacterales > Pasteurellaceae > Aggregatibacter > Aggregatibacter actinomycetemcomitans_B. Next base: position 47,139 of record JACAWG010000027.1, read on the forward strand.
TTTTGCTCAGTTGTTGAATTGGGCTTCGACAAATTACGACGTGGTTATCGTCTCCGCACCGCCGATACTCGCCGTGACTGATGCCGCCGTCATCGCACAACACACGGGGATGGTCTTGCTTATCGGACGCTTTGACCAAACCACCCAAAAAGAAATCGACGTCTCCCGCCAACGTTTCGCCAACGCCGGCGTACAGGTAAAAGGCATGATCCTTAACGGACTCAAACCCCAAGCCGCCACCAAAGACGACTACTTCCACCGCTATTACGGCTAAAAAGTGCGGTCGATTTTCAACTTGTTTTTAAAGGTCACATCATGTGACCTTTATTTTTTGTTGCCGGTTAAAGGGAAAACGCAAAAAACATCGTGAAAACCAACTGCACTTTTTACCCATCGTTATGTTTTAGATAGTGCGCGTCCCCCATGATGGCGCACGCTTCCTAGCGTGTGCCGGTATTTAAAGTGCGGTCAAAATTTAGAGTATTTTCAATGTAGAAGAACTGACGGGCACGCGTTGGGAAACGCGCGCCATCGTTATATCCCCGATAGTGCGCGTCTCCCGACGCGTACTCCTAACTGCTCATGATGGCGCACGCTTCTTAGCCTGTGTCGGTATTTAAAGTGCGGTCAAAATTTAGAGTATTTTTCAATGTAAAAGCGCCGACGCGTACTTCTCGTATTCAGATAATGTATGTGATCGTTAGCCGGAAAACATCGTGAAAATCGACCGCACTTTTCACACCCATCGTCCTAAATGCAATTCCACAATATCCACGATGTGCTTTAAAAAGGTGGTGTCTTGTCCGTTGTGAAAACGGGTGGTGTCTCTGGACGTGAATAATAAAAGTGCGGTGGGTTTGTGGGTGGTTTTTGCGCCGAGCAGGCAGATGGCGACGGAACCGATAGGGAATTCTTCCGGCAGGAACATCAGGTGTTTTTCTTTGTTGCTTAAATCGCCCAGATAAAATTGGCGCAAGCCGAGGCGTTCTAAACGGATGAGTTCAAAGGCGTTGCGGTCGATCCAATATTGGTCGGGAATATTTTCATTTGTTTGCCATTCGTCTTTTTGCCGGGCGTCGGTAAACAGCAATATTTTTGCACCGTCCAATTCGTAGGATTGCGCCCATTGCTTCAATTTTTCTTCGCCGCTTTGGAAATCTTCCGCCTGAAATAATTTCTTTTGTAGCGGCATGAGTGCGTAGAAAATATCCGCTTCCTGATAAGCCAGTTGATGGAATTTTTCCAAGAATGCCGTGAGCGTTTTGATTTGTTGACGTTGTTGCTCCAGTTGCGCTTCCACTAAGGACAGCGTGCCTTTTTGCGGGTGGCTGACCGACAGCTTGGCGAGCAAATCGGGATGGCGGGTGAAAAAATCGGGGTGTTCGGTCAGATAAGCGATGATGCCCTGTTCATTCATAAAAAACTCTCCAAAAAAGAACCGCACTTTGAAAGCTCAAAAGTGCGGTCGTTTTCCCATGCGTTTTTACGCGGCAAACGGATCTTGCAGAATCATGGTTTGTACGCGATCCGGTCCGGTGGAAAGAATGGCAACCGGTACGCCGGTGACTTCTTCAATGCGTTTGATGTAGTCACGGCAGGTTTGCGGCAATTGGTTAACATCGGTGACGCCGAAGGTATTTTCTTTCCAGCCCGGCAAGGTTTCGTAAATCGGCTCAACGCCTTCCCAATCTTTCGCGGCGAGCGGGGCATATTCCACGATGTCGCCGTTCGGCATTTTGTAACCAACGCAGATTTTCACTTCATCGAAACCGTCCAGCACGTCTAATTTGGTCATGCAGAAACCGGAAATGGAGTTCAACTGAATGGCGCGACAAATTGCCACCGCGTCAAACCAACCGCAACGACGCGGACGACCGGTGACGGCGCCGAATTCGTTACCTTTGCGGGCGATCTCAGCGCCTGTTTCATCAAATAATTCCGTAGTGAACGGACCGCCGCCCACGCGGGTGCAGTAGGCTTTGATGATACCCAACACATAATCCAGATTGCGCGGACCGAAACCGGAGCCTGTCGCCACGCCACCGGCGGTGGTGTTGGAACTGGTCACGTACGGATAGGTGCCGTGGTCGATGTCCAGCATTGTGCCTTGCGCGCCTTCAAATAAAATGTTGTCGCCGTTTTTGCGGGCGGTATCTAAGATGGTGGTGATGTCGGCGACCATGCCGGTGATAATATCGGCAACGGCGAACACGTCATCTAAGGTTTTTTGATAATCAACGGGTTCGACTTTGTAGTAATTGACCAGTTGGAAGTTGTAGTAATCGAGGATATTTTTGAGTTTTTCGGCGAAGGCTTCGCGATCGAATAAATCGCCTACGCGTAAACCGCGACGCGCCACTTTGTCTTCATAGGCAGGACCGATACCGCGCCCTGTGGTGCCGATGGCTTTTTTGCCCAACGCCGCTTCACGGGCGTGATCCATGGCAACGTGGTAAGGCAGAATTAACGGGCAGGCTTCGGAGATCAATAAACGGTCGCGCACATTCACGCCACGGTTTTCCAGTTCGCCCATTTCCTGCATGAGTGCAGCAGGAGAAAGCACCACGCCGTTACCGATTAAACAGGTGACGTTATCGCGCAGGATGCCTGATGGAATTAAACGTAGAACGGTTTTTTCACCGTTGATGATTAAGGTATGACCGGCATTATGACCGCCTTGGTAGCGCACTACATATTTCACGCGATCGGTGAGCAGGTCAACGATTTTCCCTTTCCCTTCATCGCCCCACTGAGCGCCGAGAACGACAACACTTTTACCCATAATTTTCCGCCTTTTTTAGCTTGAGGTTATAAAAATCAACGGTTGCCTACTTTACTATTTTCGGCTTGGAATCTCAATGCAATTCCTTTATTTATTCGCCAAAATGACCGCTCTTTTCGGTGCGGGATAGCCTTCGATGGTTTTACTGTGATCATTCGGATCAAGAAAATCCACCAGCGATTCATTTTCCAGCCAGTCGGTTTTCCGTTGTTCTTCCAATGAAGTCACCGCCACATCCACGCAACGCACATGATTAAAACCGGTTTTTTGTAACCAATGAATTAATGCGGCAACGGAAGGAATGAAATACACATTTTTCATTTTGGCATAGCGATCCATCGGCACTAAAACGGTGTTTTCGTCACCGTCCACCACTAAGGTTTCCAGCACCAATTCACCGCCTTTAACCAATTGGGCGCGCAGCTGCGAAAGGTGATCCAGCGGTGATTTACGGTGATACAACACGCCCATGGAAAACACCGTATCAAACGCCGCGAGAGGCTGCATTTGCTCGATACCGAGCGGAATCAGATTGGCGCGGCGATCGTCGTTTAACAGTTTACGCACGGCTTCAAACTGGCATAAAAACAATTCCGTCGGATCGATACCCACCACCATTTTTGCGCCTTCACCCACCATGCGCCACATGTGATAACCGCTGCCGCAGCCCACATCTAAAATAGTGCGATCCTGCAACGGGGCAAGATGGGGCAGCACACGATCCCATTTGAAATCGGAGCGCCATTCGCAATCCACATGAATGCCAAGCAAATCATACGGGCCTTTGCGCCACGGCATGAGCTGTTTGAGGTGGTGCACAATACGTTGCCGTTCGCCCTCGGAAAGGGGAGAAACGCTCTCGGATTTGACCGCACTTTTCAAGTCAATGCGGGACGCCGCCAAGTGCGGTAGAAATTCCAAGACTTTCGCCCATTTGGCGTAGTCGCCGTGGGTTTGTTGCTGCCATTGTTTGAGTTGCAGGGGCAGGGTTTCCAACCATGGCGAAAGATTGGTGGTGGCGATTTGTTGATAAAAAGGACGAAAATCGATCATTTTGCTGTCTCGCTTATAAGGCTTCTTTGTATGCTTTTTGGGCTTTGTCAAAGGTGTCGGTAATTTCCGCATCCGGTTTTGCCGACAGCAACGAAACCACGACAATGGCAAGGGTTGCCAGTAAGAAGCCCGGAATCATTTCATAAACCTGCGCCAATTCCGTGTCTTGCGGTAGCCATTTTTTCCAAGCAATCACGGTGATGGCGCCGGTCAACATGCCTGCCATGGCGCCGGAGGACGTCATGCGTTTCCAGAATAAGGAAAGTAACACGACAGGTCCAAAAGCACTGCCGAAGCCCGCCCAAGCGAATTCCACCAGTTTTAACACCAAGCTTTTTTCATCTTGCGCAATCCAAATGGCAATGCCCGCAATCACCAACACCATGACGCGACCAAGCCAGATAAGTTCTTTTTCCGACGCTTTCGGGCGAATGAAGCCTTTGTAGAAATCTTCCGTAATCGCTGTGGAGGAAATGAGTAATTGCGCACTTAAGGTACTCATTACCGCCGCAAGAATGGCGGACAACAACACGCCGGCAATCCACGGGTTAAACAAAAGGCGGGATAATTCAATGAAAACCTGTTCCGGTTCTTTATTGACCAGGGCAGCCGATTCGGTGCCGGCGTTGGCGTAAAAATAAACCATGCCGAAGAAACCGATAGCGATGGCGCCCGCCAAACAAAGCACCATCCAGGTCATGCTGATTTTGCGCGCGTTGTTGAGGGAGCGCACGGAATCCGCCGCCATGAAACGGGCGAGAATATGCGGTTGTCCGAAATAGCCCAAGCCCCAAGCGGCAAGGCTTAGCAAGCCGATGGTAGAGGTGCCGCGGAATAAATCCGTAAAGTCTTTTTGCGCGCTGATTTCCGCTTGCTGTAAGACGCTTTGCAATTCGTCAATGCCGCCGATGGAAATTACCACGAAAACCGGCGTGAGCAATAACGCGAAAATCATTAAAGTTGCTTGAATGGTGTCCGTCCAGCTGACGGCAAGGAAGCCGCCGATGAAGGTGTAAGCGATGGTGGCGAGGGCGCCATACCAAAGCGCTACGGAATAATCGATGGAAAACAGGTTGCGGAATAATTTCGCACTGGCAACCACGCCTGAAGCGCAATAAATGGTGAAAAACACCAGAATAATGGTGGCAGAAACGATCTTCAATAAGTTATGGGACGTGCCGAAACGGTGATGAAAATATTCGGGTAAAGTTAAGGCGTTGTTGTTGAATTCCGTGTAAACGCGCAGGCGACCGGCGATAAACAGCCAGTTCAGGTAAGCGCCGAGGGTCAAACCGATGGCGATCCATCCTTCAACCAAACCGGATAAATAGACCGCGCCGGGCAAGCCCATTAACAGCCAGCCGGACATATCGGAAGCGCCGGCGGACATGGCGGTGACAAAACTCCCCAAACGGCGACCGCCGAGAATGTAATCGGAGAAATTTTGGGTGTAATAGTAAGCGGCAATCCCGATACCGAGCATGCCGACGATATAAATAACAAATGTGACAATTGTTGGATCTAATCCAAACATCGTACCAACCTTAGTACATAGACTGCTTAAAAATGTGAAAAGAGGCGCATTTTACCGCATTTGCCCCTATTATTCTATTTTCCTTTTCGTTAGACTTATTAGCCGAAAAAACAATTAACAAACTTAAGATCAGGGACGTTATGGATTCGGTCGAATTATTGGTCAATGTGACACCCAACGAAACGCGCATTGCCCTTGTAGAAACAGGTTTATTAAAAGAAGTACATATTGAACGCCAAGGCAAACGCGGCATTGTGGGAAACATTTATAAAGGGCGTGTGACCCGCGTGTTGCCGGGAATGCAGTCGGCGTTTGTGGACATCGGCTTGGAAAAAGCCGCCTTTTTGCATGCCTCGGATATTGTCTCGCACACCGAATGCGTGGATGAAAACGAACAAAAGCAATTTGTGGTAAAAGACATTTCCCAGCTGGTGCACGAAGGGCAGGATATTGTCGTGCAGGTGGTGAAAGATCCGCTCGGCACCAAAGGCGCACGCCTTACCACGGACATTACGCTGCCTTCCCGTTATTTGGTGTTTATGCCGGAAAACAGCCATGTGGGCGTGTCGCAGCGTATTGAAAGCGAAGATGAACGCGCCCGCTTGAAAGATCTGGTGTTGCCGTTGTGCGACGAGTTAGGCGGTTTTATTATCCGCACCGCGGCCGAAGGGGCAAGCGAGCTGGATTTGCAACAAGACGCGGAATTCCTGAAACGCTTATGGCGCAAAGTGCTGGAACGCCGCGCCAAATACCCGACCCGCTCCATGTTATACGGCGAACTGGCGCTCACCCAGCGCATTTTACGCGATTTCATCGGTGCCAAATTAGATCGCATTCACATTGATTCCCGCCTTTGTTTCAACGAAGTTAAACAGTTCACCGAAGAATTTATCCCGAACCTCTCCGACAAACTGATTTTATACGCGGGAAATCAACCGCTCTTTGATGTCTATAGCGTGGAAACGGGCATTCATAATGCCTTGGATAAACGGGTGAACCTCAAATCCGGCGGCTATTTGATTATCGAACAAACGGAAGCCATGACCACCATCGACATCAACACCGGCGCCTTCGTGGGACATCGCAATCTGGAAGAAACCATTTTTAATACCAACATCGAAGCCACCAAAGCCATCGCCCAACAGCTCCAACTGCGCAATCTCGGCGGCATCATCATCATCGATTTTATCGATATGCAAAAAGAAGAACACCGCACCCGCGTGCTGGAATCCTTGCAGGAAGCCCTTGCCGGTGACCCGGTGAAAACCAACGTCAACGGCTTCACCCAATTGGGTTTGGTGGAAATGACCCGCAAACGCACCCGCGAAAGCCTAGAACACGTGCTATGCGGCGATTGCCCCGCCTGTCAAGGGCGCGGACGGGTGAAAACCGTGGAAACCGTGTGCTATGAAATCATGCGCGAAATCATTCGCGTACATCATGTCTTCGCCAGCGAACAATTCGTGGTTTATGCCTCCCACGCCGTCGCCGATTACCTGATTAACGAAGAATCCCACGGCTTACTGGCGGAGCTGGAAGTGTTCATCGGCAAACAAATCCAAGTGAAAACCGAAGTGTTTTATACTCAGGAACAGTTTGATGTGGTGGTGATGTAGCTTTGACGACATATTTGATGACATAGAAGTGCGGTGGATTTTGCGAACGTTTTTTAGGTGGTGTAGGCATTAAAAAACACCGCCAAAATCCACCGCACTTTCCGTGAAAACCAACAAAGGAGAACTTATGAAACTCTATGTTTACGACCATTGCCCGTTTTGCGTGCGCGCCCGCATGATTTTCGGCTTGAAAAATGTTCCCGTTGAACTCGTAACCATTTTAAATGACGACGTGGAAACGCCAACCCGATTGGTCGGCAAAAAAGTCGTACCGATTTTAGTGAAAGAAAACGGCGAAGCCATGCCGGAAAGTTTAGACATTGTGCGTTACATTGATGAACATAACGGTGAAAAAGTCTTATCGGAAACGGTGCGCCCGGAAGTGGAAGCCTGGTTAAAACAGGTCGGCAGCTATCAAAATCATCTGGTCATCCCACGCTTTACCCGCCTTGGACTGCCTGAATACGCCACCCAAAGTGCGGTCGATTATTTCACCGAAAATAAAGAAAAATCCATCGGAGATTTTGCCGAAAATCTCGCAAACACCGACACCTATCTTGCCCGCCTCACCCCTGATTTAGCGCAACTTGCCCATCTAATCCAATCGGACACCGCACTGAACGGCAGCCTTTCTCTGGAAGACATCCTCGTTTTCCCCATCCTGCGCAACCTCACCTGCGTAAAAGGCATCGTTTTCCCGCCGAACGTCAACGCCTATGTGGAAACCCTGTCCCGCTTGAGCCGGGTGCCGTTGTATCGGGATAAAGCGATTTAACGAGGAGGGAAAAGATGAAACCCCTTTGTGTCGTCCTAAGCGGCGCGGGCATCAGCGCCGAAAGCGGGATTCCCACTTATCGTGCGGAAGACGGTTTATGGGCAGGGCATAAAATTGAAGACGTGTGCACGCCGGAAGCCCTGCAACGTAACCGTAAACAGGTGTTGGATTTTTATAACGAACGTCGCCGAAATTGTGCCGAAGCTAAACCCAACTCGGCGCACAAGGCGTTGGTGGAATTGGAACGCGCCTATCATGTACAAATTATCACGCAAAATGTGGACGATTTACACGAACGCGCGGGCAGTACCAACGTGCTGCATTTGCACGGCGAATTAACCAAAGCCCGTAGCAGCTTTGATCCCGATTACATCGTGCCTTGCGAGGGCGATCAATCGGTGGAAGACAAAGACCCGAACGGACACCCCATGCGCCCGCACATCGTTTTCTTCGGCGAAAGTGTGCCCATGTTGGAACCTGCCATTGATTTGGTGTCACAAGCGAATATTGTGCTGGTCATCGGCACATCCTTGCAAGTTTACCCGGCAAACGGCTTGGTCAACGAAGCCCCCAAGAACGCTCAAATTCACCTCATCGACCCAAACCCGAACACAGGCTTTATTCGTCATAACGTCAACGTAGTAAAAATGAAAGCGGGCGAAGGCGTGCCGAAAGTGGTAGCAGAATTATTAGAGAAGGCAAAAAACGGTTAGAAAAATGACCGCACTTTTGTGTGAATAGCGACATTTTAGTGTCGCTATTTTTTTTGTTTTTTCTAACGATATAAATTGTCGTATAGGTGAATAAAATCGGTTTCGCATTTAATACAAAAAAGGAGAGATTTATGAAAACTGTGCCACTTCATGAGGTGAAAGAATTTGTCTTAAAAACACAAAATACGACTATTTCTTCGATTCAAAAACATTTTAAGATTGGTTTTCATCATGCTATTTATCTTATAGAACAATTAGAAAAGGCAGGTGTAGTATTGAAAATTAACAAGGGAGAAAGGAAGATTCTGTAATACAAAGGTGAATTTGCCGGTAAATTTATTTATCACCTCCGCGCCTTACTATGCCCCGCCGGAAGATATTAAAGTGGTGATTGAACGGGGATAAAATAAACAATACCGTCAAAAATAACCGTACTTTTATTTTAAAATAGTTAAAAAACATAATTCAGAAATTCTTAAAAAATATTATTAAAAGTGCGGTGAAAAAACACATTAAATTTTCACCGCACTTTTTATTCCTTCCTTACCATTCAACAAAATAAAATTTATATCCTTAAATAAATTGCGGATAAGTCTCTCTTTTTTCTTTGGAAAATATCGGATTTATCGCCATTTTCAGGCAACTTTCCTTTTCGGTTTTAGCGGAAAATACGTTATAATTCCGACCAATTTTTATTGATAAAATGACAGAGATTTCTATGTTAAAAAAAGTGACCGAAAGTTTATTGGCCCAAAGCCATTTGACGCTTGCGGATTTGCCGAATGTGTTTGATACTTTGGCGCAGCGCAATGTGGATTATGCGGATTTGTATTTTCAGCTCAGTCAGGACGAGAACTGGGTGCTGGAAGACGGGATTATTAAGGAAGGCGGGTTTCATATTGATCGCGGCGTGGGCGTGCGTGCGGTGAGTGGTGAGAAAACCGGTTTTGCCTATTCCGATCAAATTAATTTAGCCAATTTGCAGCAATGTGCGCAGGCAGTGCGCGGGATTGCGCAACCTTCCCAATGTAATTTTATTCTGCCGGTGAAGTTTAACCCGGTGGACGCGCTTTTGCGTTATCAGCCGATTAACCCGTTGCACAGTTTAAGCCAGGAACAAAAAATCGAACTCTTGCGTTTGGTGGACAGAACCGCCCGTGCGGTGGATCCGCGCGTAGTGCAGGTGAATGCCGGTTTAAGCATGGTGTATGAAGAAATGCTGGTGGCGGCGACCGACGGCACGTTGGCGGCGGATATTCGTCCGTTGATTCGTTTGTCCGTTTCCGTGTTGGTGGAACAAGACGGCAAGCGTGAACGGGGCGGTGCAGGCGCGGGCGGGCGTTTCGCTTTGGATTGGTTCTTTGAAAACTATAACGGCGAGCAAAGAGCGGTTTATTTTGCCAAAGAAGCGGTGCGCCAGGCGTTAGTGAATTTAAGCGCGGTGGCGGCACCGGCAGGGTTGATGCCGGTGGTGTTGGGTGCAGGTTGGCCGGGCGTGTTGTTGCATGAAGCGGTTGGACACGGCTTGGAAGGCGATTTTAATCGTAAAGAAAGTTCTTTGTTTACCGGCAAAATCGGTGAATTGGTGACATCGCCGCTGTGTACCATTGTGGACGACGGCACGTTAATGGATCGTCGCGGTTCCGTTACGGTGGACGACGAAGGCGTGCCGAGCCAGCATAATGTTTTGATTAAAGACGGCATTTTGCAGAAATATATGCAGGATAAAATGAATGCCCGTTTGATGGGCGTGCAGCCGACGGGGAACGGTCGCCGTGAATCCTATGCCCATTTGCCGATGCCGCGCATGACCAACACTTATATGCTGGCGGGCAAAGATAAATTTGAGGATTTGGTGGCGTCGGTAGAACACGGGATTTTTGCACCGCACTTTGGCGGCGGGCAAGTGGATATTACCTCCGGCAAATTCGTGTTTTCCACCTCCGAAGCCTATTTGATCGAAAAAGGCAAAATCACCAAGCCGGTGAAAGGGGCAACCCTGATCGGCAGCGGCATCGAAGTAATGCAAAATGTGTCTATGGTTGCCGATGAAGTGGAATTGGATCACGGCGTGGGTACTTGCGGTAAGGAAGGTCAAAGCGTACCGGTAGGCGTGGGGCAGCCGGCGTTGAAAATCGATCAGATTACCGTGGGCGGCACAAACTAACAGACGTTAACTTGATTAGCAGAATATTATCTTAGGAACGGAGAAGTCCTATGCAGGGCAAAATAAAATTTTCAGTACTCGGCGCGCTTGTGCTGGCTGCCGCAGCAGGCGGCGCGTATTGGTATCAACACCAAAAAACCGATGGCGGCAATACGATTAAAGTGAAATTTAATCCCATTGAGCAAACGTATTACGGTTCCGGTGGAGGACAAACGACAAATACGATTTACCCGCTGAACGTGGAATTCAGCGGCGCGGCGGCACCCATTGATAAAGTCAAAAGCGAAATTACCCAAGGCATAAAAATGGAACCTGCCATTGAGGGGAAATGGGTTTGGTCAAGCGACTATTTGCTTAGCTTTACCCCGACGCAGGACTGGCCCACAGGGCAAGAATATAAAATTACCTTGGATAAGAAAGTATTAAATCCAAGTTTGACTTACGCCAAATCCGTTACGGATACCCATTCCGTGAAAACGCAACCTTTTAGCGTGGTGGAATCCGAATCGGAATTTTATCAGGATCCGAATTTATCCCATATTCGCCATGCGTTGACCCATTTGGTGTTTTCCAATCCGGTAGAACCGAAAGAGTTGGAAAAAGCGGTTGAAGTGAATTTGGTGCATAAAAATCAAGATCAGTCGCTGAATTTGATTAATCCTCTGAAATTTAAAATTCGTTATTCCGACAATAAGCTGGAGGCGTGGATTAGTTCCGATGAACTTTCTTTATCCACCCAGCCGAATCAATTCGTACAAACCAAAATTAGCCGGGCACTGCGTGCAAAAACCGGGGTGAATACCTTAGAAAAAGAGATTACCAAACTGGTGCAGGTGCCGTCGAAATACAGCCTGCAAAATGCCTACAACAGCTTCAAAATCATTAACAATCAGAAAAATGAAGCGGAGCAGGTATTAACGCTCAACTTCAATTATGGCGTGAAAGGGAAAGACATCGCCGATAATTTAAGCGTGGTGTTGCTACCTGAACCGCCGGAAGGCAAAAGCTGGGAAGCGGAAAAATTAACCGAAGCCGTAGTGAAGCGCGGTGAGCGCATTCAACCGGAACTTATTCAGAGCGAACACCCTTATGCTAACAATCAATCTTTCCGTTTTAACATTCCGGAAGGGCGTTGTCTTTATTTGCAATTGGATAACAAATTCACCGCATTAGGCGGCTACCAATTGAAAAAAGCGATCGGCAGCCTGGAATGTGTGCCGAATTATCCGACCTATGTGGGCTTTGTGGGCAAAGGCTCCTTATTGTCTCAATACGGAGACGGCAAAGTCACGCTTGCGGTGCGTAATACGGACAGCGTGCAATTGGATATTGGTCGTGTGCAAGCGGAACAACTGCGCCATGTGGCAAATTTAAACAGCAACAATTTCCAAAAACCGGATTTGGGTAACTTGAAATTTGATGACATCGCCACGTTTAAAACGGAAACCCTGACCGTTGCCAATCGCGATCCGCGTAAATCCGATTACCTCAGCGTGGATTTATCGCAAAGAGGATTACCGAAGCAAGGGATCTTCTGGGTGAAGGCAAGTGCGGTCAATGCTAACGATGAATCTGAAAGTGACAATTTAAAAGACAGCAACGATGATGATAGCTACTATTTTGATTCTGATCCGGATTCGCAAAAAAGTGATTATCGTTTAATCGTCTTGACGGATTTAGGCATCATCGCCAAAAAAGCGGCGGACGGCACACAATCCGTATTTGTACAATCCATTGCAAGCGGTGCGCCGGTTTCGAGTGCGCTGGTGAAAGTGATTTCCCGTAATAATACCGTTATCGCCAGCCAATACACCAACAAACTTGGCGTTGCCCAACTTCCTTCCTTAGAGAACTATAAGCAGGAACTTGAGCCGGTGATGTATTTGGTGACACGCGGGCAAGATCAGTCGTTCTTGCCGATTGATAAATCCGACCGTACATTAGATTTCTCCCGTTTTGATATTCGCGGTCAGGAAATGTCACAGGAACAAAATGCCATTAAAACCTTCCTGTTTAATGATCGCGGCATTTATCGTCCGGGCGAGTCCGTCTATATCGGCATGATCAGTAAGGCGTTGGATTGGAAAAAATCCTTAGCCAATGTGCCGTTGACACTGGAAATCACTTCGCCGTCCGGCAAAACCCAGTGGCAAAAGAATATACGTGTGAGCGAGAGCGGGTTTAATGACCTGACTTACCCGTTATCGGACAACGCGGAAACCGGCGAATGGCTGGCGCATATTTATATTGGTCAGCAGCAAGAACAAATTGATGTGGGATCCATGACATTCCAAGTGCAGGAATTTGAACCGGATACGTTAAAAATCAATACGATGTTTAATAACAGCCAACAGTTAGGCTGGGTTTCGCCGCAAGATTTAAACGCCACCGTGCATTTAACCAATTTATTCGGCACGCCGGCACAAAAACGCAGAGTGGCGGCGAATATTATGTTGCACGCCATTTTCCCAAGTTTCCCGCAGTATAAAAATTATCAATTCTATGATAATCAACGTAATAAAAACGCCATTCTGTTAGAAACCGAATTGCAGGATCAAACGACGGATAACAACGGTAATGCGGTCTTTGCCTTGAATTTGGCGCAGGAAGCGGAAAATACCGTACAAATGTTGTATTTCACGGCGGACGGTTATGAAAATAACAGCGGGCGCGGCGTGTCTAAAGTGCAATCGGTGTTGGTTTCCGCGCAACCTTGGTTGGTGGGCTACAGCAGCGCACAAGACTTAAATTATTTAAGGGAAAAGGGCGAGAGCAAAGTGAATTTGATCGCCATTAATCCAAGCCTGCAAAAAACCTCGGTGCAAGGATTAAGTGCGGTACTCATGGAACGCAAATATGTTTCCGTGTTAACCGAGCAACGCTCCGGCGCCTATAAATATGAATCCAAAATGGTGGAAAGCCAACTTGACGAAAAAACGCTGAATATCGACCAAAACGGTTCGGATTTTGCGTTGAATACCGAGCGTAGCGGTGATTTCGTGTTAGTGATTAACAATCAATACGGCGAAACCGTCAATCGCATTCCTTACACGGTTATCGGTAACAGCAACGTTACGGTTGCCATGGATAAAAATACCGAACTTAAATTGAACCTGAACAAAAAACAATTTATGCCGGGTGAGGAAATCGAAGTGGCAATTAATGCACCTTATGCGGGAAGCGGATTGATTACCATCGAACGTGAGCGTGTGTATGCCCATCAATGGTTTAAATCCACGACCAACCGTTCCGTACAAAAAATCAGAATTCCGGCGAATTTTGAAGGCAGCGGTTACATTAACGTGCAATTCTCCCGTGATATGCAATCCGATGACATTTTCACCAGTCCGTTAAGTTATGGCGTAGCGCCGTTTAGCGTTAACGTGGATAACCACCGTTTGAACGTGAATTTGAGTGCACCGCAACAGGTGAAATCCGGTGAGAAAGTCCAATTTACGTTATCTGCCGACAGACCAAGTAAAGCCGTGATTTATGCGGTGAATGAAGGCATCTTGCAGGTGGCGGGGCATAAACAGGAAGATCCTTTGAAGTTCTTCTTCCCGAAATATGCGCTACAAGTGGAAACCTTGCAAATTCTGGATTTGATTTTGCCGGAATTCCGTAAAGTGTTGCAGTTCGCACAAACCGGTGGTGATGCCGAGGAAGCGGCAGAATTGGAAAAAGCCATTGCGGCGAACACCAATCCGTTTAAACGTAAAACCGACAAACCGGCGGTGTTCTGGTCGAATATCATCGATGTGGACGGTACAAAAACCGTGACTTATCAAGTGCCGCAAGGTTTTAACGGCAATCTTAAAGTGATGGCGATTGCGGTGACAAACGACGGTTCGCAAATGAATATCGGTCAAACGGAAACCTTGGTACGCGACGATATGATTTTGTCGCCGACCGCACCGATTACCTTGGCGCCGAACGATGAAACCAAAGTAAGCCTGACCGTTTCCAATAACACGAAAAGCAAGCAAAACGTTCTTGTTCAACTCAATGTGGCACCACAATTCCAGGTGTTGAGCAATGCGCAAACTTCAGTCATGTTGGAGCCGATGAGCGAAGGTGTGGTGGACTTCCAATTGAAAGCCACGGACTTGCTCGGCAGCGGTATTTTATATTTCACCGCCGCGTATTTGGACGAACAGCAGCAACCGGCACAGGTTGAGCGCAAATATGGCATTTCCGTTCGCCCGTTGACGGCGAAACAGCAGTTCATCAAAGTGGGTGAAGTGGCGGCGAATCAACAGGTTCAAAGCGGCTTGCCGAATGTGTTATTCCCGCAACGACGTGAGCAAACCGCGCTGATTTCACCTGCACCGTTAGCCTTGGCGCAAGGCATAAGCAGTTATTTAGGCAATTATGACAACCTATGCACGGAGCAAATTATCAGCGCCGCCATGCCGAATTTGTTATTTGCCAATAATCCTGAATATCAAAGTTTATTGGGCATCTTGTCACAAGTGGGAGACAACGCCGCAACGCAAGGGAATAAACAGCAAATTCAGAATAACCTGAACCGCGTCTTTAGTTTATTGCCGGCACGTCAAACCGTAAATGAAGGCTTCGGCTTGTGGTCGGGCTTAGATGAGGACGACGAATTCTTAACCGCTTATGTGGCGCATTTCTTAATTGAAGCGCAAGAGCACGGCGTAAAATTGCCGGCGGCATGGGTTACGCCAAACGGTTTGTTTAATAAATCCATCACCGCCTTAGAGCGTTTAAGCCGCCCTGAAAGTGAAGACGATTTAGCCATGCTGCGTCAACGCGCTTACGCCACTTACCTGTTAGCGCGTTTAGGGCAGGTACCGAGCGACAGTTTGATGTCTATTCGTAGTCTGTTGGAACGTAACTTCAAAGCGGACGAATGGCAATCCGATTTAACCGTGGCTTGGCTGGCGGGCGCTTATCAATTAGTGAAACAGGAAGAAGACGCCGATAGCCTGATTAGCAATGTGATGGCGAAATTCAACACGGCGCAGCCGAAAACCGAGTGGTTCTACCGTGATTATTTGGATCCGCTAATTGAGAAAAGCGCTGTTTTATACGTGTTGGCGCGCCATTTCCCTGAACAGGCGGAACAATTGTCCGATACGCTATTAACCAGCATCGTGCAGGATTTGAACGACAACCGTTATAACACCCTGTCTTCCGCCATGGTGTTGTTGGCGCTGGATGCTTACGGCAAGCAACACGCCGAACAAATTGCGAACCTGCATATTCAACAGGACGGGCAAAATGTGGGCGGTGTGCAAGGCGCTTTCGTGTTAGCCAATATTAATGCGGATAAAGCGCAATTAAACTTCGTCAACCAAAGCACGCAAAAAGCCTGGTATGCCATCAGCCAATCCGGCTATGTACAACAGGCGCCTGCCGAAGCCATTAAAAACGGCGTGGAAATCGACCGCACTTATTTGGATAAAGAAGGCAAACCGGTGACTTCCGTGAAACTTGGCGATGTGATTAACGTACAGGTTAAAGTGCGTTCATTGCAAAATGAACAAGATAATATGGTGATTACCGATCTTTATCCGGCAGGTTTTGAGGTGGTGAATACCAATAGCGACGACACCATCAATGTCAAAGAAGGCGATATGATTTATCTGTTTAACTTCATTCACCGCGATTTGCGTGAAGATCGCATGTTGAGCTACGGCTCGGTGGGGGATACCACCACGGTGATTAACTACCAATTAAAAGCCGTGAACGCAGGTAAATTCCAAATCCCACGCGCTTATGCGGAAAATATGTATAACCGCGCGGTGAACGCACAATCTGCCGACAAAGGCTATATTGAAATCGTTCAATAAGTAAAACCGCAATCCTCTCCGCTTATTGGCGGAGAGGATTATTTTTATCTATAAACGCTATGCCAACATTTCGCAAACGAACGCTTCTTTTCTTCTCCGTGTTATTCCTCCTCGGCATAGGCTTACTCATCCGTTTTTTACCCCATGAACCGCTGAAACAGCGTTTCTCTTATTCCGTCGCGGTGTATGACGAACAGCAGAATCTGTTACGCCTGACTACGGCAAAAGATCAGAAATATCGCCTTTGGACGCCATTGGAAGAACTCTCACCACAATTGGTGGACGCGGTGTTATTTCAGGAAGACGAATGGTTTTATTATCATTTCGGGGTCAATCCTTACGGTTTATTGCGCGGGGCGACACAAACCTATTTATTCGGCGGTTCACCGCAAGGCGGTTCGACCATTACCATGCAACTGGCGCGGATATTGTGGAACATTGATAGCCGCAGCATCGGCGGGAAAATCGAGCAGATTCTACGCGCCGTTCAGCTGGAATTACAGTATTCCAAACGGGAGATCCTGGAAGCCTATTTCAACTTTGCCCCTTATGGGCGGAACATTGAAGGGGCGGGCACGGCGAGCCTGATTTATTTTAACCGTGCCAGTAAGAACCTGAACTTGGCGGAAGCCATGACCTTGGCGATTTTGCCGAAAAATCCGAACGCTTATATTCAGCAAAACAATCAGCAACTTAATCCGCAGCTTTTTAATGCGCGTAATAAACTCTATGCCCGCTGGGTGGAAAGCCATCCGAAAGATCGTCAATGGCAGTCGCATTTCAAATTAAATTATCCGTTGCGCCCCCTTGAAAAACTTCCGTTTTTTGCACCGCACTTTACCGATCAAGTGCTGCAACAATATGCCGAAAGCGAGGCGATTCAAAACGGACGAATCGTTACCGGCTTAAACAGCGGTTTACAGCGTTTGGTAGAGCGCATTAGTCTGCGTTATCTGCAACAGCAAAAGCCCTATGGCGTGAACAATCTTGCCGTTTTGCTGGTGGATAATCGCACTATGCAAATTAAGGCGTTGGTGGGTTCCGGCGATTATTTTAATCAACATATCAGCGGGCAGATTAACGGCACGCTGGCAAAGCGATCTTACGGTTCTACGTTAAAACCGTTTATTTATGGCTTGGCGTTTGATCAGGGCTTGATTCACCCCAAAACGATTTTAAAAGACCTGCCGACCACCTTCGCCGATTATCAACCGGAAAATTATGAAGGCAATTTTTTGGGCCCGGTGAGCGTCACCCAGGCATTACTGCAAAGTCGTAATATTCCCGCGGTGGACATGGCGCAACGGTTGAAATATCCCGATCTTTACGAGTTGCTCAAACTGGCGAAAATCACCTTGCCGAAAGAGAAAGCGCATTATGGCTTATCATTAGTGTTAGGCGGCGCGGAGCTTTCCATGCAACAACTGGCGGGGCTATATGCCGCTCTTGCCAACGGCGGACAATGGCGACCGTTACAAGCGTTAAAAAGCGCGCCCGCAACGCAAAGCACCACCTTATTAAGCCCCGAAAGCAGCTATATGCTGGGCGATATTTTGTCGCAGAACATTCGCACCGATATTTACAACAAAGCCATCAAAACCAAACTGCCTATTTACTGGAAAACCGGCACGTCAAACGGCTTGCGTGATGCTTGGACGGCGGGCTATTTCGGTAATTACACGCTGGTGGTGTGGCTCGGCAATTTTAACAATAAAAGTAACCCACACTTTATCGGCCGTCGCCTTGCCGCACCGTTATTTTTACAACTGGCAGACGGCATCATTGCGCAATACCCGAACATGAAAGACCCGCTTAGCCGTGACAAACTGAAATTAACGGAAGTTCCTGTGTGTGCCGCCGACGGCAATCTGCCGAATAAATATTGTCAGCAACTTACGAAAACCTTGTTTATCCCCGGTAAGTCGCCTATTCAGGTGAGCAACATTTATCAACAATTACGCGTACGTAAAGGCACGGACATTTTGGCGTGTTCCTCAGATCCGAGCGAGCAAACGGAGCAAAAAATTTATGAAATCTGGAGCAGTGACTACCAAAAACTGTTTGCCCAGGCAGGTATTATGAAGCGCAATCCTATCGTCAACGTCGAATGCCCTTATGAACAGCAAAACCAGTCCTTGCAACAAATTACCCATAATCCGCTGAAGGTAACATCGCCACTGGAAAACCGCACTTACTACATCAATATGAACAGCCCGGAAAACCACATTCCGCTGACCGCCACAACCTCCGGCGAAGTTCAGCATCTTTATTGGTTTGTGAATAACGCCTACTTAGGCGAAAGCCCCGCCTCCAAAGCCTTCTTATGGCAACCCGCCCAAAGCGGCACCTACCAAATCACCGTCGCCGATGAACAAGGACACCGAACCGGTGTGAGCGTGGTGGTGAGTGTGGTGAGGTAGGGGAAAGTGCGGTCAAAATTTAAATTGTTTTTTATTTTATAAAAATGGATGTGATTTCAAATTTAGTTGAGAAAATTACTTGATGACAACTTTATGTATCTCTTATGGATTAAAATCGGTGGTAATTTAAGTTTTTATATACATTTCATTTGTTTTATTTCTTTTTCGACTGTATCTTAATCATAAGAGAATTAGTTTTGTGTTTTGTACAAAATTACATATGGTTATTAACTAATTGGTAACAATTGCTTTATTTCTCACTGTTTTTCCTTTTTATAAAGGGAAAGATGTTTAATAATTATATCTTCAATAAACTATTTTAATTAATTATAAAGTTAGAGTGTTTAAAAGGTTTTATTTTTATATAACCTGTTTTTGAAAATAAATAATTTTCAATTAGCTATATATAGTTTTAAATTGCTCAATGCTATATAGAAATAAGTATTGCGTATTCACCCTACTATTTTAATTTTCATTATATATAAGGTAACCACATGACAAAGCGCCCGGATTCAGAAACCTTAGTCGCCACCTCCGGCAGAACGGACAATAGAATAAAGAAAAATACCGTTTCATCTGCCGGTGTAACCCCGCCCACATTAAACGACATCGGCTCCCTTGCCGGCAAAACCAATTTAGTTGCGGCAGTCATCGGCGATGAGAAACTGGCGAAACGGGCGGCTCGGGTACAGGAACGGGTAGCGCAGGTACAACAGGGCGTGGCTATCGGTAAAGAGGTGATTCAACGGGTTCAGCAATGGGGCAAAAAACCGCCGTTGAGCGGTATTGGCGGCGAGGTCGGCGGCGCACCTTCCGTTCAGTCGGCACTATCCGCATTACTCGGGCGTTCGCCGAGCGGTCTGCAATTTACGTTTCACTCCGCCGGGTTACCTGCCGACAGCTTTGAGGTTTTGGGGTTTGATTTATGGGATGGCTACAGCGAAGCCTTTACCCTGAATCTGGAACTGAGCAGTAAAAATGAGGCGGTGCCTTTCGCCGCCGTATTGGACAATGAAGGCTATCTCACCTTTTGGCAAAACGGGCAGGAAGTCAGACGTCTCACCGGCATCGTCACCGAATTCGAACAAGGCGACCGGGGTTTCCATCACACTTTCTATCGCCTGCAACTGCGCCCCGCCCTTTGGCGTTTAAGCCTGCGCTCCAATTCCCGTATCTTCCAGCAAAAAGATATCCAAACCATTCTCTCCACCCTACTGAATGAAAATAAAGTCACCGACTATCGCTTTATGCTGCGCGACGCCCATCCCGAACGGGAGTTCTGCGTGCAATACCGCGAAACCGATTTGGCGTTCTTTGAACGTTTAAGTGCCGAGGAAGGGTTATTCTATTATTTCGACGCTCAAGGCGTGTTGGTTATCAGCGACGATGCAACCACCTTAAATAATGAAAAAGCCGTTGCCTTAAACTACAATCCCAACAAGAACGCGCAGTTACAGGAAAACACCGTTACCCGCTTTGCCCACAGTGAGCGGGTGAGGGTCTCTAAGACGACATTAAAGGACTACACCTTTAAAAAGCCGTTATGGGAAGCCGCCTTTAGCGAAGAAGCCAAAGACACCGGGGCACAACGTGCCATGTATGAGCATTATGCCTTTCCGGGGCGTTTTAAAGACGGGCGCGGTAAGCAGTATAGCCGTTACCGCCTGGAAAGCTTACGCCGTGATGCCCATAACGGACGCGGTGAAAGTAACAGCCCGTTGCTGATGGCGGGCGGATTAATCGACTTACAGCGTCATCCCAATGGGGCGTTTAACACCCTGTGGCAGTTAAGCCGGGTGCATTACCATGCCGAACAGGCGCAGGGCGCACAGGGTGAAGCCGGTGAACGGGGCACCCATTTAACCGCCGCCTTCGAATGTTTACCCCGTCATCAGACCTGGCGCCCGGCAGTCAAACGCAAGCCGTTGGTGGAGGGACCGCAGCCGGCGATTGTCACCGGACCGAAAGGTGAGGAGATTTATACCGACAACTTCGGGCGTATTCGTCTGCACTTCTTATGGGACCGGGAAGGAAAACGGGATGACCACAGCTCCTGCTGGATTCGGGTGACCCAACCCTGGGCGGGTAAAGGCTGGGGGATGGTAGCGATTCCCCGGGTCGGATATGAAGTGCTGGTGGACTTCCTGGAAGGCGACCCGGACCAGCCGATTGTCACCGGACGCACCTATCATGCCAATATGCCGTTGCCGGGCAAACTGCCGCAGAACAAAACCCAGATGCACCTGATGTCACAGACCTATAAGGGCGGCGGACATAACGGGATGATGATGGAAGATGAGCAGGGTAAACAGCGTTTGGATTTTCATGCCCAACATGATATGAATACCCTGGTGCTTAATGACCGCACCACCAATGTGGGCGGAAATCATACCGAGACGGTGAAAGGCGAACAGAAAATCAGTGTGAATCAGAGCCGTTATAAAGAAGTGGTTGGTGATGAGGTGCAGACTATCGGCAAGAATCAGGAGATTTATGTCGGACAGGATTATCAGCTGAATGTCACGGGTGAGCTGTTGATGAAGTCGGGTGCGGATAATATTGTGTTTGAGACTGCCGGCGCTAAGCTGACCCTGTTTAAGAACGGTAATATTGACCTGATGGGTAAGAGTGTTGTGATATTGGGTGAGATGGTTGACTTGAATCCGGG
>JACAWG010000028.1 GCA_017160915.1 Aggregatibacter actinomycetemcomitans
TCTGCCGACGTGCAATCCACGAAAACCGGGTTCACCACATGATGCAATTTAATGAAAGAGAGCAGTACGTCGAAATCCGACGGTTGGGTGGCGTTTTCTAAGTCCGTTTGCCAATGATCTAAATTTAAGCCGTTTTCATTGAGTAACATTTTGTTGGAATTCGCGAGAGCACAAACGCGAATTTCAATGTCCTTCTTTGCCAAATACTCTTTCTGGTGTTTGATTTGCTCGATTAGTTCGCCGCCGACACCACCGACACCCACTAGAAACACTTCAACGAGCTTTTTGTTGTTAAATAACGCCTGGTGCGTCGCTTTCACGGCTTCAATGGCTTTATTTTGCGCCACCACGGCGGAAATCGAACGTTCGGAAGAACCTTGAGCAATGGCATTAATGCTGATATTCGCTTGTGCTAACGCGGAGAAGAAGCGGGCGGCAATGCCTTTGGCTTGACGCATACCATCGCCTACCACGGAAATGATGGATAAATCTTTAATCACTTCAATCGGATCCAACTGATGGGCTTTTAACTCTTGCGCAAATTCTGCTTCTAAGGCTTTCAGTGCTGCATCAACGGATTTTACCGGCACGCAGAAACTGATGCTGTATTCGGAGGAGGATTGGGTGATTAAAATCACCGAAACCTTGGCGTTGGACATGGCGGAAAATACGCGGGAAGCCATGCCTACCATGCCTTGCATACCCGGGCCGGAAACATTGAACATCGCCACATTATCTAAATTGGTAATGCCTTT
>JACAWG010000029.1 GCA_017160915.1 Aggregatibacter actinomycetemcomitans
AAAAAACTTTCTATCACCGCATTGTCATAGCAATTCCCGCGCCGGCTCATGCTCTGTACGGCATAAGGCGAGCCATCATCCCGAATCAACATCTTCCGCCAACGGGCAAGCCCGTAAAGACAGCCCTGGTCGGTGTGAATAATCGGTAAATCCGTTTCGTTTAACTGAATCAGCGTCTTTTTTAACATTGACGAAACCAAGCCGAATGTCGGGCGTCGTCCCGTTGTAAAGGCGATAATCTCCTGATTGGCTAAGTCCATCATTGGAGAAAGATACAGTTTCTCACGCCCCACCCGAAGTTCGGTCACATCCGTCACCCATTTCTCCTTCAACTTCGTCGCACTAAAGTTGCGTTGCAGTAAATTCGGTGCAATATGGCTCGTTTTCCCCGTTTTCTTACGTCGTTTCACTTTCACACAAGAACGAATCCCCAGTGCCCACATATGCGTCAACACCGTTTTGCCACTGAGGAATATTCCTTCTTTTCGCAGTTTTATCCGAATCATTCGATACCC
>JACAWG010000032.1 GCA_017160915.1 Aggregatibacter actinomycetemcomitans
CGGTTCGGGAGATGAACTGGCGTATTTACGCAAGGCGGCGGATTTAGGGAATAAAGAGGCGCAGAATACACTTGGTGAAATATTTAGAAGTATCAAAGATTCAAACACATTGAAAATTCGTCTGGATATAAGCGAAAAATTGTTCTTTTGTGCTTCTGAACAAGGTAATGGAACCGCATCTAAATGGTTGGGGATCAGTTTACAGACCGATCAAAGATACGACGAGTCTGTGAAAATATTTCATCAAGGCGTAAAAAATGGTAATGATTCGTCGGCTCGCCGATTAGCTAAGGGTTTTAAAAAAGGAGTGAAAGAAGCCGATAAAATTGATTATTTAGCGCTGAGCCCGGATGCTGAAAGACAGAAACGTTATAGTATGATCGAGGACTACCTGTATGAGAATGACTACTTAAACCCAACCGTCCCCGACCTGGACAAAATCGTGCCGTTGCCGCCGGCAAAACTGCCTGCCTGGGATGGCAAAATCGCGTTTCAGCGCTGGTATGAAGGTCCGTCCCCGGCAAAACCGTCCGATGTGTTAATGCAAAAATTGGCGGATAAAGCCGGGTTGGATGTGAAAACGGGTTTGCCGTTGAAAAAACGATAGAAAAACCGACCGCACTTTAGTTACCTTTTT
>JACAWG010000033.1 GCA_017160915.1 Aggregatibacter actinomycetemcomitans
GTAAAGGTTCAGATTCCGGAGAGGAAATTAAATATTCGGAACCGATACTTACCCCTGAGCAGATGGAGAAAATTGGAAATTCAACCTCAAGTGTCGCCTCTAATATCGGCGTTATGGTTGGGCAAATGGCTAAAGATAAAGTTACAGAGGAGGCTGCGAAGAAATTTGTAGATGGCGCCTTAGATGTTGCTCGCAAAACTACTGACCTCTTTGTTGACAAAGGAATGGTTGGAGCTGCAATCGGTGGTGGAAATATAATTATTCCGGAACCACCAAGTAATGTAGCGCAGGTTATTCGTAGCGGTTCCAAATGGGCACCTTCTATTGTGGGTGGTGCGATTGATATGGGAATACAATTAGCTGAAGGGGAAAATACTACTGATGCAACAATTAAAGCTGCCGGACACGTGGCTATAGGCTCAGCAGGTGCTAGTATAGGCGCAGCAATCGGTAGTGCAGTTCCTTTAATTGGTACAGCCGGAGGGGCTTTGATTGGATTCGGTATTGGGTGGTTAGGTTCGGCGATCTTTGACGGATGGTACGATGAAAACATTAAATAAACAGGTAATTAAATGCAAAATCTAGTTCCTATTTATACAGTAAAAGATAAATACCATATTTTTTATGATGAGGATAAAAATCAATTTTGTAAGAAATATACAGGCGCTGATAAGGATCTCAGACCATATGTTGTATCAGCGGTACTTATGGCAAATGGTGTTATTTTTATTATTGGAAAGTATTCTGAAAATAAAATATTTTCTTATTTTATTTTTCTTCTAATAGCCATTCTAATTTTTAAAATTATTATATATAGGATAGAACGATCGCTAAATAGTATAAGTTCTATTTATATTGAGTATGATGATTTTGTAACAAATTTCCTTAAATTATCGAAAATATCATCTTTTAGAACAAATATTATTTTATTTGTTGGAGTTATTTTGTTTTTTATATTTACACTTTCCTTTTTTGTAAATGGCGAAAATTATTTGCTACTATTGATTTCTGCGACAGCAATAGTTATATCGTTAATACTCTATACAAACCCATATAAAAGATATTTAATTTTAAGAGAAATAACACAAAAAGCTAATATAAAATAAGGGGTCAAAATGAAAATTTATCCTATTGGTACAGTTTTAAGAGTCGGAGACGACCCAAAATTATTAATGATTATCGCGAGATTTCCATTGACGATTGAGAAGGG
>JACAWG010000034.1 GCA_017160915.1 Aggregatibacter actinomycetemcomitans
CTTTCGAGGCGTGCCAGTTCAAGTCTGGCCTCGGGCACCATTTAGATGTAAGAAAAATTGAAAGATAGTCGCGCAAGCGGCTTTTTTATTTTCTAAAGAAAATACCTAAATAGTCATAAAAAAGAGCCGGTTAGCTATTAAAAGCAAACCGGCTCTTTTTAAATCAAATTATTTCACATTAACATTCATTGGTATAATGCGTCTCCAGTTTCTTAAAACAATTGACTCACCGGATGTTAACCTTTCCTTTTCAACCTGACTACCAAACAAGCGGCTTTCAACTACACTAGGCTCATAAAAAATATTGATTCTATATTCTTTAAAATTACCGGCGGTTGATTGATATTCCTTAATAATATCTTTTCGATTCGCAAGCGTTACAACTCGTCCTCTAATTTTGTCATCGCCTTTTTTATTTACATTAAATGTGTAATCTACTAAATTTTTTTCATTACTCTCATGTTCAACAACCAATTTCATTGAACGATCTTTTTTAACCATTCTCTCAAGGTGTTTTAACAGTTGCTTAGCCTTTGTATTTTTAGCGTAGAAATCCTTAATTTCTGTCGCTTCCTTTCTGGCAAATTTCTGATTTTCTTCTTTATAAACGCTTAATATAGCGTCATTAAATGAAAAATCTACGCTACGTTCTTTTACCCACATACGCGCACTAATAGGTTGCCCGATCTCCGCAAACACAGGTGATAGTTCAAAAAATAACTTAACATCTTTAACTTTAGATCTTGGGAATTCATAATCCAATGTGTCCGTCAACACATAAAGATTACCATTCGGCGCGGTTGCTACCGCCATAATTTTTTCATAGCCTGAAGAATTTTTTGAACTGCAGGCAGATAAAAAAAGTACGCCGGCACATAACAATAATTTAAATAACATTCTCATTTTTCGTTCCTTAAACAAATCTCAATAATCACATTCCACTTGCTAAATCATATCGTTTGAAAACTGATCACCACAAAATCAACTTACATTTATAAAACTGCCTAACTAACCAGAAACCTCAAACTCAGATAAGGGTTTTACACTACATAATAATTTACACTCTACAAAAAGCCGTATGTATGAGCAATAGAAGCATGGGAAGTTTTACTATACAAATACAACCGGCATCACCCTTATCCTTCTTAAAACACACCTAAGCTCAAGAGGCAACAAACACGGGTGTAGATTATATACCGATTTACTCAGGAAGCGTATAGCCTATCTCTCTTTTTACATCAATTAAAGTGCGGTCAGTTTTTTCGGTGTTTTTTATAGGATTATGATATAAGGTAGAGAATTTAAAGAAGCCAATGCGCTTATTGTTTTTTTCAGTGAAGTGATTAAAATAGAAACAACTTATGTAACAGGAGAAAAGTAGAATGCTAATACAGACATTACCTTGCCCACATTGCAACCAGCCGATAAAAGGCACAGCATTTAAAGGTTTTATGGGCATAAAAACCTGCCCGCACTGTAACAAAAGAATAAAACTCCGTAAGGGACCAACTAAAAAAACATTATTGGCTTTCTTGCTTTGGTTAGTGGTCATGATCCCGCTTCTTGCGGTCTATATTAGCCTTTTTGGTTCAGAAATGAATTTAGGGCTGATGTCGTTAATCATTATCGCATATATGCCACTTTTGATTTACACGTCAAAACAAATCTCATTTGAAAAAGATGAATAGTTTATCAATTTAATACATCCGGAGGTTATGTGAAGTCACCTTGGTCTGTTATTATAGCCGGCGGGATCTATACTGTAATAGCCCTGTTAAGCATATTCGTTTTTACAGCAGCTGCTGTTTATACACCCTCTGAAGAGTTTATCTCCAACCTATCGGAAAGTATCCCATTTTTACCGCCATTTCTGGCTGCTGTTGTCTATATAATGTTGGTAATGTTACCGGGAATAATTTCCGTAGGCATATTCGCCGGTAAAAATTGGGCAAGAATCCTGTTTATTGTTATAGCCATATTCGATGTAGGTGTAACATTATTGGCAGAATCTGAAATGAAAGTTATCGTGGTAAAATTGCTTTATAACGGCATTGTTGCAATTTTGCTATTTACCCCTTCATCATCAAAATTTTTTAATTCTAAAAAGCGATGATGGTTCAGCGGATAGTGTGTTGACAATCAATAGCCCTTTCCTCGTCGGCTTATCTTATATTGTTCCGGATAAAAAGCGCGGTCAGTTTTCAGGTATTTTCATTACTAAAAACACTAAAAATTTTGACCGCACTTTAATTATGAAGAATATACGCGGGTACAAAATTTATATTGTCACCTATTAACAATTAAAATATGAGCTTAGGATACTTATAGTTACCTTTATTTTCCAAATAATACTTCTGATATTTTGCCTCTAGCTCATCTATATATCCTGTAAATAGAATTTCCTTAATATTCTGATGATTAAAATAGTGTAGTATTTTCCCTTCTACACCAACGGGATAAACACAGGCTGCGTAATCTGTGTACCCCGTGACGCCTTCTTTTGTAATAATTGGATTTCTAACCACAATCATTAATTTTTTTTCTTCTTTAGCATTCTTTAATATAACAACACTTCCTAACGGTAAAATATTCATTCACTTCCCTCAAATTCCAATTTTTTTAGCACTTTGTTTTCAATAAAAGCCTGATAGCGAAGCTGATACTCCACTTCATCATTATCAACATAACCTTGAAAACAAACTTCTTCGATCTGTTCTGAATTAAAATAAAATTTCTTCCCATCTACAGCCCCAATAATGTGAGGGCAACCATAGTATTCAAAATATCCCTCTTCACCATTCCATCTACCCAAGACAACTCTATTAATAATAAGAATTTTATGCGCAGAATCAGCTCCTTTTAAGCGAACCACACTTCCTATGGGAAGTAGTTTTTTAGCCTCTTTAATCATAAATAACCCCTTTAATGAAAAACATATATAATGCAAAAAAAGTTGTTATAAAACCGAAAGATAAAAATATTTTTGTAGCCACAGATATATATTCAGGATAATGTCTTAAAGAAAACTTAACCATTAAAGGATAACCAAGTACAAAAAAAACATGTAAAAATAAAACAGCAAAGAAAACAGTTAAAGCGTACATATCACTATATAAGCTCTTAAAAAAACTAGCCTTATTAAGAAAAAGCGTCACCAATAAAAAGAGCAATACAAACAAGATAAAATTAATCAATTTTCTTTTATAATTCAAAGAAACAACCATCGCAAAAAGAATTCCTAATATAAAAAAAATCACTCAAATATCTCCTTAATTTTTTTCCAGTTAATTTTACCTTCTAATTCAATTCCCCCGAAAACTTTTAAGTTTCCACCAGCCCTTAAAGTTTCTTCATTTGTATCCACAATAAATTTTCCACCTGCATCAAAAGCAGGTCCTGCATTTCCCCCAATCTTGCCACAAACCATAACCCAGCTTTCTTCACTTCCAATACAGCCCTTTGCTTCTCCAGCTATTGCCGAAGCCTGTGCCGCAACTTTAGCATCAAACCCATATTTACCTTCTTCTCCTGTAAACACTTTACCTACGCCCTCAGCGTCAGCACTAAATACCTTCATTCCTCCTTCAATACTACCATAATCTCCACTATGTTTTCCTTCAAGTGAAACTGCTACAGCCTCGACTTTTCCTTTAACGCCAATACCTGATGATGAGGAGATCTCTCCACTACCTGCCACATATCCAACTTTACTATTAATATTTCCATTTGGATGGGTCATGTTCAAATCCATTAATGCTGCGGAACCGGCTGCTTGAGCAACACCTTTATTTGCATCAAAGCTTGCCATTCCTTGCGCTGTCAGCAATTTAGCATTGGCATCCATCACGCCGGAAGATTGTCTAGAAATCAGACTGGCTTCACCACTTGCAGAATAAACCGCGCTACTTTCTCCCTGAGTACTTCCTCCCTCACTCGTCTTCCCTTCCTCAGCTTTATCTTTAAGCAACGGATTCAAATGCACCGTTTCACCGTTAAACTGAATCGCCTGTCCTTGAATATCAATATCTCCGCTATGAGATAACGTGATTTGTGCACCGGTTGTTATCAGTTTGATATCCTTCTCCGACGAGCCGATTGAGACATTACCTTGCACCAATAATTTATACTGCTCGCCTACTTTAACCATGGCATTTTGTTTGACCACTGTCGTCTCATCAGCCAGCACCTCTTTATAACGCGTTTTATCCACCTGAATACTTTGGTTACCCATCACCGTTTCCGAATGATTGCCTTCAACCTTCGTGCTGCGATTATTTAGCACTATCGTATTCATATCCCGCTGAGCGTGTAAATTCAAACGCTGACCGTTTGTCGAGTCGTCCATCATAATGCCGTTATGTCCGCCGCCTTTGTGCGTTTGCGACATTAAATCCATTTGCGGTTTGGCTTTCGGGAAGCCTGCCGGCAGTGGCATATTGGCGTGATATGTACGTCCTGTCACTATCGGTTGGTCCGGGTCACCTTCCAGAAAGTCCACTAACACCTCATGACCGATTCGCGGTATCGCCATCATCCCCCAGCCTTTTCCAGCCCAAGGCTGTGTAACCCGAATCCAACAGGAACTGTGGTCGTTATATTCTCCTTCTCTGTCCCATAAAAACTGTAGGCGGATCCGTCCGTATTTGTCCGTATAAATTTCTTCCCCCGGCGGACCTACTACGATTGCCATTTGCGGTCCGTCCACCCGTGGTTTTGTTTGTTGAGGGGCGCGCCAGGTTTGGTCACGCGGGATAAAATAAAAACGATTCGTCAGGATTGTACCTTTCTCTCCCGCTTCCAGCTCGGAAGACTGCGGTTGCTGACCATGATATTCAATATCCGTTAATTGCCAGAAAGTATTTAAGGATTCCGTAGAATGGTTTTTCAGCTGAAATAACGTGCCGGGGTGCAGCTGCGCACTGTTACTTTCGCCCCAGCCCAAATGCGCATCCTGTCTTAAACTATCCAAACGATATTGGCTGTATTGCTTCCCTCTGGCATCTTTAAAACGTCCCGGGAAGTCATAGTGTTCATAACCGCTACGCTGATTTTCCGCATCCTTCGCGGTGGACTCAAACTGCGCTGCCCAATTTGGTTTTTTGAAGGTGTAGTCTTTTAAACTGACTTGAGATGGACGCACCCGTTCACTGCGGTTAAATGTCGTAATACATTTTTCCTGCAATTGTGCGTTTTTGTTAACGTTATAAGGAATCGATACAGCTTTTTCACTATTCAGCGTTTCTGCATCATCACTTAAAATTAAGCGATGTTGACCGTTATTTTGTTCAAAATAATAATAAATGCCCTCTTCGGCGGTAATTCGTTGGAAAAATTCAAAATCGGTTTCCTGATATTGCACGCAAAATTCACGTCTTGGATGCTCACCCCGCAAAATAAATGCGTAATCCGCCACTTTATTTTCCGCCAGTATTGCAGAAAGAATGGTTTGAATGTCCTTTTGTTGAAAAATACGGGAATTATGCCGTAAAGTTGCCCGCCATAAATCCGCCGTAATTTGCAACCGGTAGTGTGTGAGTCTGAATCCGCTATCGCCTTCCTCAAAGGAGGAAACCATTCCGGAGAGCGTTTGAATTAATTCGCCATCCTGCCAAATAGACAGTGTGGCGACATTATCTAAAATCGCTTCAGGATCGAGTTCGGCATTTGCACTGCTTGCAGAAACATCAAGATAAAATAAGTCGTTGTAGCGGGAGGTATATTGAAAATCAATGACGGCAAAAGTTGTTGGCGACAATCCGTTTACGGCTAAAGTAAATTGCAAACCGCTTGGCGCGCGTTTAAATAATGAAGTCAGCAAATCGATAGGAGACATCGCCTCAGTAGCATTACCATTCATCGCTTTTAATGCTTTGGATTGTGCGATGCGATTATTGACCTGTTGGACCCGATGAATCACATCTTTCGCCACGGCAACCGCTTGTGTGGTTTGAGAAATTGCCTGTTGCACTTTGGCGGCTTTGGCAGCCAACTTTTCATTTCCTGTTAAATCGGCGATAGTGCCAACGCCACCGGCAAGAGATCCGACAGAAGATAAATCTGCATTTTGCGCAACCTGTTTAACTTTGTTTGCAATCGTTGTGCCCGCAGATACCGCATTTGAAGCTTGAGAAATTTTATCCTGCACCTGATGAATTTTTTCTGTGACATTTTTGACACCGGCAAGATCGGCAACCTGACTAACCTGTTCAGAAGCCTGCGATAAAGTATTAACATTGGATAAAACGTCTTTCACCATCGGAAGTTACCTTAGATTTTCAAAAAATTGACACTAAATAATTCGGCATAGGATAGCATAAAATTTAACTGAATAAGAAAAGTTTAAGTATAATTTTTTTGCATAATTTTATTGTAAAAATATGACTTTTACAGGATACTTAACAACCATATTTTTACTGATAAATATCCAAACCAATTTCCCAATAATTAACCAAAAATAAAGAAAAACAATGACAACACATAATTACCACTTCAATGAAGGCTCCATCACCTTGCCAACCTCATGGCAAGACCAATCCATGAACGTTTTCATCCTTCCCGACGACAGCGGTATTAATTTAGTAATTAACCGCGCGCCCGTGCCTACAGGCATGAGCAGTGACGAGTATTACCACCAGGTCATCCACCAATTTCAGCATAACCTCAAAAACTATCGCGAAATCGCTCAGGAAATCGTCGAACTGGATAATCAGCCTGCACATCTGCTGGAATATCAATGGCAAACGCCCGAAGGTGTCATGTACCAATGCACTTTATTACAAATCCGTAATGGCTTGCTTTTAACGTTTACTTACACCTCCACTGCGCCCTTCACTAAAAAACAACGTGAGGCAATGTTGGCGATTGTTTATACCTTTAAGGCTGCTTCCGATAAGCAAAACTAACCCTGATTTCAATAAATAAAATAACGTATAGGTTTATTTATGTCCGGCACTTCCGATATCGTTTCCCGTATTACCCAGAATATTAATGGATTCCAGTATTCTAAAGTAAAAATCACTGAACCTACCGAGGTTGTCACACCTGCCGCCCGCGTCGGTGATATTATCAATCACACCAGTTTTTGGGCTGCGCTTGCCGGGGCAGTTGTCGGTGCCATTGTTACCGCGGGGATATTTGCATTAGCGTCCGTCGCTGTGGCAGCGGTGGGTATCACCGGTGGGATTGCGGCGCCTGTAGCTGCTGCAATATTAGGTACGGTTGGTACAATCGCACTGTCGGGAGGAATAGGCGCTATTACCGGCGCAGTGACGAAGTTTGTTAATGATGCTATCGGAGGCGAACCAAGCGGACCAATCGTAAAAGGTTCGGAAAATGTGAAGGTAAACGGCAAACAGCTTGCTATGGTCGATAAGGCTTTAAGCGTTGCCTGCACCCGTCATTCCCCGCCACAAAAAATCGCTCAAGGTAGCGAAACGGTTACCGTCAACAATCAACCGGTTGCCCGTAAAGGCGATAAAACCGAATGTAGCGCTACCATTGCAGAAGGGTCGCCGGATGTATTTATCGGCTCCGGGCAGGCAACCTATGTGGAAATGAAAAGTGAGTTTACCGGTTGGCAACGGGCGGCATTAGTTGCCGTGGAGTTTATCATTCCCCCGACAGCAATTGTGGGTAAGGGGTTAAAAAAAGCGTTATCACAAGTAGGAAAAGCGCTCGCTACCAAGGGACCGCGCGCAGGCGCAGCATTAGCTACAAAGATGGCAGCCAAAGCCGCCAAAGGCATTGCTAAAAATGCCGCCCGCAAAGCGAAAAATGCTGCCAACCTCGCAAAAGCCGCCGGACGTGGTGCAGTAAAAGGTGCCAAGGCTGCCGGTCGTGGTATAGCCAAAGGAGCAAAGGCGGTCGGACGCGGGTTAGGCAAAGGCGCCAAACAGGCAGGTAGAATTGCCCGAGGAAAAACGTTAGGCTGTGCTAAAAAAGCCTTTAAAGACAACACAGGCTTCAAACGGTTCTCCGAAGCCGGTAAGAAATTCATTAAAGGTGACCCGATAGATGTATTGACCGGTCATGTGGTAGAACAACGGGTTGATTTCACGCTGGGGCAAACCCTTCCGCTTTCCTTTACACGCACCTGGTCTCGCCATAAAGACGCAAATCAGTCCGAGGGTTTATGCGGACGTTATTGGACGGATAATTTCTCCGAATACGCCGATGTTTCGGATAACGGACAGCTGGTTAAAATTGCCAGCTTTGAAGGCACTTATTTACGCTTTGCCCTACCACAGGGTAGTACCGAATCCTTTAACCCCGACCATCCTCAATATGCTCTGATTCGTCACCGCGAATATTTAGAACTGTTTAACCGTGAAACACGCATTTCCAAACTGTTCTATTTTATTGATACGCCGGAAATTGATACGGATGACGGACAGGATGAAGAACCGGAAGCCAACCTAACCTATCCGCCGTTAGCTGACGGGCGCTATCTCATCTCCGCCTGGCTGGACACCTTCGATAACGTGGTGCAGTTTCACTATAACGAACGTTCCTGGCTGGAATCGGTCTCCCACACCGACGGCATTATCCTGCGTCTGGACTATCAGGGCGACTGGCTGCAATCCATCACCTGCGTGGATAACGATCAGCAACAGCTACTGGTGACTTACACCCAAGATGAAAACGGCTATCTGCTGGAATCCGATGCTCTGCTTGATTATCACCTGTTCTATACCTACGACGCACAAGCCAATCTGACCCGCTGGGAAGATAAGGACAAGACCTGGGTGGATTATCACTACGACGAACAGGGACGGGTGATTCACAGTATCGGTGCCGACGGCTTCTATCCGGTATGGTTTGAATACTTGGAGAACCAAACCCGGGTGCGTGACGGCAAAGGCAATGTCACCGTCTATGACTTCGACCCGCATATCATGAAGCCCCTTGCCATCACTTCACCAAACGGCGCACGCACCACTTTCGACTATGACCGTTCCGGTAATCTGCTCACGCAAACCTTCTGCGATGACACTCAGGTCAGCTTTACCTATCTGGAACAAACCGGTCTGGTCACCGCCTTCACCGACCCGATGGGTAATACCTGGCAATATGCCTATAACGAAGAAGAGCGTTTAATCCGGATTGAAGACCCGATTGGGCGGGTGTGGACCTCCGTGGAGGACAAAACGGAGGAAAATACCACCGCACTTTTCACCGCCCCGGACGGCAGTCAAACCGCCTTTATCCGCAATGAATACGGTCTTTTGACCCACGTGCTATCCAAAGACGCCCGTCAAAGCCCGGCACAAGCACAGCTTCAGGCGACTTATCGTTATGACCCGCGTCATCGTTTAATCGAAACCCAAGACGCCGAACAGCGGCGCATTCAGCTAGATTACAACGGCGAAGACCAAATCAGTCAGCTGCAAAGTGCCGGCGGGCGGTTCTGGCATTACGCTTATAATCAGCGCCATCAACTCACCCGTATCCATCGTCCGAATCAAAGTGATGAAACTCAGGTTTATGACCGTCACGGTAACCTGACAAAATACACCGATGCCAACGGCATTGTCTGGCAGCTGAAATACGGCGCCTTTGACCTGCTTGTGGAGAAAATCGACGGGGAGGGAAACCGCTGGCGTTATGACTATGACAAAGACAGCCTGAAACTGAATAAGGTCACTAACCCGAAAGGCGAACATTACACTTATACGTTCAATGCCGACGGGCAGGTGGAAACGGAAACCGACTTTGCCGGGAATCAATGGCGCTATGCCTATCATCAAAACGGTACGTTACACACCCTCACCGACGGCGAAGGCAATCAGACCCGTTACACCTATAACGCCAACGGGCAGCTCACCCAATTAAACACCGTAGATGACGCCGTCAGCTACACCTATGACAATGTCGGCAGAGTCACCAAAGTGCAATCCACCGAAAGCACCCTGACTTACATTTACGACATCAATGACAGAGTGGTTGAGGAAACCCAAAACGCCCATAAAATCCACCGCACTTTTGATGAGGTGAACAAAACCGTCACGCGTACCCTTTATCCGAACGGACAAAGTGAGCCGATTACCACCTTATACCAATATAACAACGTGGGCGAGTTGGTTGAGTTAAGTTTGCCGAATTGGGATAGTGAAGCGGAAAATAGACCGACACCACAACCCGGTGTTACCCATAAGCTGACCTTTATCTATGATGAGGAAGGCAACGAAATCAGCCGTCTTTCCAATCTCGGCTTTATCCTCAATCAGCAGTTCAATGAAATGAATCTGCCGGTCAGACAACGTGCCGGACATGAGCCGCGTACCCACTTCGACGGTCTTGAGCTGAGACAGGCGGGAATCCACAGCCCGAGCTTTGCCGAACTGAATCGCACTTATCAATATGACAAGGCGTTAAACACCATTGCCGCCAATGATGAAATCGAAGACCTTAAGTTCGTGGTCAACGGCAATAATCAAATCACCCGGGTTATCAGTCAAAGCCAAACAACAGAGCATTACGGCTATGACCAAAACGGTTATCTCAGCCGGCAATACATTCATACCGATGACTATCATGACGACCCGGACAGCCAAATCCGCATTGATAATCACGATTTATACCAAACCGGCAATCGTTTAAACCGTATCGGTAATCATCACTACGAATATGACAAAGCGGGACGCCTGACAAGCAAAACCGAAATCCGGGACGGCTTCCGTCATAAAACCACCTACTACCGCTGGAACGGCAATAATCAACTGGAAAGTCTGACCAACGACAAAGGGGAAACCTGGTATTATAAATACGACGCTTTAGGCAGACGTATTGAAAAAGCCTGTCCGCAACAAAACACCAAAACCCGCTATCTGTGGGACGGCGACCAGATTGCTTATCAGGAAACCGAAAAACAGGGAAAGCAGGAAAGCCAACGCCACAGCGTATTCAACGGTTGGGAGCTGATTGCCCAGCAGGACGGCTACCAAAAGTCAGATTTACGCCACAATCAAAAGACTTGGACGCAGACCACAAACTATGCCGTTTGCCAACCGAACGGACAACCGCTTGCATTGTTCAACCCACAGGGCAAACGCACCTGGCGCAAAGCACCGACCAGCCTTTGGGGGTTACCGCTGCTAAGCAGTTGGGCGCGCAAACAGGCTGAACCGCTGAACCCGAATCTG
>JACAWG010000035.1 GCA_017160915.1 Aggregatibacter actinomycetemcomitans
AAAGAGTATTTATTAAAACTCGTCCAAAGTTTTAAAGCCCGTAACGTAAAATAAAGCGGAGGTTTTGATGAGTCTGGGGCAAAGCTCGGTAAGCGCCGGTTCATATGTTGCAACGAGAGAGGTGCTACGAGGTCAGATGAATGACCAAATGCAAGCAATGCAATCCTCTACGACACCATCTTCGCAGGATGATTTAACGAATTTACGTCGTCAGATGTTAGATTTTGCGCAAAGTGATGGGTTAAATAACGTAATGACAGGTGCCGGGCTGGCTTTGGCTGCGGGCGGGGGCATGGTCAGTGCGGCGGCGGCTGCCGGTGGTTTTTGTTCTGTCACGGCGGGCGCATTAATGGCAGGTGCTGCGACAGGGCTTGCAACAGCCTTAGGTGCCGCCGGAGTAGGTTTAGTCGCATATAAAGTTGGTGAGGTTATCGGAGAGGCAGCAACGCATGCGGTAATGAAATATATCTTTGGTAAAACGCCGATTCCGGAGTCAGGAAATAATCCTATTTGTGAAGGAGATGAGGTATACCATAAAAATAAAAGCGCAACATATTGGGGGATTTTAGGCGGCATTGTTTTAGGTGCTGCGTTAGCCATTGCTCTGCCCGGCGTAGGTGTTTTTATGGGGGCTGCGATTTGTGGTGCGGTTACGGGGCTTTGTGCCGGGGTGGGTAATGCGTTATCTCAGTATGGTGAGAAAAAGGGAAAAGTATTACAAGGCTCCCCGAATGTCTTTTTTGAAAGTAAAGCAGTCGCCCGGGTGGGTGATTTAATTGAATGTTCTGACCACGGAGGCGAGCAATTTGTTGCGGAAGGTGCTAGAACCGTATTTGCCAATGGGCGACCAATTGCCCGCATTGGTCATTCAACGACTTGTGATGGTACGGTCGTTGGCGGAAGAGAAACCGTATTAGAAACAGATGAGACTTCAGCCGACATTCGGTTACCGATTAAATCAAGTGTCCCTTTATGGTTGGAAGAGTTGGCAACATATACCGGTTTGGTTATGGATATTGTTGACTTAGCCAAAGGTCTTAAAGGGCTTGCGGATGCAAGGACAGCCGTTGGTGACCCGGTTGATGTGGCGAGAGGGGCACTTATTCAGGAATGGCATGTACTCTCCTTTGAGAGAACATTGCCGTTACGTCTGAACCGTTATTATTATTCGACGCAACAACAGAGTGGGCATTTAGGTCAAAATTGGTTTGATGAATGGTCACAATGTTTGCGTATTGATGATGAACAGAAAGAAATCATTTATTTTAATGAGAAAGGGGGGGCTTACCATTACCCTTATCAAAGAAAGAAAGTCTATGCACAAAATGTGTATTGCAAACATTTAGTTTTATTTAGCGATAACTTAAACGACATTTATCTGTTTAACCGCAAACAACAAAGAAAGTATTTATTCTCCCCACTTTCCTCCGGAGATAAATCGGTAAGATATCTGGCTGAAATCTCAGACCGTTTCGGTAATAAAATCACGTTTAACTATGATGAAGGCAACTTGTCGGAAGTTCGGCACAGTGACGGTTTTTCTTTGGTAATAGAGAATCAGGACGGGTTGTTTAAGTCGATTTCTTATAAATCCAAAGCATATAACCAACTTTTAGTGCGTTTTGAACATAATGACAAAGGGCAGTTAGAGTTTTGTCGTTCATTCCAATATGGAGAGCTTCATCATCGTTATAATGATGCGGGATATATGAGCTCCTGGTGGGATAGTGATGCAACGCATGTGGATATCTACTATGACGAGCGTGGTCGGGTGCTAGGCACCAAGACGGAATCGGGTCATTACGAAGACAGTTATAGATATGATGATGAAAACCATTGCACCTATTATATTGATGCGGAGGGAGGAGAGAGTTGCTATTGGTACAACAAAGACTATGTTGTGACCAAAATCCGAGATGCATTAGGGCATGTTACGGAAAGTGAATGGGATTACGGACAGAAAGTTGCAGAAACGGATGCATTGGGTCGGGAAACACGCTATGCCTATAATGATTATGGCGACATAAGCAAAGTAACGACACCGGACGGACGGGTGTACCTGTATAAGTATAACGGAGAGGGATTATTATTAGAGATAAAGAACTCACTGGGCGAATATTGGGAATACCGTTATGGTACTCACAATGAATTGCGTTTTGTGATAGCGCCGAATAAATTGAAATGGGAGTATCGTTATAACGAACGTTATCAGGTTGCTCGCCAACAGTTACCGGACGGGAATTACTGGAGTTATGGTTATAATGAGGAAAACCAATTAACGGGGGTTCGTAATAGTAAAGGCGAACAGACGCAATATCGACGGGATATGTTTGACCGAATTACGACCTTGGTTAGGACGGACGGTTCGACGTATCGTTATGAGTATAGTGAAGCACATGCGAATCCGAATGGCAGCCTGACCAAAGTCACGACGCCGGAAGGCTCGACCCAACAGTTTGGCTACAATAGCGAGCGTCTTCTCAAAGAAGCGATTGACGGCAACGGTAACAAAACGAAATATGGCTACGGTGCTTACGATTTACTGGAAAGTCAAACGTTGCCGAACGGTGAAACCTTAACCTTTCACTATGACAAGCTGACCCGCCTCACAGAAGTGAGAAACAGCCAGGGCGACAGCTATCGCTACGCATACGATAAGGTGGGGCAACTCATCAGTGAGACGGACTTTACGGGAAGAGTGCGTCACTATGCCTATGACCCGGTAGGCAGACTAACGAGACGTACGCAGGCGGACGGCAGTGTTGAAACCTATGCGTATGATGAAGACGATAAATTACTTAGCCGCCAAACGTGGCAACCGAAGTATCAAAAGGGTGCAGTCAACACAGACGAAAAAACGCCTAAAAAACCAACCGCACTTTTAGACGGTATCAAT
>JACAWG010000036.1 GCA_017160915.1 Aggregatibacter actinomycetemcomitans
AGTACCATAACGGTATTCCCAATATTCGCCCAGTGAGTTCTTTATCTCTAATAATAATCCCTCTCCGTTATACTTATACAGGTACACCCGTCCGTCCGGTGTCGTTACTTTGCTTATGTCGCCATAATCATTATAGGCATAGCGTGTTTCCCGACCCAATGCATCCGTTTCTGCAACTTTCTGTCCGTAATCCCATTCACTTTCCGTAACATGCCCTAATGCATCTCGGATTTTGGTCACAACATAGTCTTTGTTGTACCAATAGCAACTCTCTCCTCCCTCCGCATCAATATAATAGGTGCAATGGTTTTCATCATCATATCTATAACTGTCTTCGTAATGACCCGATTCCGTCTTGGTGCCTAGCACCCGACCACGCTCGTCATAGTAGATATCCACATGCGTTGCATCACTATCCCACCAGGAGCTCATATATCCCGCATCATTATAACGATGATGAAGCTCTCCATATTGGAATGAACGACAAAACTCTAACTGCCCTTTGTCATTATGTTCAAAACGCACTAAAAGTTGGTTATATGCTTTGGATTTATAAGAAATCGACTTAAACAACCCGTCCTGATTCTCTATTACCAAAGAAAAACCGTCACTGTGCCGAACTTCCGACAAGTTGCCTTCATCATAGTTAAACGTGATTTTATTACCGAAACGGTCTGAGATTTCAGCCAGATATCTTACCGATTTATCTCCGGAGGAAAGTGGGGAGAATAAATACTTTCTTTGTTGTTTGCGGTTAAACAGATAAATGTCGTTTAAGTTATCGCTAAATAAAACTAAATGTTTGCAATACACATTTTGTGCATAGACTTTCTTTCTTTGATAAGGGTAATGGTAAGCCCCCCCTTTCTCATTAAAATAAATGATTTCTTTCTGTTCATCATCAATACGCAAACATTGTGACCATTCATCAAACCAATTTTGACCTAAATGCCCACTCTGTTGTTGCGTCGAATAATAATAACGGTTCAGACGTAACGGCAATGTTCTCTCAAAGGAGAGTACATGCCATTCCTGAATAAGTGCCCCTCTCGCCACATCAACCGGGTCACCAACGGCTGTCCTTGCATCCGCAAGCCCTTTAAGACCTTTGGCTAAGTCAACAATATCCATAACCAAACCGGTATATGTTGCCAACTCTTCCAACCATAAAGGGACACTTGATTTAATCGGTAACCGAATGTCGGCTGAAGTCTCATCTGTTTCTAATACGGTTTCTCTTCCGCCAACGACCGTACCATCACAAGTCGTTGAATGACCAATGCGGGCAATTGGTC
This sequence comes from Aggregatibacter actinomycetemcomitans, assembly GCA_017160915.1. Classification (GTDB taxonomy): domain Bacteria; phylum Pseudomonadota; class Gammaproteobacteria; order Enterobacterales; family Pasteurellaceae; genus Aggregatibacter; species Aggregatibacter actinomycetemcomitans_B. The sequence continues at coordinate 1,296 of JACAWG010000036.1, forward strand.
GCCCATTGGCAAATACGGTTCTAGCACCTTCCGCAACAAATTGCTCGCCTCCGTGGTCAGAACATTCAATTAAATCACCCACCCGGGCGACTGCTTTACTTTCAAAAAAGACATTCGGGGAGCCTTGTAATACTTTTCCCTTTTTCTCACCATACTGAGATAACGCATTACCCACCCCGGCACAAAGCCCCGTAACCGCACCACAAATCGCAGCCCCCATAAAAACACCTACGCCGGGCAGAGCAATGGCTAACGCAGCACCTAAAACAATGCCGCCTAAAATCCCCCAATATGTTGCGCTTTTATTTTTATGGTATACCTCATCTCCTTCACAAATAGGATTATTTCCTGACTCCGGAATCGGCGTTTTACCAAAGATATATTTCATTACCGCATGCGTTGCTGCCTCTCCGATAACCTCACCAACTTTATATGCGACTAAACCTACTCCGGCGGCACCTAAGGCTGTTGCAAGCCCTGTCGCAGCACCTGCCATTAATGCGCCCGCCGTGACAGAACAAAAACCACCGGCAGCCGCCGCCGCACTGACCATGCCCCCGCCCGCAGCCAAAGCCAGCCCGGCACCTGTCATTACGTTATTTAACCCATCACTTTGCGCAAAATCTAACATCTGACGACGTAAATTCGTTAAATCATCCTGCGAAGATGGTGTCGTAGAGGATTGCATTGCTTGCATTTGGTCATTCATCTGACCTCGTAGCACCTCTCTCGTTGCAACATATGAACCGGCGCTTACCGAGCTTTGCCCCAGACTCATCAAAACCTCCGCTTTATTTTACGTTACGGGCTTTAAAACTTTGGACGAGTTTTAATAAATACTCTTTTTGACCTTCCGTTAATGGCTTGTGTGACGACACGGTGATGATCGTTGGATGAATCGGCAAATCGATCACCGTGGAAACCTGATGTAAACGTCCCTCCGGCGAATCCCATTTAAATTCAGACATCACTGCATCATAGCCATCAACCTTTGTTGGCTCCCGATGAATTTCTTCATAACCTTTTAGCTGACGGCTAACCATTTTAAACTGGTCTTCAGCAAACTCAGAGAAGGTCATGCCAAGAGGTAGCTCATCTCTAGATATTGAAATATTTAACTGTGAAGGATGCGATAATAACAAAATACTTCTATCCTGCCATTCTGATGAAATATCTAATGAACCCTCATTGAAATAAAACATTTACTTTCCCTCTTATTACTTATTTGTTCAAATGAATTTCAGGCGCTATAGCATATACACCACTAGCATTTATCGTGATACCTGAACCATCGCCAAAACTAATTGTAATAGCATCAGTTGTCATATTTAATGTAGCCGAACCGACATTGAGGACAATAGACTCCGTACCCACCATTTGAATCGCTTTGGCTTCTGTTGCTCTAGTTTGAGCAACACTTTCATATAAATTTCCTGAACCAACTTTTTTACTATCGTCGCCGGTACTCACTTCAACACTTCTATTTCCGGTTTTAACCACTAAAGAATCATTGCCAGTCTGAACCTCAACGCCTCTATCTCCTGTTTTTACAATTAGAGATTGATTACCCTCTTCTACACAAATTGATCTATTACCTTTTACGGATTCCGATAAATTACCCGACTTGATAACTTTTGATTGATCTCCTGACTCAACCAAGATACTACGATCACCTTTAACCGATTCACTCAAATTACCTGACTGAACTGTTCTGGTTTCATTACCACCAACAACAGTAACGCTACGGTTATTTTGAATCGTTGAGCTTTGGTCATTTAACACATTGGTATTCATGTCCTTCTGCGCCTGAAAATCCAATCGCTGATTCCCCGTCGCATCTTCCATTATCATACCGTTATAACCGCCATCCTTATACGTCTGCGACATCACATGCATCTGTGTCTTGCCCGCCGGTAACTCCGCCGGTAACGGCATATTCGCATGATACGTCCGCCCCGTCACTATCGGCTGGTCCGGGTCGCCGTCTAAAAAGTCTACCACGATTTCTTGACCAACACGCGGTATCGCCATCATACCCCAGCCTTTACCCGCCCAAGGTTGTGTTACCCGTATCCAGCAGGAACTGTGGTCGTCGAATTTACCTTCCCTGTCCCATAAAAACTGTAAGCGCACCCGACCAAAGTTATCCGTATAAATCTCTTCGCCCGCCGGTCCCGTCACTATCGCAATTTGCGGACCATCCACCCGTGGTTTGGTACGTTGCTGCGGACGCCAGGTCTGTTCCCGTGGCATAAACTCAAAACGACCGTTCAATGTGGTGGCCTTATCCCCTGCTTCCAGCTCATTGGACTGTGGCTGTTGTCCCTTATACACCACTCCTACTAACTGCCAGTCGGTGTTTAAACTCGCATTCGGGTGGTTTTGTAACTTAAACAGTTTGCCCACCTGCAGGTTCGGGCTGTTACTTTCACCCCAGCCCAGATGCGCATCCTGTCGCAGACTATCCAAACGGTAACGGGTATATTGTTCCCCCCGACCGTCTTTAAAACGTCCCGGATAGTCGTAATGTTCATACATCGCCCGTTGATACTGGATGTCGTTCGCCGGTCGATTGAACGTCGCCTGCCAGTTCGGCTTCTTAAAGGTGTAATCCTTTAACGTGACTTCCGATTGACGAACACGCTCGCTGCGATTAAAGGAGGTGATGGATTTTTCCTGTAACTGGGCGTTACGGTTGACATTATAAGGCAATACCGTGTTGCCGCTTAAGGTCGTCGCGTCATCCGTCATGACCAGACGATGCTGTCCGTCCTGTTGTTCAAAATAGTAGAAAATCCCCTCTTCCGCCGTCAGTCGTTGGAAGAAGTCAAAATCCGATTCTTGATACTGTACGCAGAATTCCCGTTCTGGGTGTGGATAGCGTAAGACAAAGGCATAATCGGTAACTTTGTTCTCCGATAAAATGGTAGAGAGGATTGTTTGAATGTCTTTTTGCTGGAAAATGCGGGAGTTGCGTCTTAATGTCGCCCGCCATAAGTCCGGTTGAATGCGCAGGCGGTAATGAGTCTGTCTGAAGCCGCTATCACCTTGCTCAAAGTGAGTTACCATGCCGGAAAACGTCTGCAACAGTCCGCCATCCTGCCAGACGGAAAGCACCGCCCGGTTATCCAGTACCGCACTCGGATTAACCGCCGGGTCCACACTGCTGACCGCCACATCCAGGCAATATAATTCGCTATAACGGGAATGGCATTCAAAACTGATGACGGCAAATGTAGCAGGCGCCAGCCCACCCGCTTCCAGGGTGAATTGCAAACCGCTTGGGGAAAGACCTAATAAACTTGATAAGGCGGATAAGGATGGTACCGGAAGGGAGGTGGTGGTCGGAGAGGAAGAGGCGCCTGACACCAGATTCATCGGGGTGGTCGCTGCAGACGGGTTGCTCTTTTTCCCCCATTGCTGAACGCGATGAATGACATCTTTACCGGTGTCTACACTTGACTGCAACTTTGAAACACCCGCTTTCAACTTCGCCGCTTTCGCCGCGACCTTTTTATTCCCTGAAAGGGTCGAAGCCAAATCTAATTTATCACTGACTGAAGAAACTCCCTCCGCCGCTTTGACCAACGTGTCGGGATTAACCGTTTTCGCCATTTAAATGCCCTCACTCTCTAAAGATTAAATCCTCATATCACACGGCAAGCCGACTGAGCTGAAAAACAGTTAAAAAACTCACCGCACTTTTTCCTAAAACGGCTGAGGGATTACCTCAGCCTGCATGAATTGTCCTTAGTATAAGGTCTCGGATAAGTTAAACTCTTTGAACATATCCGGTGAGAATGGGTTATTTGATGCATCGACATAGATACGATAAATCGCATAACCTCCGTCTACATCGTAACGGATATCAAATGAGCCTTCTCGTTCGCCAACAACATTACCTAAGCTAAAGAGCTTGATTTGAGCCCACGGTCCACGGTAAGAAAGACTACGTGGTGACGAGTTGGCCTGATTCGGTACGAGCGTTAACTTACTTTCTACTGCAATATTCATTGAGTTAGGCCATACTACATTCACTCGACGTTTATTGCCATGCGTGAAGTCAATAATTTGACCATCTAAATTCAATACGCTTCGTCTCTTATTGGATGACAGGCTCAATGGTTCAACAATATATTGCGCTCCTAAACCGTTTTCTCCACTAAAGAAAGTATCTCTTATTTTTTGTGCCATTTCCAATTGTTGAAGCACATCTTCGCGAATTATCGGTGTTGAACCATCTTCCGCATCAGTAAATCCGTTTTCAATAAACGCATTGAGATATTTGGTATAGAAACTATCTAAAATACCATTCGGTGCAAAGAAACGATCAAAATCACTAATGGCTACTTCTTGCGGAGAATTAGGATTAAATGGATAACGATCCGCTATTGTCATTCGATACGGTTTAACCACTTTATCATTCCATTCCACCTCCAATGCCTGAATCGCTGATTTCAATACGACTTTCCAAGCATTTTGAGACAATTGTTCAATCCAACGCCCTAACGGTTGTGGCAAGCCCTTGGCGATTTGTTGCAACTCTAAAATCGGATCTACTGACTGTTGTTCCATACGCAACTGTACTGCCTTTAATGCAGCCTTACCTTGATCCGGTGAGTTTTGAATCGCAAGTAGATAACGATGCAAATTAGACAACTGCGGATACACACGTTGCAACAAGTTTTCACGACTACCATCTTCCTGCGCCAAAATGGATTTCTCATTTAAGAAATTACGAGAAATTGCATTTTTTAACAGATACTCAGATGAAGAGAGCGCGGCATCTAGATCCTTACCTTCCAGTTCCTTAGGCACCGTCGGAGAAGCCGTATTCGTGACCACGGCACTTATAGCTCGACGTATAGTCTGTGTATTACCGGTGATTTTTTCAATGGCCGAAACCGCCTCAGAAATATCGCCAAAGTGTTTAATATCGAGATTATTCATTGCATCATTCCAAGTCGAAACATAATCATTTACATATTGTTCCGTAATTCTTGAACTGATTTCTTTACGATCTGCATCGCTATACTCGATATTTTTAGTTAAGTTAAGCACCCAACTATCTATTGCCGTTAAATCCACCAACTGTGAATCACGTTTTAAGAAATAATTTGTTAACCCTTCCGTTGTAAAGAAGCGTGGGATATATACCAAACTTTCCTCTTCCGGCATAAATAAAGCGTCAAACCCGCCTCCGATTTCCTCTCTTAAATTTAAATCAGTCGGGAAGACCTTTTTCGCCGTGGCCTTGAGTATCTGATAAACACGATCATAGAGTGACAAGTTACTTAGCTCTTTCTGCGCATCTCGAATGGACAAATCAAACGGCTCAAACGCTTTAATCAACTCTTCATCACCATTCATTCGACCGGCGTACCAATCGGTATATTTCAACGCATAATCTAAGTGAGAAAGTAAATTAGCTTGAAGTTGATTTTGTCCTCTGAAAGCTTCACTCCAATATTTTCGCATGTAATCTTCAACGACTTGATCAACACGACCGGTTTTATCATCAAGCATTCTCATAACCCGCAAAGTTTCTAATTTTTCATCACTGTTAGGCGGGGAAGTGTCTAACTTACGTTGTAAACCAGTCATAATTGCCGGGAGATAACGAAGTTGTAATAATTTTAGATAGGCCGAATGAGCATAAGGTCCCATATTATGACCTTGGTATAAACCCATGTCGGTAAAAATATTTGAAGAATCCGGTTCTTTTCCATATGCGAAAGTTGCATCCCGCATTGGATTTAACAAAGGTAGTTGCTTATCTCCATAATAATCAACACCTTTCGGCATAGGTATCTCTTTGAAGTTTTTTACTTGTGTCAAAATAACTTCACCGGCATCGTAATTCTTTTTGTAGTAATGTTGCCAACCAAATAATAAACCCAATGCCGCAATACCACCAATAATAGAAAAAGCTTTGATTTGATTACGGTAAGCCAAGCTCCAAACGGAATTTTCCTTTGCTAAGTTTGGATAAGCGAATAAAGTATTTTCAAATAATTTTGAACAGAAATAAGTCTGAGACAATTTTACAGACCATGTCGGGTAAGTTTGATTACTCAAGTGATACTGTTCTGATGCTGACTGAATAAAGAGATCGTCTATTTTTCCATTCTGCAATGCAGAGGTAAAATATACCCCTTTGAAGAAAATACCTGATTTTCCCCCTGTATTTAACAAATCAGCTAAGAACGAAGAGATCTCTTCATGGGCGCCACCAATTTGACGTATAAAGCTAAATAATTGGCTTCTCTGTTCCGGTAGCGCATCGTTTAGCATCATATCAGGCATTGCTGAATTCATTTGTTTGCACCAAGAATTCCAGAAGTTGCTGAGTTCTTGAGCCCAATTTTCACCTTTAGCAGAGAATGTAGTACCTAAGACACTTTCTATTTGTTCTTTTGTTAACTTACGGTACATTGCCTGAAAACCATATAAGCGATCCATTTTAGTTAAAACAACATAGATCGGTAAATCCGCATTTACAGTATCCGAAACATCTTTTAAACGTTGTTGTAAGGTTGCAAGGTACAGGTCCCGCCCTTCTTTATTAAGGGTAAGCAACTGGTACAGATCAATACATAAAAGTACACCATTTAAAGGCTGTCTACCTCGCTGTTCTGCCGTCCAATCCAGAAGATTCTTCCAAAGTTTAGCATACAAACGAGGTTTATTTTCCACTTCAAGATTTTGTGAGACTAAATTGCCATTAGGTACAATTACAACCGCTTTCTCATTAGTAAAAATAGAAAACTCAACTTTATTAGTTTCATCGTCATCATCATTTTCGTAGAGTTCAATAAATCCACCATTTTCTTTTAACAAAGACGATTTACCACTCCCCTCAATACCTAATAAAAGGTACCAAGGTAATACATGTTGATACTTAGATGTATCTAAATAACGCTGTAATCTCAAAACCCAACGATCTAAATAACGACGTTGCGAATCTATATTTTCCTTAATCGGGCTATTAAAATTCTTTTTATCTTCTTGTTGGCGTTTTTCCAACTGTTTTAGTCGTTGGCTGATTTTCCAAGTAATCCAAGAAATCCCAATAATAATAAGTACCGCAGTAAATAACCAACGATTAGTTAGCGTTGCAAGCGGCTTATAACCATTAATGGTGTATGTCTCCCCTTGCCACCAGACCCAAATTAACGTCGCAATCCAAAGTACAATCATTAAAATCGGACCTGATAATTTCAATCGAGTTAATAATGGTCTAAATGTTTGGAAAAATGATGGTAATCTCATTACTAAAACCTTCTTTATACTAAATTCATTCTTGTTCTTTTATCAATAAAGAAAATAAGGATGGTTCCCAATCTTTAACTGATACGGACTCTAGTGCACTTTGTAACGTCGCATAATGTTGCTTAGCTAAACTATGTAATCCTGATTTATTTAACAATTTTATGCTGTGTAACTGAGCATAGACCCTTTCCCTCATATCTGAATATTTTTGTTCATTAATTAGCTGTAAGGTTTTCTCCAAGCCTTCCTTTTCATAATAATCATCAATATTTTGATTTGAGCTATTTTGAATCAGCATATCATTCTGTGCTGTTTTATGTTGGGCTAACCATTGCTGACAACTCTGTGGCAGGAATGGTGTATTATCACTGAATGTTAACTCTGCTAAAGACGGCAATTTTTCAAGAAAATTACTGAGACTTTCTTTTATTGCTTCAGCCACTTTAGTATAACCTAAACGATTTGCGATTTCTGCCGATAAATAATGCCCCTCAAACCAAAATGGTGCTAATGTCAGACTATATTCAACTTCTTTCCATAAATCTACAGTAGCATTTTCCAGTGCTGACTTATACTCAGAAACACGATCCACTGAAATTGCAGCTAATTGCGTTTTATTACCTTCTGCAAATGGAGCTGACGTTATGTTGCTCCATATTGCATATCGTCTTAACCGGTAACCAACAGATTCCGATGGCTCTTTATCTACTAAATAGTCTGCAACTTTTAATAGTGTATTCCGCCAAGCTCTCTCATTACTTTGATCGATTTCAAGAGGTTCAATAACCATAGGCTGTTGGCTAAGTGAACTAACAGAACCTGTTCTTGACTCTATAGATTGTTCACTGCCTTTCTGTGAAGTTTCTATATTCTCAGTATTGGCAACATCATTATTAAATGTATAACGAGATAGTAGTAATTCTACATCATCTAATAATTTCTGGTCACTTTCCCAGCAACACTTAAGTCGTTCTAGTTGTGATTTAGCTTCATCTTTTTCTAACCTAGAGGCTGACTGATTAAATTTAGTCGCCATATTTTCAAATCGTTTAAGAATTTGCTGAGCTAAACGGATTTTCTTAAGCTTTTGCATAGGAGGAGCAGATGTCCAATATGCTTCAACATAATCAGAGAACAACGACAATCCAAGTAGTAATTCTGTTGTTTTGCCTGAGTGTTGTAAAGTCTTTAATAAGTGTGCAACAAGCCTCAAATCTTTGCTTTTTGTAGACAATAGTGTTAACGCTTTTTGCTGAACTTGAGAAATATCTAAAGACTCATGTTCTAATGAGCCTAATTTTACCATTTCCCCATCAAGATCAATCCACACCGGATCTTCATCAAGATCAGTTTCAGTCTCTATTGGTTTTAAGATTGCTACACGCCAAGGATGATCAATTAATAAGTCCATTACATTACCAGTGACAAGCCGTTCTAAGAGATTTAATTTCGTATTCTAAGTTTTGAATATTAAATGTTAACCCATTAATATCTTTAACATTTGATTTTATCTTTATAGTATTAGCCTTAAACAACCGTTGAATTTCACTAATTCCCTCTAAGCCTCTGCTTGCTTCTAACAGAAAACCATTTTCTCTGAAGAACCAGCGAGTTTCGAATTTGTTTTTATCTGTAGATATCTCTACATATGTATCTCGTTTATCTGTTGGGCTAATCAAGGCTATTTGTAATCGTGTAATGTTATCAATGCAACTAAACATTAGGACCGGTCTGGGATCTTTGTGTCCGAGTGCAGGCGTAGTAATAATAATGATCGGATTTCCCTCTTCCGTATTATATGATTTAGTCAGTAGAGAAATAGAATTATTTGTTCGGGTACTTTCCTGCTCTATAGCCCTTTCCCAAGCTACCCCACCTTTTTGTTTCCCTTGGGGTAAATTTGGATTATTTCCCCAAGCACTGTCATAGCAATCTAAACGATCTAAAGCAGCCTTTTCGTGACGACACTGCTCCATTGCTTTTATTAATTCTCCCTCCGGAGTACTAGAAGACGAGGAGTGGCTATTAGCAGACAACCCCATAGGCAAAAAAGTTAATACTAATGAATAAATTAATTGTTTAGCTAAAATTAAACCAGATCGCATTCCTCATCCCCGACTTTAGCAATAAAACGATTATCTTTTACTCCGAAATAAATATCCTTAACTTCTTTATTACCGGCAATTTGTTGTAACAACAATAACGATACCGGAGGTAACATTTGCCCATCAATGATAGACTCTAAAATACGGGCTCCATTTTCCGCCCTTGTAGCACGGCGTAAAATTTCTTTTTTAACTTCATCTTCAATAACCACCTTAGCTTCAAAACGCCGTTCTAATAACGTTATTAATTTATTGAGCTTACCATCAATAATTGTCATCAGAACATTTTCCGGCAATGGTAAATAAGGAATAACTTCCATACGGGCCAATAGCGCCGGCTTGAAAAAATCTGCTAACTCAAAATATAACTCATCAATAATCTTATCCGGAGTATCTGCATTTTTAACAATGGTTTGGTAACCTAAATTAGAAGTTAAAAAGAATACAATATTTTTACAATCAATAATGCGTCCTTCACCATCAGCAAGTTCACCCTTATCAAAGGCCTGATAAAAAAGATTCAAAACATCCGGGTGAGCCTTTTCAACCTCATCCAAAAGAACCACTGAATATGGCTTGCGGCGAATCGCCTCAGTTAAAACCCCACCTTCACCAAATCCAACATATCCCGGGGGAGAGCCTATTAAACGAGAAACAGTGTGCTTCTCTTGAAATTCGGACATATTAATCGTCGTTAAATATTGTTTCCCACCAAATAGTAAGTCGGCTACTTGCAACACAGTTTCGGTTTTACCTACCCCACTAGGACCAACAAATAAAAATGCACCTAAAGGTCTTCCAGCCCTTCTCAAATCAGCTCTGGCAGTTAATAAATGGCGATGCAAATGCTTAATCGCTAAATCCTGACCTTTAATCTCTTTTGATAAATAATCAGGCAAATCTGTAATGATTTTAAGCTCATTTTGCGACAAACGATCAATTGGTACCCCAGTCCATTCAGCGATAACTGAAGCAATCTGTTTTTGTGTAACGTGAGGAGATACAAGGATTTCCTCTTGCTGTTGTAATTGCTCCAACTCTTGAATAAGAGCTTTTAGCCTTTCTTCTATCTCATCCGAATTCATTAAATTAACGGCTTCGTTATCGTCAGTGGCATTTTCTGTTTCAGACATTTTCTCCGGTTTACTGCTTTCATCGAGCTCAATGTTTTCAGAAGTATCCTCTTTGTCTTCTAATAATTTTGAACGTAGTGCAATAATATCTTTTACAATAGACTGCTGTTTTTGCCAACTTTGACGAACGTTCTCTAATTTCAAATTATTTTCATCAAAATTATTTTGCAGTTCCAATAAGCGGGAGCTATTTGAACTTAAGCCTAATTTAAGTTCTCTCTCAAGTAAATCTATCTCCATCTTAAGTTGATGCTGCTTATTTTCTAGTTCCGCAACTAATTTTGGTGGAGAGGTGAGGTTGATTGCCACCCTGGCACAGGCTGTATCGAGAACATCAATTGCCTTATCCGGTAGTTGTCTTCCACTTAAATAACGTTCACTTAATTCTGCGACAGAAATTAATGCATCTTCCTCGATCAATACTTGATGAGACTGTTCATACGCAGTACGTAAACCTCGCATAATGACAATAGCTTCTTCAACCGTCGGTTCTGATAACTTCACTAGTTGAAAACGTCTAGATAATGCAGCATCTTTCTCAAAATATTTCTTATATTCACTCCAAGTAGTAGCTGCAATCGTTCTTAATTCTCCCCTAGCCAAAGCCGGTTTTAGCAAATTAGATATATCTAGCCCACCTTGTTGATTACCTGCTCCTATTAATGTATGGGCTTCATCAATAAAAAGTATAATTGGTTTTGGTGATGAGGTAACCTCATTCATAATACCTTTGAAACGCTTTTCAAACTCACCTTTTACTGCAGCTCCGGCTTGTAATGCGCCTAAATCTAATGTCATGATATCAGTGTTTAGCAGTTTTTCAGGGACATTTCCAGCGACAACCCGCAAGGCCAAACCTTCAATTAATGCGCTTTTACCAACCCCTGCTTCACCGACAACAATTGGGTTATTCTTACGGCGACGGCATAAAATATCAATCATTAAATTGATTTCTTTATCTCGACATAATACCGGATCTAACTTACTCTCCCTTGCAAGGGCTGTCATATTCTGAGCATATTTATCTAACAAACCTTCCTGTCCATTTGATAAGCTCGCGATTCTATCCTCTTTGACCGTCTCTGTTTCTGATGACGTTGCAACAATCTGAACAAAATCTCTTTTTAAAATTTCGCGATTAATCACCATTAACGCTTTTGCCGCTTGAACAGGAAGATAACGATGAAGGGAAGATAATAAAACATATAAAATAATTCCACTACGCAGATTAGGATAACCAAATTCTGTTGAAGCAACCAACCAACTATCTTGTAATAATTCAACTAATAGAGGAGAAAAACTCGGATAACTTTGATGAGTCTGTAATTGCGTATCTCTTATTACAACTTCTTGCAAGTACCCCTTTAGTTCCTCAACATCAACATTAGATTGAGCTAAAATAACTCGAATATCACATAACGGTGTCTCTAAAAAGCTAAACAAAAATTGAGGCACTGTAATTTCAGCAAATTGTTCATTCATACAACGTGCAGCACAAGCTTCTAGCGTATGTTTTGCAACCGAATTCAATTTTCCAACTAAAACGGGTAATTCCACTCTAATCATAATGTTACTTTCTCTTAATTTAATAAATTGTTTAATTGTTCTACAATGGTTTGAGTCTGGTTATTCAATTTTAATAGATAGATACAATATATTACGATAAGGACAATCGCACCAATACTAAATATCTTTTTCAATGTTACCTTGTTTAATAACTGATACGAGTGCTTTTGTTGATCATTTTCCTGAAAGTAAACTACATCTTGAGCTACACTATCAGTTGTATTCATAATTACATCATGTAATTTACGGAAGATACTTTCAAATTCTTCGGTATTTTGTCCAGTTACTTTATATCTACCTCTGAATCCAAGACTAAAGCAAACATACATGAACTCAAGAAGGTCTAAATAACGCTTAGGCTCGGCCATAAGTTTATCCAGCAAAATGTAAACTTTTTCACCTCCCCAAGTTTCATTATGGAAATAAGTCAATAATGACTTCTGAAACCAACTACTTTTAGCTCCCCATCCATGTCCTAAGGCAACTTCATCAATAAAAGTACACAAAACGTAACGAAATGAAACTATCATTCCCGGTTCATAATGTTGCTCGCGCAGAATCTGTTCTAAAGACTGAATATCTTGTACAACCTGCCCATATAGCATAGAAGGCATATCTTGATCTGTTATATCTTTTAATCTCAATACCATACCCAAAAGTGGGGTAGCTGCATCAACCATAGGATTAATACTATATCCCCGAAGCGGTAGATTATAAAAAGGAAGGGCTGATATAGGATTATCAAAATCATCTCTATCTAAAATTAATTCACTCATATAATTACCCTCTTATTGCCCACAATTGCATATCTAATTCAGGGAATTCCCCAGAAACATGGAAAGCAATCGCGTGATTTTTTTGCACCTCACGCCACTCTTCCCCATGAGTATCCAGATAAAAATAAGTATAACCAGCATGATATGGCAGCTGACGAGGAGCGGTTGTTAGAGGGCGGACTTCAACACCTGGAAGCTGAACACTAACTAATTGACGAATTTTATCTGGAGTTGTGATCTTAATTTGTTGTACAAATTGTTTACGCAATAATTCCTCAGGCACACGAGCAGAAACTGCAAGAACAAACTCAGCCTTGTACAATAAATCTTGGTCATTAATGACCGCACTTTTCACGCCATATGGTAAAGACTCCAGTTGGATTGATACAGCTTTAGGCGTAAGTACCGTACTAAGTGCAATTCTTAACTGTCTAAATAATCGCTGAAAACACTCCGTCATTGCAAAATGATCATATCGTAAAAATTCTTTTGGCAAACGAGAAGCATCAGTAAATGTCATTAGCTCACCACACAGCTGAATCAATAGACGATAAAAATATTCAGGATGAATGTGAGGATGAATATTCAAATGCTTATAAAATGGATGTTCTTTGTTTAACAGTTGTAACATTAAAAATTCTGCTACATCAGCAATACCTTGCTGGCTAGGAGAACCTATCCGAGAAGATAATGTTTCAGCGCGTTGTTCCAATGTACTAGCCAGTTCCCCGACAAAAGCTCTTAATTCAGAAGAGGCAGAAATATCCATCGAAGTTGGAATAAACTTATCATCCAACTCAATTCTTCCATCAGATAGTTTATCTCTAATACGAGCAATATGTAGACAGGTATATGCACTTCTATCTTCTGTACCTTGAATCAATTTAGGTGCTAATTGAGCCAAGAATAAAGAATGGTTATTTCCGTTAGGTGTGTGAATATCACGAATATCCTGTAGATTTTCTTTATATCGAACAGATATATTATTTTGATTATTGTAGTCAGAATGAATTTCTGCAAAAACAGCACTAGAATTAGGTAATGCTAAATAAATATCATATGCATCAGCATTCTCTAGTTGCTTAATTTCTAAAGGCGTAGGCAATAAATCTTGATTTGGCAAATCAAAGTATGTTCCGTCAGGAAAAACTCCCCGAGCAGATAGTAATGCAATACGCCCAAGATTCAGCATATCCCTATCAATTTCAACTGAAAGTAGCCCAAAATTATAATTATTATTTAATATCACCAATTGATTTTGAATTAGATAATCAATATGACGTTGCTGTTGCTGGAAGTGTTGAGGTTGAACAAAAAGTCCTTCCTTCCAAATAACTCTATTCTTAGACATATGGTTATTCTTCATCCTTTCTAATATCAACTTCGTTTTCTTTAACATGCACTAAAATATGATACTTGTGACCAACTCCTTTTAGTGTTACTACTTTCTTCCATTCTGTATTTCCGGAATCAGAATAATATGCAATCACACCAAAATAATTATTTTCCTCTTTTAGCTTAACTTGTGGTAAAGCCTTATATTGTGAAGGTAATAATGTATAGTCTTGATGATCAATATAATTCTTTCCTAATACATCACTTAAACTTTCCATACTTAATTGTTCATAATAAGCAGACAATAATTTAGAATCTTCACCCAAATAAACTAATTTTAATTCTATTGGTGAAGGCTGCCCATTCTCATTCTGGTTTATATTAGGCTCTGCCAATAATGAAATTTGTACAGTAGAAGGTTGATCCAATGGTCCGCCTACCTGAATATCAGGATCTTGAATAACCTTACCTATCTTAGTCATCGTTTGACAACTGGAAAGAAGTAAAGCTAAAAGTAATGTTGAAATTAATTTTGAGGCTAAGTTGCGGTTAGTGTAGGACATTATTTGTTTTCCTTATTTTGTTTATCACGTAGTGCTTTATCATAAGCTTGAGAATATACTTCCCAAAACAATTTTTCAAAACCATATTGGCGCTTTGAAGTTAGTTCTTCATAGTAATTTTTATACATCTCCCAGGCCCAAGCACCTCCTCCATTTTGTTTCTCATTACTACGGCGATAATTTTCAAATCGTTGCAATAATAACTGAGGAGAGAATGCATCTAAGATTGCTCCTAAGGCTGAAATAATAGCTACACGATTTGCTTCATTGTGAATTAACAGATTATGTAAACTTTCCGATACAGCAGCGGGAGCTGCCAAGTGAACAGGACTTTTTTGATCTCCAAATAATACATCCATAGTAGTTGCATAATCTAAATTTAGTCGAAGAGGATTATCCTCTATCGGACGTAGATGTTTATCTGATAAGCTGTTTTGCTCCTGTTGTAGTGCCAATAGTCCTTGAATTGATGCTTTTAAAGTTTTTCCTACTTCTTCTAAAAAATCATTTGTCTCTTGGCTATCTATCAACTTGATCTTAGTATCCATTTCTCTCATTAGGGGAGATATTGAGATATAAGCATTTTCCATAAATGGAGATTGTTCTTCACTTTCATTATTATCCTTTATTATTGGTAAATCTACATAAGACTGGTTCGTCATTCTCAAATCTCCATAAGTGTCTAATTTCCCGATACTATTTGATGCTTTATGCTTTGAAGATAGTAAATATTCAGGATTGTTATCATCTTCAAAATTCACAATATTATTTCCTTGCGAATGCAACGCAAAAATAGGATCTTTAACAAAATTTTCATCTACAGTATCCGCCAGACGCTTAGCCCCAACTAATTCAACACCGTTTTTACGATCCAAGATTTCTTTTAAATAATCCTGATTACCTGCTACAACATCTTCAATAGTATCAGCTGAACCGCCTTTCTGAGAGATATCCTTTTCAACAATTGAAACTGCAAGCTTTAAAGATCCACATTTGATTTGGTCGCCATCTTTTAAGCGAATAAACCCAGATTTAGGCGTAAAAGTAGCGGAATTTACGAGCAGAGGCTTTCCTATTACCTGCAAACAAAAAGCATTATCTCTCCATTCAATATTCGCCTGATTTGCTGGAATATTAGCTTTTAGATCTTGCAAAACCCAGTGATTATTTTCTCCACTTCCGATTGTCCCACCGTCTTGAGTAAACACATTTTCTCGAGACTTACCACTTTCTAAATCAATTACATTTTTAACGCTAAGCGTCAGCATTAATGAACTACCCACCATTCTACTCCCTAATACTAATTGTCACCTTTGGTTTTTTATCAGGTTTTCCAACGAAACTCGTCCACCCTAACATTGTATTTTTCTCATCACCAAGTTGCATTCCTGTAATTTGTTTAGGCTTGAGGCCTAATCTTAAATCCCAAGCAAATTGGTCCTTTAAAACAAAGGACACGAATGTAACTAAAGATAAATAATTTTCCCCATTAGGTAAAAAAGATAAAAATTGCTTACGAGAAAGATTATTTAATTGAAGCTCAAATTTACCTCCACGGTCAGGATTTCTTTCTCCTAAAGTAAAATTTACACCCAAGCAACTACGACCTGTTGGTGGACGTCCAATTTCTTTTAAAATCCCACCTAACCGATTTTGTTCTTCTTCGGAAATTTTAACATATCTAAAACACCATTCTTTTAAATCAACATCGGATAAATCAAAACAGTGAGAAACTAAACTTGATATAACTTCAGATGAACGTCCGGGATTCGCCAACATCCCTGCATAAGCTAACATCTTACTATGATGAATACTTAAACGGTTACGAGTCTTTTCATGCCCCAATCCAACTAAAGAAAACATCCGCTGCGAAAAAACATCAGTCCCTTCATTTCTAAAATTAATGTAATAGCGGTATTTTCTCCAAATATGATGCAACAATAAAACCAACCTATGATTAAATAAATTCATAAAATCAACCAGCTTAGTTTCTTTATGTAAATACTCTGTTGCTAAACTTTCTAAATAATATGTCGGTAATGGTGATTGACTACCGTGTAAACCTAAAAAACTAACTTCTAAAGAATACGCCCCCTCTCGGGTAGAAAGCAAATCTACGATATCACGAATTGGAAATTCCAACCCTGCAGATGACATAAACCGAATAGGTTCTTTATCCGGCAATAATGCTAACGTTTTTGAAGACTCTACGTTGGATAATTTAAAAAGTAATTCAACTAACTGATAAAAACTATAACGTGTTATATCAATTAAATTAGTATCTTTATTTACATCAGAACGTGCTGACCCATCTGAATTGGCCATTCATACACCTCCTGATTATCAGTGTTAATTATTTTTAATTTATGGAATGAATTCACACTGGCATAAAGAGTAAAAAACTGAGATAACACGCTTCCAAATAAAAACATATCTCCTTCAGAAATAAACCCACTTTGCTGGATATGCAATGTCGACTGTAATCCACGAACCGATACTCCTTTAAACAATCGATCAATCGGGATTGTTTCAATCGACTGAATAGCATCTAATTTTTTTTGGGATATCCTTGCATTACGGCGACTATGCCAAGCCGGTAAATCGTAAGTTTTTAATATTTCCTTTAATGGTTCAATATCTAACAAAGATAGATAATTAAGGGAAGAATTAGAAATTAATTTCCAAGCTAATGTACCATCTAATGTAGGATGTAAAGGCAAAGATGGGCGGGTTATATTTCTAAATCGTGTCGAAGAAGGGTGTTGTTCTGTACTCATACATATATCACCAATTTTTAACTGGGTAGGCAAATCACGATTAGTACAAGTCAGGTCTATTGCAACACATTCATTTGACGATAACACCTGGAGTTCATCCCCTCTTACAAAAGATAAGAAATGATCGAATCCGGAATGAAACAAGGCCTCTTTTGTTCTTAAACGATAATAAAGTGCAGTCCGTCCCTTCATATATTCGACTTGGTGCCTAAAACTTTCAAAGGGCTCATAAATACGCTCTCCACTATTGTTCTTTTTACTCAGCGTCATATCATCTTTATGAACAAAACTAGAAACTTTATCTACTGAAAATATTTCATACCAATCAGGATGTTGATGGCTACCTTTAACAATATATTCTGTTTTTGTACCATCTAAACGAATATTTTCACTATCATGCTTAAAAAGATTAATCGCAGGTACACAGTGGAGACGCAATGTTGATAAACGAACATTTACATCTACTGGTAGAGGCAAAGAAAATGACAATTGAAGAGTAAAATTCTTACTTTTCGTTTCAGGAGATAAAGGCTCAAATCCACTTACATCGAAAAATAAAAAGCTTTCAGGAAAACAAAAATACTCCTGTAAAACCCTATAACCTGCGTTTGTATGCTTAGGGTACGGCAAAATAGCATCTTCCCGCTTAAATCCAACCGGAGTAAAACTAATACCAGGAACAGGATATGTAATTCCATTTACGATCAGCTTTGCTGATTGTAAATAATAAGATAACCATAAATATAATTGTTGATTACTATACTCATCAGAACCTAAGTAAAACCTAAGCTTATTTAAATCCAAAGTATCAAACGATAACTCAGACTCCGAAGAAAAATGTATTTCAACTACAGCCTTTTCATCATTATTTGTAGTGGTAATATCCTGGATAGAAAAAGGGTTTAACCAAACATCTCGACAAGTTTGAAAAGTACAACGTACAGCCCCGTCATCAATTACGGAATTATCCTGATCAATATATGTTGTAGAAATTGGTTTGCTTAGTAAATATGTTCCCTTTTCAACTCGGTCTTGCATCTGCCCAACCTTTTCATCCGGTGAAAATTCGACAATAGTCATACTTGGGGTTGGTCTTAGATAGTTAGGCCATAACATATTAATCATGCTATGAGTAAATTCAGGAAATTCATCCTCAATTTTTGCCCGCAAATTCCCTGCGAGAAAAGCGAATCCTTCTAACAAACGTTCAACGTCAGGATCTGAACTTTTTTCAGATAGAAAATTAGCTAAATGTGGTTTTTCAACCGCAAGTTGCTTTCCTAATTCTCGTAAATATTCTAATTCATTTCTAAAATATTTTTCTAATACAGACATTGTTATGCTCAAAGATCAGCAAGATCTAAATAATAATGACGGTCATTATCCAAATGCAAACTAAAGACTACCGGAGAATTCACATCCTCGACTGATAATATTGCATCAATACGAAAATGTAATAATAAAGGATTATCCTCATTTACAAGCGGTTGTACATCTACAGAGATAATTCTGGGCTCAAAATCTAAAATACAATCTTCAATAACTGATTGAATCTTACCAACCATATCCATAGTACCTATAGTTGCATCATTTAAATCTACAATACCCAACGCTGAAGCACTCTGACATGCTCCAGGGTGAGTATTTAAAATATTCTGTAGATTATGCCTGATAGATAAAACTAAATCCCTTAAGTGATAACGTGCGGATAAAGATATATCTTCATTCTGGATGCGTTCAAATAAGCTGGCAGCGTTTCCTCTATCCCAGCTCAGTAGTGCTGCCATTAGAAAATTACTCCTTATCTAAACGACCAACTAAAGATAATTCAAAGTTGGATCCCATATACTTAAAGTGAGGTCTAACCTTAATAGAAGATAAATACCAACCCGGGTCACCCGCGACATCAGATACTGTAATTGACGCACTACGGAAAGGACGGCGACTGCGAACATCTGCAGGAGGATTCTCTTGATCTGCTACATATTGTTTCAACCAAGTATTTAATTCTTTTTCTAAGTCACCACGCTCTTTCCAGCTACCAATCTGCTCTCTTTGCAACACTTTGATATAATGTGCGATTCGGGTAATCATAAATGTATAAGGTAACTGAGTACCTAACTTATAGTTAGTTTCTGCAATTTTCCCTTCTTTGGTATTAGGGAAAACCTTTGGTTTTTGTACTGAATTGGCAGAGAAAAATGCTGCGTTATCACTACCTTTACGCATAGTCAATGCAATAAAACCTTCTTCCGCCAGTTCAAACTCACGGCGATCGGTAATTAAAACTTCAGTTGGAATTTTTGCAACTGTTTGCCCCATTGCTTCATATAAATGCACCGGTAAATCATAAACCGCACCACCACTTTGAGGACCAATAATATTAGCGCACCAACGATATTTAGCAAAACTATCCGTCAAACATGAAGCAAGCAAAAATGCGCTATTTCCCCATAAATAATGTTCATGATCTTTACTTACATTTTCTTCATATCCAAAGCTTTTAACCGGGTTATCTGTAACAGAATAAGGTAAACGAGCAAGGAAACGAGACACTGTTAATCCAAGACTACGGGAATCTTCAGATTCGCGTAATGCACGCCACTTAGTATAAACAGGACTTTCAAAAACTGATTTAAGATCTTTAATTGCAGGAAGTTCGGTATAACTCTGAACGCCAAAAAACGTTGGTGAAACTGAAGAAAGGAAAGGCGCATGAGCCATAGAACCTACAGCACTTACATACTGTAATAATTTCATATCTGGTGTTTTAGGAGTAAACTCATAATTACCGATTACTGTGCCAATAGGTTCTCCGCCGAATTGACCATACCCAGAAGAATAAACATGTTTATAAAAGCCGGATTGTACAATCTCAGGAGCAAATTCAAAATCGTCCAACAACTCTTCTTTAGTTGCATGCAATATATTGATTTTAATATTCTCACGAAAATCTGTACGATCAACCAACAATTTTAATGAGCGCCAAGAAGATTCAAGCTGACGAAATTTTTCATGATGCAAAATCTCGTCAACTTGAATACTCAACTTACGATCAATCTCTGCAATCATTCTATCAATTAACAATTTATTGATAGGTTCTTCCTGATTATCTGTCATTAAAATATTTGAAATAAAAGCAGCCACGCCTTGTTTCGCAACATCGTACCCTTCACTATCAGAAGAAATTCGTGTATGCGCCATAATTTCATCAAGTAAAGATGATGAGTGCTGAACTTCGGTTTCTTGGACTTGTTGTTTTGCAGCTCGTGCCATAGTCTATTATCCTTTTTCTTTAGAATTTTACTAACAATTACTTATCACTTACTAAATTAAGTTCTTTCAAAAGCTGTTCTCTAGACTCATCATTTTCTAACAATTCAGCCAAACGAGCTCGAAACGCAGGAACATTACCTAATGGACCTTTAACTGCAGTTAAAGCCTCCCTCAACTCTAATAATTTCTTTAATTCAGGTACTGCATTTACAATGTTATCAGGAGAAAAATCACTTAGAGAGCTAATACCTAAGTTAACATTTAACTCATCATCCTCTTTTTCTGACAATTTGTTAGGCACATTAATATTCAATTTGATATCCATCTCTCCCATTACTGATGAAAAAGTATTCTTATCAATTGAAACCATTGAGCGCTCTTCAATCGTTGTATCTTCTGTTCTACCTTTCATGTCACCAACAACTAAGACATTAAGTGGCAATTCAACCTCTGCGATCTGCCCCTCTGTTGCTGGTACATATTTAATATTAATTCTCTCTTTAGGTGCCACAGAACCTTCTTTTTGCTTACTCATAGAGCAATCTCCTCAATATTACAAGTTGTCTTTAATAAAAAACTGATACGGACGATGTCAGATTATACCTCAACATAATCCAAATATAAAACACTTCAGTTATTTTCCATATTACATTGAAAACATTCAAAAAAATCAGCCGCACTTTAACATACCTAAACACGCCAATGAACAATTTAATTTTCTCTTACTTTTTAGTAGGGCTTATACTAATGACATTGATAAATCAGTACAAAAACGACTCTATTAAAATGCTGCATATACTATATGTCTATCTACTTAATTTTTAATGAAATATCATTATCTTACCCTATAATCTCCCAATATATATAATATGGCAATTTTGCGTATAGTTATCTTATTTATCAAGAAATTAGAATGACAAATTTTAAAATTTTAATCCTAACTATTGTAATTTAGTAAAATTTGCTAGATACTTATACAAGGCTTTTAATGTATTAATTATAAAACAAATAACAACTTCATATGGGTTTGATTAATTTAAACGTTAAAAGACTACATTCCAGAGTTTCATATCCAAATTGTTAAAAATAGGAGAAAAGCATGCCAACCCCATGTTATGTATCAATTACTGGTAAAACCCAAGGCGAAATTACTTCTGGTGCATTTACAGCCGAATCAGTAGGTAACATCTTTGTGCAAGGCCACGAAAATGAAATGCTTGTTCAAGAAGTTAAACACGTCATTGAAGTACCAACAGACCCTCAATCAGGTCAGCCATCAGGTCAACGTGCTCATAAACCATTAAAACTTACAGTTGCATTAAACAAAGCAGTTCCTATGCTTTATAACGCTCTAGCGTCAGGTGAGATGCTACCGAAAGTTGAATTAAAATGGTATCGTACTTCTGTTGAAGGTAAACAAGAACACTTCTTTACAACCTCACTAGAAGACGCAACTATCGTGAGTATTGATTTAAAAATGCCTCACGCTCAAGATCCAACTCAACGTGAGTTTACTCAGTTATTAGAGTTATCTTTAGCTTATCGTAAAATCAATTGGGAACACACTTCCGCAGGTACATCAGGTGCGGATGACTGGCGCAATCCTCTTGAAGCATAATTTTATAAGTAAAAATAAGGCACAGATAAACTCTGTGCCTTTCTTTTTTTACCAAACTTAACCGACCAAAATTGTAGGCATAGTAGACAAAGTAGTTGGTAATTTTGCCCTTTTTAAGCATTTTCCGGCTATAGTA
>JACAWG010000037.1 GCA_017160915.1 Aggregatibacter actinomycetemcomitans
ATATCGGTTAATCCTTTTATTCTCATATAATCAAAATAAACATAAGCACCGCCAAGACTGATTGCAGCGATGCCAAGTAAAAAATACATTCGTTTTCTCATTTAATTATCCGATATGACTTATAGCAAAAAAGTGCGGTGGTTTTTCCGAGTGTTTTTTCCTCTAAGAATCATCCGTTGAGCTTGGTGCGGCTTTTTTCTGTAACGGCAAGCCTGTTTTCACATCTAAGCCTGCTTTATCCGCCAGTTTTTGCATCAGCTCATCAGAAGGTTTTGCCGGGGATGGGCCTTCATACCAGCGCTGAAAGGCGATTTTTCCGTCCCATGCCGGAAGCGGGGCAGGTGGGAGCGGAACAATTTCATCTAGGTCGGGGACTTTGGGGTTGAGGTAGTCTTTGTGAAATAAATATTCCCAAATCATTTTGTAACGAATAGCTCGCTCACGATCGACCGGGAGATCTAAAAAATCAACTTTATTGGTTTCTGGAATTTTTTCACCAAATGCCTTTTTTAGAAAAGAGGCTGATGTATAGCTTCCATTTTTTACACCTTGATGAAATGTTTTTACTGCTTTAGTATATTCACGATCTATTTGATAATAAATGCCCAGATTTTCGGAAGCAACCCCTAATCCTTGATTAGAGGCGCATAATAATAAGTCAATAATCCTTAATCTAGTCTGCAAAGTTGCTCTATCATTCATTCCGGCGAGTATTTCACTTAATTCATATTGGGCTTCTCGATTCCCTAATTCAGCGACTTTTCTTAAAAACACCAACTCCTCATTTTTATTTACTGTAAAGCCTTTATCATTTTTTAGGTAATAATACATCTTATAATGGGCTACGGCAGGAAGTTGTTTTTCCAGCTGCTTATTTAAACGGTCTATTTCAACCCAAGGATTTCCGACTACGATTCGACCGCTACTTAGTAAGTATTGCAGTCTGACATTGGCTTTATAGTC
>JACAWG010000038.1 GCA_017160915.1 Aggregatibacter actinomycetemcomitans
AGGTCTTAACCCACTTTTTACCAACTATTTTGTCTACTATGCCTAAATTGATGTAGCAACACAAACCGTCCGCCAACCACTGCGGCAAATAAAATACGATCACGGGCGGGGCGCAATTCCCAAAGCTCATCAACCAAATGCTTAACATAAGGTTCACCGACGCGAGTGCCGAATTCGCTTAAAATTTTCATGTAATCACGAATCTTATTCAGTTTAATTCGGTTATCTTTCGTTTCGTGATTGACCAGTGACAAAATATATTCCTTCACCGGCTCATGACCTTTGCTATCGCGATAGAAAAGAATATCGTACATAACTTACCTCATATTTTAATGGCGTACAATAACTTTTAAGTTATTAAAATAAACATGAGGTTAAACTAAAAAGCGGAAAAGAAAAGTCAGTCTGTTATTTTTTGTGAGAAGGATCGAAAAACACGCAAAAAAACAACCGCACTTTTATCGCAAAAAGTGCGGTCGGTATTTCAGTTAAATCCTAAAGGCGTCAGCTTACGCCACCAACGCCGTTTGTTTTAAGCGGTTTTTCAGTTTGGTGTATTCCGTGACCACATAGCGCTCCGCCCAGGCTTGATCGTCGATTTTTTCGATTCTTACCGCGCTGTATTTGTATTCCGGTGTTCTTGAACCCGGGTTCAAATGTTCGGCGGTGAGTTCGTTACATTTACCGATCCACCATTGGTAGGTCATATAACACGCGCCTTTGTTGGTACGGGTGCTTACATCGGCGCGGGAAATGACTTTACCGCGTGAGGAAGCAATCCAAACCAGGTCGTTGTTTTTAATGCCCAGGGCTTTGGCGTCTTGGTCGTTCATTTGAACGAATCCCGGTTCATCCGCCAATGCGGCTAACGCGCGGCAGTTACCTGTCATAGAACGGCAGGAATAGTG
>JACAWG010000039.1 GCA_017160915.1 Aggregatibacter actinomycetemcomitans
AACGGAGGAAGGCAAGATATTTTAAAATATCAATGAATTATAATATTTCGAACAACTGTGGTCGGGAGACGCGCGCTATCGAAGGAGAATATTCCTCAACAATTCGGGGGGGGGGCACAGGACTCGCCCCCACAAGGCTTGTTACCTTGGGTTAGTTGGTGTTTTTATACTAAGAAGCCGATTGCTTCAATCTTTCAATGGCTTCTTTGTTAAACAAATAATGGGTGCCGCAGCACTCGCATTGCATATCGATGATGCCTTGGTGTTCTGCCAGAATTTGTTCGATTTCTTCTTCGGAAATCAATAACAGCGCGGCGCCGGAGCGTTCTTGCGAGCAACCGCAGTGGAAACTTACCGCTTGCGGCGGGAAGAGTTCGACGGTTTCTTCGTGATATAAACGGTATAACAATTCTTCTGCGCTTAAGCCGAAAATTTCGTCCTCTTTAATGGTCGCCGTTAAGGTTGCCAAATGCTCGAAATCTTCCGGTGAACCGGAACCGTCCGGTACGATTTGCAACAACACGCCCGCGCTGACCGGTTTGCCGTCATATTCGCCGGTACGAATGAGGAGCTGGGTTTGTAGCTGTTCGGAGCGTATGAAATAGTCTTCCAAACATTCGCTGATGGTCGGTTTGTCCAGCGGTACGATGCCTTGATAACGTTCGCCTTCTTGCGGCGCGATCGTGATCACCAATACGCCTTTGCCGATCATTTGATGCAGGCTCATGCCGTTGTCAATGTCGCCTTGCAAGCGGGCAAGGGCGCGGATTTGTTGCTGATCATTGCCGTTTACGAGCGCCAATTTTAACGGACCGTCGCCCTGAATTTGCACGGTGATGTCGCCGTGAAATTTTAAGGTGGCGGTGAGTAAGGCGGTGGCAACCATCATTTCACCCAACAAGTTGCGTACCGCTTGGGGATAATGATGGGTGTTTAAAGTGTCGTTGAAGGTTTGATTTAAACGCACCCACTCGCCGCGCACCGCGCGATCTTTAAACAGGTAGCGATAAAGTTGGTCATTGTCTTGAGTATAATTTGTCATCTTTTTTGTTCCTAAATGAATCATGTTCGCCAAATATGAGGGCGTTTGCGCCGATTACAAGGGCGTGCTTATTCTTGGTTGCGGTGCTTGAATTTAAGCAGATCGCGGCGTTCTTTTTTATCGGGGCGACGATCGGGGTGGGGCATGGAAAGGGCGTTCATTTTGCGCGCCATGGCGAGTTTTTCCCGATTGGCAACACTTTGTTCCGTTTCACGATAGAGCAGTTGCGCTTCCGGTGCGCCGCGTCGTTGGGCGGATAGCGCCAGCACGGTGATTTCTTTTTCTTCGTTGCCTTGGCGTAATTTTAAGGTTGCGCCCACTTCCACGATTTTATTCGGTTTGCTGCGTTGACCGTTGTAATGCACTTTGCCGCCGTCGATCATCTCTTTGGCGAGAGTGCGGGTTTTATAAAAACGCGCCGCCCACAGCCATTTGTCTAAGCGAACGGCGTCTTTTTCGTCTGTTGTCTGCTGATGTTTTGCCATGTTGCCGCTCCGTTACAGTAAAGTGCCGTAGTTTTTGATGGAGAAATGCCGTGCGAAGGATTTATCCGCCAAAGTGCTGTCGGGATTTTCCACGCCGATGGTATAAGCGATGCCGAACTGTTTGGCGCTGTCCAACACCGGCTCCGTGTCGTCAATAAATAAGGTTCTGCTCGGATCAAACGGGGTAAATTGTTGCAGGCGGTGCCACAGGGATTGTTCCACTTTCGGCGCATTAAACTGATGGCTGGATAAAAGCAGATCAAAGTGCGGTGCCAAATCGCAGTGTTTTAACTTTTCCTGCAAACTGAACGGGTGGCTGTCGGTGAGCAAAATCAGCTTTTTGCGTCGCTCGCGGGCGGCTTGTAAAAACGGGTAAACATCCGACCGCACTTTGATGTATTCACGCTGTTGTTGTAACAATTCACGCAGCGGCAAATCGAGATTTTCCGCCCAAAAATCAATGCAATACCATTGCATGCTGAATTCCACCTGTTGATAACGGCGATGAATCAGCTCGCGGCTTTGTTCCACGGAGACCTTGAATTTATCGGCATACGCCTGCGGAACGATGTTTTTCCAGAAGCGGTGATCGAAATAAAGATCAATCAGCGTGCCGTCCAAATCCAGAATCACGGTGTCAATTGCCTGCCAGTTAAATTTTTGTTGATTCATTGCGTTGCGGTCCCTTTTCTTTGTGAAAATAGTGGGGTATGGTATCGCTATTTCAGCTGTTTGTAAAACAAGGGAAAGCGATGACAACGTTACAAAAACCACAAATTCTAAATATAAAAACCGTAGCAAAATCAACAATTTTTGAAATTCAATCGGTGGATTTGAAATTCGCCAACGGGGAACACCGCACTTATGAGCGTTTTCGTCCCGGGAAGTATGCGGCGGTGATGGTGGTGGCTATCGACGGCGAGGATTTATTACTGGTGCGTGAATATGCGGTGGGCACGGAGCGTTATGAACTGGGATTTGTGAAAGGCAGAATGGACGCGGGGGAAACGCCGGAACAGAGCGCCAATCGGGAATTGCAGGAAGAAATCGGCTTGGGCGCGAAATCCTGGGTGCATTTGCGCACCATTAATATGTCCGTGGGCTTTATGAATAACCCGATGCACATTTTACTGGCGCAGGATTTTTATCCGAGCAAACTGGACGGCGATGAGCCGGAACCGCTGGCGCTGGTGCGCATTCCTTTGGCAAAAATCAACGAGTTGTTAGCCGACCCGGAATTCAATGAAGCGAAAAATCTGACCGCACTTTATTTGGTGAGGGATTATTTGAATAAAAATAAATAAATGCGCTATTTTTTAGATGAAATTCAATTTAAACAAAATAAACTGAATGAATCTTGATTGTTTGGCGATTTTTTGCCAAGGTATCGCCGTTTTTATAAAAAAGAAATAGGTATGTTATGCAATCGACAAATTTAAAAGAACTGACCTTCCGGGGGATGTTACTCGGGGCGTTGATTACGGTGTTGTTTACCGCATCCAACGTGTATTTGGGACTGAAAGTCGGGATGACCTTTGCGTCGTCCATTCCGGCGGCGGTGATTTCCATGGCGGTACTGAAATTCTATAAGGATTCCAGTATCTTAGAAAATAATATGGTGCAAACCCAAGCCTCTTCTGCGGGGACGCTTTCTTCCGTGATTTTCGTGTTGCCGGGTCTGTTAATGATGGGATATTGGCAGGATTTCCCGTTCTGGCAAACCATGTTGATTTGTGCGGCGGGCGGTACTTTGGGCGTGTTATTCACCATTCCGTTGCGTCGTGCCATGGTGGTGAACAGCGATTTGCCTTACCCGGAAGGCGTGGCGGCAGCAGAAATTTTGAAAGCCGGTAATCATGCCGACGGTGACAGCGGTGTGAAAGACATCGCTTACGGTGGTGTGTTGGCAAGTGTCGTGGCGTTTTTAACCAACGGCTTACGTGTTATGGCGGACGGCGCCAGCGGTTGGTTCACCGGGTTCGGCGGCAAAGCGGTGTTCCAAGTGCCGATGGGCTTCTCATTAGCCTTATTGGGCGCTGGTTATTTAATCGGTATCGTGGGCGGTATTGCGATCTTGTTAGGTACATTATTTGCCTGGGGTTTTGCCGTGCCGTTCTTTACCATGTCCGGCGATATGCCGACCGATGCTACCATTGCCGGTTATGCTATGGACGCGTGGAAAACCAAAGTGCGTTTTATCGGCGTGGGGACGATCGGGATTGCAGCGATTTGGACCTTATTGATTTTGTTAAAACCGATGGTGCAGGGCATGGTGCATTCTTTCCGTATGTTGAAAGGGCATCAGGCGGAATCCGAACATCGTATTGACATCGATTTGTCGCCGAAAACCATGATTTATATTTTGATCGCGACCGTGGTGTTAATCGTCATTTCTTTACATCATTTCATCGCCGCCGCCCCGATTTCGCCTGAACTGGCGCTTTTATTGGTGGTGGTTTGTACTTTCTTGGCGGTGTTTATCGGTTTCTTCGTAGCAGCGGCATCCGGTTATATGGCGGGGCTTGTGGGTTCGTCTTCCAGCCCGATTTCCGGTATCGGGATTATTTCCGTCATCGTGATTTCCTTAGTGTTGGTGTCTATCGGTAATGCGTCCGGTTTATTTGAAACGGCTGATGGGCAGAAATTTTTAACCGCACTGACCTTGTTCACCGCTTCTATCGTACTGACCACGGCAACCATTTCCAACGATAACCTGCAGGATTTGAAAACCGGTTTGTTGGTGGAAGCCACGCCTTGGCGTCAACAGGTCGCATTGATTATCGGTTGTTTCGTGGGTGCGTTGGTGATTGCGCCGGTATTGGAAATTCTGTACCACGCTTATGGCTTCACCGGCGCCTTACCGCGTCCGGATATGGATCCGTCGCAAGCGTTGTCCGCACCGCAAGCCACCCTGATGACCACCATTTCACAAGGGATTTTCTCTAACAAATTGGAATGGACTTACATCTTAACCGGTGTGGGTTTAGGTGCCGTGTTGATTGTTATCGACAGCTTCCTGAAAAAAGTGAGCAACAAAACTTTCGCGTTGCCGGTGCTTGCGGTGGGGATTGGTATTTACTTACCGCCTTCCATTAATATGCCGGTCGTATGCGGCGCGGTGATGGCGTGGTTAATCAACCGTCACATTAACCGTTATGCGACGCGTACCGGCGATAAGGATCTGGGCAAGCGGGCGGAGCGTTTCGGCACCTTGTTCTCCGCCGGTTTAATCGTGGGCGAAAGCTTGATGGGCGTGGTATTAGCCTTCATTATTGCGGCATCCGTGACCTCCGGCGGTTCCGAAGCGCCATTGGCGTTGAATCTGGAAAATTGGGATACCATCGCCGAAGTGCTGGGTTTAATCGTCTTTGTTGTCGGCATTGCGATTTTCACCTCTCGCGTATTGCGTGCAAAAAAATCTGCATAAGCCGAAAAATTCCTCTACAATGGGCTACCTCTGGTAGCCTATTTTTTTACTCGGGAACCCTATGTCGTCTAATTATCCTTATATTAAAACATTGGTTATATTTCCTCTGCTTGCTCAACTTATCGGCACCATCGTCAGCATTTGTGTGGATGACAATACTGACGGTTTGCTCGGCACCGCCGACTTGGTCCTTTTTAGTCTGTTATCGACTTTTATCGTGGCAACCGTGCCCGCTTTTCTGATTGCACTGTGGACAAAAATTTATCGCTATACGCGCTATAACATGGTGGCGATTGTGCTAATCTCACTGATTATCGCTTTTTGTTATGGCAACGTAGCGAGCTTTATCTACATGACGCTCTCTCAGCCAAACATGACGTTTGGTATTTGGCTGCGTGGCGGCGGCATTGATATGGCGTTTTTACTGAGTTTCGGTATGGCGTTGTATTCGGTTCTTGTCTTGCCTTTGTTGTTACCGAAAACCAGATAAACGGCGAACTAAGATTGCGAACATAGGAGGGAAAACTATGCCAATCCTCACGACCCATTTATTGCAGGATGTAATAGATATCGCCCAACAGGCGGGTGAGCATTTACGTCGCTTTTATCAACGTTCGGTGGCAGTTCGAATGAAAGAGGACAATACACCGGTGACCGAGGCGGATTTATTCGTCAGCCAATTTTTAACGGAAAAACTGACCGCACTTACGCCGCAAATTCCGATTCTTTCCGAAGAAAATTGCCATATTCCGCTCACCGAGCGGCAAACCTGGCGCTCCTATTGGTTAATCGATCCTCTGGACGGCACGCAACAATTTATCAATCGCACCGGTCAATTCTCCGTACTCATCAGTTTGGTGAAAGATCATCAGCCGGTGTTAGGCGTGATTCATGCGCCGATGTTGGGTTCCACCTATTACGCCATGCAGGGGTTCGGTGCGTACAAACACCATGACGGGCAACACCTCAAATTAACTTTCCGCGACATTCAACCGGACAATGCCTTGCGTATTGCCGTGGGTTCCGCCGCCGCAGCCGAAAAAGTGCGGTCGATTTTAAATAAGAATTTGGCTTACGAATTTCATATTTGCGGCTCCAGCGGGTTAAAAAGCACCCTGGTGGCGGACGGCGTATGCGATTGCTATATTCGCTTGGGTTGCACCGGCGAATGGGATACCGCCGCTTCCGAAATTTTACTGGCGGAAATGGGCGGCATTATTTTTGACTTGAATTATCAACCGCTTACTTATAACAAACGGGAATCTTTCGTGAATCCGAACTTTGTCATGGGCATCACGCAGGATTTTCCGTGGGATAAAATCTTTCACTCCAATTAATTAGAGCAATTGGAAATCCGGAATAATTTTACCTATTATACGAAGCATTTAGTTAAACAATGACATCAACGTGGTAACAAAATGAAAGCAGAAAACTGTTGTATTGTAATTTTCGGCGCCTCCGGCGACCTCACTTATCGTAAACTTATTCCGGCGTTATATAACCTCTATAAAATTGATCGATTGGGTGAAGATTTCTCCGTCCTCGGCGTGGCGCGTACCGAACTGAACGACGAATCGTTCCGTGAGAAAATGCGCCAAACGCTGATTAAAAATGAAGGCGCGGAAGGCGAGTGCCTGGAGCAGTTTTGCAGCCATCTGTATTATCAGGCGGTTAATACGGCGGACAAAGCGGACTACGCCAAACTGATTCCGCGCCTTGAGGAACTGCACGACACCTATCGCACCGAAGGCAACACCTTGTATTACCTTTCCACGCCGCCGAGCCTCTACGGCGTGATTCCGGAATGTTTGGGCGAACATGGCTTAAACAAAGAAGATCGCGGCTGGAAGCGTCTTATCGTGGAAAAACCGTTTGGTTATGACCGCAAAACCGCCGAAGCCTTGGATATTCAAATTCACCGTTTCTTTGAAGAACATCAAATTTACCGTATCGACCATTATCTTGGTAAAGAAACCGTCCAAAACCTGCTTGTGTTGCGCTTCTCCAACGGCTGGTTTGAGCCGTTGTGGAACCGTAATTTCATTGATTACATTGAAATCACCGGCGCGGAATCCATCGGCGTGGAAGAACGCGGTGGCTATTATGACGGTTCCGGCGCCATGCGCGATATGTTCCAAAACCACTTATTACAAGTGCTTGCCATGGTGGCGATGGAGCCGCCGGCGATTATCAACGCCAATTCCATGCGTGACGAAGTGGCGAAAGTGCTGCATTGTTTGCGCCCGCTGACTCAGGAAGACGTGGAGCATAATCTGGTGTTGGGACAATATGTCGCAGGCGAAGTGGACGGCGAATGGGTGAAAGGCTATTTAGAGGAAAAAGGCGTGCCGCCGTATTCCACCACCGAAACCTACATGGCGCTGCGCTGCGAAATCGAAAACTGGCGTTGGGCGGGCGTGCCTTTCTACGTGCGCACCGGTAAACGCCTGCCGGCGCGCGTCACGGAAATCGTGATTCATTTCAAAACTACTCCGCACCCAGTATTCAGCCAAAATGCGCCGGAAAATAAATTGATTATCCGCATTCAACCTGACGAAGGCATTTCCATGCGTTTCGGCTTGAAAAAACCGGGCGCAGGCTTTGAAGCCAAAGAGGTATCCATGGATTTCCGCTATGCCGATCTCGCCGGCGCCACCGTCATGACCGCTTATGAGCGTTTATTGCTCGATGCCATGAAAGGCGACGCCACCCTGTTTGCGCGTACCGATGCCGTACACGCCGCCTGGAAATTCGTTCAACCGATTCTGGATTATAAAGCCCAAGGCGGCAGACTTTATGATTACGAAGCCGGTACCTGGGGCCCGACGGCAGCCGATAAGCTCATCGCCAAAAGCGGTCGTGTATGGCGCCGCCCAAGCGGGTTAATGAAGAAAAAAGTGTAATAAATCCCGCTTCCCCTCCCCCGTTTACGGGGGAGGGTGGAGAAAATTCGTAGAATTTTCGGAGGGAGAGGGGAGTTCATCTTTTCCCCTCTCTCTGACGAAAATTGCCTAATGCAATTTCCGTCTGTCTCTCTCCCGCAAGCGGGCGAGAGGAGCAAATAAAGAGAACAAACATGAACTACATCACCTTCCCCACCGCCCAAAACGCGGTGGAAAAAATCGCCCAAGAATTTGTGATTTACAGCCAATTAAATCACCCCGTGCACATTTCCCTTTCCGGCGGTTCCACACCGAAACTGTTATTTAAAACCCTTGCGCAATCCCCTTACGCCGAACAAATTCACTGGCAGAACCTGCATTTTTGGTGGGGCGATGATCGCATGGTGAACCCAAGCGATCCGGAAAGCAATTACGGCGAAGTACAAAAGCTGTTGTTCGATCATATTCAAATTCCCGCTGAAAACATTCACCGAATCCGTGGCGAAAACGAACCGCACTTTGAACTCAAACGTTTCCAGGAAGAATTAAGTTCGGTTATTTCTGACGGCGTTTTTGATTGGATCATTCTCGGCATGGGCGCCGACGGTCACACTGCGTCGCTTTTCCCACATCAAACCAACTTTGATGATGAAAATCTCGCCGTCATCGCCAAACACCCGGAAAGCGGACAAATCCGTATTTCCAAAACCGCCAAACTCATTGAGCAGGCAAAACGCATTACGTATCTCGTTACCGGCGAAGGCAAGGCGGAAATTCTAAAAGAAATCCAAAGCACACCGGCAGAAAATCTTCCTTATCCGGCTGCCAAAATTCAGGCAAAAAATGGGGTAACGGAATGGTATTTGGATAAAGATGCGGCGAAGCTGCTTTGATGTTAAATTTAGATAATAAAAAATTTGTTGCGGTTGAAAACACGGCAAACGGCGAAGTGAGCAGCCAAACGCAATTTCATTATCACCAACAAGGCGAAATGATTTGGGCTGAATATCACGGCGGTGAAATTTTAAAAGGCTTTTTAATTGGGAAATGGATAAGCGAAACGCAAATTGAGTTTACTTAACAGCATTTAAATCAAGCGTTAGAAAATCGTTTAGGTCGTTGCTGCACCACGTTTTCTGAAAATGAGGGAAAATTAATCGGCACCGAGCAATGGCAGTGGCTGGATACCCTTGAGCAGGGCAACTCGCTGATTCGGGAAATTTGATGGAAATCTTACTTGATAGCGCGCGTCTCCTGACGCGTGCCAACGTAAATAAAAAACAATTGAAAAAATGACCGCACTTTAGATTTGGATAGCGCACGCTTCATAGCCTATGCTTGTAACTAAAGGCACACGTTGGGAAACGTGCGCCATCGTAGGGGAGAAGACGGATGGAATTTCTTAAGGTTATACAAGATTATAAAGATCTAATTCCAACTATAATAACTGCATTAGGTAGTATTTATGGATTTTTCAAAGCTAGTTCAAGTTTTATACAAAATAATGCTATTAAAAGACTTGAATTATTCAAAAAATATCTTTCGAAAGAAGAAATTAGAAAATTAGATAATGAATCTAAATTAATTCAATCTCTAACATGCAGCATATTTCCGTATTTTAGAGGAATCCCATATAAGGATATAAAAAAATTAATAAATGTAGATATTGAACATAATTTTTTTGTGTTTTTTAATCTATACCAGAAAGAATTGGTTGACATTAAAGCTCGCATAACGCCAAAAGGAGAAAAAAAGCTAAATCATTGGAAATGTAAAGTCGGGGGGTTAACTTGTTTATTTTTAATTTGGTGTTCCTTTATGATTTATATTCTAGCTAAGTATTTTCCATTGCCATCAAATATTGCAGGGTGGTTTATTATGGTTATATCAGTTGGTTTTCCAGAAATATTATTATTAAACTTTAAGTCTATAAGAGAAGATCTAAATAAGTTTAAGTTAAATAAACAGACTAAGTGAGTCCTCTTTTGCTACCCTTGCTGGCGCGCGTCTCCCGACGCGTGCTGATGACTCACTAAATTTATAGGGCACGCGTCGGGAGACGCGCGCCAGCATAAGTAAAAAACAATTGAAAAAACGACCGCACTTTTTGTGCGTCGTCATGTAGGGTGCAACTTGTTGCACCAAAATATTTAAAATCGGTGCAACAAGTTGCACCCTACCAATAGGAGAAAAACATGTCAGTAAAAGGCGACATCGGTGTTATCGGCTTAGCCGTGATGGGGCAGAACCTCATTTTAAATATGAATGACCACGGGTTTAAAGTGGTGGCGTATAACCGTACTACTTCTAAAGTGGACGAGTTTTTGGAAGGCGCGGCAAAAGGCACGAACATTATCGGCGCGTATTCCTTGGAAGATTTAGCGAACAAATTGGAAAAACCGCGCAAAGTGATGTTAATGGTGCGTGCGGGCGAGGTGGTGGATCACTTTATTGAGGCATTATTACCGCACTTGGAAGCCGGCGACATTATCATCGACGGCGGTAACTCCAACTATCCGGACACTAACCGTCGCGTGGCGGCATTGCGTGAAAAAGGCATTCGTTTCATCGGCACCGGCGTGTCCGGCGGTGAAGAAGGTGCGCGTCACGGACCTTCCATCATGCCGGGCGGTAACGAAGAAGCGTGGCAATTCGTCAAGCCTGTGTTGCAAGCCATTTCCGCCAAAACCGAACAGGGCGAGCCTTGCTGTGATTGGGTGGGCAAAGACGGCGCAGGTCATTTCGTAAAAATGGTGCATAACGGCATCGAATACGGCGATATGCAACTTATCTGCGAAGCGTACCAATTCTTAAAAGAAGGCGTGGGCTTGTCCGACGACGAATTGCAAGCGACTTTCAACGAATGGCGCAATACCGAATTAGACAGCTACTTAATCGACATCACCGCCAACATTTTGGGCTACAAAGATGCGGACGGTGCGCGTTTGGTGGATAAAATTTTAGACACCGCAGGGCAAAAAGGAACCGGCAAATGGACGGGTATCAATGCGTTAGACTTCGGTATTCCGTTGACCTTAATCACCGAATCCGTGTTCGCCCGTTGCGTGTCTGCCTTTAAAGATCAACGTGTTGCTGCAAGCAAGTTGTTCAACAAAACCATCGGTAAAGTGGAAGGCGATAAAAAAGTATGGATTGAAGCGGTGCGCAAAGCATTATTGGCTTCAAAAATCATTTCTTACGCACAAGGCTTTATGTTGATTCGTGAGGCTTCAGAAAACTTCAACTGGAACATCAACTATGGCAACACAGCCTTATTATGGCGCGAGGGTTGTATTATCCGCAGCCGTTTCTTAGGCAACATTCGTGATGCCTATGAAGCCAACCCGGATTTGATTTTCTTAGGCTCCGACAGCTACTTCAAAGGCATTTTAGAAAACGCCATGAGCGACTGGCGCAAAGTGGTGGCGAAGTCCATCGAAGTGGGTATCCCAATGCCGTGTATGGCGTCTGCGATTACCTTCTTAGACGGCTACACCTCCGCCCGTTTACCGGCAAACCTATTGCAAGCACAACGCGACTATTTCGGCGCGCACACTTATGAACGCACCGACAAACCGCGCGGCGAGTTCTTCCACACCAACTGGACGGGACGCGGCGGCAATACGGCTTCAACCACGTATGATGTGTAGCCGGTAAAAACACCTTGTAAATCGACCGCACTTTTTGAGTGAAAGTGATCTGCACCCCAAAAGTTGGACATCACAACCAACCAATTAAGGTGCAGATTTTTATGGGTAAACATTATTCAATCGAATTCAAACAGCACATTGTCAAGCTTGTCTTAAAAGAACATTGGGGCATTCGTGAAGTCGCACAACACTTCCATATCGCCGCCCATTCTTCCGTCGTCGTCTGGTTGCAACGCTTTGAAAAATACGGTATCAATGGGTTACATCGTCAACCTGCCACAGCGAGAAAAGTGAAAATGCCAAAGCGAAAAGAAACGCCACTTTGCGATAATCCTCAAAATATCAAAGCGCTATTAAAGCGAATTGAATATTTGGAAGCGGAGAACGCCATCTTAAAAAAGTTCAAGGAGCTGGACGAACAAAAAGCCCGACAGAAAAAAGGGACATCGTCAACGCGTTAAAAGACCGGCATTCGACACCGTTGTTATTGAAGATTATCGGGCTTGCCCGTTCGACCTTCTATTACACGCCGAAAGCCAAAGAGCACGG
>JACAWG010000040.1 GCA_017160915.1 Aggregatibacter actinomycetemcomitans
ATGTCGTTAAACGGTTCAGATCAAGATCCTTGGGGCAAACCAAAGCAAAACGGACAATCGTCAGGAAGTCAGTCTTCCGATAAAAACGAAGGTCAGTCCAATTGGGATCGTTCTTCCAACTCACAAAAAAAGAACGAACAATCACCGCCTGATTTAGAAGAAATTTTCAATAATTTATTGAAAAAAATGGGCGGTAAAGGCACCAAAAATAACAATTCCAACCATGCCAATCTGCCTTCCGGCTTAGGCAAATTATTGCCGATTGCCGTGGTCGCCGGCGTGATTTTATGGGGCGCCAGCGGTTTTTATACCATCAAAGAAGCAGAACGTGGCGTAGTATTGCGTTTGGGGCAGTTCCATTCCATTGAACAACCGGGTTTAAACTGGAAACCGACCTTTATTGATCGCGTGATTCCGGTCAACGTGGAACGCGTGCAGGAATTAAAAACCCAAGGTTCCATGCTGACACAAGATGAAAACATGGTGAAAGTGGAAATGACCGTGCAATATCGCGTGCAAAATCCTGAAAAATATCTGTTCAGCGCGGTAAATGCCAACGACAGTTTAAACCAAGCCACCGACAGTGCGTTACGTTATGTGATCGGTCACATGACCATGAACGATATTTTAACGACCGGTCGTTCCGTGGTGCGTGAAAATACCTGGAAGGCGCTGAATCAAATTATCGAGCCGTATAATATGGGCTTGGAAGTGATTGATGTGAACTTCCAATCCGCCCGTCCGCCGGAAGAAGTAAAAGACGCTTTTGACGACGCCATTAAAGCCCAGGAAGACGAACAACGTTATATTCGTGAAGCGGAAGCCTATGCCCGTGAGAAAGAGCCGATCGCGCGCGGTAACGCTCAACGCATTCTGGAAGAAGCCACGGCGTATAAAGATCGTGTCGTGCTGGATGCCAGAGGGGAAGTGGAACGTTTCCAACCGCTGTTACCGGAATTTAAAGCCGCGCCGGATGTTTTCCGTGAGCGTTTGTATATTCAATCCATGGAAAAAGTAATGGCGAATACACCGAAAGTGATGCTGGACGCCGCTAACGGCAATAACCTCACCGTGCTACCGCTGGAACAGTTACTCAAAGGCAAACAAACCTATTCCGCCAATGCCAATAGTGAAGAAACCCAACAAAGTGCGGTCAGTTCTGCGCCTGTTTCCCGCAGCGAAAATCGGGCAAACACGCCGAACCGTCCATCAGAAATCGGAAATGAAAGTAGTCGTCAAGGGAGATTTAACTAATGCGTAAACTGTTATTACCTGTCATTTTAGTTATCGTCGCTATCGCCTACTCCAGTATCGTGGTGGTCACCGAAGGCACGCGCGGTATTATGTTGCGTTTCGGCAAAGTACAACGTGATGCCGACAATAAAGTCGCCATTTACACGCCGGGGCTGCATTTTAAGATTCCGTTTATTGATAATCTGAAAGTGCTTGATGCACGTATTCAAACCTTAGACGGACAAGCGGATCGTTTCGTTACCGTTGAGAAAAAAGACCTCTTGGTGGATTCCTACGTGAAATGGCGTATCAATGATTTCGGTCGTTTCTTCACCACCACCGGTAGTGGCGATTATGCACAAGCCGCCAACTTATTACGTCGTAAAGTCAATGACCGTTTGCGTTCCGAAATCGGTTCCCGCACCATTAAAGACATCGTTTCCGGGACACGCGGCGAACTCATGGCAGGCGCGAAAAAAGCCCTCAACAGCGGGCAGGACAGCACCGCCGAACTGGGGATTGAAGTGCTTGACGTGCGGATTAAACAAATTAACTTGCCGGATGAAGTGTCTTCCTCCATTTACCAACGTATGCGCGCCGAACGGGATGCGGTAGCCCGTGAACACCGTTCTCAAGGTAAAGAAAAAGCGGCATTTATCCAAGCGGATGTCGATCGTAAAGTCACCTTAATCATCGCCAATGCGGAAAAAACCGCACAGGAATTACGCGGTGACGGCGACGCGACAGCAGCCAAAATCTTTGCCGATGCCTTTGGTAAAGAACCTGAATTTTATAGCTTCATTCGTAGCCTGAAAGCCTATGAAAGCAGCTTCGCCAATTCGGACAATCTACTGATTTTAAAACCGGATAGTGACTTCTTCCGTTTTATGCAATCACCAAGCAAGTAATTGATTAAACATGAAAAGGGTATCTGCGGATACCCTTTTTTGTTGCCATTAAAATCATTCTATCGTCATCTTCCC
The DNA here is from genome assembly GCA_017160915.1 of Aggregatibacter actinomycetemcomitans. Classification (GTDB taxonomy): domain Bacteria; phylum Pseudomonadota; class Gammaproteobacteria; order Enterobacterales; family Pasteurellaceae; genus Aggregatibacter; species Aggregatibacter actinomycetemcomitans_B. The sequence continues at coordinate 2,217 of JACAWG010000040.1, forward strand.
AAGGCAAAAAAATACCCCGACTTGCGCTGGGGTATTATTAAAAAAAACACTTAAATTTCTGACCGCACTTTTTACGAAAAATGATTAAGCACGGCAAATGATTAATCTTGCGGGTTCATGATCTCGTCGAAGGTTGCCGCTTTTTCGGTAACTTGCGCTTTAGCCAGTACCGCGTCAACGGCTTGTTCTTCCAATACGACGTTACGAATATTGTTCATTAATTCGTTATTTTTACTGTAGTATTCAACCACATCCGCCGGTTGTTCGTAAGCGGAAGCAATGTCTTCAATCATGGCTTTAGCACGCGCTTCGTCTGCTTTTAGTTCGTTTGACGCGATAATCTGTGCTAACAATAAGCCAACTAATACGCGACGTTTTGCTTGTTCTTCAAATAACTCACGTGGTAATTGTGTCACTTGTTGTGCATTGCCGCCGAAACGTTGTGCCGCTTGTTGGCGTAATACGTCAATTTCTTGTTCAACCGCAGCACTTGGGACATCAATTTGGTTTTGTCCAACTAAACCGTCGATCACTTGGTTTTTCACACGGGTAGTCAACGCATTTTTCAATTCACGTTGCATATTTTTACGGATTTCGCTGCGTAAATCCGCTACGGATTTGGTGTTAGGACCGAATTTCGCTACGAATTCATCAGTTAATTCAGGCAATACCATAACCTCGACTTTCTTCAAGGTAATGTCGAATTTCGCCGCTTTGCCTTTTAATTTTTCGGAGTGGTATTCTTCCGGGAAGGTTACATCAATCGTGAATTTATCGCCGGCTTTGTGACCAACGATACCGTCTTCAAAGCCCGGAATCATACGACCTTGTCCCATGAATAACACGAAATCTTCCGCTTTGCCGCCTTCAAATTCTTCGCCGTCAACAGAACCGACGAAATCGATAGTAACGCGATCTTCCGCTTTTGCCGCTTCTTGCGTTTCGGACCAGGTCGCTTGTTGTTTGCGTAACACGTCAACCATTTTGTCAACGTCCGCTTCGGAAATTTCAACAACCGGTTTTTCAACTTTGATATTTTCTAAACCTTTCAATTCAACTTCAGGGTACACTTCAAAAGTTGCGCTGAATTTTAATTCTTTGCCATCTTCAAATTGTTCAACGGTGAAGCTTGGACGACCGGCTAAATTCACTTTATTTTCGATAACCGCTTGGAAGAAATGTTTTTGTAATAAATCGCCTAAAATATCTTGACGAACGGAAGCGCCGAAGCGTTTTTCAATAATTTGCGGAGGGACTTTACCTTTACGGAAACCGTCAACACGTGCGTTTTTGGCAACGCGTTTTAATTCTTCGCGTACTGCCTGATCAACGGTTTCAGCCGGAACGGTGATGGTTACACGACGCTCTAAACCTTGAGTCGTTTCAATATTTAATGACATTATGATGTTACCTCAAATTGATGCACTCGGCGAATGCTCACACCGAACACGTTATTAATATAAAATAAGACGATGAATTATAACGGGACAAAGGCTTTCCGTCGAGGAAATGCACGATAAAAGCGCATAATTGATTAAAAAATACTCGATTTATTCCGTAAAATTAACCGCGCGGATGATAGCGTTCATGTAAGCGTTTTAACCGTTCTTTTGCCACATGAGTATAAATTTGTGTCGTGGATAAATCACTGTGTCCCAGCAACATTTGCACCACGCGCAAATCCGCGCCGTGATTCACCAAATGAGTGGCGAA
>JACAWG010000041.1 GCA_017160915.1 Aggregatibacter actinomycetemcomitans
GCGCTGTATTTGTATTCCGGTGTTCTTGAACCCGGGTTCAAATGTTCGGCGGTGAGTTCGTTACATTTACCGATCCACCATTGGTAGGTCATATAACACGCGCCTTTGTTGGTACGGGTGCTTACATCGGCGCGGGAAATGACTTTACCGCGTGAGGAAGCAATCCAAACCAGGTCGTTGTTTTTAATGCCCAGGGCTTTGGCGTCTTGGTCGTTCATTTGAACGAATCCCGGTTCATCCGCCAATGCGGCTAACGCGCGGCAGTTACCTGTCATAGAACGGCAGGAATAGTGTCCCACTTCGCGCACGGTGGAAAGTACTAACGGGAATTCTTCGGAAAGATCTTCCAATGGCGGTTGCCATTCACAGGCAAACAGCGCACCTTTGCCGCTTGGTCGGTCAAAAATACCGCCGGAATAGAGATAAGGCGTACCTTGATCTGACTCATCTTCATCCCGGCAAGGCCATGGAATGTAACCCAAGCCTTCCATTTTTTCATAAGTCGCGCCCTTATAAAGCGGGCACAGTGAACGCAATTCATCCCAAATTTCTTTGGTATTGTTGTAATGCATCGGATAGCCCATTGCTGTCGCCATGAGACTGATAATTTCCCAGTCGTCTTTGACGTTACCTTCCGGTTCGATAGCTTTATAGAAGCGTTGGAAACCGCGGTCGGCGGCACTGTAAACACCTTCGTGCTCGGCACAAGACGTCGCCGGCAAAATGACATCCGCTTCGGCGGCAGTTTGGGTCATGAAAATATCCTGCACAATTACAAACTCAAGATGTTTAAACGCTTCTTTCACCGCATTTAAATCCGGTTCGGTTTGCAGCGTGTCTTCCCCCATAATATAAAAGGCTTTGAGTTTGCCGTTTTTGATTTCCTGCGGAATTTCCGTTAATGGCACACCCGGTTTGGTACTGAGTTCCTCAACGCCCCAGGCTTTAGCAAATTTTGCCATGGCGACAGGATCGTCCAACCGTTGATAACCCGGCATGGTATTGAACAGCGCCCCCATGTCGCAGGCGCCCTGTACGTTATTTTGTCCGCGCACCGGTCCGACCCCCACGTTCGGTTTACCGAGATTGCCGGTAATCATTGCCAGGCTCGCCAGCGCCTGTACGGTTTCCACCCCTTGGCGGAACTGACAAACCCCCATTCCCCAAAGAATTGTCGCCGTTTCGGCAGTCGCATAAGTGCGGGCGATTTTCCGCATCATGTCAGGCGTGATACCGGTGATGTGTTCGGTCGCTTCCGGCGTATAATTTTTTACAATGTCATAGAATGTATCGAAACCTTCCGTGTGTTTGTCGATAAATTCCTGATCTTGTAGGTTTTCACTTAAGATGATATTCATTAACGTATTGACAAAGGCGACATTACAGCCGTTTTCAATAGGCGCGTAAATGTCCGCAATGCGGGCGGTTTCGATTTTCCGCGGATCGCAAACGATCACCGTTGCGCCCTTAGCTTTGGCTTTATTAATGCGACGGGCGACAATCGGATGCGAAGTGGACGGATTGTAACCGATAATCAAAATGCACTTGCTGTCCTCAATTTCCACGATGGAATTGGACATCGCACCGTTGCCGGTGGATTTCAGCAAGCCGGTGACGGAAGGTCCGTGACATACCCGCGCACAACAATCAATATTGTTTGTACCTAACACCGCACGCACAAATTTTTGCATGAGGTAATTCACTTCATTACCCGGTCCGCGGGACGAACCCGTGACCATAATGCTTTCTTTGCCGTATTTTTCTTTGATGTCGAGTAATCGTTTGGCGGAGTAGGAAATCGCTTCTTCCCAACTGACCGGTGTGAAAGGTTCGCCACGCTTGTAACGAATCATAGGTTGTGTGAGACGAGGGGTAAGAATTTGGGTATCGTGTACGAAATCCCAACCGTAATAACCTTTTAAGCAGAGCTCTCCTTGGTTTGTTTTGCCGTTTGCCGCTTCCGTCCCCACGATTTTGTTGTTTTCAACCAAAAGATTGATTTTACAACCCGAAGCGCAATACGGGCAGACAGTAATGACTTTTTCCATATTTTTGATCCTTTGTTAGAAGTCTTACAACGTAAAAAAATCCACAAATTCACTTATTAAAAACACTCCATTTTTAATAAGTTGCTTTTACTATACGCTTTTAACACAGGACAATCACCTACATTTAGTAGGTGATTATTGATTTGAATCATTTTTTCTTGAAAAACACATGAAAAAACAACCGCACTTTTACTCCCTTAAAAGTGCGGTTGTGATTTTCGTTAAATCAAAACAAACCTTATGCCACTAATGCGGTTTGTTTTAAGCGGTTTTTCAGTTTGGTATATTCCGTGACCACATAGTGTTCCGCCCAGGCTTGATCGTCGATTTTCTCGATTCTTACAGCGCTGTATTTGTATTCCGGTGTTCTTGAACCCGGGTTCAAATGTTCGGCGGTGAGTTCGTTACATTTACCGATCCACCATTGGTAGGTCATATAACACGCGCCTTTGTTGGTACGGGTGCTTACATCGGCGCGGGAAATGACTTTACCGCGTGAGGAAGCAATCCAAACCAGGTCGTTGTTTTTAATGCCCAGGGCTTTGGCGTCTTGGTCGTTCATTTGAACGAATCCCGGTTCATCCGCCAATGCGGCTAACGCGCGGCAGTTACCTGTCATAGAACGGCAGGAATAGTG
>JACAWG010000042.1 GCA_017160915.1 Aggregatibacter actinomycetemcomitans
CTGTTTAACCGTGAAACACGCATTTCCAAACTGTTCTATTTTATTGATACGCCGGAAATTGATACGGATGACGGACAGGATGAAGAACCGGAAGCCAACCTAACCTATCCGCCGTTAGCTGACGGGCGCTATCTCATCTCCGCCTGGCTGGACACCTTCGATAACGTGGTGCAGTTTCACTATAACGAACGTTCCTGGCTGGAATCGGTCTCCCACACCGACGGCATTATCCTGCGTCTGGACTATCAGGGCGACTGGCTGCAATCCATCACCTGCGTGGATAACGATCAGCAACAGCTACTGGTGACTTACACCCAAGATGAAAACGGCTATCTGCTGGAATCCGATGCTCTGCTTGATTATCACCTGTTCTATACCTACGACGCACAAGCCAATCTGACCCGCTGGGAAGATAAGGACAAGACCTGGGTGGATTATCACTACGACGAACAGGGACGGGTGATTCACAGTATCGGTGCCGACGGCTTCTATCCGGTATGGTTTGAATACTTGGAGAACCAAACCCGGGTGCGTGACGGCAAAGGCAATGTCACCGTCTATGACTTCGACCCGCATATCATGAAGCCCCTTGCCATCACTTCACCAAACGGCGCACGCACCACTTTCGACTATGACCGTTCCGGTAATCTGCTCACGCAAACCTTCTGCGATGACACTCAGGTCAGCTTTACCTATCTGGAACAAACCGGTCTGGTCACCGCCTTCACCGACCCGATGGGTAATACCTGGCAATATGCCTATAACGAAGAAGAGCGTTTAATCCGGATTGAAGACCCGATTGGGCGGGTGTGGACCTCCGTGGAGGACAAAACGGAGGAAAATACCACCGCACTTTTCACCGCCCCGGACGGCAGTCAAACCGCCTTTATCCGCAATGAATACGGTCTTTTGACCCACGTGCTATCCAAAGACGCCCGTCAAAGCCCGGCACAAGCACAGCTTCAGGCGACTTATCGTTATGACCCGCGTCATCGTTTAATCGAAACCCAAGACGCCGAACAGCGGCGCATTCAGCTAGATTACAACGGCGAAGACCAAATCAGTCAGCTGCAAAGTGCCGGCGGGCGGTTCTGGCATTACGCTTATAATCAGCGCCATCAACTCACCCGTATCCATCGTCCGAATCAAAGTGATGAAACTCAGGTTTATGACCGTCACGGTAACCTGACAAAATACACCGATGCCAACGGCATTGTCTGGCAGCTGAAATACGGCGCCTTTGACCTGCTTGTGGAGAAAATCGACGGGGAGGGAAACCGCTGGCGTTATGACTATGACAAAGACAGCCTGAAACTGAATAAGGTCACTAACCCGAAAGGCGAACATTACACTTATACGTTCAATGCCGACGGGCAGGTGGAAACGGAAACCGACTTTGCCGGGAATCAATGGCGCTATGCCTATCATCAAAACGGTACGTTACACACCCTCACCGACGGCGAAGGCAATCAGACCCGTTACACCTATAACGCCAACGGGCAGCTCACCCAATTAAACACCGTAGATGACGCCGTCAGCTACACCTATGACAATGTCGGCAGAGTCACCAAAGTGCAATCCACCGAAAGCACCCTGACTTACATTTACGACATCAATGACAGAGTGGTTGAGGAAACCCAAAACGCCCATAAAATCCACCGCACTTTTGATGAGGTGAACAAAACCGTCACGCGTACCCTTTATCCGAACGGACAAAGTGAGCCGATTACCACCTTATACCAATATAACAACGTGGGCGAGTTGGTTGAGTTAAGTTTGCCGAATTGGGATAGTGAAGCGGAAAATAGACCGACACCACAACCCGGTGTTACCCATAAGCTGACCTTTATCTATGATGAGGAAGGCAACGAAATCAGCCGTCTTTCCAATCTCGGCTTTATCCTCAATCAGCAGTTCAATGAAATGAATCTGCCGGTCAGACAACGTGCCGGACATGAGCCGCGTACCCACTTCGACGGTCTTGAGCTGAGACAGGCGGGAATCCACAGCCCGAGCTTTGCCGAACTGAATCGCACTTATCAATATGACAAGGCGTTAAACACCATTGCCGCCAATGATGAAATCGAAGACCTTAAGTTCGTGGTCAACGGCAATAATCAAATCACCCGGGTTATCAGTCAAAGCCAAACAACAGAGCATTACGGCTATGACCAAAACGGTTATCTCAGCCGGCAATACATTCATACCGATGACTATCATGACGACCCGGACAGCCAAATCCGCATTGATAATCACGATTTATACCAAACCGGCAATCGTTTAAACCGTATCGGTAATCATCACTACGAATATGACAAAGCGGGACGCCTGACAAGCAAAACCGAAATCCGGGACGGCTTCCGTCATAAAACCACCTACTACCGCTGGAACGGCAATAATCAACTGGAAAGTCTGACCAACGACAAAGGGGAAACCTGGTATTATAAATACGACGCTTTAGGCAGACGTATTGAAAAAGCCTGTCCGCAACAAAACACCAAAACCCGCTATCTGTGGGACGGCGACCAGATTGCTTATCAGGAAACCGAAAAACAGGGAAAGCAGGAAAGCCAACGCCACAGCGTATTCAACGGTTGGGAGCTGATTGCCCAGCAGGACGGCTACCAAAAGTCAGATTTACGCCACAATCAAAAGACTTGGACGCAGACCACAAACTATGCCGTTTGCCAACCGAACGGACAACCGCTTGCATTGTTCAACCCACAGGGCAAACGCACCTGGCGCAAAGCACCGACCAGCCTTTGGGGGTTACCGCTGCTAAGCAGTTGGGCGCGCAAACAGGCTGAACCGCTGAACCCGAATCTGCTGTTTGCGGGGCAGTATGTGGATGATGAAAGTGGATTGGCGTATAACCGCTTCCGCTATTATGACCCGCAGAGTGGTAACTATTTAGCCTCTGACCCGATTGGATTGAATGGTGGGGAAACCCCTTATGCTTATGTGCATAATCCGATGGAGTTCGTGGATCCGTTTGGGTTATCTAAGTGTACTCCTAATCCTAGTAGTCAAATTCCTAATCCTAGTGGTCAAGTAACATATAGAGGAGATTCTAGAAGCCCCTCTACTATATTTAGTGAAGGCTTCAAAACTCTAGGAAATAGTGACGACTTGTTATTACATGCAAGAGATAATACTAGTCCACCAAGTAATTTTATTAGTACATCTACATCACCAGATGTGGCAACTACTTTTGCGACAGGATTCGGCACCAGAGATGGATTTGTTTATGCTGTTAAACCTAAGAATGGTATTGATGTAAACGCTACCTTAGGTTCAAAATCACCATACCCAACAGAACTGGAAATAGCTGTGCCTGGCGGAATTTCACCTAAAGATATTCTTGGAGCGACTCCAGTCTATAAAGATGGATCAATGGCTAATTTTAGTATATTAAATATAAACAGAAGGTAGCTCACTATGACGGATAATACACACTTATTTAAAGAAACAATAAATCTCAAAATATCTAAAGACGATGAATTATACGATGGAAGTATATTTCTAGAAGAAAGAAATGATAGAAATTGTCATTTGAAAATAAGCTTTTCTAATGAAATCATCTCAGTTATCAGCAGTGATTTTTTTGACTGTCTTCGTAAACTAAAAAATGAACACCCTGCTATATTAATATATTGCAAGGGGTATAAAAAGAACGTTTACCCATCTAGAATGACTAGACAAATGGGGCTTGGACTAAAAGCATACGAGATGAAATTTGGCTGTCAAGCAACATTTAATGATTTAGTCGGAATATTTGATTTTGAAGATAAAGATTTAACATCCTCAAATAAAGAGCAAGAAGAATTTTATAAAAAATGGCTTGTTTCTTTTTAGTGAAAAAAGTATTACAGTCTAATTCTACTTATACATATTTTCTAAAACGGAGCATTATGCATAAATTAGACACGCTTTACCACCTCATGTTAGAATTTAGAGAAATTTTAATCATAGAAAAAGCTGATCGCCATTTAATTATTGGAATAGATGATATTATCAAGGTCCTTTACGAACAAAGAAAATCTATAATTTCTTATGATGAAAAGGAGAACATCATAAATATAAAAAACAAATTAAACTCTTTATACTCACCAAAAGAAAATGGACTAGCTGATTTTTATATATGGGACAATGATAAAGATATTATGTTTTCAGAAAACAAAAAACTAAACTCACTTAAGGAAAGAATATTTAGACTGTTAGAATAACTAAAAAAATTTAAATTAGAAATGTATAAACTAGAAGAATATTTAAAAGAAAACAACACACCTCAAGAGAGTTATTCCATTAATGAGGTAAAAGATGAGTCTTTGTGTATTATAGAAAACAATAATATGTGGTCTATATTCTATTCAGAAAGAGGGCTTAGAACAGAAGAAACCATCTATAAAGACAAATCTACTGCAATTAACCATTTCTTAAGTAGATTATCAAAAATGTTAAAGATAAGCATTCCATCTAGTTAAGGATTAAATCTTAGTAGCAACTCTCTAAATATTGCCGTTATTTTATCTAATTAACGTTCTTTAAATAAAAAATGCTTGGAATTTTGACCTCACTTTTTTAAGTATCTATCAGCACGCGTTCGGAGACACCGTTATCTTAAGGTAGATTTAGAATGAATTTAAATAAATTAGGCATAGTAGACAAAATAAAGCCGTTTTGATTCTGTCTTCGCGTCTGTCTGCCCAGTTTGTCATAACTGAGATTAAGCGGATTGTGATTGTTGATTTGGAATTGGCTCAGTTCACCATATTGATTAAAAACTTGTGAAATTCTGACCGCACTTTCCGGGTCATTCGGGTCTTTCGGTTTGCCGTTCGGCAGACTTAATGCCGTTTGTCTGCCGTATTTGTCTAAGCTGATTTCAACCCGTTCACCGTCCTGAATTTCTGCTATCAGGCGATGTTGTGCGTCATATTCAAACTCGGTGATATGCTCTGCAAAGTACGGCAAATATTGGGTGTTGACGGTTTTTGTCAGCTGACCGGTTTTCTTTGTATAGGTATAGCTGACCTCATGAGCTAATTCATAGCCTTCAGGATTGATACCGTCTAAAAGTGCGGTTGGTTTTTTAGGCGTTTTTT
>JACAWG010000043.1 GCA_017160915.1 Aggregatibacter actinomycetemcomitans
CTGTTTAACCGTGAAACACGCATTTCCAAACTGTTCTATTTTATTGATACGCCGGAAATTGATACGGATGACGGACAGGATGAAGAACCGGAAGCCAACCTAACCTATCCGCCGTTAGCTGACGGGCGCTATCTCATCTCCGCCTGGCTGGACACCTTCGATAACGTGGTGCAGTTTCACTATAACGAACGTTCCTGGCTGGAATCGGTCTCCCACACCGACGGCATTATCCTGCGTCTGGACTATCAGGGCGACTGGCTGCAATCCATCACCTGCGTGGATAACGATCAGCAACAGCTACTGGTGACTTACACCCAAGATGAAAACGGCTATCTGCTGGAATCCGATGCTCTGCTTGATTATCACCTGTTCTATACCTACGACGCACAAGCCAATCTGACCCGCTGGGAAGATAAGGACAAGACCTGGGTGGATTATCACTACGACGAACAGGGACGGGTGATTCACAGTATCGGTGCCGACGGCTTCTATCCGGTATGGTTTGAATACTTGGAGAACCAAACCCGGGTGCGTGACGGCAAAGGCAATGTCACCGTCTATGACTTCGACCCGCATATCATGAAGCCCCTTGCCATCACTTCACCAAACGGCGCACGCACCACTTTCGACTATGACCGTTCCGGTAATCTGCTCACGCAAACCTTCTGCGATGACACTCAGGTCAGCTTTACCTATCTGGAACAAACCGGTCTGGTCACCGCCTTCACCGACCCGATGGGTAATACCTGGCAATATGCCTATAACGAAGAAGAGCGTTTAATCCGGATTGAAGACCCGATTGGGCGGGTGTGGACCTCCGTGGAGGACAAAACGGAGGAAAATACCACCGCACTTTTCACCGCCCCGGACGGCAGTCAAACCGCCTTTATCCGCAATGAATACGGTCTTTTGACCCACGTGCTATCCAAAGACGCCCGTCAAAGCCCGGCACAAGCACAGCTTCAGGCGACTTATCGTTATGACCCGCGTCATCGTTTAATCGAAACCCAAGACGCCGAACAGCGGCGCATTCAGCTAGATTACAACGGCGAAGACCAAATCAGTCAGCTGCAAAGTGCCGGCGGGCGGTTCTGGCATTACGCTTATAATCAGCGCCATCAACTCACCCGTATCCATCGTCCGAATCAAAGTGATGAAACTCAGGTTTATGACCGTCACGGTAACCTGACAAAATACACCGATGCCAACGGCATTGTCTGGCAGCTGAAATACGGCGCCTTTGACCTGCTTGTGGAGAAAATCGACGGGGAGGGAAACCGCTGGCGTTATGACTATGACAAAGACAGCCTGAAACTGAATAAGGTCACTAACCCGAAAGGCGAACATTACACTTATACGTTCAATGCCGACGGGCAGGTGGAAACGGAAACCGACTTTGCCGGGAATCAATGGCGCTATGCCTATCATCAAAACGGTACGTTACACACCCTCACCGACGGCGAAGGCAATCAGACCCGTTACACCTATAACGCCAACGGGCAGCTCACCCAATTAAACACCGTAGATGACGCCGTCAGCTACACCTATGACAATGTCGGCAGAGTCACCAAAGTGCAATCCACCGAAAGCACCCTGACTTACATTTACGACATCAATGACAGAGTGGTTGAGGAAACCCAAAACGCCCATAAAATCCACCGCACTTTTGATGAGGTGAACAAAACCGTCACGCGTACCCTTTATCCGAACGGACAAAGTGAGCCGATTACCACCTTATACCAATATAACAACGTGGGCGAGTTGGTTGAGTTAAGTTTGCCGAATTGGGATAGTGAAGCGGAAAATAGACCGACACCACAACCCGGTGTTACCCATAAGCTGACCTTTATCTATGATGAGGAAGGCAACGAAATCAGCCGTCTTTCCAATCTCGGCTTTATCCTCAATCAGCAGTTCAATGAAATGAATCTGCCGGTCAGACAACGTGCCGGACATGAGCCGCGTACCCACTTCGACGGTCTTGAGCTGAGACAGGCGGGAATCCACAGCCCGAGCTTTGCCGAACTGAATCGCACTTATCAATATGACAAGGCGTTAAACACCATTGCCGCCAATGATGAAATCGAAGACCTTAAGTTCGTGGTCAACGGCAATAATCAAATCACCCGGGTTATCAGTCAAAGCCAAACAACAGAGCATTACGGCTATGACCAAAACGGTTATCTCAGCCGGCAATACATTCATACCGATGACTATCATGACGACCCGGACAGCCAAATCCGCATTGATAATCACGATTTATACCAAACCGGCAATCGTTTAAACCGTATCGGTAATCATCACTACGAATATGACAAAGCGGGACGCCTGACAAGCAAAACCGAAATCCGGGACGGCTTCCGTCATAAAACCACCTACTACCGCTGGAACGGCAATAATCAACTGGAAAGTCTGACCAACGACAAAGGGGAAACCTGGTATTATAAATACGACGCTTTAGGCAGACGTATTGAAAAAGCCTGTCCGCAACAAAACACCAAAACCCGCTATCTGTGGGACGGCGACCAGATTGCTTATCAGGAAACCGAAAAACAGGGAAAGCAGGAAAGCCAACGCCACAGCGTATTCAACGGTTGGGAGCTGATTGCCCAGCAGGACGGCTACCAAAAGTCAGATTTACGCCACAATCAAAAGACTTGGACGCAGACCACAAACTATGCCGTTTGCCAACCGAACGGACAACCGCTTGCATTGTTCAACCCACAGGGCAAACGCACCTGGCGCAAAGCACCGACCAGCCTTTGGGGGTTACCGCTGCTAAGCAGTTGGGCGCGCAAACAGGCTGAACCGCTGAACCCGAATCTGTTGTTTGCGGGGCAGTATGTGGATGATGAATCAGGTCTTGCCTACAATAGATTTCGCTATTATGACCCGCAGAGTGGGTGTTATTTGAAATCTGATCCGATTGGTCTTGAGGGTGGGGAAGCACCGTATGCTTATGTGCATAATCCGATGGGGTGGGTCGATCCATTTGGATTAGCTAAATGTCCGCTAGAAGAGATTTTTGATGATATGGATAAATGGTCTTTAGCGAAGATTAGTGATCGCCAAAAAGGAATGATTAGAGATAAATTATCCACCGTTAAGCAAAGATCTAAAAAACTAACTGAATCGATGAGAAAGGATTTTACCAAGAGACAAAAATCAATTATTAAAGAATGGGAACAACAAACAGGTATGAAATGGCCTAAATTATCGAATGGTAAGCCAGCAACACCACATCATTCTATACCACTAAAAAATGGCGGAAGTAATGAATGGTGGAATATAATACCAGTAAATAACCCACATACAGGTACTATTCATGGTAAGGGTTCAGCATTAAGAAGACATTTACCTTATAGTCAAAATGCGGGACATATATGGGATCTTTTATAGGAGTTTCAAAATGAAAAATTTATATCTAACTTTAGAAAATTGGATTAACAATAGCATTAAAAGCCCTGTTGTCATAGGAAATGACGAATATAGTTTCAATACGTTAGAGAAATTTTCTAATGAGGACTTACAAAAATTTGAGATAGAAAACGGTCTTAGTTTACCCAGTCAATACAAAGATTTCTTACTTAAATTTGGTTCAGTTGAATTATTTTTGAGCGATTACAGTGCTGGAATAGAAATCATGTCTCCATATAATGTTAAAACATTCTCTGAGGAAATATTCAATAATTATGGAGAAAACCCCTACCCTAATCTATTTATTCCTGTAAATATTCCTGCTACAGGTTGGTTTGGAGGTTTTGACCTAACTCAAAGTGGTGATAATAATTTTGCAATATTTTTCCCTGAAATAGATCCTGATTCATGGTTGGCTGAAGCCGATTTTATAACATTTAATGACTGGTTAAGCAAAGTTATTACATCAAATGGAGAAGAGTTTTCTTAATCTTTCCTATTTAATAGTTCTGTTGGCGCGTCCCCCCCCTTGCTAGCGCGCGTCTCCCGACGCGTGCTTTTATCTTATCAACTAACTATTCTTTAAAAACCTCTGATGGCGCACGTTTCAAGCGTGTGCCGCTATTTTATCTGACTGCTACTCTTTAAAAACTAAGAATATCCATAAAAGTGCAGTCGTTTTTTTAGGTGTTTTCAATGCCAGTAAAAACACTTAAAAAAATAACCGCACTTTTTATCACCTCCAAAGCTGCTTTTAAAAGTAACACTGGTATCAAACTACCCTCATCCGCCACCGCCATTATCTGGAGCTGTTTAACCGTGAAACACGCATTTCCAAACTGTTCTATTTTATTGATACGCCGGAAATTGATACGGATGACGGACAGGATGAAGAACCGGAAGCCAACCTAACCTATCCGCCGTTAGCTGACGGGCGCTATCTCATCTCCGCCTGGCTGGACACCTTCGATAACGTGGTGCAGTTTCACTATAACGAACGTTCCTGGCTGGAATCGGTCTCCCACACCGACGGCATTATCCTGCGTCTGGACTATCAGGGCGACTGGCTGCAATCCATCACCTGCGTGGATAACGATCAGCAACAGCTACTGGTGACTTACACCCAAGATGAAAACGGCTATCTGCTGGAATCCGATGCTCTGCTTGATTATCACCTGTTCTATACCTACGACGCACAAGCCAATCTGACCCGCTGGGAAGATAAGGACAAGACCTGGGTGGATTATCACTACGACGAACAGGGACGGGTGATTCACAGTATCGGTGCCGACGGCTTCTATCCGGTATGGTTTGAATACTTGGAGAACCAAACCCGGGTGCGTGACGGCAAAGGCAATGTCACCGTCTATGACTTCGACCCGCATATCATGAAGCCCCTTGCCATCACTTCACCAAACGGCGCACGCACCACTTTCGACTATGACCGTTCCGGTAATCTGCTCACGCAAACCTTCTGCGATGACACTCAGGTCAGCTTTACCTATCTGGAACAAACCGGTCTGGTCACCGCCTTCACCGACCCGATGGGTAATACCTGGCAATATGCCTATAACGAAGAAGAGCGTTTAATCCGGATTGAAGACCCGATTGGGCGGGTGTGGACCTCCGTGGAGGACAAAACGGAGGAAAATACCACCGCACTTTTCACCGCCCCGGACGGCAGTCAAACCGCCTTTATCCGCAATGAATACGGTCTTTTGACCCACGTGCTATCCAAAGACGCCCGTCAAAGCCCGGCACAAGCACAGCTTCAGGCGACTTATCGTTATGACCCGCGTCATCGTTTAATCGAAACCCAAGACGCCGAACAGCGGCGCATTCAGCTAGATTACAACGGCGAAGACCAAATCAGTCAGCTGCAAAGTGCCGGCGGGCGGTTCTGGCATTACGCTTATAATCAGCGCCATCAACTCACCCGTATCCATCGTCCGAATCAAAGTGATGAAACTCAGGTTTATGACCGTCACGGTAACCTGACAAAATACACCGATGCCAACGGCATTGTCTGGCAGCTGAAATACGGCGCCTTTGACCTGCTTGTGGAGAAAATCGACGGGGAGGGAAACCGCTGGCGTTATGACTATGACAAAGACAGCCTGAAACTGAATAAGGTCACTAACCCGAAAGGCGAACATTACACTTATACGTTCAATGCCGACGGGCAGGTGGAAACGGAAACCGACTTTGCCGGGAATCAATGGCGCTATGCCTATCATCAAAACGGTACGTTACACACCCTCACCGACGGCGAAGGCAATCAGACCCGTTACACCTATAACGCCAACGGGCAGCTCACCCAATTAAACACCGTAGATGACGCCGTCAGCTACACCTATGACAATGTCGGCAGAGTCACCAAAGTGCAATCCACCGAAAGCACCCTGACTTACATTTACGACATCAATGACAGAGTGGTTGAGGAAACCCAAAACGCCCATAAAATCCACCGCACTTTTGATGAGGTGAACAAAACCGTCACGCGTACCCTTTATCCGAACGGACAAAGTGAGCCGATTACCACCTTATACCAATATAACAACGTGGGCGAGTTGGTTGAGTTAAGTTTGCCGAATTGGGATAGTGAAGCGGAAAATAGACCGACACCACAACCCGGTGTTACCCATAAGCTGACCTTTATCTATGATGAGGAAGGCAACGAAATCAGCCGTCTTTCCAATCTCGGCTTTATCCTCAATCAGCAGTTCAATGAAATGAATCTGCCGGTCAGACAACGTGCCGGACATGAGCCGCGTACCCACTTCGACGGTCTTGAGCTGAGACAGGCGGGAATCCACAGCCCGAGCTTTGCCGAACTGAATCGCACTTATCAATATGACAAGGCGTTAAACACCATTGCCGCCAATGATGAAATCGAAGACCTTAAGTTCGTGGTCAACGGCAATAATCAAATCACCCGGGTTATCAGTCAAAGCCAAACAACAGAGCATTACGGCTATGACCAAAACGGTTATCTCAGCCGGCAATACATTCATACCGATGACTATCATGACGACCCGGACAGCCAAATCCGCATTGATAATCACGATTTATACCAAACCGGCAATCGTTTAAACCGTATCGGTAATCATCACTACGAATATGACAAAGCGGGACGCCTGACAAGCAAAACCGAAATCCGGGACGGCTTCCGTCATAAAACCACCTACTACCGCTGGAACGGCAATAATCAACTGGAAAGTCTGACCAACGACAAAGGGGAAACCTGGTATTATAAATACGACGCTTTAGGCAGACGTATTGAAAAAGCCTGTCCGCAACAAAACACCAAAACCCGCTATCTGTGGGACGGCGACCAGATTGCTTATCAGGAAACCGAAAAACAGGGAAAGCAGGAAAGCCAACGCCACAGCGTATTCAACGGTTGGGAGCTGATTGCCCAGCAGGACGGCTACCAAAAGTCAGATTTACGCCACAATCAAAAGACTTGGACGCAGACCACAAACTATGCCGTTTGCCAACCGAACGGACAACCGCTTGCATTGTTCAACCCACAGGGCAAACGCACCTGGCGCAAAGCACCGACCAGCCTTTGGGGGTTACCGCTGCTAAGCAGTTGGGCGCGCAAACAGGCTGAACCGCTGAACCCGAATCTG
>JACAWG010000044.1 GCA_017160915.1 Aggregatibacter actinomycetemcomitans
GCCGCCTGTTTATATCCGTTCGGACTCATTACAGCGAATATGCTTTACTTTAATCAAGAAGACATTACAGAGATTATTTCTGAAGGTTTTATTAATGAAAGAGAGGAAAAACTACAACAATATTTAATAGAGAAAATACCTTCAATCACTTATCCGAAGTTTAATATTAATGACTAAGTCAAAAACACTTTAGAACTTAATCCTCTATATTGTAAAAGTGCGGTCACTTTCCCAAACGTTTTTCAAAATAAAAACGCACGGAAAAACCACCGCACTTTTTAGCATTAAAATAATTTATGTATGGCAAAGCCCGGCGGTTGGTTCAACTAACCAACGAAAACCTCGTCACCTATCGTTTCGATTACGGTCTGATGAACCGCATCCATACCAAAATCGGCTTTGATAACCATAAAACCGTTTATCATTACAACGAAAAAAGCGAATTGGAACGTCATCAGGAATTTAAAATGAATAAAAAGGTTACATTAAACTCTGTATTTTACATATTATTTTTAATAACATATATCCCTTTCTTAATATTTAAAAATTCTTCTGGACCAGTTACATATGATTGGATACCTACTTTTTATATTTCTTTTACTATTGTTTTTTGGTTAGTAAGATTTATTTTAAGTAATAAGTTAAAAAGCGAGCTTTGGTTATCTATATTAACTAGTTTTGTCACATATCTAATAATATTCTTTTGGAGTGATTATATATATATTGATATTTTTGACTTAATATTATCCTGGGGAATGTTATATATAATATCAGGTATGTATATATTGGTTGTATTAATGATGATATCTAATTTTTTAGCAAGGAAATGTTGATTGGAATAGAATATTACCATATGAAAATATTTGGAAGATTAAATGAATATGATAAGGAAATTTAGCATATTATTGATAATTATATTGTTAGTCGCGTGTATGAATATTAAGGATAGTATTTATGAATTAGTAGAACAGAATTGTACTCAAAAAGAAGAGTGTATAGTAGATTTTAAAGATCTTCTTTTAAAAGAGGATAATGTTCTACATATATTTAATAATCCAGCTAAGGCATATGTTCAAGAAAAAATAGGAATGGGATATGATCTTTACGAAGACATAGGAGACAAGATAATTCTTGTTAAAGATGGAGAAATTAAATCTTATTATGAACTTTTCCCAAGTGCAGAAAATCTAGATAGAGATATTCTATTTTCGTTTCATTATGATGGGAAATATTTTCCTTTTTATAAGATCACTTCTAAAGATTCAAAGCTCAAAGCTAAAAAACTCTTACTCACAGATAAGAAAGGTAAGTCGATCACTCGATATAAACTATCTCCTATTTCTTATCAACAAATTAGTTACTAGAGTTAAAACTAGCGCTGAGAGCTTTGCGTCATACTATGATGTCTAATAGTATTAGATCTAGAAAAAAGTAATGGATTAAATAGTATTTACTTAAATCTACATAATATGATTAACGAAATAAGTAAATAAAAAGTGGAGTTAGGAAGGAATTGTGTTAAAGAAAATCCTTAATCTGGTTTTATCTATATTAATTTTACTCTTAATAACACAGCAAAACTGTGCATTAGGAAATGCCAATTACTCTAAGGAAGAAATTATAGAAAGAGAAAATCTACCAATTTCAAACTTCTTTTCTTTATATGCTAGAAAATTTAAATTAGAAAATAGTTCTACAGTAAAGCCGATAAATAATATTTCTAAAATATTGTTCTATGAATTGATTGATATGCAAACAAAAAATAGTTTTGCAATCGATATTGAACGTAAGAAAATGCAAGTATTCCCTGATTCCTCACATTTACAAGGAGGAAAGGAGTTTGATACAACTCTTTCAGATCAAGATATTAAAACCCTGTATGGCTTATTAGAAAAAAGTAATATAGCTAATTGGGAAACAAATTATGATAACGCTTCACCTGGGCTTAAAGCCTCTGGGAACGGATATATTTGGAACTTATCACTTCAGTACAATGATGGTACTGCATGGTATTATTCAGGAGAAACCTCCCCGGGCAATCCGCTCTTACCGGAAGGGTATGACATCTTGGTGAAAGGTCTGAATGAGCTTGCTGACAGCAAGAAAAAATAATATCTAAGGTTCATAAGTCTAAAGTGCGGTTAATTTCTTAGGTGTTTTTTTAATAAAAATGCTTAAATAAGTTACCATACTTTTAGTTATGGATTCATAGGAAAATTATCCCAGTTTGTTAATAAACAATTAGGAAAACAAGTATGGTTCATCAAAGAAAGGTGCTCAGGTTTATCTTTATCTTTATCTTTATCTTATTAATGTCTTTTTTGATATTTAAACACGTAAATGCTAAAGAAAATATTAATAACTATAAAAGAAAAGATTTTATAGAAGAAAGATTACCGGTATCTGACTTTGAAAATCTATATGGCTTTCATTATAACTTAGAGAATAGCAAGCAAGTACAACCTACCAGAAATATTGCAAAACTCCTATTTCATGAGCTTGTAAATATGCAAGAGCATAATAATTTTGCTATTGACTTTACACGAAAAAAAATGCAAAAAGATGCCTCTAGTTTATGTTTAGGAGGGCTAAAAGAATTTGAAATAGACCTTTCAGAACAAGATATTGAAACTTTATATAAGTTATTAGAGAAAAGTCACATAATGAATTGGAAAACAACCTATGATGATGCAGAACCTGGACTTAAAGCCTCGGGGAATGGGTATATCTGGAAACTAGCAATTCAGTACAACGACGGTACGGCTTGGTATTATTCAGGAGAAACGACTCCTAAAGAACCATATTTACCAGAGGGATATGACATCTTAGTGAAAGGTTTGAATGAGCTTGCTGAAAGTAAAAAACAATAATGAGTTTAAAGTGCGGTCAATTTCTTGAACGTTTTTCAAAATAAAAACGCCCGGAAAAGGCATAGTAGACAAAATAGTTGGTAATTTTGCCCTTTTTA
>JACAWG010000045.1 GCA_017160915.1 Aggregatibacter actinomycetemcomitans
GCCGCCTGTTTATATCCGTTCGGACTCATTACAGCGAATATGCTTTACTTTAATCAAGAAGACATTACAGAGATTATTTCTGAAGGTTTTATTAATGAAAGAGAGGAAAAACTACAACAATATTTAATAGAGAAAATACCTTCAATCACTTATCCGAAGTTTAATATTAATGACTAAGTCAAAAACACTTTAGAACTTAATCCTCTATATTGTAAAAGTGCGGTCACTTTCCCAAACGTTTTTCAAAATAAAAACGCACGGAAAAACCACCGCACTTTTTAGCATTAAAATAATTTATGTATGGCAAAGCCCGGCGGTTGGTTCAACTAACCAACGAAAACCTCGTCACCTATCGTTTCGATTACGACCTGATGAATCGCATCCATGCCGAAATCGGCTTTGATAACCGTAAAACCGTTTATCATCACAACGAAAAAGGCGAATTGGAACGTCAGCAGGAATTTGGTACGGATAATCATAAACAGGTGTTGCGCACCACCACATTTAAACGGGACGACCTCGGACGCATTATCGCCCAACAGGTACAGCAAACCAACGGACAACACCACCAAACCGTCTATCACTATGACCCGATGGGCAGATTACCCCAACTTGCCGATGACTATACGGATATTCTCTTCACTTACGACAATGTAGGCAGAGTCATTGAACACCACTTATCGGATAAAGACGGACACAGTCAGGTCATGCGTTATACCTACGACGCCAACGGCAACCGCCTGCAAACCCGACTCCCGAACGGCGAACACATTGACTACCACTATTACGGCAGCGGTCATTTATCCGCAATCAAGTTCAATGACCGTTTAATCACCGATATGACCCGCGATAAACTTCACCGTGAAGTCTCACGCACACAGGGCAAACTTGTCACTTCGTTCAAACTGGATGCCATCGGCAGACTGGAAGAACAGCTGGCAAAACTTGACGAACAGACTGCAGCCCATTCATTCAATGCCGGCGCTAACTTAGTGGCGAGAACTTACCGATATGATGAAACCGGCAATCTCACCCAAAGTCGGGATTTACGCTTAGGCAATCAGGATTATTACTATGATAAGCTGGGACAGCTAATCATGACTCATCAGGAAACCTTTGCCTTTGACCCGGCACATAACCTAATTACAGAGGAAAATCATAAGCTCTTAAATAATCAGCTAAACGAATATCAAGGCGTGACTTATCGTTATGATGATTTCGGCAATTTAAGCGAACGCAGACACAAGAATGGTGAGATACAAACCTACACTTACAATGCCAAAGACTTACTGACAAAAGTCACCATTCAAAAACCGAATCAAAAGGCGCAGGAATGGCACTATCAATACGATGTGCTCAACAGACGGATAGCCAAAGTGCGGTCGGAAAACGGCGCGTTTTTAGCTCATACAAAAACCGAATTCGTTTGGGATGGTAGCCATCTGGTACAGGAAATCAGCTGTCAAAATGACCGCACTTACAGTTATATTTACCGTAGCCCGCAAAGTTACGAACCGTTGGCACAGGTGTGCACAGACAGCAGACAAAATCTTACGCAAACGCACTACTTCCACTGCGACCAAATCGGCATACCACGCGAACTGACTGATGAAAACGGTAATCTTTGTTGGTTTGGGGATTATAGCGGCTGGGGGAAACTAAACAGTAGCCACCACATCATGGCGGATAACCATCAACCGTTCCGCTTACAAAACCAGTATGCCGATGAGGAAACCGGTTTACATTACAACTTCTTCCGCTACTACGACCCACATATCGGACGCTTTACGCAGTTGGATCCTATTGGGCTAGCCGGGGGAAATAACCTGTATCAGTTTGCGGCGAATACACAAACATGGATTGATCCTCTTGGATTAGCGCGTTTTTGTACAAGACCATTGTCAGGAATGCCTTGGGGCATACATACGGATGTTGATAAAAATTATAGGGATGGACTTGATTTAGGCATTTTTCATGAGCATATCTTCTTTGACGATGGTACTAATGTCAGTTATACCACAACAGGTACTTTCTCAGAGAGATCACAAGTTGGGTACAAATGCTCTGATAAAAATTATGACGATACTATAATGAAACAAGCTGTCAAGAACGTTAAAAATAAGAAAGTTCAGTACTTAGAAAAAACGGATAACGGGGGATTAATAGTTAAAGAAAAATTAAGATTTGGCAAAAATGACTATAATGTAATTGTAAATAACTGCCAAGATTTCGTGACTGAAGTCGAAAAAGAATATTATAAATTAGAGAAAAGGAGAAAATGATTATGAAAAATAGTTTATTAATACATAATTTAGTGACTTTGCTATATGTTATACTCTTTAGCTTATTATCATTTTTAGTTAGTGATAATTTTATGTATTTCTTATGGATTAAAACTAATGATAATTTAAGTTTATTCATATATATTCCATTTATTTTATTCCTTTTTCAGCTATACCTTAATCATAAGAAAATTGGATTTACATATTATACAAAATTATATCTATTTATTAATACATTAATAATGACTATTTTATCATGTATTATTTTTTATTTCATATTTCTTACTTTTTTCTATAAGGGAGAGGGATTACAATAATTATATCTTCAAAAACTTCAGCAATGTTACCGGTTGAACCATTCATAAATTAATAAGGTATTCTCATGAAATATGCAACCCATGAAAATATAATGCTCGGAGATCTTGTTTATTGGAAAAATTCGTCTCCTTTAGATAAAGGGATCGTGGTTTGTTTAATCGATGAAGGGGTATTTTTAGATAGATATAACTTTTCTTACTTAAAAGACTCAGGAGACGGGATAATGATCTTATTTAATTCTATGGGACTTGTTCAAATCATGAGATATAATAAAAATATGGATATTGAATTTATTTCTCATTTAACTACTTCAGATATTAATGATTTTTTGAAAGGTATTTCTTCTTAAAAAATATAGTTAATACCAATAAATACCTCACATTTCATCTGGTACAGGAAATCAATCGCCAAAATGACCGCACTTACAGTTATATTTATCGTAATCCGCAAAGTTACTCTTGTCTTTAATCACAGGTAACGAGGTAGTTTTATGAGAAAATTTATTTTTATATTACTTTTATGCAATAGCCTTCCAGCATTTAGCAATAAATTAATATCTATTGAAGGTTGTGACAATCTAAATATTCCTTTCTCTGCACTAGAAAATTGCGCCAAAAAAGGGGATTATTTTACCCAATATAATCTAGGTGTAATGTATCGTGATGGTATAAACGTTCCTAAAGATGCCAATAAAGCTTTTTATTGGTTAAATTTGGCAGCCCAACAAGGTTTCGACAAGGCTGAATTGAATTTAGGACAGTTATATGAATTGGGTATTGGGGTAAACCAAGATCCTAAGTTAGCGTTTGAATGGACATACAAATCCGCAATGCAAGGTGAATTAACTGCTGTTAATAACTTAGGTACATATTGTTTAATGGGGTTTGGTACACAGAAAAATATTAAGCGTGCTATTGAATTGTATCAATTAGCTGCTGAAAACGGTTCGGCTGAAGCACAATTAAATTTAGGCTCTCTCTATTTTTCTGGTTATGGAATCCCCAAAGATGTAAACAAGGCATTATTTTGGGTAACACAATCTGCAAAACAAGAACATGATCAAGGTATGGCATTATTAGGCGTGTTTTATCGAGAATTAGGTCAATATTCAGAATCACTGCAATGGTCAAAAAAAGCTTCAGAAAAAGGAAATGCTTTAGCTCAGGCGAATTTAGCTTATCAATATTCCTTTGGGGAAGGAGTTGAAGTAGATAAAAGAAATGCGGAATCATGGCTTAAAAAGGCCATTGAAAAAGATGAAATGAGTGCAAATGTTGTCATCGGTAGTATTTATGAAGTAGGAAATACGGTTTTTTCAAAAGATAAAAATAAAGCCTTACAGTTTTATCTTAAAGCCGCAGAAAAAGGAGAAGGTGCAGCACAAAACAATGTTGGAAGATTATTAATAAACAACAGTAATGAGGATAAGCTAGCTATAAGTTGGTTTCAAAAAGCTGCAGAAAAACATGTGTCTGAAGCGATGTATTCTCTATATCAAATCTACTCCAAAGGGACAAAAAACATTCCGCAAGATTCCGAGAAAGCTAATTATTGGTTAGAAAAAGCCAAACAAAATGGCTTTATGCCACCACAATAAATATTTCATTAAAAAGTGCGGTCAACTTCTCATGTTTTTAATATAAAAATTCGTTAAAAGCAACCGCACTATATCTAATATATGCGCTCAGATAAATGCTAAAACCTTTTATTTACTCTTATAAAAATGGTTTATTCTGATATAAACAGCCATCTAGTCCCAGAAGGTACTTCTATTCAGTGTAAGGAGATTAAATAATGCAGAAATATTTACTTATCATAGGAGTAATACTTATTGCCATTTCATTATTTCTAGGGTATTTCAAAAAAGACGCCGAAAATATTCATATAGAAAACGGTACTAAAAAGTTAATTGTTGAAAGTAAAACCTATACTCAAGACTCCAATGGAAACATGCATTTAATATCCCATTGGACAGAGTCTAAATTTCAAGAATTAAAGAAACTTGCTGAATCCGGAAATAGTAAAGCACAAGGAACTTTGGGATATATGTATCTCAAGGGTGAGTTTGTCCATGTTGACCATTCTAAAGCTGAATATTGGCTTAAAAAATCTGCAGATTCAGGAGAGCTTGCACAACGTAGTGAATCTCAATTTAATTTAGGATTTTTATATGAAGAAAAAGGCGACCTTGAAAAAGCAATTAAATGGTATCTATTAGCAGCAGAAAATAATTTCATTAATGCTCAAATTAATCTAGGAATATTATATGAAGAAAAAGGATTAATTTCTGAAGCCAAGAAATGGTATAAAAGAGCCTCAGAGCTAAATGATGGAGATGCTAAATATTACTTAGCTTTATTATTATATGAGGAAACCCCAAATAACATAGAGGAAACTTTATCTCTATTAAAGAGTTCGTTAAATACAGCTTCAAACAAAGCAAAAGTGGAATACTCTTTATCCTGGTTATATTTAAATGATAAGTCAGTTAAG
Source organism: Aggregatibacter actinomycetemcomitans (assembly GCA_017160915.1). Classification (GTDB taxonomy): domain Bacteria; phylum Pseudomonadota; class Gammaproteobacteria; order Enterobacterales; family Pasteurellaceae; genus Aggregatibacter; species Aggregatibacter actinomycetemcomitans_B. The sequence goes on from JACAWG010000045.1 coordinate 5,094, forward strand.
AATATAGACTTAGGATTGCAACATTTAGAAAGCTCAGCAAATCATGGAGAAGTCGAATCTGAATTTCTATTAGGTGAAATATATGAAAAAGGGGAATTATTACCTAAAGACTTATCAAAAAGCCAATATTGGTATAAGAAAGCTGCCGGTCAAGGCATGGAAGAGGCAATTGAGAAAGTAAAAAAACTGTAGTGTATTTATCTAACACCCTATATTAAAGCGTAGAGATTTAAAATATAGAAAGAGAATATGAAGTACATAATTATATTAACATCACTTTTAATAATATCCTGTAATGACAAAGAAAACATTGAGAAAAAATCAGTCTGTACCGAGCATTCAACTCTTTCTGAATTAGAAAAGCATGTTAATAACGACGCTTATTGTGAATATTTATTAGGTCTTAAATATTACAATAGGAATAGTATTGAAAAAGATTTCGGCAAAGCCCATGTATTAATAAAGGAAGCTGCTGAAAAAGGTGTTATTAAAGCTAAAATCGATTTAAGCCGAGCCTATGAGAGAGGAATTGGTGTAGAAAAAAATTATACTCTTGCATTTGAATGGATGAATAAAGCTGCTGATGATGGTGATCCAGAGGCAATAAATAATATAGGGGTTTATTATGATTACGGTATAGGTGTTACCAGGGATCCTCAAAAGAGCATTGAATACTATAAAAAAGCTGCCGATCTAGGAAATAATTCCGCTATGTATAATCTTGGTATTGTTCTTTTTTATGGGGAAGAAATAATAAAAGATGAGAAAAAAGCATTATTTTGGATAGAAAAGTCAGCCAATCTGGAAAATATAGAAGCGATAACAAATTTATATTCTATATATAAATTACAAGGAAATATTCAAAAATCTATGTACTGGCTAAATAAAGGCATAGAAAAGAATCTTCCAATAGCTTTTTTTAACCTTGGATACGAATACTCAAAGGGAAATTCTCTTCTAATGAAAGATGATGCCAAAGCTTTTGAAAATTACTTAAAATCAGCTGAAATGGGGGTAAGTTTTGCTCAAAATAATCTAGCTAATTGGTATCTGTCCGGCTATTACGTAAAAAAAGATGAGAAAGAAGCAATTAAGTGGTATTTAAAAGCTGCTGAAAATAATCTCCCTGAAGCGATGTATGCCCTATATCAACTCTATTCCGAGGGAACAAAAGACATTTCTCAAGATCTCGAGAAAGCTAATTATTGGTTAGAAAAAGCTAAACAAAATGGCTTTGTGCCGGCACAATAAATATCTTTACACTGATAATATTGACACTTTTGAAATAGGTAACTGAAAAATATAGTGAGGTGATAAATAAAATGAAAAAATCTTTAAATTATATTTTTTATTTCACCTGGAAACTTCACAATATTATAGGTATTAATGCGATAGAAAAGCCTTTGAGAAACATATTAAATTTTATACCATCTTTTAATAAAAACCTAAAAAATGGAGAAAAACATTACAGAAATATAATGGATAATCCGGAATATGGTTCCGATATAGGACTTGCTTTTTATTGCATGCTCACTACCGGAAATATTCTTTTCTCCTGTTTATTATTTCTTTTTATCAACTTATTTGGAATTAGTATTGACAATCAGAATAAACTCTTATCTTTTGTTGCAACAGTGCTGGTTATTTCATATACCATAAATGAAATTTTTCTGGGGTGGCATAAAAAAGATTACATAAATTACTTTAAAGAGTTTGAAAAGAGTAAAAATGAATATAGAGGATATATTATTGCACTATCCTATCATCTAGGATCAATAATTTTCGCTATAGCTATGATTTTATTTATTTGATGATATTATCTCGAAAAAATCCCCTCCATTGCCTATCCAAAGTTTAATATTAATAAAACATTTAGAAAATTAACCGCACTTTTCAAGGTTTACACTTATCTCTTAAAAAGTGCGGTTATGTTTTTTATTATTCAAAAAAGTGAACTAGAAATACCTGATTTAATACTAACTCACGTCATTTATAACCATTAACAATCCTGCTTCCCATAAGCCTCTTGGCGCAGGATAGCGCGGACGGCGGCGTCGAAGTCGGCGAGCACTTGGTCGGCGTTTTTCGGGTCGGTGCCGCGGGCGTCGAGGTAGAACTTGATTTTCGGTTCGGTGCCGGACGGACGGGCAATTAAACGGCTGCCGTTTTCAAGTACGAAGACCAGAATGTCGCTTTGGCGGTCGGTTTTGGTGTGGTCGATAAATTGTGCCACATTGAAACCGCCGATTTGGCTTGGCGGGTTGTTGCGAAGTGCAGTCATTAATTTACCGATTTCGGAAAGATCGCTGACGCGAATGGAAATTTGTCCGCTCACATAAGCACCGAATTCGTTGGTGAATTCGGCGGCATAATCCGCCAAGGTTTTGCCCTGTTTTTTCAGATTACGTACCAAATCCAAGAACACGATGGCGGCGGAAATACCGTCTTTGTCGCGCACTTTGTCCGGGTCAACCAAGTAGCCAAGAGCTTCTTCAAAGCCGAATAATAAGCCTTGTACTTTACCGATATATTTGAAGCCGGTGAGAGTTTCTTCCGATTCAAAACCGTAGCGTTTGGCAATTTCCGCCAACGCAGGCGAAGACACGAGAGAGCACGCTAATACGCCTTTTTTGCCTTGAGCTTGATATTGTTTCGCCAAATACCAGCCTAAAAAGCAGCCCACGACGTTGCCGTGCAACGGCTTCCAGTTGCCTTCGGCATCCGGCACCGCCACGGCTAAACGGTCGGCGTCGGGGTCGTTGGCGATAATAAATTCGGCGTGGTTTTCTTTCGCCACCTTAATTGCCAAATCCAAGGCGCCTTTTTCTTCCGGGTTCGGGAAATTGACCGTCGGGAATGTGCCGTCCGGCCATACTTGTTCGGCGACGATATGCGGTTGCGGCAAGCCCGCTTTTGCCAAGGTTTTGCTCAATACTTCATAACCCACGCCGTGCATCGCGGTATAAACATAGTTAATGTCCGTTTGCGGTTCTTTGGCAAGTGAAGCGGTTTTGGCGATATAGGCGTCCACCACGGTGTCATCTAACACTACATAATCCTGGCTGCGCGGTAAATCCTTAATGCTGCCTGCGGCGACTTTATCAATAAGCGCGGCAATTTGTTTATCTGCCGGGGAAACGATTTGTCCGCCGCCGTTGGCTTTGCCTAAATAGACTTTATAACCGTTATCTTCCGGCGGGTTGTGGCTGGCGGTGACCATCACGCCGGCGGTGGTGTCGAAATATTGAATGGCATAAGCCAACACCGGCGTTGGTAATTTACGCGGTAATAAATAGGCTTTAATGCCTGCGCCCGCCATGATTTCGGCGGTATCACGCGCAAACACGTCGGAATTTTTACGTCCGTCGTAACCAATTACGATGGAAGGTTGTTTGTCGTATTCTTTTAAGAATAATGCCAAACCGCCGGCAGCTTGCGCCACCAACACGCGGTTCATGCCCATGGAGCCCGCTTGCAGGCGTCCACGTAAACCGGCGGTGCCGAATTGTAAACGTCCGTTAAAACGCTCGGCGAGTTTGGACTGCGCCTTGGCATCACCGCCTTTCGCAGCATTTAAAAGTGCGGTCAATTCTGCGTGCGTTTCCACATCCGGATCTTGGTTTAACCAATTTTGTGCGATATCAAAAAGTACTGACATACTGTCTCCTTCCCTAAAGTCAATGTACAAATCTTCCCCTAGCCTATCGAAAAACCATCAAAAGTGAAATGATTATTTCCGATTAATTTGCGACATTTTGATCTATTTCACAGATTCAAATTGAAGCAATCGGTTGCCTGATTTGGGTAAAAATTTTATTGCGTCGAAATTCAATGAAAAATCAATCGGATCACTCTTTTTACGCCGAAAGTGCGGTAAAAATTTTCGGCGTTTTTCCTTTCAAAAAAGGCGTTTTTTTGCTATAACTGACGCAGTTTTTTCAATTAATCTTAGGAGACTTATTATGGAATTAGTTTTTATTCGTCACGGCTTCAGTGAATGGAATGCAAAAAACTTATTTACCGGTTGGCGTGATGTGAATTTAACCGAACGCGGTGTGGAAGAAGCGAAAGCGGCAGGGAAAAAATTATTAGACGCCGGTTTTGAATTCGACATCGCCTTCACTTCCGTTCTGACCCGTGCCATCAAAACCTGTAACATCGTCTTGGAAGAATCCCACCAATTATGGATCCCGCAAGTGAAAAACTGGCGCTTAAACGAACGTCACTACGGTGAATTGCAAGGCTTGGACAAAAAAGCCACCGCCGAAAAATACGGTGACGAACAAGTTCACATCTGGCGCCGTTCTTACGACACATTACCGCCGTTACTTGACCCGAAAGATCCGAATTCCGCTCACAATGATCGTCGTTACGCCCATTTACCGGACGATGTGATTCCGGACGGCGAAAACCTGAAAGTTACGTTAGAGCGCGTGCTTCCGTTCTGGGATGACCAAATCGCCCCGGCGCTTTTAAGCGGTAAACGCGTTTTAGTGGTTGCTCACGGTAACTCTTTACGTGCGTTGGCAAAACACATTGAAGGCATTTCCGATGCGGATATTATGGATTTAGAAATCCCGACCGGTCAGCCGTTGGTTTACAAATTAGACGATAATCTGAAAGTGGTTGAGAAATTCTATTTGTAATCTGATAGAAATTCGCCATAAAAAACAACCGCACTTTATGAAAGTAAAGTGCGGTTTATTTTTTCGGTGTTTTTTAACTTGCTTAAGCATTCAGAATATTTTGAATTTCCGCCATGCTTAAATGATATTCATGCGGGCAAGAACGCCAGACTTCGAGCATACGGGAATATTTGTCCCACATCGGGGTTTGGGAATCGCAGCCGTGTTCGCAGCGCATAAACTCTTGATACTGCCCTTCTACGCCGGTGATGAAACGCAGGTAGCTTAGGTATTTCTTCTCACGGATGGCGCAATAACCGACGAACTGTAAACGGTGTTCGTTCAATTCGGATTTGTCCTCTAAGTTGTTGTAGGAAATTTGTAGCGCTTTGTACATTTCCAACGTGTCCAACACCGCTTGGCATTCGCGCTCCGAAATGTTGGTGAAATCATTGTCCAAGGCGCGTAATTCCAAAGCGAAGCCGCCTCTGACAATGGTTTCCAAACGTTGATATTTGGCAACGTTGTCGGGGTCAAGCAAGCCCATTAATTTATATTGGTTGGCTAAAATCAGGCGTTGCGTGGTTGACATTTCCATGGTCTATCTCCTGTTAATCAATTTGATTCAATATATCGTCCGATAAAGCGGGATCGGCTTTTTTCTCTTTATTGCCGTTAATGCGCTGTTCCAGATTTTGGAAATAGGCTTCGCGGAAGGTCACATAAGGGTCTTGCGCCTGATCCAACAAGGCTTCTTTGTCTAGCAATTTAGCGCGCGTATCAATGCCTTGCAGACCCGCTTTCAAAAAGCCCCAAGGACCAAGCAGGGAAAGCATCGGATAGGTGGTATCCGCCAGATTACCGATGTCCTGGCGCGGTGTCGCCGGCCCGTATAACGGTAACATCACATAAGGTCCGGTGCCGACGCCGTAGCTGCCCAAGGTATCACCGAAACGGTTGTCGCCCTGTTTTTTCAGCGGATCGCTATAACTTGCCACATCGATTAAACCGCCCAAACCGAAAATCGTATTAATCCAGAAACGGTTGAAGTGAATCAGCGCTTGCTTGAATTCGCCCTGCACCAAACGGTTGGCAAAACTTGCCGGTTCATCCAGATTATCCGCCGCATTAATCACGCCGGTGCGCACCGGGCTTGGTACATATTCGTTCCAGCCTTTGGCAAGCGGTTTTAACACATAGGGATCGGCAACGTTATAGTTGAAATCCCACATTTTACGGTTAAACCCTTCTAACGCATCTTTGCGTTCACCGGTTTCCGGATCGATGGTTGATGAACAACCGGTCAGCACGACGGAGCCGAGCAATAAGGCGGCTAAAAGTTTCTGTGTTTTCATAATGACACTCTGTTTGATTAAAAATGGCTTCATTGTAAACAACTTGCCTGTTAACTACAAAAATTTTTGAAAAACCGACCGCACTTTATGCCGCCCGATTATTTGGTCGCGGGGGCTTGTGCGGACGAAAAGTACATGCGCTCAAAAGGGATTTCATATTGCGACTGATTAAACCCCACGCCTTTTAATTCATTGGCGAATACCGCTTTGGTGCGGGCATAAGTCAATGGCAGATAGACCGCCTGATCCGCCAGGGTTTTCCATAAATTCACATAAAGTTTCTTGCGCAACGTTTCATCGGGAGTAACCAATAATTCGCCGATAATTAAGTTCATCTCCGGTTTGTTTTTCAGCCCTTTTTGCGCCTGATAATCGGCATGCGCAGGACTACGGAAGGAGGAAATGTAAGACGCGGGTTCGTAAGGTTTGCCCCAGGAAAGGGAATACTGCAAATCAAAGTCGCCGGTTTTTTGCCGTCCCAGATACGCCGTTTTTTCTTCGCCGACAATGCGCAAATCCACACCGATATTTTTTAAATCCGCCTGAATAAGTTCGGCGATTTCTTTTTCCGCCGCATTGTCAACGTTATAAGAAAACAACAATGACAAGACTTTATCTTGCTTTTCACGCACGGATTTCCCCGCCGGCAATTTCCAGCCTGCAAAATCCAATAATTGGCGGGCTTTGACAATATCGTAATCGAAGGTTTTCACTTCCACATCACTGTAAGGGACGTTTTTTGACACCAGCGTCTGCGCCACACTTTCCGAATTGGCAAACACCATTTGCGCAATGCTTTGTTTGTTGACGGCATGTTCCAATGCTTCACGCACCGGCAATTCGCCGGTAATTTCCCGTCCGCTGTTTAAAATGATGGCGCGGGTGGCGGTGGGTTCGCTGAGCAGCGTGGAAAGGGTTTTGGAGGATTTCAGCTTATCGAAAGCATCCATGGTCACCATGTCGCCGTCAGAGCCGAAAATTAACTGAATATCGCCGTTTTCCAATGCCGCCAACATGGCTTGACGATCAGGCATGACGTTCCATACCACGGCATTTAATTGCGGCTTTTTGCCCCAATAATGCGGGTTTACGGTGAAACGGGCGTATTGATTTTCTTCATGCGCCGCCAACATCCAAGGGCCGGTGCCGGCATATTCTTTCACGCCGTCTTTGGTTTTGCCGTCAATGAAGGATTTCGGGGAGATAAAACGAAACGGGCGGGTTAAGCTCAGTTCGGTGAGGGTCGGGTAATAGGCGTTTTTGAGTTTCAGTTCAATGGTGTAATCGTCAATGACGCGCACGCTGTCGATTTGTTGCACCAACTCCAGCCACGCATGGCGGGTATAATTATCCAGCACCGCATCGATATTCAGCTTCACCGCCTGCGCATTGAACGGTTCGCCGTCGCTGAATTTCACGTCTTTGCGTAATTTGAAAATATAGGTTTTGCCATCCGGCGAGATACTCCAACTTTCCGCCAAATACGGCTGCGAACCGAACTCCGTATTCAGTACCAAAGGCTCAAACACCATATTCTGCGCCGCCATTTCACCGCTATACAAATGCGGATTAATATCACGAATATCTTTCGTGCTGGCATAATCCAATTCGTTGTTTTGCATATTCGCCCAGCTTGGCAAGGCGGTGAAAAGTGCGGTCAGAATTAAGGTTATTTTTTTCATGAATCTCTCCATCTATAAAACAAAAGGCATGATACAACTATCATGCCTAAAATCAAAAGAGAAAGATTAAAGAATAAAGCGGCTTAAATCTTCGTTCTCGATGACATCGCCGAGCGCTTCGCCGACATACGCCGCGTCAATGCTCACGGTTTGCCCGTCCATATCGCTGGCGTTGAAGGAAATTTTATCCATCAAACGCTCCATTACCGTATGCAAACGGCGGGCGCCGATATTCTCGGTTTTCTCATTCACACGGAATGCCGCCTCGGCGATTTTCTTAATGGCATCCTGGGTGAATTCGATGTTCACGCCTTCCGTCGCCATTAAGGCTTTGTATTGCTCCGTTAAAGAGGCATTCGGCTCGGTTAGAATGCGCTCAAAATCACCGGCGGTAAGCGCCGATAACTCCACACGAATCGGCAAACGACCCTGTAATTCCGGGATCAAATCGGACGGGCGAGCCACTTGGAATGCCCCGGAGGCGATAAACAGAATATGATCGGTTTTCACCATACCGTGCTTGGTATTGACGGTAGAACCTTCCACCAACGGCAGCAAGTCACGCTGCACGCCTTCACGGGACACATCCGCGCCGCTGTATTCGCCTTTTTTACAGATTTTGTCGATTTCGTCGATAAACACGATGCCGTTTTGTTCCACCGCATCAATGGCTTTTTGTTTCAGTTCTTCCGGATTCACCAATTTCGCCGCCTCGTCGTCAATTAAGGTTTTTAGCGCGTCCTTAATTTTCATTTTGCGCTTTTTGGTTTGCCCGCTGGACAGATTTTGGAACATGGATTGCAGCTGGCTGGTCATGTCTTCCATGCCCGGAGGCGCCATAATTTCCACGCCCATCGGCACACCGGCGACATCAATTTCCACTTCTTTATCATCTAACTGCCCTTCACGCAGTTTTTTACGGAAAATCTGGCGGGTATTATTTTGCGCATCGCGATTTTCCACCTCTCCCCATTGGTTTTTCGCCGCCGGCAACAAAGCGTCTAAAATACGTTCTTCCGCCGCTTCTTCCGCTTTCACGCGATTTTTTTCAATTTCCGTCTGACGCACCAGCTTCATGGCGCTGTCGGTTAAATCGCGGATAATGGAATCCACTTCTTTCCCCACATAGCCCACTTCGGTAAATTTGGTGGCTTCCACTTTAATGAACGGCGCGTTAGCCAGTTTTGCCAAGCGGCGGGCGATTTCGGTTTTCCCCACCCCGGTCGGACCAATCATTAAAATATTTTTCGGCGTCACTTCATGACGCATCGGCTCCTGCAACTGCATTCTGCGCCAGCGATTGCGCAATGCAATTGCCACCGCTCTTTTGGCTTCGCTTTGCCCGATAATATGTTGATCTAATTCTGATACTATTTCGCGCGGAGTCATTTCAGACATAATTTATTCCTTATAATTTCTTAATTCGGTAATTCTTCAATGGTGAAATTGGTGTTGGTGAACACGCAAATCTCACCGGCAATTTTCAGTGATTTCTCAACAATTTCACGGGCGGATAAATCGGTATTTTCCACCAACGCACGGGCGGCGGATAAGGCGTAGTTACCGCCGGAACCGATGGCAAGAATCTGATCTTCTTCCGGCTGCACCACATCACCGATACCGGTGATAATCAGGCTTTCTTTTTCGTCCGCCACAATCAGCATGGCTTCCAACTTACGCAATGCGCGGTCAGTACGCCAATCTTTCGCCAATTCCACCGCACTTTTCAGCAAATGCCCTTGGTGCATTTCCAATTTGCGCTCAAATAATTCAAATAACGTAAAGGCATCCGCCGTGCCGCCGGCAAATCCCGCCAACACTTTGCCGTTATACAAACGACGCACCTTGCGCGCGTTACCTTTCATTACCGTATTGCCCAGAGAAACCTGTCCGTCCCCGCCGACAACCACTTTGCCATTGCGACGTACACTTACAATCGTTGTCATAATTTGTCCTTTTTTATCAAGAAAAGATGTGGGTTATATTGTGGTGAATTCGCAAAATTCAAGAGAGAAAAGATCGTTGATGATTTCTCCGCCAATTACGTCCGCAAAATGTGACCGCGATCAGAGTTTTACATAGCAAACGATTGCCCCAAATGACATAACGTTGCACAACGAAATAGAAGGGGTACGATAACTGCCGTCAATTCACAACGCACTCAGGAGTTATCATGAAAAACCTCGTTAAATTATCCCTCATCGCCATGTTAACCGCCGCCACCCTTCCGGCAATGGCGGCAAAAAGCGAGCCCTACACCCACCAAGGCACCAACGCCCGCGAAATGCTGGTAGAACAACCGATTCACTGGATTTCCGTTGACCAATTGAAAAAAGAACTGGAAGGCAAAGCCCCGATAAATGTGAGCTTTGATATTGATGACACCGTGTTATACAGTAGCCCGTGTTTTTATCACGGACAACAAAAATACTCACCGGGCAAACAGGATTATTTGAAAAATCAGGATTTCTGGAACGAAGTGAACGCCGGTTGTGACCAATATTCCATTCCGAAACAAATTGCAATGGATTTAATCAACATGCACCAAGAACGCGGCGACCAAATTTATTTCATCACCGGTCGTACCGCCGGGGATAAAGACGGCGTGACCCCGGTGTTACAAAAAGCCTTTAACATCAAGAATATGCACCCGGTCGAATTCATGGGCGGACGTGATCGCACCACCAAATACAACAAAACCCCGGGCATTATTGAACACAAAGTCACCATTCACTACGGCGACAGCGACGATGACATTCTTGCCGCCAAAGAAGCCGGCGTTCGCGGCATCCGCCTCATGCGCGCCGCCAACTCCACTTACCAACCGATGCCAACCCTTGGCGGCTACGGCGAAGAAGTGTTAATTAACTCAAGCTACTAGTTTTAAAAACACCTAAAAAATTAACCGCACTTTGAAGGGAAGCCTCAAAGTGCGGTCGTTTTTTACGATGAATTTCAGCTTCGGTTAGAAGCGGATTTCGATGGAGGCGGAATAGTTTCTGCCTGGGGCGTAGAAGCGTTCGAGACCTTGATTGCCATATCGATAATCGACAGTATTAATCGTACTGCGGTAGTTAATACCACGTAAGCTATCCCAAGTATGGTATCTCTTATCAAAGAGATTATAGACACCTGCTCTTAAGGTCACATTTTTTGTCGGACGGTAATAGCCGAATAAGTCAAAGACCCAATAGGATTTATTTAGCCAACGATATTCTCGGTGTGTCACTTCTTCCTCCCAACGTTCACAAAGGTCGGTGTACCAGTTACGTTCCACACAAGGACTGTCACGTTCGGTAATTTTCGCATCACTACCCTTTTTCCCTCTGTGATAGGTTAAGCGGGAGAAAATACCCCATTTTTCATTCGGCTCTTCATAATCCAAACCAAAGATCAATTTTAATGGTTGAATCGATAATAAGCTGTCGTTATTAGATAACTTACCTTTAGCATAACCAATACCCCCGGATAACTTAAATCCTTCAGGCAATGGCGTCACTTCATTCAGATTCAGACTACCTTTCACTTCTAAGCCATAAACACGGGCTCTGTCTATATTCACCATTTGTTGGAACGGTGCGGGGCTCCATTTGTGGCAGTAAATACCATCTTGATAATCAGGACACAATGAATTGAAGTACATATCGGTCGTTTCTTGTTCAAACAAGAAATTGCGATATTTGGTGTAGTACAGATTAGCATCCAGCATACCCAAATGATTATTGGCTTGTGCATATAAGGTATGGCTAATACTACGTTCGGCTTTTAAGTTAGGATTCGCTTTCCAGTTACCTGCGGGATTATCATAAGTGAAAAAGATCTCCGTTGCGGTCGGCACACGATAGCCTGTACCTAATTGATAGCCAACTTTCCAAGTTGGATTAATCTGCGCATCAAGTCCGATAAAACCATTCCAATTTACAAAAGTCGTATCTTGAGGTTTGTTTCTTTCTTCCGCCCGTAAACAGGCTTCCGTACAAGGTACGCCATTATCATAAGGTTGAGGTTTTAATTTTTCATGATCGTAACGGATACCTACAAATGACGAGAACACATCATTCCAAAAAGTGTCATTTTTGAGACTAAAGCCATATTGCTTCGTTTTAACCGGTCTTTGGATAGTATAAATACGCCCGCTACTCACTGAGCCATTAGGATTTAACACTTTATCATCATTAATATTTTCAAAATCCCGTTGTGCAATATAGGTTCTGAATGACAATAAATGCTCGCCGCCAATCAAAGTAAACGGCTGAGAATCAATTCTTAATGTCGCCCGCTTATATTCTGTTTTCATGTTGCGGTTATCCACATTAAACAATGTACCCTTCACATAATCGGGATCCCGCCATGAACCGATGTTTTCATAATCCCCTTTATAGTTTATTGCACCATTTTCAATTTTTTGGTAATCCAAATCAGTACGAATCAAGCCAATAACAGGGTTATTCTCCAATTTCCATTCATAGAAAAGGTTGCCATTAAAGCGTCTTTCATAATCATCCGCTTCACGCCAACTTCTATCCAGTGAATAAGAATATTCCCAGGTGTAGCGTTTTCCACGTTGACCATTAACGGAAATACCCACCTTATGTTGCGGATTAATTTTCCAGGTTAATTTGGCTAGATAACTGTGATTCCGATGATTGGACGGATCAGGATGGATACGACCGGCACCAATTTCGGCACGTCTTGCGATCTCTTTCTCGGAACTCCAAGAACTTATTCCCCAAGGGGTAATATCGCCACCTGCACTTTTAAATTCATGCCCGCGACGATGTGAGTACATTAATACGACATCAACATTTTCATTAGTCACGCCAACGCCTGCGGTGTTAACCCACTCTCTGTTTTTACTGGCGTAGCCGCTTCTCAGCAAACCACCCACAGATTTTCCCGGAAAGACCAAATCTTCCACATTCATTGTGCGGTAATTAACACCACCGCCTAAGTATCCGCTCCCCATATTCACCGAATCAGAACCTTTAACAATATCAATGCTTCTGACAAGTTCCGAATCAATACTTAATCTGGAATTGTTGAAATTCCCATAACGGGCATAAAGTGAATTTTCTTCAAAATCAGGTAAAGAAACACCGTCAATACTGATCCCGACACGATTTCCTTCCACGCCACGCATAGAAAAGCCTTTTAAGCGGCGACCATTATCCGCCACACCGACATCGGTGGTGTAGCGTACCAAATCGCGGGCATCCCGAATCATTTCTTGTTGGATAGCTTTGTGGGTTTTACGAACAGTTTGAGATTGAGCAGCACCGGGCTGAACAGCGGTTTCTTCCACGGTGATTTCTTTTAATTCATCTTCCCCAAATGCCACATTCGCCGTTGACAAACCGATCGTTATCGGCAATAGGCTGTAGGCTGTCACCAGGAGTTTATTATTTTTCATATCTTGCTTCCTTGAAGTTAAAAAATTGCGTGAGAATTATAAAAAAGAAGCGATATAAAAAACAGATGAGTTTGAGAATAATTTGTATTTTGTGATCCAAAGCAAATTATTGCGTTATAAGAATTTGTCGAATGACTTTTAAATGGACAATTAATGAACGAAGATGCCGCACAGCACCGCAATAAAGACCGTCATGCCAAAGTAATTGTTATTTAAAAATGCCTTGAAACAATCTTCCCGTTTGCGGTGTTTGATCAAGCGACATTGATACACAAAAAACAAGGTGGCGACACCAAGCATAAGGAAATAGCTCAGGTGGAAATGATTGAGCTCGCCCAGCCAATAAAGCAAGCCCAAGGTGATGAGTTGTAGAAGGGTGATGATTTTGTTGTCGTATTGCGCGAATAAAATGGCGGTGGATTTCACCCCGATACGCAAATCATCGTCGCGATCCACCATGGCGTATTGAGTGTCGTAAGCCACCGTCCAGGCGAGGTTGGCGACAAATAAAATCCAGCATTCCATCGGTAATTGTTCAATGGACGCGCCGTACGCCATGGGAATCGACCAGCCGAACGCCATGCCTAAGAACAGTTGCGGCAAATGGGTGTAGCGTTTCATGAAGGGATAAATCAAGGTCAGCAACGCGCCGATAACGGATAAGGCGATGGCGTAGTAATTCAGGAACAACACTAACACCAGCGAGCAGGCAAGCAGCAGAATAAACAGCCATTTCGCTTCCCGTGCCGTAGCGCGTCCCGTCGCCAGCGGGCGATTCGCCGTGCGTTTGACCTGCCCGTCAATGTGCCGATCAGCGTAATCGTTAATGACACAACCGGCAGCGCGCATGAACACCACGCCAAGCACAAAAATCAACAGAATGGAAAATTGCGGAATGCCTTTGACCGCTAAAAACAACGCCCACAAGGTCGGCCACAATAACAATAATGTGCCGATGGGGCGGTCTAAACGCATTAGCTGTGCATACGCAATGAATTTCTCTTTGGAAAACATAAGTCTCTTCGGGACGACATAAATGTACTCATTTTACGGTAATTTGAAAACGAGCGTAACATTTTTCTAACAGATTACTTATCGTTGTCTAAAATCCGACTGATTAATTTCAGCCAGCGCACCGCCAAATCCCGTTGGGTGACGCTCACATCAAAAATCGAATCCTCCCCCAATACGCCGCAAGGTAATTCTTTCGGAATGTCGCCACGCTCATAGGCTTCATAATCCTCACGCCAATCGCCGTCAAAATAATAATGCTCCAAGGCTTCTATTTTCGGTAAAAACGCCTGCCATTTGTCAAAAAACACCTCGGCTTCCGCAAGAAAATCATTGGATTCGTTCAGAATCGTTTCCATTTCAATGAGCTGATTTAAACGTGCTTTCGATAACATTTGATCTCCAAAACGCTGAAAAAAATAACCGCACTTTGATCTGCTCCCCAAAAGTTGGACAGATAACTAAA
>JACAWG010000046.1 GCA_017160915.1 Aggregatibacter actinomycetemcomitans
AGCGCCTGCTCTATCGTGGCAGCACTGGTGGCGTTGAACAAATACCATAATGAGCCTTTTTCCAAAATGGAATTATTAGAAATGATGGGCGAACTGGAAGGTCGGATTTCCGGTTCCATTCATTATGATAATGTTGCACCTTGCTATTTAGGCGGTGTACAGTTTATGGTGCAATCCCTCGGCAATATTTGCCAGAAATTGCCGTTTTTTGACAGCTGGTATTGGGTGTTGGCATATCCCGGCATTGAAGTTTCCACGGCAGAAGCCCGTGCTATTTTGCCGAAAAGCTACACCCGTCAGGATGTGATTGCGCACGGTCGCCACCTTGGCGGATTTGTGCACGCTTGCCATACACAGCAGGAAAATCTGGCGGCAATGATGATGAAAGATGTCATCGCGGAACCTTATCGTGAAGCCTTGTTGCCGAACTACGCGGAAGTCAAACAGGCAACCCGCGATTTAGGCGCGTTAGCCACCGGGATTTCCGGTTCCGGACCGACAATTTTCGCTATCGCACCGGATTTAATTCATGCCACCAAGCTGGCGGCTTATTTAGAGAACTACTATTTACAAAACAATGAAGGCTTTGTACACATCTGCAAAGTCGATAATGCCGGCACCAGAGAACTGGGCTAGCCGGCAAATATAACCAAGGATAAAAAAATGAAAAAAATTCTTACCGCACTTTTTTGCAGTTGCCTCATTTCCCCGTTCGCAAACGCTGAAGCCTCGTCCGACGGTTTGCCTCCACAGGCTGCGGGTGATTATGTGTTATTGGATCCGCATCAAAACAATACGGATATCCAATTTCGTTTAAAACTGAAGGGTACACAATGGTTGGCGGACGGCTCCCAAAATGCCGGTAAAAGCTGGTCTCCTGTGTGTGAAGCCAGTGGCGAATGCAAACTGGAAACCTCTTCCAAAGCGGAAATCGAAAATTTCTTTGAACAATACCCGCAAGTATTAAGCCGAACCGATGTCAGCTGCATTCATAACATGGCGTTCGCTTTCTGCGGATTAACCTTGGATAAAAGAACCGATTATGTGATGATGGCGTTAGTGACCAATCCGCCGCAAATCATGCCATATAACCGAATTAAGTAATTTTCCTGCAACGGCGGTACAGGCTGCCGTTCGTTTTATATCACGGAATTAACCATGAATTTATACAACATCAAACACCCCGAAGAACAAGTCAATTTCGCCCAAGCGGTGCGCCAAGGATTAGGTAAAGATCAAGGCTTATTTTTCCCGCAAAACATACCGCACTTAACGAACATCGACGAACTGTTGGCATTGCCGTTGGTTGAACGCAGCCAAAAAATTCTCGGTGCGTTAATCGGTGAAGAAATCCCGCCGGCACAGCTTGAGCAAATGGTACGTAACGCTTTCACCTTCCCGGCACCGGTGGTGAAAGTGGAAGACAATATTTATGCGTTAGAATTATTCCACGGACCGACACTCGCCTTTAAAGACTTCGGCGGACGCTTCATGGCACAAGCCTTAGCCACCGTGCGCGGCGACGGCAAAATCACCATTTTAACCGCCACTTCCGGCGACACCGGCGCGGCGGTCGCCCACGCTTTCTACGGTTTAGACAATATTGAAGTGGTGATTTTATATCCGAAAGGCAAAATCAGCCCGTTACAGGAAAAACTCTTCTGCACCCTCGGCGGCAATATTCGCACCGTCGCCATCAATGCCGATTTCGACGCCTGCCAAGCCTTAGTAAAACAAGCCTTTGATGACGCCGAATTGCGTCAAGCCATCGGTTTAAACTCCGCCAACTCCATTAATATCAGCCGTTTATTGGCACAAGTGTGTTATTACTTTGAGGCGGCGGCACAATTACCGAAAGAACAACGGGAAAATCTCGTGGTATCCGTGCCAAGCGGCAACTTCGGCAACCTCACTGCCGGTTTAATCGCTAAAACCCTTGGCTTGCCGATCAAACGCTTTATTGCCGCCACCAATGCAAACGACACCGTGCCGCGCTATTTACACAGCGGCAACTGGTCGCCGAACGCCACCGTCGCCACCCTTTCCAA
>JACAWG010000047.1 GCA_017160915.1 Aggregatibacter actinomycetemcomitans
CGGCTGATATTAATGGAGTTGGCGGAGTTTAAACCGATGGCTTGACGCAATTCGGCGTCATCAAAGGCTTGTTTTACTAAGGCTTGGCAGGCGTCGAAATCGGCATTGATGGCGACGGTGCGAATATTGCCGCCGAGGGTGCAGAAGAGTTTTTCCTGTAACGGGCTGATTTTGCCTTTCGGATATAAAATCACCACTTCAATATTGTCTAAACCGTAGAAAGCGTGGGCGACCGCCGCGCCGGTGTCGCCGGAAGTGGCGGTTAAAATGGTGATTTTGCCGTCGCCGCGCACGGTGGCTAAGGCTTGTGCCATGAAGCGTCCGCCGAAGTCTTTAAAGGCGAGTGTCGGTCCGTGGAATAATTCTAACGCATAAATATTGTCTTCCACTTTCACCACCGGTGCCGGGAAGGTGAAAGCGTTACGTACCATTTGCTCAAGCTGTGCCGGCGGGATTTCTTCACCGATTAACGCACCGAGAATTTTTTGGCTGCGTTCAACCAACGGCAATGCCAACAGTTCGTCGATGTTCGTTAAGTGCGGTATGTTTTGCGGGAAAAATAAGCCTTGATCTTTACCTAATCCTTGGCGCACCGCTTGGGCGAAATTGACTTGTTCTTCGGGGTGTTTGATGTTGTATAAATTCATGGTTAATTCCGTGATATAAAACGAACGGCAGCCTGTACCGCCGTTGCAGGAAAATTACTTAATTCGGTTATATGGCATGATTTGCGGCGGATTGGTCACTAACGCCATCATCACATAATCGGTTCTTTTATCCAAGGTTAATCCGCAGAAAGCGAACGCCATGTTATGAATGCAGCTGACATCGGTTCGGCTTAATACTTGCGGGTATTGTTCAAAGAAATTTTCGATTTCCGCTTTGGAAGAGGTTTCCAGTTTGCATTCGCCACTGGCTTCACACACAGGAGACCAGCTTTTACCGGCATTTTGGGAGCCGTCCGCCAACCATTGTGTACCCTTCAGTTTTAAACGAAATTGGATATCCGTATTGTTTTGATGCGGATCCAATAACACATAATCACCCGCAGCCTGTGGAGGCAAACCGTCGGACGAGGCTTCAGCGTTTGCGAACGGGGAAATGAGGCAACTGCAAAAAAGTGCGGTAAGAATTTTTTTCATTTTTTTATCCTTGGTTATATTTGCCGGCTAGCCCAGTTCTCTGGTGCCGGCATTATCGACTTTGCAGATGTGTACAAAGCCTTCATTGTTTTGTAAATAGTAGTTCTCTAAATAAGCCGCCAGCTTGGTGGCATGAATTAAATCCGGTGCGATAGCGAAAATTGTCGGTCCGGAACCGGAAATCCCGGTGGCTAACGCGCCTAAATCGCGGGTTGCCTGTTTGACTTCCGCGTAGTTCGGCAACAAGGCTTCACGATAAGGTTCCGCGATGACATCTTTCATCATCATTGCCGCCAGATTTTCCTGCTGTGTATGGCAAGCGTGCACAAATCCGCCAAGGTGGCGACCGTGCGCAATCACATCCTGACGGGTGTAGCTTTTCGGCAAAATAGCACGGGCTTCTGCCGTGGAAACTTCAATGCCGGGATATGCCAACACCCAATACCAGCTGTCAAAAAACGGCAATTTCTGGCAAATATTGCCGAGGGATTGCACCATAAACTGTACACCGCCTAAATAGCAAGGTGCAACATTATCATAATGAATGGAACCGGAAATCCGACCTTCCAGTTCGCCCATCATTTCTAATAATTCCATTTTGGAAAAAGGCTCATTATGGTATTTGTTCAACGCCACCAGTGCTGCCACGATAGAGCAGGCGCTAGAGCCCAAACCGGAACCGATCGGCATATTTTTTTCTAAAGTTAGGCGTAAGGGCTTCACTTTCACATTGCGTAATTTGAGCTGTTCGCTAAATAACACATACGCCTGATAAACGATATTTTTTTGCGGTTCTTTCGGCAATTTACGCACAAAATAGCCCGCACTTTCCAGTTCAAAACCGTCGGCGATAGGTTCGATTTGCACCACATCGCCCAACAGCGAGCCGTCAATCGGCGAAATCGCCGCGCCCAGCGTGTCGAAACCGACACTGATGTTGGCACTGGAAGCGGGCGCATAGATTCGTAACATGGGGGCTCCGTTTAGTGTTTCAAGGTTCTTAAAATATCGGCGAAAATGCCGGCGGCAGTCACTGCATTACCGGCGCCGTAACCGCGTAATAATAACGGAATTGGCTGATAATAACGAGTATAAAATGCAAGGGCGTTTTCACCGTTTTTCACTTT
>JACAWG010000048.1 GCA_017160915.1 Aggregatibacter actinomycetemcomitans
CCGTGCTCTTTGGCTTTCGGCGTGTAATAGAAGGTCGAACGGGCAAGCCCGATAATCTTCAATAACAACGGTGTCGAATGCCGGTCTTTTAACGCGTTGACGATGTCCCTTTTTTCTGTCGGGCTTTTTGTTCGTCCAGCTCCTTGAACTTTTTTAAGATGGCGTTCTCCGCTTCCAAATATTCAATTCGCTTTAATAGCGCTTTGATATTTTGAGGATTATCGCAAAGTGGCGTTTCTTTTCGCTTTGGCATTTTCACTTTTCTCGCTGTGGCAGGTTGACGATGTAACCCATTGATACCGTATTTTTCAAAGCGTTGCAACCAGACGACGACGGAAGAATGGGC
Source organism: Aggregatibacter actinomycetemcomitans (assembly GCA_017160915.1). Taxonomy (GTDB): domain Bacteria; phylum Pseudomonadota; class Gammaproteobacteria; order Enterobacterales; family Pasteurellaceae; genus Aggregatibacter; species Aggregatibacter actinomycetemcomitans_B. The sequence continues at coordinate 347 of JACAWG010000048.1, forward strand.
GGCGATATGGAAGTGTTGTGCGACTTCACGAATGCCCCAATGTTCTTTTAAGACAAGCTTGACAATGTGCTGTTTGAATTCGATTGAATAATGTTTACCCATAAAAATCTGCACCTTAATTGGTTGGTTGTGATGTCCAACTTTTGGGGTGCAGATCAAAGTGCGGTTGTTTTTTTATGTATTTTTTAATATCAATCTAATTTCTTCCTAAAAACGCAAATGTTGCCGTAATTGCTGTTCTGAAGTGCGGTAGATTTTCGCCAAGTTTTCCAAGGTCAGCAGCGCTTCTCTTGAGCCTTGTTGAAAACCGTATTCCTGATCGAGCAACAGAATATCTTCCGCCAAATACATCGCTTGTTGCGGTTTGTGGGTGGTAATGAGTAACGCCATATTTTGCGTTTGTAATTGCTTAATTTTTTCCAACACACGAATTTGATTGCCGAAATCCAGACTGGCAGTGGGTTCGTCCATGACCAGTAATGTTGCCTGTTGCGCAATGGCGCGGGCAATCAGCACCAACTGCTTCTCTCCCCCACTGAGCTGATGATAATAACGCTTGGCGAGATGTTCGATTTGTAAACCGGCAAGGGCGGAAAGCGCCAAGTCGCGATCTGCCGCTTTCGGTGTTTGATACCATTTGAGATACGCCGAACGCCCCATCAGCACCATATCCTGCACCAAAAACGGGAACAAATGCTGATGGGCTTGCGGCACATACGCGATGTTGCGCGCCAGTTCCCCTTGGCTGTAATCCGATAAAGAACGTTGCTGCCAATACACATCCCCTTGTAACGGGGCTTGTAAGCCCAACAGGGTTTTCAGAAAAGTGCTTTTGCCCGCGCCGTTTGCGCCCAATAAACAACAAATTTGCTTTTCCTGTAAACGGAAATTGATGTTGTTCACCAGTATCTTATCGCCGTAACCAATAGCTAAATCACGGGTTTCCACTAAATTCATCGTCTGCCCCGCAATAATAAATAAAGGAAAAACGGCGCGCCGCAGGCGGATGTCAGAATGCCGAGGGGCAATTCAATGTCGGCAATGGTGCGCGCTAAGGTGTCCGTTAATAACAGAAAAGTGGCGCCGAGAAGCACCGATGTCGGAAGCAACAGGATAAAATTGGCGCCTACCAGTAAACGGGCGATATGCGGCACCAATAAGCCGACCCAACCGATAATGCCCGTAATAGACACCGCACTTGCCGTGCAGACGGTGGTGAAAATAATCAGAATGTAACGGGTCATTTTAATTGGCACGCCCAGGCTGCGGGCTTCTTCTTCCTCTAAAGAAAGTAAATTTAAACGCCAACGGAGCAAAAACAGCGGCGCCATGCCGAGGATTAAAATGGGCGCCAGTTGCCGTACATCTTGCGGGCTAATGGCGGTTAAACTGCCCAACAGCCAAAAAGTGATGGAAGGTAATTGGGTAAAAGGATCGGCGAGAATTTTTAATAACGAAATCCCCGCGCCGAGCAACGAACCGATGGCAATGCCCGATAAGACCAGAACGAGAATCGGGTCTTGGTCTTTGCTGCGGGTGGCGATAAGAGAAACGCAAAATACCGTGGCGATGCCGCCAAGAAAGGCAAAAAGCTGAATATAAAACATCGGTAAATTATAGAAAATTGCCAGTGACGCCCCGAATCCTGCGCCGGCGGACACACCCAAAATATCCGGTGACACCAATGGATTTTTGAACATACCCTGATAAGTCGCCCCCGCACAGGCTAAAGCCGCACCGACCAAACAAGCCACTACAATGCGTGGCGAGCGGATTTGCCATAACACGATGTGAATCGGTGAGTTTATGTCACATTGTGAATTCACGGAACAAATGAGCGTTTGCCATAATTGGCTTGGCGAAATGGGAAATTTCCCCACATTCAGGGCAAGTAAAATGCTGCCGAGTAACAAGCCGACCAGTAACAAAAAGAAAAGGCGTGGCGCGCGTTGAATCAGGTTTTGCATTATTGTCCTTGTTGCAGTAACTGCACTGCCTGTGCTTTTGATAAATCAATATGATAGAACAGCTGATAAAACCGTTGCACTTCGGGTACAAAATCGTCCATCGGTTTATTGCTTAATAAATGCTGCAACCACCGCACGCCGAGCAAACGATTCAACCCCGGCGGGGAATCCAACCAACCGAAAGGCACATTGGGAATGAAAAAAACGCGCTGATTTTTGACCGCACTTAATTGCTGCCATTGAGGATTGTCTTTGATGGTTTGAAAGAATTCGGCGTATTGGGTCAAAATAATGTCGGGATTCCAAAGCAGAAGCTGCTCCATGGAAACCTGCGTTAACCCTTTGTGTTCGCCCTCCACTACATTGCGCAAGCCGACCAATTCCATGGCTTCCGTATGAATAGAACCCTTTTGCCCGGTTTGCAAACCGTCGGCACTGCGCGCCAAATAGGCGGTTTGCTGTAAAACGCCGGCAAAATCCACCGCACTTTTAAGGGTTTCCTCTGCATATTGCGCCTGTGGTTCGGTGAAGGTTTCCGCACCGAGTAATTTCCCCAGTTCACGCAAAGTTTTCGGCGTTTCGGCGAGTCTGCCGTCCAGCAATAAATAAGGCACGCCGGTTTGCGCAAAGGTGCGTTTCGCCTGATCGATATAATTCGGCGCCACATTGCCCACATCAATAATCAAATTCGGTTGCAACGCCACAATTTTTTCGGCGGAAAGCGTACTGCCTTTCCCGGCAATTTTGCCGATGGTCGGCAACGCCTGCTGTTGCGCCGGAAATAATTTGCCGCCTTTAGATGCCATATTAAAGCCCGCCAGCCCGACCATTTTTTGCGGTGCGGCGGCAAGCAATAACACATCGCTCGGATTGCCGGCGCTTAAGACTTTTTCGATTTTTGGCGCTGCCGGTAGCTCCCCCGCCAGAAAGACGGAAGGCGCTTCCTGCGCCCAGAGGCTACCGATAAATGTCAGCGGAAGCAGCAACCCAACCCATTTTTTCATCATCATTTCCTTAAAGTGCGGTCATAAAATCCGACGGATTTTAAATCCGCTTTGCCATGTTCAACCGGTGTAAACGGCATGAATTTTACTAAAACGCTATATATTTTTAAATATACTGACGAACTTTTCGCGATTTTTATTTATAATGACGACGCTATATTTTTAAATATGCATCGTTATATTTTTCTCGCATTCTGTTGGGGGACATCATGAAATTTGAGGTGATTTACAAATTTTTGCTGTTATGTGTGCTGATTATCAGTTTGTTGTGCGTTGTGATAAGCGGTATCGGGCTTTTTTACGGTTGGCAATTGGGCATGTTATTCCATGTTCATGTCAGCTTTGCCGCATTACTGGTCGCCGCGTTGTTACTGCATATTCTGAATCGTAAAAACAAATTGGCGAAGATCAATACCCAATTTGCCGATTTGGTCTTGCACAATAAATACCCGAGTTATTGCAATTTAGATCGCTTGATCATGACGTTCGAGCATTTTTCCCTTGCGCAAATCGCCGAACAGTTAAACCTGGATTTAGATGTTCTATTAAAAGAACTCGCCGAAGGAAAAATAAACGTCAAAAATTCCCACCGCACTTTACGGGAGAATTTTCCCCATAATGATGAAAAGATTTTTGCCGCCGTGACCATCGTGCTGCAACTTCGTTTCATTTCCCCGCGCTCTGCTTTTAACTTAAAAGGACATTAAGATGAAAAAGACACTGCTTTGCACTGCCATCACCATGGCTTGCTTACCGGCGTACGCCGAAGAAGTTTTTACCCTTGGACAAATTGAGGTGGTTGCCGATAAATCAACGGATTTAAACACCACCCGCATTGAACAGGCTGATTTACAGAAAAACAATCAAACCAATGTCGCCGAGGTGGCGAAAACCACGCCGGGCGTATTTTTGGATCGTAGCGGCGCACGCAACGAACATAATTTGTTGGTGCGCGGATTTAAAGCCAACCGCGTGCCGGTGTTTATTGACGGCATTCCGGCGTATGTGCCCTATGACGGCAATATGGACATCGGTCGCTTCACTACTTTCGACTTATCCCGCATTGATATTTCCAAAGGCGCAAGTTCCGTACTTTATGGCGCCAACACGTTGGGCGGCGCGGTAAATCTTATTACGCAAAAACCGACCAAAGCCTTTGAAGGCACACTCGGCTACGGATTCGCCCACGGCAGAAGCGGCAGCACCGGCACAAACCAAACCTACTTTAATTTAGGCACGAAACAGGACTATTTTTATGCGCAGTTAAGCGGTTCATTTTTAGAAAAACAAGGGCTTCAACTTTCGCGTCATTATCATCAGGTTTTACCGAGCGGTGATGACGGCGGACGGGCGGAAAATTCCGTGCAGAGGGACAAAAAACTCAGTTTGAAAGTGGCATTCACCCCAAACGCAACGGATGAATATGCCTTGGTGCTTTCCACCCAAAAAGGTGCAAAACAACAGCCGTTATATTCCGGCGAAACCGCCCGTTCCGAACGCTACTGGCGCTGGCCGCAATGGGATAAAGACAGCATTTATTTCTTATCTCACACAGAATTTGATTCGCATAACATCTATTTAAATACCAAAGCCTTCTTCGACACCTTTAAAAACGAACTGGACAGCTTTGATGACGCCGGCTTCAGCCGCCAAACCGGTAGCAACCGCAACAGTTATTACCGCGATTATAGCTACGGCGCAGGCTTTGAATTGGGCGGCGATTTAACGTCGAATGACACCTTGAAATTTTCCGCCGTGTTAAAACAAGACGTTCATCGTGAACATAATAGCAACGAACCAACCGCCGTGGATAAAGACCGCACTTATAGCTTCGGGTTGGAAAATACCTACCGCTTTGGCGAACGAACCAAATTGATTACCGGCATGAGTTTTGATCGCCGTGAAGCCAAACGGGCGGAAAATTATCAGGCGCGCTGCCCGACCACAAACGTGCGTTCGCAAAGCATTTGCCCGTTTGATGTCGCCGACAAAAATGCCTTTAATTATCAAATTAAATTGGTTCACAGTTTCGACGAACAGGATGAATTCAGTCTGGGTTTTGCGAAGAAAACCCGCTTCCCGACCATGAAAGATCGCTATTCTTATCGATTAAATCGGGCAGAACCTAATCCGTTCTTAGATCCTGAAATTGCTTACCACTACGAAGCGGGCTATATGCGCACTTTCGGCGATTGGTTAAGACTGGACGGTGCGTTATTCTATTCCGAAGTGCGTGATGCCATTGAACTTGTGGCGCATCCGACGATTTCCAATAAAGAGCAAAATCAAAACTACGGCAAAGAAGTGTTTAAAGGCGTGGAACTTGCCGCCGCGATTTTTGCAACGGATAACCTGACATTGGGCGCCAACTACACCTATACCTGCGCGAAAAATAAAAACTACGCGAACTTCATTGTGCGTGACATTCCGCGACATAAATTCTTCGCTTATGTGGATTGGAAAATTGTGCCGAACCTTTCCCTTTACGTCAGCCAAGAAGCGGAACATGGACGTTATAGCAGAGACGGTTTCGGCAGTCGGGCGCCGACGGTTAAACTTTCCGGCTTCGGCAACACCAATGCCAAACTCACTTACAATGTTACCGAACAATTCACCGTGGAAGCCGGCGTATCCAACCTGTTTGATAAAAACTACTATTATGAAGCGGGCTATCCGGAAGCGGGACGGGTGTATTTTTCTAACTTGAAATATCGTTTTTAATGTTTGCTTAACGATAAAAATTGAGCCTTGCAATGACAAGGCTCATTTATTTTAGGGGATAAAGTGATCTGCTCCCCAAAAGTTGGACAGATAACTAAACCTA
>JACAWG010000049.1 GCA_017160915.1 Aggregatibacter actinomycetemcomitans
TACAAAAAATCAAACAACTTGCCGGCGAAGATTTCATTATTTTAAGCGGCGATGACGCCACCGGTTTGGAAGCCATGAAACTGGGTGCGGAAGGCGTGATTTCCGTCACCAATAACGTCGCGGCAGCCGATATGGCGAAAATGTGTCATCTCGCCCGCACCGGTAAATTTGATGAAGCGGAACAAATCAACCAACGCTTAATGCCGCTACACAAAAATCTGTTCGTCGAATCAAATCCGATTCCGGTGAAATGGGCGTGTTACAAATTAGGCTTGATTCCGGAACCGGTATTGCGTCTTCCGCTCACCACATTAAGCGAACAGGCGCAGCCAAAAGTCTTAGACGCATTAAAAGCCGCCGGTTTGCTTTAAACGCAGTATTCATCAGGGTCTATGCATATAGGCCCTGAACTTTTCACACATTTTTCTGTCGAAAAAAGGCAATTTTCACGCAACATCCTAATCATGAACCAAAAGGGTAATTTATGAAAAAGTGGCTATTAACCGTAGCAATCGTCACCGCACTCAGCGCCTGCTCCACCAGTAACGAAAGTAAACAACAAGCGGGCGATACCTATCAAAAATCCAACAGCGAATTACCATACTTCACTCCGTTAGCCAGTGGCGGTGTGAACCTGCCGGCACAAAGCGCGGAATATCAATTACCACAAGTAAAAATCAACAGAACCGACGGCGTAGATATCCGTCCGCCATCCTTGCCATTGGCAATCATCAATAATTCCGTCACGCAATTTGACGGCGAACGTGCGCTGATCGCTTATACGCCCGACAAACAAAGCGTTTACAACCTAACCCAAGTAGAACGCCTGCTCAAAGAACAAGACATTAGCTATACCGTAGAAGGCAATAAATTATTAACCGACTGGGCAAATACCGGTCGTGCCGACGATTTGGAAAACACCAAAATCCGCTATCAGATTGAAGAAATCAACGCGCCGCACGCCAGCGCATTGGTTGTTTCCGTGTTGCAAATGAAACGTGATGACACCATTTTCACACCTAATTTTACGGATAAGCAACGTTATGCCTCCGATCGCTTAAATCAATTGGTGGGAGAATTAAATTCCGCTTACCAAAAACAACAGCAGGATCTTAACGGCGCCGCTTCCTCACCGATTCAATCCGCCATTGCCACCGACGCCAACGGCAGAACCGCATTAGTGTTGGCGACATCATTTGATAACGCTTGGCAGCGTTTAGGTTCC
>JACAWG010000050.1 GCA_017160915.1 Aggregatibacter actinomycetemcomitans
TTCGCCACTCATTTGGTGAATCACGGCGCGGATTTGCGCGTGGTGCAAATGTTGCTGGGACACAGTGATTTATCCACGACACAAATTTATACTCATGTGGCAAAAGAACGGTTAAAACGCTTACATGAACGCTATCATCCGCGCGGTTAATTTTACGGAATAAATCGAGTATTTTTTAATCAATTATGCGCTTTTATCGTGCATTTCCTCGACGGAAAGCCTTTGTCCCGTTATAATTCATCGTCTTATTTTATATTAATAACGTGTTCGGTGTGAGCATTCGCCGAGTGCATCAATTTGAGGTAACATCATAATGTCATTAAATATTGAAACGACTCAAGGTTTAGAGCGTCGTGTAACCATCACCGTTCCGGCTGAAACCGTTGATCAGGCAGTACGCGAAGAATTAAAACGCGTTGCCAAAAACGCACGTGTTGACGGTTTCCGTAAAGGTAAAGTCCCTCCGCAAATTATTGAAAAACGCTTCGGCGCTTCCGTTCGTCAAGATATTTTAGGCGATTTATTACAAAAACATTTCTTCCAAGCGGTTATCGAAAATAAAGTGAATTTAGCCGGTCGTCCAAGCTTCACCGTTGAACAATTTGAAGATGGCAAAGAATTAAAATTCAGCGCAACTTTTGAAGTGTACCCTGAAGTTGAATTGAAAGGTTTAGAAAATATCAAAGTTGAAAAACCGGTTGTTGAAATTTCCGAAGCGGACGTTGACAAAATGGTTGACGTGTTACGCAAACAACAAGCGACCTGGTCCGAAACGCAAGAAGCGGCAAAAGCGGAAGATCGCGTTACTATCGATTTCGTCGGTTCTGTTGACGGCGAAGAATTTGAAGGCGGCAAAGCGGAAGATTTCGTGTTATTCATGGGACAAGGTCGTATGATTCCGGGCTTTGAAGACGGTATCGTTGGTCACAAAGCCGGCGATAAATTCACGATTGATGTAACCTTCCCGGAAGAATACCACTCCGAAAAATTAAAAGGCAAAGCGGCGAAATTCGACATTACCTTGAAGAAAGTCGAGGTTATGGTATTGCCTGAATTAACTGATGAATTCGTAGCGAAATTCGGTCCTAACACCAAATCCGTAGCGGATTTACGCAGCGAAATCCGTAAAAATATGCAACGTGAATTGAAAAATGCGTTGACTACCCGTGTGAAAAACCAAGTGATCGACGGTTTAGTTGGACAAAACCAAATTGATGTCCCAAGTGCTGCGGTTGAACAAGAAATTGACGTATTACGCCAACAAGCGGCACAACGTTTCGGCGGCAATGCACAACAAGTGGCACAATTACCACGTGAGTTATTTGAAGAACAAGCGAAACGTCGCGTATTGGTCGGCTTGTTGTTAGCGCAAGTTATTGCGTCAAACGAACTAAAAGCAGACGAAGAACGTGCTAAAGCCATGATTGAAGACATCGCTTCCGCTTACGAACAACCGGCGGATGTGGTTGAATACTACAGCAAAAATAACGAATTAATGAACAATATTCGTAACGTCGTATTAGAAGAACAAGCTGTTGACGCGGTGCTGGCTAAAGCGCAAGTTACCGAAAAAGCGGCGACCTTCGACGAGATCATGAACCCGCAAGCTTAATCATTTGCCGCGCTTAATCGTAAAGTGCGGTCAAAAATTTAAGTGTTTTTTAGAAGAGTACCCCGGCGTAAGTCGGGGTATTTTTTTGCCTTGTGAAGATGACGATAAAATGATTTTAGCGACAATAAAAAAGGGTATCCGCAGATACCCTTTTCATAGTTAATCAATTACTTGCTTGGTGATTGCATAAAACGGAAGAAGTCACTATCCGGTTTTAAAATCAGTAGATTGTCCGAATTGGCGAAGCTGCTTTCATAGGCTTTCAGGCTACGAATGAAGCTATAAAATTCAGGTTCTTTACCAAAGGCATCGGCAAAGATTTTGGCTGCTGTCGCGTCGCCGTCACCGCGTAATTCCTGTGCGGTTTTTTCCGCATTGGCGATGATTAAGGTGACTTTACGATCGACATCCGCTTGGATAAATGCCGCTTTTTCTTTACCTTGAGAACGGTGTTCACGGGCTACCGCATCCCGTTCGGCGCGCATACGTTGGTAAATGGAGGAAGACACTTCATCCGGCAAGTTAATTTGTTTAATCCGCACGTCAAGCACTTCAATCCCCAGTTCGGCGGTGCTGTCCTGCCCGCTGTTGAGGGCTTTTTTCGCGCCTGCCATGAGTTCGCCGCGTGTCCCGGAAACGATGTCTTTAATGGTGCGGGAACCGATTTCGGAACGCAAACGGTCATTGACTTTACGACGTAATAAGTTGGCGGCTTGTGCATAATCGCCACTACCGGTGGTGGTGAAGAAACGACCGAAATCATTGATACGCCATTTCACGTAGGAATCCACCAAGAGGTCTTTTTTCTCAACGGTAACGAAACGATCCGCTTGTCCGTCTAAGGTTTGAATACGTGCATCAAGCACTTTCAGATTATCAATAAACGGAATCTTAAAATGCAGCCCCGGCGTGTAAATGGCGACTTTATTGTCGGCATCACGTTGTACTTTGCCGAAACGCAACATAATACCGCGCGTGCCTTCGGTGACCACCACGATACTGGAGTAGGCGATAGCGACGATAACTAAAATGACAGGTAATAACAGTTTACGCATTAGTTAAATCTCCCTTGACGACTACTTTCATTTCCGATTTCTGATGGACGGTTCGGCGTGTTTGCCCGATTTTCGCTGCGGGAAACAGGCGCAGAACTGACCGCACTTTGTTGGGTTTCTTCACTATTGGCATTGGCGGAATAGGTTTGTTTGCCTTTGAGTAACTGTTCCAGCGGTAGCACGGTGAGGTTATTGCCGTTAGCGGCGTCCAGCATCACTTTCGGTGTATTCGCCATTACTTTTTCCATGGATTGAATATACAAACGCTCACGGAAAACATCCGGCGCGGCTTTAAATTCCGGTAACAGCGGTTGGAAACGTTCCACTTCCCCTCTGGCATCCAGCACGACACGATCTTTATACGCCGTGGCTTCTTCCAGAATGCGTTGAGCGTTACCGCGCGCGATCGGCTCTTTCTCACGGGCATAGGCTTCCGCTTCACGAATATAACGTTGTTCGTCTTCCTGGGCTTTAATGGCGTCGTCAAAAGCGTCTTTTACTTCTTCCGGCGGACGGGCGGATTGGAAGTTCACATCAATCACTTCCAAGCCCATATTATACGGCTCGATAATTTGATTCAGCGCCTTCCAGGTATTTTCACGCACCACGGAACGACCGGTCGTTAAAATATCGTTCATGGTCATGTGACCGATCACATAACGTAACGCACTGTCGGTGGCTTGGTTTAAACTGTCGTTGGCATTTACCGCGCTGAACAGATATTTTTCAGGATTTTGCACGCGATATTGCACGGTCATTTCCACTTTCACCATGTTTTCATCTTGTGTCAGCATGGAACCTTGGGTTTTTAATTCCTGCACGCGTTCCACGTTGACCGGAATCACGCGATCAATAAAGGTCGGTTTCCAGTTTAAACCCGGTTGTTCAATGGAATGGAACTGCCCCAAACGCAATACTACGCCACGTTCTGCTTCTTTGATGGTATAAAAACCGCTGGCGCCCCATAAAATCACGCCGGCGACCACGGCAATCGGCAATAATTTGCCTAAGCCGGAAGGCAGATTGGCATGGTTGGAATTGTTATTTTTGGTGCCTTTACCGCCCATTTTTTTCAATAAATTATTGAAAATTTCTTCTAAATCAGGCGGTGATTGTTCGTTCTTTTTTTGTGAGTTGGAAGAACGATCCCAATTGGACTGACCTTCGTTTTTATCGGAAGACTGACTTCCTGACGATTGTCCGTTTTGCTTTGGTTTGCCCCAAGGATCTTGATCTGAACCGTTTAACGACAT